>NZ_JBWKWI010000010.1:0-186245 GCF_059422145.1 Stenotrophomonas sp. GW821-FHT01H02A
CGTGTCCCGCCAACCCACCCGCCCCGGCCCGCCCACCGATAGCCCGGAAGGCGGGACGCTCCAAGCGTTTAGCTCAAGGCGCTCGAGCCGCCTCATCGCGCGTCTCTTCCTGCGCCGCGATCTCCCGCTCGATCCACTCATCCATCAACCGCCGCGCACGCTGCGCACGGCGCCGCTGCAGCGCATGCTCCATGTCCAGCACCCGGTACAACGACCACATCACCGCCAACATCAACAGCGCAAACGGCAACGCCGCGATCGTGATCATCCCCTGCAGCGCAGTGAGCCCACCGGCCAGCAACAGCACGCCCGCGATCAGCGCGATCGCCACGCCCCACACCATCCGGCGCGCCAGCGGCGGATCGCCGGATTCCTCGGTCGACATCGTCGCCAGCACCAGTACCGCCGAATCGGCCGAGGTCACGAAGAAGATCATCAACAGCACCAGCGCGATCACCGACAACACCGTCGGCATCGGCAGGCTGTCGAACATCGTGAACAACACCGTCTCGTACCCATTGCCCAATGCCTGGGCCAGGTCCACGTGGCCGAAGATCTGCGACCACAGCGCAGTGCCGCCGAACACCGAGAACCACAGGAAGCCGAGCACGCTCGGCGCGATCACCACGCCCAGCACGAACTCGCGGATGCTGCGCCCGCGCGAGACCCGCGCGATGAACGAGCCCACGAAGGGCGCCCACGCAATCCACCAGGCCCAGTAGAAGATCGTCCAGTCGGCCACCCAGGTGCTGCCCGAGAACGGCGACATGCGCAGGCTCATCGTCACCAGGGAATTGAGGTACGAACCGATGGTCGTGGTGAACGTATCGAAGATGAAGCCGGTCGGCCCCAGCACCAGGATCAGCGCGAGCAGCAGGGCGGCCAGGCCAAGGTTGAAGTTCGACAGCCACTTGATGCCGCGGTGCACGCCACTGGTGGTGGAGGCCATGTACAGCACGAAGGCCACCGCGATGATGGTCAGCTGCACCGGCACCGAGGCACGCAGGCCGAACACCCGCTCAAGACCGGCGGCGATCTGGATCGTGCCGAAGCCCAGCGTGGTGGCGACGCCGATGGCCGTGGCCACCACCGCGGCCACGTTGACGATCGTGCCCATCCAGCCACGATGGTGCGCGCCGATCAGCGGCTGCAGCAGGTCACTGATCAGTCCGCGGCCATTGCGGTTGAACTGGAACCACGCCATCGCCAGGCCGATCAGGGCATAGATCGCCCAGGGATGCAGGCCCCAGTGGAAGAACGCATACCGCATCGATGCGCGTGCCGCCTCCATGCTCTGCGGCGCCAAGCCCTCCGGAGGCTTCACGAAGTGCGAGATCGGTTCGGCCGCGCCCCAGAACACCAGGCCGATGCCCATGCCGGCGGCGAACAGCATCGACATCCAACTGGCGTTGGAAAAATCCGGTTCGGCATCTTCGCCGCCGATGCGCAGCGAGCCGAAGCGGCCGAAGGCCAGATACATCAGGAATGACAGGGTGATGAACACCACCAGCAGGTACAACCAGCCGGTGCTGCGGATGATGGTGGACAGGCCGCTCTGGACCACGTCGTTGAAGGGGCCCGGCGCGAGGCCGGCGATCAGCACCAGCAGTGCGACCAGTGCAATGGAAATGCGGAACACCATGCAGGCGTGTCTCCGATCAGTAGGGGCGAGCCGAGGCTGCAATCTCCAGCGGCACAGCGGCAGCGACTGGGGCGGAACAAGCCGGTCGAGGCCGGTCAGCGCTTCACCCCCCTGACCGCACCGCATACCGCGCTGCAGCATGGTAGTGCATCGGGCGTCGGTGCTTTGTTCACACGCTAGGCGATCCACATCCGCCCGGTGCGCCCGGCTGCATCGCTTTGTGCTCTAATTCGCCCCGAAGCGGGGGTACCGCGGCCCAGTGGCCAAGGTTGAGACAGTCCCTTCGAACCTGATCCGGTTGATACCGGCGTAGGGAAGCTTCGCATCTGCAGATGCATTGCGTGCAGGGTCCCCATGCCCGTCAACCGCCCGTGATCCGTCCGTCGAGCGCCGCCGTTTCGTCCCTCCCATGCGAATCCCTCGCATAGCACCGCACAGTCCCTGTGCGTGGATTGAACCTAGGACGATGCCTCGATGAACGCACAGCCCTCCGCCCTGCAGCAACAGGCCCAGCAACTCTCCAGTTCCGTCACCCGGCCGATTCCCGGCTCGCACAAGATCCACGTGCAGGGCTCGCGCAGCGACCTGCAGGTGCCGATGCGCGAGATCACGCTGACCCGCACGCCCACCCTGTTCGGGGGCGAGGAGAATGCGCCGGTCACCGTTTACGACACGTCCGGTCCATATACCGATCCCGCTGTCGCCATCGATCTGTCGCGCGGTCTTCCCGCACTGCGTGCGGCCTGGGTGGCCGAACGCGGCGACACCGAAGTGCTGGATGGCCTGAGCTCGGCTTTCGGCCGTTCGCGCGAAACCGATGCGCGGCTTGATGCCGTGCGTTTCCCGGCGCGGCTGCAGCCGCGGCGCGCGTTGGCCGGTGCCAACGTCACCCAGATGCATTACGCGCGCCGCGGCATCATCACCCCCGAGATGGAGTTCGTGGCGATCCGCGAGAACCAGCGCCTGGAGGCCATCCGTGACGCCACATTGCTCAGGCAGCATCCCGGCGAATCGTTCGGCGCCTCGATCCCGACGGTCATCACGCCCGAGTTCGTCCGCGACGAGATCGCGCGCGGGCGTGCGGTGCTGCCCAACAACATCAATCACCCGGAAAGCGAGCCGATGATCATCGGCCGCAACTTCCTCACCAAGATCAACGCCAACATCGGCAACAGCGCGGTGTCATCGGGCATCGCCGAAGAAGTGGAAAAACTGGTGTGGGCGATCCGCTGGGGCGGCGATACCGTGATGGACCTGTCCACCGGCAAGCACATCCACGAAACCCGTGAGTGGATCGTGCGCAACTCGCCGGTGGCGATCGGCACCGTGCCGATCTACCAGGCACTGGAGAAAGTCGATGGCCGTGCCGAGGCGCTGACCTGGGAGATCTTCCGCGACACCCTGATCGAGCAGGCCGAGCAGGGCGTGGACTACTTCACCATCCATGCCGGGGTGTTGCTGCGCTACGTGCCGCTGACCGCCAAGCGCGTGACCGGCATCGTCTCGCGCGGTGGCTCGATCATGGCCAAGTGGTGCCTGGCGCACCACAAGGAGAACTTCCTCTACACGCACTTCGAGGACATCTGCGAGATCATGAAGGCGTACGACGTCACCTTCTCGCTGGGCGATGGCCTGCGCCCGGGGTGCATCGCCGATGCCAACGATGCCGCGCAGTTCGGTGAGCTGGAAACGCTGGGCGAGTTGACCAGGATCGCGTGGAAACACGATGTGCAGACCATGATCGAAGGCCCCGGCCACGTGCCGATGCAGCTGATCAAGGAGAACATGGACAAACAGCTGCGCGAGTGCGGTGAAGCACCGTTCTATACGCTGGGCCCGCTCACCACCGATATCGCGCCGGGTTACGACCACATCACCAGCGCGATCGGTGCGGCCATGATCGGCTGGTACGGCACCGCGATGCTCTGCTATGTCACCCCGAAGGAGCACCTGGGGCTGCCCAACCGCCAGGACGTGCGCGACGGCATCATGGCCTACCGCATCGCCGCGCACGCCTCGGACCTGGCCAAGGGCCACCCCGGTGCGCAGGTACGCGACAACGCCCTGAGCAAGGCGCGCTTCGAGTTCCGCTGGGAGGACCAGTTCCACCTGGGGCTGGATCCGGAGAAGGCCAAGGAGTTCCACGACGAGACCCTCCCCAAGGACGCGCACAAGCTGGCGCACTTCTGCTCGATGTGCGGGCCGCACTTCTGTTCGATGAAGATCACCCAGGACGTGCGTGACTACGCGGCCGGGCAGGGCATGGAGGCGCACCAGGCGCTGGAGGCCGGCATGGCCGAGAAGGCGGTGCAGTTCCGTGAGCTCGGCGCCGAGGTCTATCGCCAGGAGTGACGTGCCGGCCGGGGCGGTACGCGCTGCCCCGGCCATCATCCAGTGCGCGCATGATTCCGGCTAAGCTCGGCGCGACCAGGCAGGGGGAAGATGATGGCGATAGCACGCAGCACCAAATGGCTGGCCATCGCGCGCCGGCATCCCTCGGCGTGGTTGCTGGCCGTGCAGCTGCTCGGCGTGCTGCTGTACCCGGCGATGGACGAGGCCGGTGCCAGCCGCGCGCTGTTCGGCGCGTTCGGGATCGCCGTGCTCGGCCTGGCGTTGTGGGTGGTGCGGCGCAGTCCGCTCGGGATGTGGGTGGCGTTGCTGCTGGCGATCCCCTCGGTGGTGTTCTCCGTCTCAGGGGCCCTGTTGGAGCGCCCCGCCCTGGTCACTACCGCGCAGCTGCTGGAGTGCCTGCTGTACTTCTATACGGCCGGCAGCCTGATCGCTTACATGCTGCAGGACCACAAGGTCACCCGCGACGAACTGTTCGCGGCGGGGGCCACCTTCACCTTGCTGGCCTGGGCGTTCGCCTTTGCGTTCGCGGTCTGCCAGCAGTGGTACCCGGGCAGTTTCGTGGCGACCAGCGAGAGCGAACTGCGGACGTGGATGGAGTTGCTTTATCTGAGCTTCAGCTTGCTGTCCGGCGTCGGACTGAGCGATGTGGTGCCCATCCATGCGCAGGCACGCGCCCTGGTGATGCTGGAGCAGTTCGCAGGCGTGATGTACGTAGCGCTCGTGGTCTCGCGGCTGGTGGGGCTCACGATGATTCGTCGTATACAAAACTGAATCCCACATAAAAAATTCGCGCCCGAAGGCGCGAATGCTGAATCTATTTATGTGAGTTCGTCGGCGAGAGAGAGCCTGATGTTGGCCACACGCACAGGTGCGGTTAACCCACATAGGCTAGTATTCGCGCGCTTCAGTGTTTTTGCGCTTTGCGCTGATGCCTTGTGCGGAATCTGGCGGTTCGTTCGGTCGTTGTCGATTGTGATGAATGCTGCGTTCCAGTAGTCCTGCATTCACTCGTGTCACCGGAATGATCATCAACGACAGTGAGCGACCGTCAGCCGATGTAGTTCGAATCGGCGATTGCACCGTCATTCTTTCCTCGCGGGAAGTGATGGTGGTGGGCGTGCGTCGTCCGCGTCGGCTCACGCCGAAGGCGCTGGGCGTGCTCAAGGCACTGATGCGTTCCCCGGGCGCAGTGGTCACGCGTGATGAGCTGTTCGCCGAGGTGTGGCCCGATACGCTGCCCACCAACGATGTCCTGACCCAGGCCGTCACCCAGCTGCGTAAGGCCTTCGCCACCGACGAAGAGGCTGGTACCGCCTATATCGAAACCATTGCCAAGACCGGTTATCGCCTGCTGGTCCCGGTCAGTGTGGTCGAGGAGGTGCGCGGCCTGGCGGCGCTGGATGGCATACCCCCCGACCCGGTGGACGATGCCACAGTGTTGCCGCCGGTGACGCCGCCCCCGCGCAAACGCGTGGACAGTCCGCTGCGGCGGCAGTGGCGCCGCACCCGGCGCTACATCCTGCTGGCCATCGGCGTGGCGATGTTGATCGCCCTGCTGGTCATGGCCGCCTTGCTGATCCAGCGCGAACAGCCTGCCTCGGCACTGGACGCGGCGGTCGAAGACGGCACGCGGGTGATCGGCAGCCCGCAACGCCCGTATCGGTTGATCACCGCGACGGCCGGGTTCGAGACGTATCCCACGCTGTCGCCGGATGGCTCGCAGGTCGCCTACGAGGCCGACGTTCCTTCCCGCAAGGGCAGCGTCATCAAAGTGCAGACGTCCGGCAACGCACCCGCACGCGTGCTGATGGAGACGCCCGCCACGTATTCGGACCGGTTCCCGAACTGGTCACCCAACGGGCGGGACATCGCGTTCGCCCGGTTTGGCCCGGACGGCAGCTGCGAAGTCATCATCGCCAGCGCCACCGGCGGGGCGCTCCGGCATGTCACCCGCTGCGATGGGACCGAGCTGCTCAGTTTCGACTGGACGCCGGACGGTCGTGGCCTGCTGTTCGGCTCCCTGTCCGGCAAGTATGCGCACCGCGGCATCCGTACCCTGACCATCGCCAGCGGCAGCTGGACCGCGCTGGATTACGAGATCGATCCGGACAGTTTCGAGTACGCACCGCGTTATTCGCCCGATGGGCGCTGGATCGTGTTCGTGCGCAACCCGCAGGTCGGTGATCTGTGGCGCATCCCGGCCGAGGGGGGCAAGCCCGAACAGCTGACCAACGATTCGGCCGAGATCCGCGGCTGGGCCTGGCGCAGCGACAGTCGCCACATCGTGTTTGGCCGCCGCGTGGACAGCGAAGCGCGGCTGTATGAACTGGATACCCGCACGCGCACGCTGCGCGACCTCGGGCTCGACGATGCCCAGTCCCCCGCGTTGTCGCGCAGCAACAACATGCTGGCCTTCATGCACCGTCGTGCCCAGTTCGGCCTGTTCAAGGTACCGATCGGTCCCAACGGTCCCGGTGCTCCCGAGCGGCTGTTCGCCTCGGGCGGGCGCGATGCCCAGCCGGTGATCGCGCCGGACGGCCGCCAACTGGTTTTCAGCTCCAATCGTTCCGGCAGCTATGCGCTGTGGTGGGCCGACCTGCAGCGTCCTGAATCGCTGCGGCCGATCGAAGGCCTGCGCCCGGAAACCCGCCAGATTCCAGACTGGTCGCACGACGGTCGCCATCTGCTGGTACTCGGGCGGGATGAGCATGCCAATCCGGCGATCTTCGAAGTGTCGCCGCGGGACGAACAGACGGTGCGCCTGACAGTGCCGGTGGCGCAGCCGCTGCAGGCCCTGTACGGGCAGCAGCCGGAACACCTGCTGGTGGTCGAGCGGGACCCGGATGAGCGCATGCGGTTGTCGCTGTTCGATCGCAGTGTCTCGCCCTGGCGCCTGCTGGGCAGCATCGATGGCGTATCCCAGGCCCGGTATGACGTGGCCGGCCAGCGTGTGCTGTTCACCCGCTTGTCGGCCAGTGGCCTGTGGTCGGCCGATGCCATGCTCACCCCGCAGAGCGTCCGCCAGGTGCGGGGCGATCAGCCGTCGCGGTGGCGCTACCGCGCATGGGCCGTGTCCGGCGACGGGCAGATCGATTACCTGGCCAATCGTGCCGACTGCGCGACGGTGTTCGCCCGCCTCAGTGCCAGGTCCGCTGACAACACCTACTGTCTCGATGCCGATCGCCTGGGTACCGGCAATGGATTCAGCGCAAGTCCGGACGGACGTGCCGTGTATGTAGCGCTGGCGGTGGCCGATGGGTCCGACATCGGCCTCATGAGCCTGCCCCAACCGACCGCCCCGTTCTTCCCGGCCTTCTCCAACCTGCTGTTTATGAAGGGAAAAGATCCTTCGTAAGTTCTTCGTGAGGTTCTCGTGGCGAATTCGGATCAATCTCGCCCAGACGTCCTGAGAGCAGTGACCTGATTTGGCAAAACTGCACGCCAGCAAAGGCAAACACACGGTGCAGTCATGCGTCAGCTCTCCCTGGCCGATCGCGGTCAATCTCTTTCCCTGGACAAGGCCATCGACGACGGTGCGCTGCCCAACTGCCTGGGCGTTGCCCGGCTCGGCAGCCTGCAGACCGCCGGCACCACGTTCACGGTCTGGATGCAGGTGCGTGGCAGTGCCTGGGTGGAATCCAAGGAGGGCAAGTTCCGTCTGCGCCAGCGTGAGTGGATCGCCTTCGAGAAAGATTCCAAGCCGATGGTCCAGGCCGGGCGCGATGGGCTGTGCATCGGCTTGAGCCTGTCGCCGGATGCGCTGCGCGCGCTTGGCGAACTGGCCGACTGCAACCTGTATGCCGGCCGCGGCACGATGACGCGCGGCGAGATGCGGGTTGCGATGCGCCTGTGGCGCGATGCGCTGACCAGCGACCGGCCGATGCAGGGCCTGCGTCCGGCGCTGCTGCATCTGGCTGCCCTGCAGCAGGGCATGGCCACCGGCGTACAGCGTTGCCCGGGCCGTTCGCGCAGCCGCAAGCGCCAGGTGTTCGGTCGCATGCAGCGCGCGCGTCTCTATCTGGAAGGCAACAGCCACCGCGTGGTGCGCATCGGTGAGCTGGCCGAGCTCACCAACTTCTCCAGCTGGTATCTGTCCAAGACGTTCCAGAGCCTGTATGCAGAGAGTCCGCAGTCGCTCTCCGCGCGGCTGCGGCTGGAGCGCGCGGCCGATCTGCTGCGTGATACCGACATGATGGTGGGCGAGGTGGCGGCTGCCAGCGGGTTTGACAACTGCTGCAGCTTCGCGCGGGCGTTTCGGGCCCGTTTCGGGTTGTCTGCGTCACGCTACCGTGAGGCGGGTGCGAACCTGTCGCCAGAATCGGCAAAGTCTTCGGTTGCATCACGCAAATAATTAACTGCAACGCAATCGTAACTTTCCGAGGCGGTTTAACACGCTACTAACGTACCTCGGAGAGATAAATGAATTTTCGTACTCCTGCAGTGCGGCTGGGCCTTCTGCCCGCCGGCATTGCGCTTGCGCTGACGCCGACCTTCGCCTCGGCGCAGGAAGCTGCTGCCGGCACCACTGACCTGGATCGCATCTCGGTCACCGGCTCGCGCATCCGCGGCGCCAACATGGAGACCCAGCAGCCGATCCTGACGATGACGCGTGAAGCCCTGGAAAAGCAGGGTTTCTCGAACGTCGCAGACGTGCTGAACAACCTGACCTCGGCCGGCTCGCCGGCCATCTCGCGTTCGGAGTCGCTGGCATCGGGCGAGAACGTGGGCGGCTACTACGTCGACATCCGTAACCTGGGCGCCCAGCGCACCCTGGTGCTGATGAACGGCAAGCGCCTCGGCGCATCCACCTCCGGCCTGCAGGATCTGAGCCAGATCCCGATGTCGGCCGTCGAGCGCATCGAGATCCTGAAGGACGGCGCGTCCTCGATCTACGGTTCGGACGCCATCGCCGGCGTGGTCAACGTGATCACCCGCAAGAACATCGACGGCGGCGAAGCCAGCGTCCGCGTTGGCCAGTACGGCAACGGCGACGGTGACGAGCAGCAGTACTCGATGACCCTGGGTGCCAAGGGCGAGCGCGGCAGCCTGACCCTGTCGGCTGAATACTCCAAGCAGGATCCGGTGTGGGCCAAGGACCGCTGGTACAGCCGTGACGGCTCGCTGGGTCCGAACTCGACCAGCGACGACTGGAGCCCGATCAGCCAGAACGGCAGCTGGTGCAACCCGACCCTGAACGACTGCACCAAGGGCACTGCCGTGTGGCAGACCCTGAACCCGGGCGGCGACCCGAAGAACGCAGCCGATTACCACGAGCTGACCGCCGACGAATTCGCCAACGCCAATGAGCAGATGACCCTGCTGACCGGCGTCAAGCGCAAGTCGGTGTACATCAACGGCACCTACGACTTCACCGACTCCATCAGCCTGAACACCGACCTGCTCTACAACGAGCGTCAGACGTTCCAGCAGATTGCCGGCTACCCGTACCAGTCCGCTGCATCGAACATCAACACCCCGCTGTCCGGTTCCAGCGCGTTCAACCCGCTGAGCCAGGACGTCAGCTTCCGCCGTCGCCTGTGGGAAGTGCCGCGTACCACCGACAGCCAGCTGAAGACCCTGCGCTTCGCACCGACCGTCAGCGGCTTCTTCGAGCTGGCCGGCAAGACCTTCGACTGGGACGTCGGCGCCCTGTGGAACCGCAATGAGTCGATCAAGACCCAGCGCGGCGACATGAGCCTGATCGCTTCGCAGCAGGCCCTCGGCCCGTCGTTCATCGACGCCGGTGGCGTTGCCCGTTGCGGCACCGCCGCCAACCCGATCCTGGGCGATTGCCGTCCGTGGAACCCGCTGCTGCCGTACGGCGTCTCGGGCCAGGGTTCGCTGGCTGACCAGGAACTGCAGGACTTCCTGTTCCCGACCTTCACCACCCGCGGCGTGACCAAGACCACCAGCTTCACCGCCAACCTGGCCGGTTCCATCGTGACCCTGCCGGCCGGTGACCTGGGCTTCGCCATGGGCGTTGAACACCGCAAGGAAGAAGGCAACTACGTGCCGGACGCCTTCGCGCAGTCGGGCCGTTCCACCGGCCTGGGCCAGAAGCCGACCCAGGGTGAGTACGATCTGAACGAGGTCTACCTCGAACTGAACGTGCCGATCCTGGCCGACATGGCGTTCGCCAAGGAACTGACCTTCAACGTTGCCAGCCGTTATTCGGACTACAGCAACTTCGGTGGCACCACCAACAGCAAGTTCGGCCTGACCTGGCGTCCGATGGACGAGCTGCTGGTCCGCGGCACCTATGCCGAGGGCTTCCGCGCCCCGACCATCAGCGACCTGTACGGTGGCCTGAGCTCGAGCTTCGAGTCGTACATCGATCCGTGCGGCGTCACCGCACCGGGCAGCGTTGCCGGCAACGGCCCGTGCTCGGCCGCAGGCGTTCCGGCCGACTACGTGCAGATCGGCCAGGGCAACAAGGTCTGCTCGACCCTGCCGTGCCAGTCGGGTGACCAGTTCATCTCCGGCGCCAACCCGAACCTGAAGCCGGAAACCTCCAAGAGCAAGACCGTCGGTCTGGTCTGGAGCCCGCGTTGGGTGCAGGGCCTGGACCTCTCGCTGGATTGGTACCGCTACGAGATCAACGACATGATCATCGAGGACAGCGTCGACCGCATCCTCCGTGATTGCTACGTGCTGGGTAACTCGGCCCGTTGCGAAGGCGTTGTCCGCGCTGCGGATGGCCACGTCAGCGCGCTGACCTACGGCACCGCCAACCTCGGCAAGATGGTCACCGAAGGTTACGACCTGGGCGTCAAGTACCGCCTGCCGGAACTGGCCATCGGCCAGTTCAGCATCGATTGGCAGACCAGCTACCTGTCCAAGTACGACGAAGCCGGTGAAAACAGCAACGGCGACCCGATCATGATCGGCATGGTTGGCCAGTCGGGCGACACCACGCTGTTCCGCGTGCGTTCGAACCTGGGCGTCAACTGGGCGATGGGTGACTTCGGTGTCAACTACACCGCGCGTTACTACTCGGGCCTGAGCGAGTCGTGCATCTCGATCGGCTGCACCGATCCGGATCGCTTCGCCAACGGTGAAGCCGCTCCGCTGCGCAAGACCGGCTCCAACACCTTCCATGACCTGCAGGTCAGCTGGCAGGCACCGTGGGACGCCACCATCGCAGTGGGCGCCAACAACGTGTTCGACCACAAGGGTCCGCTGATGTACTCGGCACCGAACTCGAGCTTCGCCTACTACGGCGGCTTCGATATCGGTCGCTTCCTGTACATGAAGTACACCCAGCGCTTCTGATCCATCGAAGCAGTGGCGTAAAAAAAGGAGGGCGGACCGCAAGGTCCGCCCTCTTTCCGTTTAGGGGTAAGGGAATTCTGAGTTTGCGCCGATGGTGATCGGCATCACGTTCTACCCGGATTCCGGGTTGATGCCGTCAATCAGTCCAATGACGGACGATGTGAGAGAACGATATGAAAATGACGTTCGCCCAGAAGCTCTCTGCGGTTCTCCTCGGCACCCTGGCCGTTGCCGGTAGTGCGTCGGCCGGCCTGATCATCTGCAAAGGCGGCAGGTACTGCGAACAACTGCGCATCGAATGCATCAACGCAGGCGAGCTGCCTGCCGCCTGCGAAGTGATGTGGCGCAACTGCGTGCTGGACGCCTGTCCGCAACGCTGAAACGACGATGGCGCGTCATCATGACGCGCCATCTGCGGAGTGGTTCCCCTGGCCGGTCGAGCTCAGGCGTCGCTGGCGACCAGTCCCATCAGCGCATTGGCATGCTCGCGCCACTGCGGCAGCTTGTTGAGCACGCCGGCACGCTGCAGATACTCCTCGTCGACCGGATCGCCATTGATCAGCGCCAGCGCCACGTGGACCGCACCGGTCACCCAGAAGCTGCGCGTATTGGACTTCTGTGGCTGCAGGTGGAAGGCCACGGCTTCGATGATCGGCATCGGCAGGCCCCACAGGCCCAGCAGATAGGCACCTGCCTCGGCATGGCCGGGGCGATCGTCGCCGGCATCCTCCGGCGTGCGCTCGTTGCGCACGCCCGGCAGCAGCAGGCCGATATCGGCCAGCAGGGCAGCGGTGGCGCCCAGTTCGGCGCTGGAGTCGGGCAGCAGCTTGGCGGCCAGGCGTGACGCCAACAGCGCGCGCTGCTGCAGCGAGTTGCGCTCGGCGCCGGACAGCGGCTGTGCGGAGAACACTTCGCTGGCCAGGACCAGGTCGCGCAGGGTCGACAGCCCCAGCCGGGTCACGGCGGTGCGCAGGTCGGAAATGATCCGGCCATTGTTGAAGAACGCCGAATTGGACAGTTGCAGCACCTTGGCCGCGATGGCCGGGTCGGCAGCGACCAGCTTGGCCACATCGGCGGTGTTGGTGTCGTCGTCGTGTTCCAGCGCCTGGGTGAGCGTCAGGTACAGATGCGGCGGCGAGGGCAGCTTCTCGATCCGGCCGATGGCGCTGCGCAGGCGCGCGCTGTCGAGCAGTTCGCGCAACTCTTCCAGGCTGGTCAGGGCTTCCAGCAGCACCTCCGGGGCCAGCGGCATCGGCAGGAAGCGGTGGGCAACGCCGATCAGGCGCGCCGGCGGCGGACGGTTGCCGTGTTCGGCATCCACCAGCGCGATGCGGATGGTTTCAGGACGCAGTGTGCGGATCTGGCCGAGCAGCGTGGTGGCGTTGAGATCGGGCAACTGCGGGCACACGATCACGGCATCCACCGGCGAGCCGGCGACGATGCCCATGGCGCTCTGGCCATCGATGGCGGTCAGTGGTTGCCACTCTTCCCCAAGATCGGCAATGAATTCCAACAGCTCAGCCGACAGGCTGGCTTCGTCCCCAACAAGCAGAATGCGCACGACACGGTCCCCTGGCTGACCACGGTGAAACGCACCGTGGACGGTGTGAAGAGACGCAATGTACCCAATCCGGCACGAATAGTGATGTGCCGCATTGAAAAAACGTGATGCACATCGCTCCGGCAGCGGATGCCGGAGCGGTGCAGGTCAGTCTCAGGCGATGTTGCCGAGGTAGCGCTGGTGGGCTTCGACCAGGATCTTCTTGGCTTCGGCGGCGCCGCCCCAGCCATCGAGCTTGACCCACTTGCCCTTTTCCAGGTCCTTGTAATGCTCGAAGAAGTGGCCGATGCGCTCCAGCCAGTGGCTGGACACCTGCTCGATGTCTTCGACGTGGGCATAGCCACTGAACACCTTGGAGATCGGCACCGCCAGGATCTTCTCGTCGCTGCCGGCCTCATCGCTCATCTTGAGCACGCCGACCGGACGGCAACGCACCACCGAGCCGGGAACCAGCGGCAGCGGCAGCACCACCAGCACGTCGGCCGGATCGCCGTCGCCGCACAGGGTGCTCGGCACGTAGCCGTAGTTGCACGGGTAGCGCATCGGGGTGGACAGGATGCGGTCGACGAAGATCGCGCCGGTTTCCTTGTCCACTTCGTACTTCACCGGCTCGGAATCCTTCGGGATCTCGATGATGACGTTGATTTCTTCCGGCGGGTTCTTGCCCGGCGAAACGAGTTCCAGACCCATGAGTGTGCTCCAGCTGAGAGGGGGTAGGGCGCAAAGTCCGCCATTTTATGCCTTTGCCGCCCAACGTGCAGCGGCCGCGTCGCCGGCCGGCCCATCCTCCGGCCGGGAACGCTGGGCAAACCACCACGGCACGGCACCACTCATCCTGACCCCATCCCGGGCAGACCCCCGATGGTTGTGCCTGGCCGGGCGGTCGACCATGGCCATGAACCCGCTTGGAGCCTGGTGATGACCCTGATGAATCGAATGACCTGCCTGTCGATGGCCCTTTCCTTGTCCACGCTGGCCGTGGTCGGCGAGACCCGCGCCCAGACCGGTCCCTATGTGGATCTGGTCGACTTCCCCTACACCGAGGCCAACTGGGATCGCTTCTACACGCTGCAGGATCACCTGATCCGGGAGTTCCACACGTTGTGCGGCGCCAGCTACTGCCAGGGCGCGTACGCCAACCACATCCTGCTGCAGGTCCGGTGTTCCGTGGAGGCGGCCAGCGGAAACGTCGAGGCCTGCGCGCTGGTGATCGGGGCCGGCAATCTCGAGGTGGACGGAACCACCGGCAGCGTGGTCCCGGACAGCCGTACCTGGGCCTGCGAGGCGCCGCTGGGACCGCAGACCCACGTGGAGGCCCTGCATGCCGCGCTCGAGCGACGTGACGCGTTGGTCCTGCCGCTGCCGGGCTCCAATCACTCCATCCACGACGCGCTGTTTGATTGCCTCAACTGAGTACGCCTCTTCCAACACCCTACAGGAGACACCCATGAAACCGATCTACTCGAGCGTTCTGGTGATGCTGGCGGCCTGCAGCGTCCCACTGGATGGCCGCGCCGCAGCGACGTTCGTCGATGCGCGGACCTACCCGACCCAGGCCGCCGGCTGGGAGCGCTTCCTGGCAGTGGAAGCGCGCCTGGTCCGTGGCTTCGATGACATCTGCGGCGATACCTTCTGCGAAGGCGATTATCACAACCTGCAGGCGTTGCGTTTCCGCTGCTCGGTCGAGGCGGCCAGCGGCCGGGTGGAGGAGTGCGTGTGGACCTTCACCGGCAGCATTGCGCAGGTGGATCCCGCTCAGGGCCACATCGTGGTCGATGCCCGGACCTGGGCCTGCGGCGCACCGCTGGCCCCCGGCACGCCGCTGCCTGTCTTGCTGCAGACCCTGGAGCAGGGTGAGGCGCTGCACGCCTGGTTGCCCGGTACTTCCACCAGCCTCTACGACGGGCTGATGGGCTGCCTGTAGGGCAACCGCAGCCCGTCAGGCAAACGTGACTGATTCTCATTTGCGGAGTAGCATGCCGCGCCTTACGGGTTGCCGCGTCCCTGCGGTCCCGCTTCGTGCAACCGGCCCATGTCTTCCAACGCCACCACCCTTACCGAGCTGTTGATCCGTGAACGCCCGGCGCTGTTGCGCCTGGTGCAGCGCATTCTGGGCAGCGATGGCGGCGCGGAGGATGTGATCCAGTCGATCTGGTTCAAGGCGCGCGGCGTCGACAGTGGCGCGCCGATCAGCAATCCCCGGGCCTACCTGTATCGGTTGGCGGCGAACCTCGCCACCGACCACGGCCGTGAACGCACCCGGCGCACGCGCCTGTTGGCCGAGCATTACCTGTGGGGGCCGGACGAGGTGCTCTCCACGGAAGAACAGGCGATGGCGCAGGACGAACTGCAGCGTGTGCTCGAGGCTGCCGAGCATCTGCCGGAGCCGACCCGCACGATCTTCCGCCTGAACCGCCTGCAGGGCATGACCCAGGTCGAGGTCGCCCGATGCCAGGGCGTGTCGGTGACGACCGTCGAAAACCACGTGCGCAGCGCCTTGCAGCGACTGGCCTGGGCGCGCAGCGGACGCTGAGCGGTACGCATCCGGGCTTGGGGAAGCCCGTTTCCCGTTCGTCTTGATCATAATGCCGTCCCTTCCGGCATCTTCTTCGTCCGCGCGTGACTGCGCACCCATCGCCAGCCATGAGCCCGCACGAAACGCCTCAGATGTCCCGACCCTTGCCGCCCTCCGACCCTGTTGCCGTCCAGGCCCGTGTCTGGATTGCCTGGCTGGCATCCGGTGCGGTGGAGCCGGTGCAGATGCAGGCGTTCGAGCAGTGGCTGGCCGAGCCGGAGAACCGCCGCACCTTCGAATACGAACGCCAACTCTGGCGCAGCCTCGGGCCGCGCCCGGCGCCGGCGGCTGCAGCTGCACGGCAACGGCGCGCGCGCTGGCCCGCCGTCGGGATGGCGACGGCCGCCCTGCTGGCACTGGCCTGGGTGGCACCGGAAGCATGGCTGCGGCTGCAGGCCGATCATCGCAGCGGGACCGTCATCCAGTCCGTGGCGCTGCCCGATGGCAGCCGCGCCGTGCTGGATGCCGACAGCGCCATCGCGGTCCGCTATGACGGACACGTGCGCCGCATCGCGCTGCTGCGCGGACAAGCCTGGTTCCACGTGACCTCCGATCCCGCGCGTCCGTTCCAGGTCGACGCGCAGGGCGGTGTGATCGAGGATATTTCCACGGCGTTCGCGGTCGCGCGCGAGGATGACCACGTGGATACCACGGTCGAACAGGGCCGGGTCCGGGTCGCGGCGGCCGATCGCGGCGGCTGGACTTACCTGGACGCGGGCCAGCGGGCGCGCTTCGCACCAGGCGGACGGGTCACGCGGCAGCAAGACGTCGCGCTGGATCGGATCGCCGCGTGGCGGCAGGGCGAGCTGCTGCTCGACGCGACCGGCGTCGAGGATGCGATCCGGCGCATCGCCCGTTACCGGGCCGGCGCGACCTTCGTGCGCGGGGATCTGTCAGCGTTGCCCGCGATCAACGCGGCCTTCCGCATCGACCGGCCGGAGCAGGCCCTGGATGCGTTGGCGGTCAGCGCCGGACTCAGCGTGACCCGGTTGCCGATGGGCGTGGCGATCGTCGCGCCGGCCAAGCCCACGCCGCAGTAGCGCCGCAGTGGCTGCCGGCTTGGGTCTGCAGGCCAGGACCCGCATTGGTCTTGGGGGCGCGCCCTGTTCATTCGTCTTATCCGGCATAACGTACCCGCCGCCGCCACGTACGTCCGCTGCATCCGCACTTCGTGCGGATGACCCGCCTCTGCGGCACTGATCTTTCGACAGGTTCTTCCATGCGTACTCCCACCCGCGCGGGCCATCGCCCGCGCCCGTCACGTCTCTGCATCGCCCTGCTCACCGCCGGCCTGGCCGCCGCGCCGGCATTGCCGGTGCTGGCCCAGTCCAGCCCGGCGTCCACTGCGGCAACCTTGCGTTTCGATATTCCTGCCCAGCCGTTGTCCGATGCGCTGCGCACCTACATGCGGCAGTCCGGGGTACAGGTCGCGTATCCGTCGGCACTGGCCGAGGGCGTGACCTCCACGGCGGTGGCCGGGCAGATGGACGCACAGGCGGCCTTGCTGCGCCTGCTGCAGGGCAGTGGGCTGAGCATGCGCCAGGTCGGACCGGCGGCGGTGACGCTGGAGCGCGCTGCGATGGCGGCCAGCGACGACGGCCTGATCGTCACCGACGCGCTGAGCGTGGCCGGTGATCGCATCGAAGGCGGCAGTGACGCCGAGCGCGCGCTGGACGTGTACCGCACGGCCGGTTCCAGCGCCTACATCGCCCGCGCCACCATCGAACGGTTCCGTGGCACCTCCACCGCGGACATCGTCAAGGGCGTGGCCGGTGTCACGGCAGGCGATCCGCGTACCGCCAACGCGCTGGACGTGAACATCCGTGGCATCCAGGGCCAGAGCCGCATTCCGGTGATCATCGACGGCGGGCAGTCGACCATGGATACCTACCGCGGCTACGCCGGCCAGTCGCAACGCACCTATCTCGATCCAGACCTGATCTCCAACATCACCATCACCAAGGGCCCGAGCCTGGGCGTCAACGCTTCCGGCGGCATCGGTGGCGTGGTCGAGATGGAGACGCTGAAGATCGAGGACGTGCTGCGCGATGGCCGCGACGCCGGGCTGCGCGTGCGCACCGGCATGGCCAACGCCAGCGCCAACAACGTGCCTGCCTACGACGCCGCACCGCGCACCGACCGCAGTGCGCTGGGCAGCCAGTTCTTCAACATCGCCACCGCCAAGCATTGGGACCGTTTCGACCTGGTCGCCGCATACGCATGGCGCGAGAACGGCAACTACTTCTCGGGCAAGCATGGCTATGACGATTTTCCACAGACCCGGCGCACGCTGGCGCCGTTGAATCCGCCGGACACCGAAGTGTTCAACACGTCCTCGCGCTCGGAATCGTTCCTGCTCAAGGGTACCTGGCGCATCGACGATGACCAGACGCTGGAAGCGGGCTATCGCCGTTACGAGGGCACTGCCGGCGAGATCATGGCCTCGCAGATCATCCGCGTGGATCGCGACCGCGTGCCGCAGTGGGATCCGGGCCATGTCGACATGGATGCCTACAACCTGCGCTACCGCTTCAATCCGGACAGCGAGCGGATCGATCTGAAGGCCAACCTCTGGTACACCGACGCCGACAGCCTGATGTACAACGGCCTGACCGGCATCACCCCGTGGTACTTCGATCGCCGCACCGAGTGGTACGACGGCCCCTCGTTCAACACCGATCCGGGCTACAAGGATGCCTATCGCAATGAGCTGACCCAGACCCGGCTCGGTTTCGACGTGGGCAACACCACGCATCTGGACGGCAGGGCCGGGCTGTTCACGCTGGACTACGGGCTGTCCTTCAGCGACGAGGACGTCGGGCCCGGACCGCACTCGCCGGTCATGCACGATGACCTGGTCAACAACCGCTTCCTGCGCAACGCCGAACGCAAGGAATACAGCGCGGTGGCCTCGGTCAAATGGCAGCCGGACGAGCATTGGGAAGTGGTGGTCGGTGGCCGCTACAACCGCGTCAACGTGCATGACCGCAATCGCCTGGCCACGCCGGACACCTATGCCGTGATCGGCCAGTACCGCTACACGCAGCTGCTCGATGGCAACCCGAATCTGCCGGCATGGCGCGCCAAGCGCATCGCCATGCTGAACTGGTACCCGGACGCCAATGCCCAGTTCACCGAGGCCTCGCTGCTGGCGTCGCCTTACGAGAAAGGCACGGTGGGCGACATCACCGGCTGGAACTTCTACGACGCTGATGACGCCGAGGACCTGAGCGTGCCGGTCAGCTGGACCTGGTCGCAGCCGATCCGGCGCCGCGACAGCGCGTTCATGCCCAGCGCCAGCGTTGCCTACCGCTTCGACGAAGACACGATGGTCTACGTCAAGTATGCCGAAGGCGTGAAGCTGCCGAGTCTGTTCGAAACCACCCTGGGCCTGTTCACCGCGGCCAAGCCGACCGGTGAGCTCAAGCCGGAGCGGGCAGGGACCTGGGAAGTCGGGGCGAGCACGGTACGCCACGGCCTGTTCACCGACGGCGACCAGGCCGGATTCAAGCTGGCCTACTTCAACACCCGCATCGATGACCTGATCACGCGCGACTACCGCACCCTGTCGGCCGGCCTGATCCGCAACGTGGACCGCTTCAAGGTCTCCGGCGTGGAGTTCCAGTCCAGCTATGACAGCGGCACCCTGTTCGCCGATCTGTCCGCCCATTACTACATCCAGGCCAAGACCTGCGCGCCGGACATCGCCGCCGAGCGCCGCGTCTACGGTATCCAGCGGAAGATCGAAGAGCTGAAGAACACGCCGGACTGCGTGGATGGGGGCTTCGAAGGGTCCTACAGCAACACCCAGAACCCGCCGCGCTACAACGTCAACCTGACCCTGGGCTCGCGTCTGTTCGAGCAGCGCCTGAGCGTCGGTACCCGGGTGATCCACAACGCCGGCCCGACCAGCACGCTGGACAAGGAATGGAACGTCGGCCTGTCGGCGATCCAGCAGCTGTACCGCCCGGCGACCATCGTGGACCTGTTCGCCAGTTGGCAGGCCAGCGAACAGTTCGCGGTGGATCTCAACGTGGACAACCTGACCGATCGCTACTACCTCGATCCCTTGGCGCTGGGCGTGATGCCCGCACCGGGCCGGACCGTGCGGCTGGCGCTGACCTACCGCTACTGATGCCCAGGCACGCAGGGGCCGGCATTGCCGGCCCCTGCGTGCATCCGGCCTGCCCATGCGGCGCCGGCCGGCATCAGATTCCCACGTACGCTCAGCCGGCGTTGGCCTGCGCGGTCGCATCGGCGTGCAGGGCTTCGCTGAGCTCATCGACCACAATCGCCCACTCCGCATCCGAGCGCAGCTGCTCGGTCAGGAACTGGCGCTGCCCGTCATTCCAGTACGGCGCTTCGATCTGGCGGATATCGTTGGACAGCTGGTGGTCGCGGATGAAGGCGGCGATCGCCTCCTCGCTGGCGTCCAGCCCGAGCTGCAGGAACAGATTGGTCATGCGTGGTTCGGTGGTGATCATCGTGTCATTCCAGTGGCAGGGCGTGGCCCGTATTATCGGGGCAAGGCCGTGACGGTGGCATGTGACGGACGCAACGCTCCCCGCGCGACAATGGGCTTGGGGTTGCAGCCGTGACAGACGTCTTCAACAGAGAACCGTGTCCCACTCCCCCATCCAAGCATTGCCATGATCGTCATCGATACTCCCCAAGCCACCCGCAGCCAACGCCTCAAGATCGCCACCCGCGACAGCCACGGCGCGCTGGACAAACGCATCATGGCCGGCGACATCTTCGCCAGCCGCGACCTGTTCGCCCGTTTCCTGCGCGTGCAGTACCGCTTCCACCGCGATATCGACGCGCTGTACGGCAACCCCGCGCTGGATGCAGTGCTGCCCGACCTGGGGGAACGCCGCCGGCTGCCGCTGATCGCGCGCGACCTGGCCGACCTGGAGCAGACCCTGCCGCAGGGCTCCACGCCCCTGGATGGCGACCTGCCACTGCCGGCCGCACTCGGCTGGCTGTACGTGGCCGAAGGCTCCAACCTGGGCGGTACCGTGCTGTACAAGATGGCGGCCCGGCTGGGCCTGGACAGCAACTTCGGTGCCCGCCACCTGGCGGCCCACCCCGATGGTGCCGCGCGGCATTGGCGCGAGTTCACCGCGGCACTCGATGGCGTTGCGCTCACCGAGGCACAGGAGCAGCAGGTGATCGATGCGGCCGATACTGCCTTCCGCAGCGTGCACGGCCACGTTGAAGAGGAGTTTGCATGACCGTTGCTTGCCCCGGCCCCGCCGTGCCGGGCCTCCACGGCCATCCGTGATGCGCTGGCTCTGGTTCGGCCTGGGCTGGATCATGGTGGCGCTGGGCGTCATCGGCGCGCTGCTGCCGGTGATGCCGACCACGATTTTCCTGATCCTGGCCGTCGGCTGCTTCGCCCGCAGCTCGCCGAAGTTCGAACGTCGGCTGCTCGAGCATCCCCGTTATGGTCCACCGCTGCGCCTGTGGCGCGAGCAGGGCGCGATCAGCCGCAAGGGCAAGGCGTTCGCCGGCGCCGGCATGGCAGTCGGCTTCGTCATGTTCTGCTGGGGCGCGCATCCGTCCTGGCCGCTGTTGCTGGGCGTCGGCCTGTTCTTCGCCGCCAGTGCCGCGTATGTACTGTCGCGGCCTGCACCGCGGCCATTGGCCACGCCGGATCGCCCGTCCGAGCCCTGAACGAGCTGCCTGACGGCGCCTGGTTCCACTGCCTCACTTTCGATGCTTCTCCGCCCTTTACCTGCCTCCGGCCCTGCGCGGCGCCGCGATGCTCCTGACAGACGACCCCGCCCATGACCCTGCCGATCGATGTTCCTGCCGCCGTGGCGGCACTGCCGCATGACCTGACCCCCTGGGGCATGTACCAGGCCGCCGACGGCGTGGTGCAGACCGTGATGATCGGACTGGCACTCGCCTCGATCGCTACCTGGACGGTGCTGGTCGCCAAGACCTGGGAGCTGGCCCGGCAGCGTATGCGGTTGCGGCAGGCCCGCGCGCTGCTGCTGCAGGCCGCGCATCTGCCGGTGGCGCAGACGCACCCGCTGCTGGACGCTGGCGCGGCGCATGACCTGATCGATGCGGCCCGGACCGAGCTGCGCCTCTCGCAGGACGCGCCCGATCCGACCGGGATCAAGGAGCGCGTCGCCTCGCGGCTGGAGCGCATCGAACTGGCGCATGCACGGCAGCTGCGCACCGGGGTCGGCCTGCTGGCCAGCATTGGTGCGATCGCCCCGTTCGTCGGCCTGTTCGGTACGGTGTGGGGGATCATGAACAGTTTCATCGGCATCGCCCACGCCAACACCACCAACCTGGCCGTGGTCGCGCCGGGCATTGCCGAGGCGTTGCTCGCCACGGCGCTGGGCCTGGTCGCAGCGATTCCCGCGGTGGTGATCTACAACCACTTCACCCGCGTGCTGGCCGGCATCCGCGGCCTGCTCGGTGATCTCTCCGCGGGTGTACAGCAACTGGTGTCGCGCGATCTGGATCGGCTCGGCAGCGCGCCTGCCGCGCGCGACGCGCGCTGAGGGGGCGATCATGGCGATCAAGACCGCCCGGCACGATGACGACGCGCTGCAGGAGAGCCACGAGATCAACGTCACGCCCTTCATCGATGTGATGTTGGTGCTGCTGATCATCTTCATGGTCGCCGCGCCGCTGGCCACCGTGGACACACCGGTGGACCTGCCGGCCAGCACCGCGCAGCCGCGGCCGCGCGAGGCCGAGCCGGTGTTCCTCTCGGTACAGGCCGATCTGTCACTGAGCGTCAACGACATGCCGGTCGGCCGTGATGGCCTGAAAGCCGCACTGGAGCGACTGACCGCCGGTGACCACGAGCAGCGCATCTACATGCGCGCCGATCAGGCGGTGCCCTATGGCGAGCTGATGCAGGCGATGAACACCCTGCGCACCGCCGGGTATCGCAAGGTCGCGCTGGTCGGCCTGGAACAGCGCCGCGAATGAGCCGCGACACAGCCGCGACGCTGCGCTGGGTGGGCAGCCTGGTCCTCGTGTTGGCCGTGCACGGCGCGCTGATCGGTGGCGCGCTGTGGTGGCAGCAGCGCACCCCGTTGCTGGTCAGTGACACGCCGGTGGAAGCGGTGATGGTGGAACTGGCGCCGGTGCCGGAGGCGCCGACCGCACCCCCGAAGGACATCCCGCCGGGGCCGCTGCAGCAGGAACAGCATCGTCCCGAGCCGACGCCGGTGCCGAAGATCGATCTGCCGCCGGATGACAGCCCCGACGCGCAGGACGTGGTGCGGCGCGAGAAGCCGCGCGAAGAAGACCCGACCGACCAGCACAATGTCGAGCAGACGCTGGCACCGCCGGCGGTGTCCGCACGCGCGGCCGAGCGCTATGCCGCCACGCAGACCGTGGCCGGTCGCCAGGGCAGCGCAGCGGTTACCTGGCAGGGCCTGCTGCTCGGCCATCTGGAACAGTACCGGCGGTATCCGCGCCAGGCCGAGCGCCTGCGCCAGCAGGGCGTGGCCTACGTGCGCTTCTCGGTGGACCGGCAGGGAAATGCCTCCAACATCCGGCTCGGCCAGAGCAGCGGGCATCCGCTGCTGGACGAGGAAACCCTGGCCACGGTACGCCGCGGCAGCCCGTTGCCCGCTCCCCCCGCCGAGGTCATCGGCGATCCGGTGGAGGTCATGGTGCCGGTGACGTTCTTCATCCGGCGGCGTTGACGGCGGGTGGTGGGGCGCGGCACGGACGTGCTGGCATGAGGCCAGCACGTCCGCGGTGACTCAGAGCAGCGGCACCAGCAGCAGCGCGACGATGTTGATGATCTTGATCAGCGGATTGATCGCCGGACCGGCGGTGTCCTTGTACGGGTCACCGACGGTATCGCCGGTTACCGCGGCCTTGTGCGCCTCGCTGCCCTTGCCGCCGAAGTGGCCATCCTCGATGTACTTCTTGGCGTTGTCCCAGGCGCCGCCGCCGGTGGTCATCGAGATCGCCACGAACAGGCCGGTGACGATGGTGCCGATCAGCAGGCCACCGAGCGCGCGTGGCCCGAGCAGGAGGCCGACCACCACCGGCACCGCGACCGGCAACAGCGAGGGGATGATCATTTCGCGGATCGCCGAGCGGGTCAGCATGTCCACCGCGCGGTCGTACTGCGGTTTGCCGGTACCTTCCATGATTCCGGGGATCTCGCGGAACTGGCGGCGCACTTCTTCCACCACCGCCCCGGCCGCGCGGCCCACGGCCTCCATCGCCATCGCACCGAACAGGTAGGGAATCAGGCCGCCGATCAGCAGGCCGATGATCACCTCATGGTTGGACAGGTCGAAAGCGAAGGTCACCCCCGGATTGGCGGCCTGCAGGTTGTGTGTGTAGTCGGCGAACAGCACCAGCGCGGCCAGCGCCGCCGAACCGATCGCATAGCCCTTGGTCACCGCCTTGGTGGTGTTGCCGACCGCATCCAGAGGATCGGTGATGTCGCGGATCTCCGGCGGCAGTTCGGCCATCTCGGCGATACCGCCGGCGTTGTCGGTGATCGGACCGTAGGCATCGAGCGCGACGATCATCCCGGCCATCGAGAGCATCGCCGTAGCGGCGATGGCAATGCCGTACAGCCCACCGAAGGAGTGCGCCAGCCAGATCGCCACGCACACCGCGATCACCGGCAGGGCGGTGGATTTCATCGAGACACCGAGGCCGGCGATGATGTTGGTGCCATGCCCGGTGGTGGAGGCCTGCGCCACGTGCTGCACCGGCTTGTACTGGGTGCCGGTGTAGTACTCGGTGATCCACACGATCAACCCGGTCAGCACCAGCCCGATCAACGCGCAGAAATACAGGTTCAGCGCGCCATGCGCGTTGTCCGGCATGAGCTGCGTGGTGATCGGGTAGAACGCGATCGCCGCCAGCACGCCGGACACGATCACGCCCTTGTACAGCGCACCCATGATCGAGCCGCCCGGCTTCACCTTGACGAACAGCGCGCCGACGATCGAGGCGATGATCGAGACACCCCCCAGCACCAGCGGATACAGCACCGCGTTGGTACCGGCCTCGGCGATCATCAGATTGCCGAGCAGCATCGTGGCGATCACGGTGACCGCGTAGGTCTCGAACAGGTCGGCGGCCATGCCGGCGCAGTCGCCGACGTTGTCGCCCACGTTGTCGGCGATCACCGCCGGGTTGCGCGGATCATCCTCGGGAATGCCGGCCTCGACCTTGCCCACCAGGTCCGCGCCGACGTCGGCGCCCTTGGTGAAGATGCCGCCGCCCAGTCGCGCGAAGATCGAGATCAGCGACGAGCCAAACGCCAGCCCGACCAGCGCATGCAGCGTCTGCGCGACATCCAGGCCCAGCTTCAGCAGCAGCGCGTAATACCCGGCCACGCCGAGCAGGCCCAACCCCACCACCAGCATGCCGGTGATCGCACCGCCGCGGAAGGCGACGTCCATGGCCGCACCCAGGCCGTTGCGGGCGGCCTCGGCCGTGCGCACGTTGGCACGCACGGAGACGTTCATGCCGATGTAGCCGGCCGCGCCGGAGAGCACGGCGCCGATCGCGAAGCCGATCGCGGTGTACCAGCTGAGGAAGATGCCGACCAGCACGAACAGCACGGCACCGGCGATGGCGATGGTCAGGTATTGGCGGTTGAGATAGGCGCGCGCGCCTTCCTGGATGGCGGCGGCGATTTCCTGCATGCGGGCATTGCCAGCCGGTTGCCGGAGGATCCAGCGTGCCGACACGATGCCGTAGAGAATCGCGAGGATGGCGCAGAACAGCGCCAGAGAAAGCCCGTAACGTTCCAGCATGTCCCCTCCCGGGTGATGGAATGACATCCAGTGAACGGATGAACTTCTCCACGCGGGGGCACAACGGGCTGCAACCATGAACCAACCCGTTCAGACCGTGCCCGGTCGTCAAGCGTGTGGCGGTGTTCAGCAATCCCTGGTGGGCCGAGTATGCGGGCAAATCCTCGCTGCATGCCAGCAAGGATTACAAACCGCATGCGTGAGGCCGAACTGTCAGTGACATGGGGAACGCCGACCAGTGGCATGGGTAGTGCCGGCCGCTGGCCGGCAACCACGCAGATCCGGACGACGGGCCGTCTTTGCCACGCCGTTCAGCCACCCACTGGCAGCCTCGGCCCATCCCCAGCCGTTGGAGTCCTGCCATGCCCCCCCGTCATCTGTTGTGGCTGGCCCTGTTGCCCGCCGTGTCCTCTTTCGCCGCCGAGACCCCCGAACTGCAGCGCGCCGCGGGCACCCCGCAGGCGGTGGGCGCGGCCCACACCCTGCGCCAGATTCCCGAAGCCTGCGCGCGGCTGGAAGGCGTGTTCACCGGCGAAGCGGCCCAGCCGTACAAATTCGCCGTGGTGCGTACCAGCGAGCAGTGCCAGCCGCGGGCCCGCTTCGTCGACTACGACAAGGCGCAGCCCAGCGAAGCCAAGGGCTGGAAACTCAACGATGTGATCCGCGTGCCGAATGCGTCATGCCCGGCGCAGCAGGCCGTCGTCCGTGTGTGGCGCATGCCGGTCACCACCAAGCCCGAGCTGGATGGCCAAGGCCAGTCGCGCATCTACCTGGAAGATGCCAAGAAGCAGGCCGCGGCCGGCAAGATCGCCCAGGTGCCGATGTTCGCCGCGCAGATGAAGGTCGAAGGCAAGGCCTGCAACTGACCTGACCACACACCGGTAGTGCCGGCCGCTGGCCGGCTCCCCGGACGCTGCCGGGGACACCGCGGTGCCGGCGAGCGGCCGGCACCCGTCTGGTCGATTACGCCTCGAACGCGGGCAGCTTCTTCTTGACCGCCACGTTCTTCAGCGTCACGTACTTCGGCAGTCCATCGGGCCCGTACGGCAACGGTGCTTCCCCCTTGATCAGCGGGGCCAGGTAGGCGCGGGCTTTCTCGGTGATGCCGAAGCCATCGCGCCGGATGAAGCCGGCCGGCATCTTCTTCTCGTGATTGGCCACCTTGTGCAGCGGCGCGGCCTCGATCTTCCAGCGATACGGTTTATCGCTGGTGCGCACGATCACCGGCATCACCGCGTTCTGGCCCTTCAGCGCGAACTGCACCGCGGCCTTGCCAACCGCCTGCGCCTGTTCCCAGTCGGTCTTCGAGGCGATGTGCCGCGCCGAGCGCTGCAGGTAGTCGGGCAGGGTCCAGTGGACTTTGTAGCCCAGCGCATCCTTGATCCGGGCCGCCAGCTGCGAAGCGACGCCGCCCAGCTGGGTATGCCCGAACGAATCGGTGCCGCCGCCGGCATCGGCGACGAAGCGTCCATCGGCGGTCTGGATGCCTTCGGAAGCGACCACCACGCAGTAGCCCACGCGCTTGACCACCTGTTTCACCTTGGCCAGGAACGCGGCCTCGTCATAGGCCCGCTCGGGCAGCAGGATGATGTGCGGGGCGTCGTCGGCGCCCTGGCCGGCCAGGCCTGCGGCCGCGGCAAGCCAGCCGGCGTGGCGGCCCATGGCCTCGTAGACGAACACTTTGGTCGAGGTCTCGGCCATCGCGGCCACGTCCAGCGCGGCTTCGCGCACGGAGACGGCGGTGTATTTGGCCGCCGAGCCGAAGCCCGGGCAGGTGTCGGTCACGGCCAGGTCGTTGTCGATCGTCTTGGGCACGCCGATGCAGGTCAGGTCGTAGTCGAAGGCCTTGGCCAGCTGGGAGACCTTCCAGGCGGTATCGGCCGAATCATTGTCGCCGTTGTAGAGGAACCAGCGCACGTCATGGGCGCGCAGCACCTCGAGCAGGCGCTCGTACCTGCCGCGGTCGGCCTCCAGCGATTTGAGTTTGTAGCGGCACGAGCCGAACGCACCGCCCGGGGTGTGGGCGAGGGCGGCGATGGCGGCGGCAGTCTCCTTGGAGGTGTCGATCAGGTCTTCGCGGAGCGCGCCGAGGATGCCGTTGCGCGCGGCCAAGACCTTGATTCCTTTGGCCCTGGCCGTGCTGATGACCGCCGAAGCGGTGGCATTGATGACGGCGGTGACGCCGCCTGACTGGGCGTAGAGCAGGGTACCGTTGGGCATGGTGCGACCTTGGTCTGGGGGAAGGACATTGCAGAGACATTACCGGTATGGGGTAAAGTGCGCGTATTGCGGTGCAGCGTGATTGTGGACAATCCCGGGGCGCGCGCCCTTCCATTTTCTTACCAAGTTGGAGTCAGGTTGATGCGATTGGTTCTGTTGGGACCGCCCGGTTCGGGCAAGGGGACACAGGCGACGCGCCTGAAGGAACACCTGTCGATTGCGCACATTTCCACCGGCGACCTGCTGCGTGCCGAAGTGGCCGCCGGCACCGAGCTGGGCAAGCAGGCCAAGGCCGTGATGGATGCCGGCAACCTGGTGTCCGATGACATCCTGCTGGGCATGCTCGAGTCGCGCCTGGGCCAGGACGACGTGGCCAAGGGCTTCATCCTCGACGGTTACCCGCGCAACGTGGCCCAGGCCAACGCGCTGGACGCCCTGCTGGCCAAGATCGGCCAGCCGCTGGATGCCGTCGTGCAGCTGGACGTGCCGACCGAACTGCTGGTCGAGCGCATCGCCGGCCGCGCTGCCGAACAGGGCCGCGCCGATGACAACCCCGAGTCCGTGCGCCAGCGCCTGCAGGTCTACAACGACCAGACCGCGCCGGTGGTGGATTTCTATGCCGGCCGCGGCACGCTTGCACGCGTGGATGGCGTGGGCGAACTGAACGACGTGGAAGCGCGCATCCGCGCCGCGATCCAGGCCTGATGCCGGTCGGTGCCGCTACGGCGGCACCGTGCCCGCAAGGCGTTTGCCGGGCCCCGGAAACACACACGCCCGGCCCCCGAAGGGACCAGGCGTGTGGTTTGAAGGTGCCAGCGAGCGGGCTTGCTCAGAGCCCCGCAGCATGAGCCCCCCTGGGGATGGCCTCTTGGGGAGTAGGACCAATGGGGTACTGCGGCTGGCCAGTCGAATTGTGTCCATCTTCACAGAATGGCGCTATCGGGAATTCCCCGACACCGCGCTGGACTTTTCCGATAGTCGACTAGGAGTTGTCTGACGGCGATCTCCATCGACGATGGTGATCGGCGACAATCGTACGCATGAGCACGATCCACATCCTTGGCATTGCAGGCACTTTCATGGGCGGCGTGGCCGCGCTGGCACGCGAGAAGGGCCATACGGTCCGCGGCAGCGACCAGGCGATCTACCCGCCGATGTCCACCCAGCTCGAACGCCTGGGCATTGCCCTGGCCCCGGGCTACCGCGCCGACAGCGTGGCGCCGGACTGCGACGAGGTGGTGATCGGCAATGCGCTGTCGCGCGGCAATCCCGCCGTGGAAGCGGTCCTGGACGCCGGCCAGCGCTACATCTCCGGGGCCCAGTGGCTGTCCGGGCAGGTGCTGCCGGGCCGCGACACCCTGGCCGTGGCGGGCACCCACGGCAAGACCACCACCACCACCATCCTCACCTGGCTGCTGCACAGCGCCGGGCGTGAGCCGGGCTTTCTGATCGGGGGCGTGGCGGAGGATTTCGGCGTGTCCGCGCGCATCGGCAGCGGCCGCGAGTTCGTGGTCGAGGCTGACGAGTACGACACCGCGTTCTTCGACAAGCGCAGCAAGTTCGTGCACTACCGGCCGCTGGTGGCGATCCTCAACAACCTCGAATACGACCACGCCGACATCTTCCCGGACGTGGCCGCGATCCAGCGTCAGTTCCACCACCTGATCCGCACCGTGCCCGCGCGCGGGCGCCTGATCGTCAATGGCGAAGATGCCTATCTCGCCGAGGTGCTGGCGATGGGCTGCTGGACCCCGGTGGAGCGCTTCGGCTTCGATCCTTCGCTGGAATGGCATGCAGAGCTGGTCGAAGCCGACGGCAGCGTGTTCGTGGTGCACCATCGCGGGCAGCGCGTCGGTGAAGTGCGCTGGTCGCTGCTCGGTCGCCACAACGTGCTCAACGGGCTGGCCGCGCTGGCCGCCGCGCATGCAGTGGGCGTCGAACTGGCCTCGGTGATCCCCGCGCTGGCCGCGTTCCGCAGCGTCAAGCGTCGGCTGGAAGTGATCGGCCAGGCGCGCGACATCACGATCTACGACGACTTCGCGCACCACCCGACCGCGATCCGCACCACCCTCGATGGTCTGCGTGCCAGGGTCGGTGATGCTCGCATCGTGGTCGCGATGGAACCGCGCAGCAATTCCATGCGGCTGGGTGCACACGCGCAGGCGCTGGCCCCCTCGCTCGATGGCGCCGACGCCGTGGTGTTCCTGCATCGCCCGGAGCTGGCCTGGGATGCCGCTGGCGTGATCGCCGCGGTGCGCGGTGAGGCCCATGCGGTGCCTGATACCGATGCCCTGCTGGCCCAACTGGCTGCGATCACGGTGCCGGGCGACCACGTGGTGTTCATGTCCAACGGCGGTTTCGACGGTGCGCCGCGGCGTTTCCTGGCGCAGCTGCAGCAACCCTGAGCGTCCCTGGCCATGATGGATACCGCGTCACTGCCCCTGTTTCCGCTGCACACGGTGCTGCTGCCGGGCGCTGCGCTGGGCCTGCGGGTGTTCGAGCGCCGCTATCTGGACATGCTGCGCGAATGCAGCCGTGCGGGCACCGCGTTTGGTGTCTGCCTGATCCTGGACGGGGAGGAGGTCGGGGCACCCGCACGGCCGGCCGCTTATGGGGTCGAAGCGCGCATCGAGGATTTCGACGTGGGCGCCGATGGCGTGCTGGTGCTGCGCCTGCGTGGCCAGCGCCGCTTCCACGTGGATCGCACGCGCGTACGCGACAACGGCCTGATCATCGCCGATGTTACTTGGTGTGCGGCCGACAGCGACGATGAGCTGCAACCCGAACACGCGCTGATGGCGACTGTGCTGGAGCACATCATCGAGCAGGCCGGTGCGGCCTTCGCCCCGGTCAGTCCGGCGCAGATGGAGCAGGCCAGCTGGGTCGGCTGGCGCCTGGCCGAACTGCTGCCGCTGCAGGACGCGCAGCGGCTGCACCTGTTGCAGCAGGATGACCCGCACCAGCGGATGCAGGCATTGCTGGACTGGATGCCGTAACGCGGGGCGTCGCTTCGCTGCCCCAACGGCCGGGGCATCCCCGGCGCTATCTCATTCCGCGGCGGGCATGCGCACGCGCAGCACCGGCATCTGCGTATCCGGATGCGTGTCGACCTGCTGCGGCAGGCCATCCAGTGCCTGGCGCACCGCATTGAGCGACGGGTCGATGCCACGCATCGGCCGCCACATGCCGATCAGGCCGAAGTGCTGCTGGTAGTGCAGGGTCTGTGCGCTGCCCAGCCACAACGGCTCATCCACGGGTGCCGACAGCCGGGCCGGGGCCGGCCACAGGCGCAGCGCGAAGATCTCGTTGGGTGCATTGCCCGCACGCAGCATCAGCAGCGATTCGACCTGGGTGTCCAGCGTGGCCGGCAGCACCGGCACGGTGTCCTTGTCGCCGGATTTGTCGAGCATCAGCAGCGCCTGCTCCCAGCCCGCCTGCGGCTGCACGCGCCAGCCCTGGCTTTCCAGACGGCGCTGCAGCGGTGCCAGCGGTCCCGCCACCTGCACGTCCAGCGGCCAGCGCTGATCGTCATCGAATTCATTGCGGCGCGAGGGCAGGTGCTGCCACTCGGTCGACCACCACGCCTGCGCATCCAGCGGCGCCGGGGTCGGTTGCGCCGGTTCGAAACGCGCCAGTTTGATCGGAATGTTGCGCGGCGCGTACCAGAGCGCGGCCACCGCGAAGGTGCCGTAGAACAGCCACGCCACCGGCTTGACCCAGAACGAGCGGTTGAAGCGGCGGCGGTAGGCGATGCCCAGCACCAGCAGCCAGAACAGGCCGAACAGCATGCCGCCGATCACATCGCTCAGCCAATGCGCGCCAAGGTAGATGCGGGCGAAGCCGATCAGGCTGACGATGATGCCCGACAGCAGGTAAGGCCACACGCGGGTGCGCCCGGGCAGTTCGCGCGCGATCAACACGGCGAAGAAGCCGAAGGTGATCGTGGCCATCGTCACCGACACCGACGGGAAGCCGAAGCCGCTGCTCGCATCCGGCGGGCGGACCACGTCCACCGTCGCGCCGAGCAGCTTGCACAGGGCCAGGCCGAAGGCCAGCGCAGCCAGCCAGTGGCCGGCGGCCATCCAGCGCCGACGCCAGACCAGATAGCCCATGCCCGCCGCCGTCGCCGGCAACAGGACCTGCCACGCGCCCAGCGAGGCCAGCGCCGCCATCGGGTAATCGGCCAGCGGATTGCGCAGGGCCAGCATGGCGTGATGCACGGCCAGATCGATGCTCAGCGGTTTGCCATGGGCGACCACCGCCATCAGCAGGGCGAACCAGCCCCAGCCGAGCAGCAGCAGCATCACCGCCAGCATCGCCAGCGGGACCGACTCACGCCGCTGCGGGTCGAACACCGCCACCGAGTAGCGGCCCAGGGTCGGGTGGCGCTGCGACCAGTTCAGCAACGTGGCCAGCCAACTGTCCATGCGCGAGGCCGACCAGCGGTAGCCGTACAGCACGATCGCCCAGACCAGGCCCATGATCACACCGAGCAGGCCCAGCACCATCACCAGCCGCCCGGCAACCGCGGCAACCGCGTCGTAGGCCTCGCCAAGCACCCAGCCGGGCGCCAGGAACAGCACCGCCCAGGACAGACTGGCGATGCAGCTGGCCTGGATATAGCGCGACAGCGGCATCTTCATCATGCCGGCGATGGCCGGCACGAACGGACGGATCGCGCCGACATAGCGCGCCACCAGGATGCTCTTGAACGCATTGCGGCGGAACATCGTCTCGCCGCGATCAAGCAGTTGCGGGTACTTGCTGAACGGCCAGAAGCCGCGCAGGCGATCGCCCCAGCGCCGGCCAACCCAGTAGCTGATGCCGTCACCGGCAAACGCGCCCAGGGCTGCGCATGCCACGGCGTACGGCCCGGAGATCTGGCCCAGGCCAATGAACACACCGACGGCGAACAGCAGCGGCAACGCGGGCACGATCGCGCCCAGCACGATGACCGCATCGCAGAAGGCGATGAGGAAGATGACCGCGCCGGCAAGCACGGGGTGAGCTGAGATCCACGCAAGCGTGGCATCGATCCATGACGAGTCCATCGGGGGATTATAGGGGGGGCAAAGTGACTGACTGCCGGCCAGACGCCGGCAATGTGCGGCATCTGCAGTGAATGAACGCGATCAGCCGCCTAGAATGGCGGCATGACACGCCCTGCCGACGCCGCCCCGACCGCCCTCAAAGCCGACAGTTTCGGCCGCATCCTGCTGATGGAGCGGGACGGCCAGCGCTTCGTGCGCCGTGATCTGGAGGCCACCCCCTGGTGGCTGCGCCTGCCCGCATGGTGGTTGGCGCGGCGCGAGGCACGCGCGCTGGCGCATCTGGATGGCATGCCCGACACCCCGCGCCTGCTGGACTGGAACGGGCGCTGGCTGGACCGCAGCTTCATGGCCGGTGATGCCATGTACCAGCGTCCGCCGCAGGGCGACCTGGCGTACTTCCGTGCCGCCCGCCGATTGCTGCAGCAGGTGCACCGCCATGGCATCGCGCACAACGACCTGGCCAAGGAAGCCAACTGGCTGGTACGCGAAGACGGTTCGCCGGCGCTGATCGATTTCCAGCTGGCGGTGATCGGCAACCCGCGCTCGCGCTGGATGCGCTTGCTGGCCCGCGAAGACCTGCGCCATCTGCTCAAGCACAAGCGCATGTACTGCCGGCAGTACCTGACGCCGGTGGAGAAGCGGCTGCTCAAGCGCACCTCGTGGGTGCGCGATCTGTGGTTCCGCACCGGCAAGCCGGTCTACCGCTTTGTCACCCGGAAGATCCTGCACTGGGAAGACAACGAAGGGCAGGGGCCGAAGCCGTGACGGCAGCGCGGGTAGTGATCGCGCCGCCAAGCGCGGCCAGCGTGCTGCGCGCGCAGTTGCCCGGTGCCGGCTTCGTGCATGCCTGCCAGGCCAGCACCCGGCGCAACGGCCGCAGCGCGCTGCAGGCCTACCGGGACATGGCGGCGACCATCCCCGGCTGGTTCGACGGCCTGATGGCGCTGCGCAACCGCGGCATGCGCCTGCTCGGCATGAAGGACCTGGGTTCGTTGCGCGCGGTGCAGGAAGCCGCAGCACCGCGACCAGGCCAATGGCTGGGCATCTTCACCCTGCAGTCGCTGGACGACGATGCCATCGTGCTGGAAGACAACGACCGCCACCTGCGTGTGCAACTGGCCCTGCAGCGGCAGGGCGACGTGCTGGAAGTGGCCACGGTCGTGCATACCCATAACACGTATGGGCGGATCTACATGCTGCCCGTGGCGGCGCAAAATCGTTCGCAGTTACGACGCACGAAACAGGCTGTCTACGCTGAGCTTCCCTGACAGGAATGGCAATCAGACCTGGACGTACACAAAGGATGGCAAGCCATCCACCGTCACAACAAGCAACGATGCCGGTGTGTTATAGGTTTTGATTTTCGAAGAATGGTTGACGATGGGGGCGGGAAATCGAGCTCATACATTTCAGCGGAACAATATTTTTTTGAGGTGCCATGATGAAGGTGAGTCGCTTGATCCTGATTTGTTTTGTTTTTTTGACATTTTTTGGGTGTGCAGCTCCACCTCGTTTTGACGTCTGCAAGTATCGCGGAAACTCAAGTTCTGAAAGAATATGCTCTGTTTCCTATATTTACGTAATGTCACACCCCGAGGTGTTTGATGGCCGGGATGTGGAGTTCATGGCTTGGGTTCGCGTTGCCAGTGGGGCTACCCTTGTTTTTCCAACGAGGGAGGCCATGGAAGATGGTGAATCCGTTTCTTCCATGGTGATTTATGGCGAGGATTTTGCCGCTAGTGTTCCTCAAAGAGATGGTGCTGGGCGAGTTCTCGTCCGGGGTAAATTTTATTTATCTGGAGGGAAGGTGGATCCTTTGGATGTCGAGCGTCTTGGCGTAATTCAGAATGCTAGGATATTGCCTTAGATATTCTCTTGAAGCTGCTTTGGCAGTGCCGGTTCCTGCCAGCAAATCGATAAGAACGACGGTGCATGTTAAAGGGGGTGTTCGGGCATCTTGCATTTGATGATGCCAAGGGCCTTGGTAGACCAGGCAAGCCCGTTACGAGGTGGCCTGGCCGATTTGGAGTAAGTCATGCCGCGAAGGGTGCTGCTGATTCTGATCGAGCCTCACTCCCGCATTTGTGCCGTGGGGTTGTGCGCGTTGATATGTATCCACCTTTTGTAGGCGTAGCGCAATGGATTGCGTTTCGGAAACTACGCATGCTGCATATAGATCTGCAATGTCTCAGGCTGTAGTGGTTACTCGAAACCGTAATGAAAGCACTCGCCCGTTGTGCGGCTTCCAGGACCATGCGGGTATCGTATGTGAGGTGCGTCATCGAAAGTTGCCTTCGCGGTGAGTCGTTCGCGGCCCCGACGCAGTAATTCCTGCGCCAGGGAAAAAATAGGGGTGATCCATGTGGTACTGCGCGCACGCCATCTTCTACTACGGAAGCGAGGGCCAAGAATCGTTCCTGTTGCATGAAAACGTCTACCTGATCCGCGCGGACAGCGACGAGCAGGCGCTGACGGAGGCAACGGCCCTGGCCGCCGGATACGAGGATCTGAGCGGCCGCCTGATGGGGGAAGACGGCAAGCATCCCTCTACCGGTTCGCCGGAATCCGCAAGCTGATATCCGTCGCAGCAGATCATGACGCCGCAGACGGCGGGTTGCCCTCGGGCGTTGAGGTCACCTACTCGGTCATGGCCGTGGACACGCTGGACCAAGTGCGGCGTCTTGCCCGCGGCGATGCCATCGGAGCTGTTCGTCGGTCGACAAAAGGAGCACGACAAGAGTCTTGGAGTTCAACACGACTACGATGTCGTTGATCGAGCATCTTCAGGCGCCAGTTTGCAGGTGGCAGAGGAGACTCAGATTCGCGCGCATGGCGGTCTGCGAAAGGAAGGGGGAGGGTTGGTCAACAAACGTCATGAAATGCGACAAACTCGCTACCAGATCGCAGGTGGTAGGCAGCCGCCTGCTCTTGGGACACGAATTAGGAGGGGCAAGTGATGCCTGTGCGTTCAAAGCAGAAATGGGACATCGGAAGCGTATTTCTACTTCCGCTTGAGGATGGTGATTCGTGTGTTGGCCAGGTGATCGGGCGTGAGGCGCACGTTCTGAATAGTGCGGTGATTGCGCTGTTTGATTTCAAGGGTGCCTGGGCCGATGGAAATATTCCTTCGCTGGGATTGGATGGCTTGTTTTCGGCACTTTTTGTAACCCGCGACCTGCTGGATTCAGGTCGTTGGAAGGTGATCGATGTTGGTGACACTGGTGGCGTGGTCGAAGCGGCTCCATATGAGACGCTGCGCAAGAGCGGATTCATCGGCGCCAAAGTTCGAGGCTCGGGTATTGTGGAAGAGTTTGTAAATGCCTTCTACGGTCTTGCGCCTTGGGATGATTGGTATGTGCCGGACTATCTTGATGCCTTTTTGATTTCGGCTAACAAGAAGCCGACTGATCGTCTTGTGTACTCGGGAAGGCACTCGATGTAGATGGCGGTGGCATCGGATACGAGATCTTTTTCGTAGCGTTGAGCATGCTCGACTCCTTCCGGCATTGATTTCAGGAGGCGCCATGGAGGTTCATGTGGAATCAACGGATGTGGCTGCGACGCTGGCGATGTACAGGTGCCTGCTCGCCGATAGTCATGACGAGGCGCGTATCGCTGACGCCATGGTGTTCTGTTGGCAGACCCTTGATCCAGGGAATGTCGCAGCCACGGATCTGCGCGCCGATCTTTTCGATGCCTGCGCTGGGCAGCTCCGCGAACTTTTGCAGTCGGTTGAAGAAACCTGCGGGCCGTGGAGTGCGACTGCCTTCTGGAAGCGCTACATCGAGTGGGCTGACTACGCGACCCTGCTCAGCATCGAAGATCAAATGGAATTCGCGCAGCATGATCCCGCTATATCGAGCCCGCGTTCTCCGTGTTCGCGTTCACCGGAGGGCAGGAGATGCGGGCAGAGGCTATGACCGTGCTCGCCAGTTGTGCGGCTTCCAGCACCATGCGGGCATCGTATGTGAGGTCCGTCATTGAAAGCCGCCTTCGCGTCGAAGCAGTTGTGGCCCGCACGCGTTGATTTCAGCACCAGGCAATTGATCGGGGTGATCCATGTGGCACTGCGCGCACGCCACCTTCTACTACGAATGCGAGGGGCAGGAATCGTTCCTGGTACATGAGAACGTCTACCTGATCCGCGCGGACAGCGACGAGCAGGCGCTGGCGGATGCAACGGCTCTGGCCTCCGAGTACGAGGATCTGAGCGGCCGCCTGATGGGGGACGACGGCAAGCCATCCCTCTACCGGTTCGCCGGAATCCGCAAGCTGATATCAGTGGAGACTGACGAGCACACTGCTGAGGGACGCCTGCACTCCGGTGTGGAAGTAACGTACTCGGTCATGGCCGTGGACACGCTGGACCAAGTGCAGCGTCTTGCCTGCGGTGATGCCCTCGACGTTATGTACCAGGAGTAGAGTCGAGCTTGCTCGACTGAGTCACCAGGAGCAGTCGAGCAAGCTCGACTCTACTGCAGGTGCCGCGTCTTGCGCACCGCCCGGGCCATGCCCGGCGGGCACGCAACGTTCCTGCACTACGGCGCCGCCGGCACCACCTGCTGGCCGATGAAATTGCGCTTGCCATCGAAGTCATAGCCGATCTGCAGCTGGCCGACATCCGGGCAGGCATGGCAGTCGCGCAGCGGCGTGCGGTACAGCAGGCGGATGCCGCCCCCATCAAGCGGTGCGGTACCGGCCGCCTGTGCGGGTGCGAACGGGGTGGCCTGCGGATGCGCGGCCAGCACCGCCTGCACGTCCGGGTCGGCACGCAGGGTGTCGTCCAGCTGCACCGCGTCGACATCGATGCGCTTGCCAGCGGCATCCACCAGGCGCGTGCCTTCGTTGGTGTTGGCGCGGAACGGGTATTCCACCGTGGCCACGCCCAGGCCATCGTGTTCATGCCAGGCCGTCACGTAGGCCAGCTCGCCGCCGGTGGACAGCTGCTCGGCAGCGGCGACGGCATCGGCGCTGGCGCCGGTGGACTTCATCGTTTCAGCCAGGCACGCGCGCGTGGCGTTGTTCTCGCCCTGGCGGCACGCGTTGAGGTCGCCATCCCAGACCACCGACTCGCTCCAGCGCAGTGAACCATCGGCCGCCTTGTTGGCGGCAGGCGCATCGCCCGTGGCGGGTTCGGTGCGGGGTTCCGGCGCACGGCCCTGGCAGGCGGTGAGCAGGGCCAGGCCCAGAGCAGGCAGCAGCAGACGGGAACGGCGCATGGCGTATACCTCGTGCGTGTGACCGGGGCGCCAGTATCGTCAACGCGCGGTGAACTCCGCGTCGGCGCGGCATACTAGCGGCTCATGGCATACGCTGGAGTGTGGAACGTGGGCAGTCTGCAGGGCAAAACCCTTTTCATCACCGGTGCCTCGCGTGGCATCGGCCTGGCCATCGCACTGCGCGCGGCGCGCGACGGCGCCAACGTGGCCATCGCCGCGAAGTCGTCGGTGCCCAACCCGAAGCTGCCCGGCACCATCCACGGCGCCGCTGAAGCGGTGACCGCCGCCGGTGGCCAGGGCCTCGCGCTGAAGTGCGACATCCGCGAAGAGGACCAGGTGCGCGCGGCGGTGGCCGCCACGGTCGATACGTTCGGTGGCATCGACATCCTCATCAACAACGCCAGCGCGATCTGGCTGCGCGGCACACTGGATACGCCGATGAAGCGCTTCGACTTGATGCAGCAGGTCAATTCGCGCGGCAGTTTCCTGTGCGCGCAGGCCTGCCTGCCGCACCTGCTGCAGGCGCCCAACCCGCACATCCTGACCCTCGCGCCGCCGCCGAGCCTGGACCCGAAGTGGTGGGGTCCGCACACCGGCTACACGCTGGCGAAGATGGGCATGAGCTTCGTCACGCTCGGCCTGGCCGCCGAGTTCGGCCCGCAGGGCGTAGCAGTCAATGCGCTGTGGCCGCGCACCATCATCGCTACCGACGCGATCAACATGATTCCCGGCGTTGATCCCGCCGGCTGCCGCACGCCGCAGATCCTGGCCGATGCCGCGCACGCGGTGCTGACCCGGGAGGCCGCTGGCTTCAGCGGTCAGTTCCTGCTTGACGACGAGGTGCTGGCGCAGGCCGGCATCACCGATCTGAGCGGCTATGCCGTCGATCCGTCGCGCCCGTTGCTGCCGGATCTTTTCCTGGATTGACGCGCGCCGGGTGCACGCCGTGTGTCTGCGATGACAAACGCTGCACAGACCCGGCTGCTATGGTGCGTGCCCCATTTGCACGGACACACGCATGTCATCCCGCACAAGGACCGCGCCGCTTGCCGCCGCCATCGCACTGATCAGCCTGCTCGGCGCCTGCAGCAAGGGGCCGGGCAGCATCGCCGACACCCAGGGCGTGGAAAAGGTGAACGCCTACATCGCCTGCTTCAACGCCGTTGAACAGCCGATCCACGAAGGTTTCCAGCAGTACATCGGCTGGATGCAGGATCCGGAGGCTGGCCCGACCGGCAGCGAGAAGCACGTGCGTGGGCCGGGGACGGTGCTCTCGCATCGCGTGGATGCGTGCAACGCGCCGATGGTGGCCGCGCTGGCGATGACGCCGGCGCAGCCCGAACTGGATCCGGCGGCGCGCGACTACCAGAAGACCTTCGTCGACCTGTATGCCTTGATCGAGCAGGCTGACCGGTACTACAGCCGCGAGGACTATCTGCGCGATGACCATGCCGGGATGCGTGCCCAGCACGCGCCGTTGATGAAGGCCTACATGGCCTTCTTCGACGCCGGCACCGCGCTCGATGCCGCATTGGAAAAGCGCGAGGACGAACGTCGCGCCGAACAGCTTGCGCAGATCGAAGCCGCCGAAGGGCGCTCGCTGGCCTACTACCAGATCAGGATCCTCGGCGATGGCAAGCAGCTGACCCAGCTGCTCAACACCGAGACCCCGGACCTGGCAGTGGCACGCACCCGGCTCGCCGCGTTCCAGGCCTTGCTGCAGCAGGCGCAGGATGACAAGGTCGGTAAGGGCGACGCGATGTGGGGGCACGTGGAGCGTGCCGCCGATGCGCTGGCCCGCGATGCCGGCCGGCGCATCGAGCGCGTGGAATCCAGCAAGCCGTATACCCGCAGCGAGCAGATGCTGATGGAGAGCGGTGGGCGGATCAACAACCCGCAGGGCTCGGCCGAAGCCTTGCTGGTCAGCTACAACGACCTGGTTGACATGAGCAACCGCATGGCGCGGTCCAGCGGCGCGCGCTGAGCGGGCGTGGGGCGGGTTGCCATGCGGCCCGCCCCATGATGATCAGACGTTGAAGACCGGTGGCAGTTTGTCGCCGCAATGGCGGCAGTGCACCGCATCCGGTTCGTGGCCTTCCAGCCCGCAGTGCGGACAGCCGCGCGCATCCCGGCGCGCGGCGTGCTCGGCATCGCGCATGGTGTTGGCCAGTTCGGCGGTGTAGATGCCGGTCGGCACCGCGATGATGCTGTAGCCGATCAGGATCAGCACCGAGGTGACGAAGCGGCCGAGCACGGTCTGCGGCACGATGTCGCCGAAGCCCACCGTGGCCATGGTCACCACCGCCCAGTACATGCTGCTGGGGATGCTGGTGAAGCCGTGATTGGGGCCTTCGATCACGTACATCATGGTGCCGGCGATGATGGTGATGGTGATCACCGTGAACAGGAACAGCAGCACCTTGCGGCGGCTGCGCCACAGCGATTCCATCAACACGCCGCTTTCTTCGATGTAACGGGTCAGCTTGAGGATCCGGAACACCCGCAGGATGCGCAGCGCGCGCACCACCAACAGGCTCTGCGCGCCGGGGATGAACAGCGACAGGTAGGTCGGCAGGATCGAGGCCAGATCGATGATGCCCCAGATGCTGAATGCGTAGCGCAGCGGGCGTTTGACCACCACCAGCCGCAGCAGGTACTCGGCGGTGAACACGATCGTGAAGCCCCATTCCAGCACGTACAGCCAGTCGGCATAGGTCGCGTGGAAGCGCTGCACGCTGTCGAACATGACCACCACCACGCTGGCGATGATCGCGTAGACCAGCAGCAGGTCGAAATTGCGCGAGGGCCGGGTGTCGTGGCGGTAGATGATGTCGAACCACTGGCGGCGCCAGCCGGACTCGGTGGCGGGGTTGAGCTGGGGGGCGGTGAACGGTCGCATGGCCCGCATTGTGCCCCACCGGCCCAAAGCGCGAGAATGGGATCTTTCCCGAGCCCCTGACTGCCATGACCGCCGCTGCCACCGATCCGCTGTTGTCCCTGTCGCATTACTACCTGCCGGTCTACAAACCGCGCCAGGTGGTGCTCGAGCGCGGCCAGGGCGCGCGCGTCTGGGACAACCAGGGCCGCGAGTTCATCGATCTGGCCGCCGGCATCGCCGTGTGCGGCCTGGGCCATAACGATCCGGACCTGAAGGCCGCGCTGATCGAGCAGGCCGACAAGCTCTGGCACACCAGCAACGTGTTCTACAGCGAACCGCCGCTGCGCCTGGCCGAGGAGCTGGTCACCGCCTCGCGCTTCGCTCAGCGGGTGTTCCTGTGCAACTCCGGCGCCGAAGCCAATGAAGTGGCGATCAAGCTGGTCCGCAAGTGGGCCTCCTCGCTGGGCCGCCCGGCGCACCAGCGCGTGATCGTGACCTTCCGCGGCAGCTTCCACGGCCGAACCCTGGCCGCGGTCACCGCGACCGCCCAGCCGAAGTACCAGGAAGGCTACGAGCCGCTGCCCGGTGGGTTCCGCTATGTCGACTTCAACGATGAGGTCCAGCTGGAAACCGCGATGGCCGCCGGCGACGTGGCCGCGGTGATGCTCGAGCCGATCCAGGGCGAGGGCGGCGTGATGCCGGCCAAGCCGGGCTTCCTGCAGCGCGTGCGCGAGCTGTGCGACCAGCACAACGCGCTGGTGGTGCTGGACGAGATCCAGGCCGGCATGGGCCGCACCGGCACCCTGTTCGCACACTGGCAGGACAACATCAAACCGGACATCGTCACCCTGGCCAAGGCGCTGGGCGGTGGCTTCCCGATCGGCGCGATGCTGGCCGGCCCGAAGGTCGCCGAGGTAATGCAGTTCGGCGCCCACGGCACCACCTTTGGTGGCAACCCGCTGGCCGCTGCCGTCGCCCGCGTGGCGCTGCGCAAGTTGTCCTCGCCGGAGATCGCGCGCAACGTCAGCCGTCAGTCGCAGGCGCTGCGCGATGGCCTGGGCAAGATCAACGATGAGTTCAAGGTGTTCAGCCAGGTCCGCGGCCGCGGCCTGATGCTGGGTGCGGTGCTGGACAAGGACTTTGCCGGCCAGGCTGGCCCCATCCTCGACCACGCCGCCGAGCACGGCCTGCTGACCCTCCAGGCCGGCCCGGACGTGCTGCGCTTCGTGCCGTCGCTGAACATCACCGATGAAGAGATCGCCGAAGGCCTGAAGCGCCTGCGCGCGGCAGTGCAATCCTTCATCGCCTCGCGGTAACCAACGGCGGTAGAGCCGACCGTTGGTCGGCTGCTGTTGTTCTGTGCGAGCGCAGCCGACCAACGGTCGGCTCTACGTCAGGGCGTACCGCTTCAACACCTTGCCGATGCTGCGACTGTCGGTGGCGGTTTCCGCCTGCAATCCCGCCTGACGCGCACCGCGCACGTTGGTGAACAGGTCATCGATGAACAGTGTGCGCCCGGCACGTGCGCCCAGCAGTGCCACCGCCTGCGTGAATACCGCCGGGTCCGGCTTGCGCCCACCCAGCGCACCGCTGCACAGGATGCGGCCGTGCAGGGCGTCTGCGAGGCTCGGCAGCAGCTGTGGAATCGTCTGCGCCATCAATGCCCCGTTGTTGGTCAGGATGCCGATCGGCAACGTCCGTGCGATCCGTTCGATGCGCTCGATCACGCCCGCGTCCGGTGCGCACGCGGCGATGCGCGCGGCCTGCCACTGCGCAACGCTGATCGGGGAATGCAGCGCTTCCCCCAGTTGCTGCAGGTAGGCATCGGTCGCCATGCCGGTGTCGTATGCGCGTTCCAGTCCACTGTCGAACAATGCCGCCTGTACCTGCGCAGCGCTGCAGCCGACGCTCGCGGCCAGATGGCGTACACGCAGGTGCCGCGCATAGCGCACCAGTACGCCGTCGAAATCCAGCAGCAGGCACTCGATCACGCGCGGCATGGGGGAGTCTCGTCCAGGTCCAAGGCTGACCGTAACCCAGCCGGTGCCTGCACTGCGACATCGCGTCGCACGTCGCCTGCACGGGCGGTCACTAGAATCGCGGGACTGCCTGATGGAGATCGCCGTGAAACTGCTTGCCCCCGTGTTGCTTGCCGGCCTGATGCTGGCCCCGGCCGCCCATGCGCGCGTCTGCGCGATCGCCATCGACAGCACCGACCAGATGAGCTTCAGCCAGAAGGAACTCCAGGTCGCGGCCGACTGCACCCAGGTGAAGCTGACCCTGCGCCACACGGGCAAGCTGGCTGCGACCACGATGGGCCACAACTGGGTGCTGACCCGTGCGGTGGATTACCAGCCGGTGGCGATGGCCGGCATGCGCGTGACCCTGGCCGACAGCTACCTGCCCAAGGGCGATGCCCGCGTGCTGGCGCATACCCCGGTGATCGGCGGCGGGCAGACCACCAGCGTCACCTTCTCCACCGCCAAGCTGACCAAGGGAGGCGACTACACGTTCTTCTGCTCGTTCCCCGGTCATTTCGCGATGATGAAAGGCCGCTTCGTCTTCGGTTGAATAACGGGGACGGAGGTAGTTATTAATTACCCCCGTCCCCTTTTTTTCACGTCCCCTTTTTTTTCAGCCTTTCACGACCTCGAAGGCTTCGCGCGCGGCGGCGATCGTCGCGTCGATGATGCTGTCGTCGTGGGCACTGGACAGGAAGCCGGCCTCGTACGCCGAGGGGGCCAGGAACACGCCGCGCTCCAGCATCGCGTGGAAGAAGGTGTTGAACGCGGTGATGTCGCAGGCGGTCGCCTGGGCGTAGGTTTCCACCTTCTGGTCGGTGAAGAACAGGCCGAACATGGCGCCGACCTGGGTGGTGGTCACTGCAACGCCGGCCTCGGCGGCGGCAGCTTCCAGACCGGCACACAGGCGCGCAGCGGCAGCACTCAGGCGATCATGGAAGCCCGGTTCCTGCACCAGTTCCAGCATCGCCAGGCCGGCCGCCATCGCCACCGGATTGCCGCTCAGCGTGCCCGCCTGGTAGATGGGACCGGCCGGAGCGATCTGCGACATCAGTTCGCGGCGACCGCCGTACGCCCCCACCGGCATGCCGCCGCCGATGATCTTGCCGAAGGTGGTCAGGTCCGGGGTAACGCCGTAATGCGCCTGCGCGCCGCCGAGGGCGACGCGGAAGCCGGTCATCACTTCGTCGAAGATCAGCACCGTACCGTACTGCGTGCACAGCTCGCGCAGGTGCTGCAGGTAGCCTTCGCGCGGCGGAATGCAGTTGGCATTGCCGACCACCGGCTCGATGATCAGGCCGGCGATGTGCTCGCCCTGTTCGGCGAACAGCGCGGTGGCCGCTTCGACATCGTTGTAGGGCAGGGTCAGGGTGAGCTCGCTCAGGCCGGCCGGCACGCCCGGCGAGGTCGGTACGCCCAAGGTCAGCATGCCGCTGCCGGCCTTGACCAGGAACGAGTCGCCGTGGCCGTGGTAGCAGCCTTCGAACTTGACGATGCGGCTGCGGCCGGTGGCACCGCGCGCCAGCCGGATCGCCGACAGCGTGGCCTCGGTGCCCGAGTTGACCATGCGCACCATTTCGCAGGACGGCACCAGCCGGGTCAGCGTTTCGGCCATGATCACTTCCGCTTCGCACGGCGCACCGAACGACAGGCCGTTGCCGATCGCCTGCTTGACCGCCTGGCGCACCGCGGTGTGGTTGTGGCCGACGATCATCGGGCCCCAGGAGCCGACGTAATCGATGTAACGGTTGCCGTCCGCGTCGTACAGGTACGCGCCATCGGCGCGCTGCACGAAGAACGGCTCGCCGCCGACCGACTTGAACGCGCGTACCGGCGAGTTGACGCCGCCCGGCAGCAGCTTCTGGGCGCGGGTGAACAGGGCGTGGGACTGGTCGTGGTTCATGCGGTCGTATCCTGGAAGCAAGCGAGGTAGGCGTGCAGCGTGGCGACCGGGTCGGGCGCGGCGTACACGCTGCTGATGACGGCGACCAGATCGGCCCCGGCAGCGATGAGCGGTGCCACATTGTCCGGGCTCAGCCCGCCGATCGCCACCCGCGGCACGCCCAGTGCGGCGCTTTGCCGCAGCAGGTCCGGCGGGGCGCGACGGGTGGTGGCCTTGCTGGTGCTGGGGAAGAAGGCCCCGAAGGCGACATAGCTGGCGCCAGCGGCGGCCGCGCGCTCGGCCAGTGCCAGCGTGTCATAGCAGGACGCGCCGATGAGGGCATCCGGGCCGAGCAGGGCGCGCGCCCTGGCGATATCGCCATCGTCCTCGCCCAGGTGCACACCAGCCGCGCCGACGGCCTGGGCCAGGGCCACGTCGTCATTGATGATCAGCGGCACCGCGTACTGCTGGCACAGGCCCTGCAGCGCAGCGGCCTGGGCGTGGCGCAGGGCGGCATCGGCGGTCTTGTTGCGGTACTGCAGCCAGGTTGCCCCGGCCGCCAGCAGCGGCTCGGTGCGCGCCAGCAATCGTGCGGTATCGGGCTCGTCGGGGGTGATGAGGTAGACGCCGCGGGGCGGCGTGGGGGCTGAAGCGTGATTCATCAATGGCTACCGGTAGCGCAACGGGAGTGGGACAATGAGCGCTGTCAGCTCTTGTCCTGCCGTGATTATCCGATGACCGACGCTACCGCCACCACCTTCCGCACCTGGATGTGCGTTGTCTGCGGCTTCCTGTACCGGGAAGAAGACGGGCTGCCGGAAGAGGGCATCGCCCCGGGCACGCGCTGGGAAGACATTCCCGAGACCTGGACATGCCCGGACTGCGGCGTGACCAAGGACGATTTCGAGATGGTCGAAGTCGCCTGAGGCACCGCCGGGCATCGCCTGGCGGCCCCTTCAATGCAGGCGCGGCACCGCGCCACCCAGCCCGACCAGCTTCTCGCGCACGAACTGCGCGTCGCTGGCCTTGGCATTGCGCTTGAGATACAGCCCCAGGTCATTGCGCGCGCCGGCCTCGTAGTCCAGCTGCAGGTAGGCCATGCCGCGATCACGCAGGGCATCGTCCTGTTCCGGGGCGAGCTTCAGCAGGCGATCGGCACTGCGCGCGGCGCGGTCCCATTCGCCACGTTCCACATACACACCGTGCAGGTTGCGCAGCATCCGCATCAGGATCGCGCGCGCCGGGGCCGGGTCCAGGATCTGCGCCAGCACGTCGTCGTCGGGCACTTCACCGCCAAGATGCGAGCGGGCGCGTTCGCGCAGTTCTTCCACACCGAGCGGGCGGCCCCCGTTGAACGGGTCCATCACCAGCACGCCGTCGTTGAGCGGCAGGCGCACCAGGAAATGCCCGGGGAAGGAGACCCCGTCCAGCGGGATGCCGAGCCGGCGCGAGACTTCCATCTGCACCAGCGCCAGCGAAATCGGGTTGCCCAGGCGGCGTTCGAAGACCTGGTTCAGATAGCTGTTGCGCGGGTCGTAGTACTCGCCGTGGTCGCCGCTGTAGCCCAGCTCGTCGAACAGGTGGCGGTTGACCGCGGCGATCTTCAGCGGCCACATGTCGATCGTGGCGATCTCGGTGCGCAGGTGGTCGGCGTGGCTCTGCAGGACCGCGTCATAGACGGCGGGGTCCAGGTCCGGGTACTCGTCCCGCGCGATCAGCAGCGCGGTCGGCAACAGCGGCAGCGCCTCGTCATCCAGCTCGGCCAGCGAATCCCACGTCGGCAATGTGATCTGCCCCTGCATGGGACAAGACTGGCGACAAACGCGCCGCGATTCAAGGGCGCAGCGCGTTTATCAGGACCCTTTTATTTACCGTCGGCGATGCCGGGCCCGAACTTCAGTTCGGTACCGTCCTTGAGCGCCATCTTTTCGGCCTGCCCGGCGTTGAGTTCCAGCACGTAACGGGCCGGGTCGCTGCTGGGGTAGGGCGGGCAACGGTCACCGGCCGAGCACGGCGGTACGTCGCGCTGCTGGCTGACCAGGCGGCGCTCGGCATCGAAGTAGAGGATGTCCAAGGGGATCTTGGTGTTCTTCATCCAGTACGCCTGCAGCTCCTCGCGTTCGTGGATGAACAGCATGCCGTGGTCGTCGGGCATCTGGTCGCGGAACATCAGCCCGCGGGCGCGGGTATCGTCGTTGGTGGCCAGTTCAACGTGGTAACGGTTGCCGTCCAGTTCCACCCAGTGACGGGCGTTGGTGCTGGCACAGCCGGCCAGGGTGAACAGCAGGAGCAGGGGCAGCAGGCGCAGCAGGGACATGGGCGTACCTCGTTGGGGCAGCCGGCGCGGGCGCCGGCCACGGGGGTCAGATCACGATCGGCGGTTCACCGCCGATGATCACCACATCGGCCGGGCGGCGTGCGAACAGGCCGACGCTGACCACGCCCGGCAGCTGGTTGAGCTCGCGCTCCAGCTTGACCGGATCGGTGATCTCCAGGTGGTGGATGTCCAGGATCACGTTGCCGTTGTCGGTGACCACGCCCTCACGCCAGGCCGGCTGGCCGCCGGTCATGTCCATGATGCGGCGGGCGACCAGGCTGCGTGCCATCGGGATCACTTCCACCGGCAGCGGGAACCTGCCCAGCACCTTGACCTGCTTGCTCGGGTCGATGATGCACACGAAGCGGTCGCTGGCCTCGGCGATGATCTTCTCGCGGGTCAGCGCGGCACCGCCGCCCTTGATCAGGTTCTTGTTGCCGTCGCATTCGTCGGCGCCGTCCACATACAGCGAGAGATTGCCGGTGTGGTTGAGCTCGAGCACCTCGATGCCGTGCTGCTTCAGGCGCGCGGTGCTCTGGTCCGAGCTGGAGACGGCGCCCTTGATGCGGTGCTGGATCCTGGCCAGGGCGTCGATGAAGTAGGCGACGGTGGAGCCGGTACCGACGCCGACGATCATGCCGTCTTCGACGTATTCGATGGCTTTTTCAGCGGCCAGGCGCTTGGCTTCGGACATGGCGGGCAACTCGTTGAGGAAAGTGGGTCAGTGCTTTTCCAGCGACAGCAGCAGCTTCCACTGCGCGGCGGTCACCGGGAGGATCGAGAGGCGGTTGCCGCGGGCGGTCAGCGGGAACCCTTCGCCCAGCGCATCGGCGTGCAGCTTGATCTCGTCCAGCGAAATGGTGTCGCGCAGTTTGCGCTCGAAAGCCACGTCCACCAGCATCCAGCGCGGTTCTTCGCGGCTCGCCTTGGGGTCGTAGTAATCCGATCCGGGATCGAACTGGGTGTCGTCCGGGTAGGCCTCGCTGGCCACCGTGGCCAGCCCGACGATGCCCGGCACCTTGGTGTTGGAGTGGTAGAACATCACCCCGTCGCCGACCTTCATGCCATCGCGCATGAAATTACGCGCCTGGTAGTTGCGGACGCCGTTCCAGGGCTCACGGCCCACGCGCTGCAGATCATCGATGGAAAAGGCGTCCGGTTCGGACTTCATCAGCCAGTAGCGCTTGCGTGCGGTCATGCGTGGATTTATCGCGGTAGGTAACGGCCATCGGCCGCTACGGGAACAAGGGTGGTCGCTTCGGTGCAGATCGCATCCACCCCGACGTCCCACGGTTGGACCGGCAGGTCATCGACCTGCTGGACCGAGAAGCCGACCCCGACCAGCCACGGTGGTGCCGGGCGCTGGTGGCGGAATGCGAAGCTGCGATCATACCAGCCGCCTCCCATGCCCAGCCGGCGGCCCTGCGCGTCGAAACCGACCAGCGGCGCCACGACCAGCGCCATCTGCTCCGGCGCGAGGGTGTCGTCCAGCGCAAGGTCGGGCTCGGGAATGCCGAAGCGGTTGGTGGTCAGGGCCTGCCCCGGGCGCCACGGCGCGAAGCGCAGCGTCTTCCCGTGCAGGACCGGCAGGCAATAGGTCACGCCGGCGGGCACCTGCATCTGCCAACGGTGCAGCGCGATCTCGCCATCCATCGCCCAGTAACCGGCGACATGGCCCTGGGTCGGGGCGAACGACAGTGCAAGCAGCGCATCGGCCAGATGGTCAGCGGCGGCCAGGCGCACGGCGGCGGGGAGATCACGGCGGCGTTGGCGCAGCTGCTGGCGCAGTGCGGAGCGCGGGTCGGTCATGCCTGGGTCCGGAGCGTGCGGGGAAGGCGGATAAAACAAGAGCGACGTTCCAAGGGAACGCCGCTCTTGCTGGAATATTGCATTCTCCGCCGTGACGATGCATGCGAAACGACCTTGAACCCGGGGTTCAAGTGGGTACGCTGGGGTTCCATCGGGCTTCCCGCTACAAGGCGGACTTGCACTCCCGGCGCCGTCGCGCACCCGTGGTCGTAATTAAGGGACAAGGCGAATGTTTGCACACGCCGTCGTTCACAGCAGAGAACGCGACGAGGATTATAGCCCTCTTGGGCGATTCGACCAGTCCGTTCGTCGGTCGAATTGCACATCAATTCAGATCGATGAAGGCCATGCGATGCACTTGTGCAATCGAGCAGGCCGTGGAACCTGTGGCGTGGATCAGCCGCCGTTGTCGAAGGCGCGGTCCAGCCGGCGGTTGAGATCGCCCAGCGTCTGCTGCAGCGCGATCGCCTGCCGGGCATGCTCATCGCGCAGCTGCTGCAGCTCGTGGGCCAGGTTCAACGCGGCCAGGACGGCGACGCGGTCGACCGCGGCCATCCGGTTGCTGCCACGGATCTCGCGCATCTTGGCGTCCAGCAGCCGGGCGGCGGCGGTCAGGCTCTCGCGTTCCTCGGCGCCCACGCCCACCGTGTATTCACGATCCAGGATGCGGACACTGACCGGTTCGGTCTGGCTCATGTGTGCTGCTCCAGGGATTTGAGGCGGGTGATCATCGCTTCGACCCGGGAGCGGGCCTGCTCGTTCTTGGCCAGCAACTGGGAGCGCTCGGCCACCAGCTGCTCCTGCTGATGGCGCAGGCTGCGGTTCTCGTCGGCCAGGCGCTGGTTGCGCTCAAGCAACGCCTCCACGCGGGCGGCGAAGGCCTGCAACTGGGCGATGGCGTCGGCGGGTTCCATGACCGGCACGATAGGCAAGGGCGGATGGGGCGGTCAAGCGAATAATCACGGGGGCTGCGGGCCGCCCGGCCGGCGAGCCGGGACCCGGCCGGGGGGAGGACCACCGCAACCCGGCGGACACGGGTGGATTGCTACACTGTGGCGCTCACAAACCGTAGCCTCAAGATGACCGAACTCCCGAGTGTCGACGACGTAAACCAGGCCAGCCAGGCCCTGGGCCTGGGCGCCAGCGCTGCTGAACTGCACGGCGGCCTGTGCGGCTGGCTGTCCGCCGGCGGTGCGCCGGTGCGTGAATGGCCGGCCCGCGTGCTGGCCGATGACAACCTGCCCACCCCGGCCGAAGGTGACGCCCTGGCGCGCCTGCTCGATGCCAGCGTGGCGCAGCTGGAAGACCGCGATTTCGCCTTCGAACTGCTGCTGAGCGATGCCAGCGACACCGCTGCACAGGCCGATGCGCTGTTCACCTGGGCACGTTCGTTCCTGGGCGGCTTCGGGCTGGGCTCGGGCCAGAACCGCCCGGCCCTGTCCGAAGAGGGCGATGAAGCCCTGACCGATCTGGCCAAGCTGGCCCAGGCCTCCAGCGAAGACTTCGAAAGCGGCAACGATGATGACGAAGACGCGCTGGCCGAGATCGAAGAGTTCATCCGCGTGGCAGTGCTGCTGCTGCACGGCGACTGCGTCATGGCGGCGCGCCATCGGCAGCGCCTGAACTGAGATGGATATCCGGCAGCTGACCGGCATCTCCGCCGCCGAATACACCCGCCGCCGCCAGCAGTTGATGGAGATGGCCGGCGACGACGCGATCCTGGTGCTGCCGGCCGCCGCCGAGCGGGTGCGCAGCCTGGATACGCATTATCCGTTCCGGCAGGACTCGGATTTCTGGTACCTGAGCGGCTTCCCGGAACCGGAGGCCGTGCTGGTGCTGATTCCAGGCCGCCGCCATGGCGAGGTGATCCTGTTCTGCCGCGAGCGCGACGCCGACCGCGAAGCCTGGGATGGCGCGCGTGCCGGTCAGGAAGGCGCGGTCTCGCAGTACGGCATGGATGATGCGTATCCGATCGACGATCTGGACGACATCCTGCCCGGCCTGCTGGAAGGGCGCTCGCGGGTGTACTACCACTTCGGTCGCGATGCCGAGTTCGATCTCAAGCTGATCGGCTGGGTCAACCGCGTCCGCTCGCAGGTGCGGCACGGCGCGCAGCCGCCGCACGAATTCCTGGAACTGGGTCACCTGCTGCACGAACAGCGGCTGTTCAAATCGACCGCCGAAATCGCGTTGATGCAGCACGCCGCCGACATCAGTGTGCAGGCGCACCGTGCCGCGATGCATGTCGCGCGGCCGGGCATCCACGAGTACGAACTGCAGGCCGATCTGGAGCGCGTGTTCCGCGCCAATGACGCGTGTGCGGCGTACAGCAGCATCGTCGGTGCCGGTGCCAACGGCTGCATCCTGCATTACCGCGACAACAACGCGCGCGCGCAGGACGGCGAACTGGTCCTGATCGATGCTGGCGCCGAGTACCGCGGCTATGCCAGCGACATCACCCGCACCTTCCCGGTCAACGGCCGCTTCACCGCCGAGCAGCGGGCGCTGCATGACCTGGTCGGTGCGGCGCAGGCGGCGGCACTGGCCCAGGCACGCCCGGGCAATGCGTATGAGGCCGGTCATCTGGCCGCGGTGGAAACCTTGACCGAAGGCCTGCTGCGGCTGGGCCTGCTCAAGGGCATGCTGGAAGAGAACATCGCCGAAGCGCACTACCAGCGTTTCTATCGGCACAAGACCGGGCACTGGCTCGGCCTGGACGTGCACGACGTCGGCGATTACCGCCTGGCAGGGGATTCGCGGATGTTGGAGCCGGGGATGGTGTTCACCATCGAACCGGGGCTGTACGTCTCACCGGATGACCGCAGCGTGGAAGCGCGCTGGCGCGGTATCGGCATTCGTACCGAAGATGATGTGCTGATCACCGAGGACGGCCATCAGGTGCTGACCGCTGCACTGGCGCGCAGTGCCGATGAGATTGAAGAAGAAATGGCCAAGCGCTGATCCGCTTCAGGGTGCAGCCACCCGTGGGTGGCTGCGCGGTGCGTGACGAAGGCACCGCTGGCCGTGCGGTGCATCACACAGGGAGTGCCGGCCAGCGGCCGGCGCTACCGCGATGCCGCGCAGGTACCGACCGTGGGTCGGTACCTGCATCGCCGCTCAGTTCGCGGCGGCGAACACCGGGCGGGTCAGGTTGTCGGCATCGCCTTCGGTGCACAGCACCTCGTCCTCGATGCGCACGCCGCCATACGGACGGAAGAAGTCCACGCGGTCCCAGTTGATGCTGGCGCCGTTGCCGGCCTGCTTCACTTCGTCCAGCAGCATGTCGATGAAGTACACGCCCGGCTCGATGGTGACCACCATGCCCGGCTCCAGCACGCGGGTCATGCGCAGATACGGGTGACCCTGCGGGCGCTCGATGCGGCCACCGCGGTCGCTGGCCGCAAAACCCGCCACGTCATGCACCTGCAGCCCGATCAGATGGCCCAGGCCATGCGGGAAGAAGGCTGCGCTCACACCGGTGGCCAACGCCGCTTCCGGCGAGACGTTGAGCACGCCGAAATCCTTCAGGATGCCCATCAGCGACAGGTGCGCGTCGATGTGCAGCTGCTTGTAATCCACCCCGGCACGCACACCGGCCCCCATCTGCTGCTGGGCAGCGTCGACCGCATCGATCAGGGCCTGGAACTCGTCGTGGCCGCTGGCCGCGTAGGTGCGGGTGATGTCGCTGGCATAGCCGTGGGCGCTGGCACCGGCGTCGATCAGGAAGCTGCGCAGCGGGGTCGGCGCGCTGCGGCCCAGGTCGGTGTAGTGCAGCACGGCGGCATGTTCGTTGAGGCCGATGATGTTGCCGTACGGTAGTTCATTGGCATCCTGGCCGACCGCGTGGCAGTACGCCATGTGGATCTCGAATTCGCTGGCGCCGGCGCGGAACGCAGCTTCGGCGGCACGGTGACCGCGCACCCCAAGCCGCTGCGCTTCGCGCATCAAGGCGATTTCATACGGGGTCTTGTAGCCGCGCTGCCAGTCCAGGTAATCGATGACCGGCGCCGGGTTGTTCGGCACGAACGCACCTAGTGCGCTCTGCGGTTCGCCGAGGATCGCGCAGCGGGCGGCGTCCTTGGGCAGCAGCGCCAGCGCATCGTCGGGCGTGCGGATGATCTCGATGTCGACATGCTCGACCCACCAGCCATTCGGCGCATCCGGCACCACATGCCAGTAATCGAACGGCTGGTAGAAAATCACTTTCGGGCGCTGGCCCGGGGTGTATACCAGCCAGCTGTTGGGCAGCTTGGTCAACGGCAGCCAGGCTTTGAAGTTCGGGTTCACCGCGTACGGGTAATCGCGGTCGTCGAAGGCCTGGTAATGCAGGGTGCCGCTGGGGATCACCAGATGATCGAAGCCGCCACGGGCCAGCGCGTCGTCGGCGCGCTGGCGCATCACGCTGGCGTGGTGGGAATACAGGGCGCCGAGGTCTGGCTGGTTCATGACAGGAAGCTCACTGGCAGTGCGGAATGCAGCCCTAGATTCTGCCGCAATCCGCTGGCGGGTGCTGTGCCGGAACCGGCGCTCAGACTGCCGAAGTTTCCTCGGCGATCCAGTGGCGCAACTGCTCGCGTGCATCGCGTGCCAGGGTCAGGAAGCGGAAGCCTACCCAGGCCTGGCCGGGTGCATGGGTCTGCTCGCTCCACAGCAGGTGCACGCCCACGTCGATCAGCAGCGGCTGCCCCTGCGGCCCGGGAATGGTGAACTGCAGCTGGTACAGCGCATCGTCCTGCATCGGCACCGAGGCCAGCATCAGCATGCCGGTCTCGGAGACATTGCCGAGCCGGCCGATCACGGTCTCGGCCATCAGGTCGGTGACGGGCACCAGCTCGGTCACCTGGCGGCGCGGCGCGCGGCGGGTATCGGGCGTGGTCATTCGGCGTTCTCCGCAGGGCTGCCGGCCAGCGAGCGCAGCGTGCGCAGGGTGGCCTGCCAGGCACGGTCGATCAGCCGCCCCTTGTCTTCGGTGACGATCCGCACCTGCCCATGCGCCATCAGCCGTGCCAGTGCGTCCAGCGAGTGCTCGCCAACCTTCTGCCCGCGCTGATTGACGAACAGGGCGTTGTCGGTGATCAGGCTGTACCACGACAGCCGTTGACGGCGCACATCGCCCTGCTGGTTGGTGGTGAACTCGAACCAGGTCCCGAACGGCAGGGTGCGCAGCTGGCGGTAACAGTCGTCTTCGGCGGTGCTGCGCGCGAGCGGGGCGACCTTGCGCGGGTCGCCGGCATCGGCCTGCTCGCCCAGCCGGGTGCGTGCACGCAGGCGTGCGGTGAGCTCGGTGCGCGAGCTGCTGTCATCCTCGCCGCCCGGCGTGGACAGGCGCCGCGCGATCGCGGCGGCTTCATCCTGGTGATAGCCGACCTGCAGCAGAGCGGACTCGACCTCGTTGCCCAGTGCGTCATCGCGCGCGGCGGCGCCCGGCGCCAGGCAGGTCACCTCGGCGATCCGGGCGGTTTCCTGCTGGCGCTGCTGCCACTGCGGCGAGGTCTCGCCGTTGCGCAGCAGGGTCAGGGTCAGCACGTCCGACCACGCCTGTTTGAGCAGTGCCTGCACGAAACGTGGCGGCGCGGCCTGTGCGCACAGCTGCTCGATGCTGGTGCTGGCCTGCTGTTTGGCCGCCTCCAGCCGTTCCTTGCCGCGGGCGGCTTCCACATGCCGGCGCTCGGCAAGCTCGGCCTTGTGGGCCAGCGCGCGGAAGTGCTGCTGGATCTCCTCGTTGGCGGTGTCGAACACCGCCACATCGCCGTCGTAGTCGTTGACGACCTGATCGACGGCGAGGCCGAGCTTCTGCACCAGCTGGGGGTCCACGTCCTCTTCGCCCAGCCAGTTGGCGCCGGCCTCGGCCACCGCATTGAGCAGTTCGCGTGCGGGGTGTTGGTCGCGCACGAAGAAAGCCGGGTCGGACAGGGCGGCGCGGGCGACCGGCACCTGCAGGCGGGTCAGCAGGTCGGCGGACACGGCATCGGGCCGCACCTCACGTTGAATCTGCCCGTACAGCATGTCGAGCAGATCGAAGGTGTCGCTGTCCTTGACGGTCAGGGCGGCCTGCGCGCCATGGTCGGCACGGACCTGGGCGAGCAGGGCGTTGTGCAGGTCGGCCATGCTGCGGCGGGCACCACCGGGGGCGATCGCCTGGCTCTGCAGTTTGGCCAGGGTGGCATGCACGGCGTCGGCGGGAACCGCCAGCGCTGCGGGAACGTCGGGGGCGAGAAACGCGTTGTCGGCGGCGGGCGTGGGCAGCCCGGTTGTCGCGGCGACGGCCTGCGCGGCGATGGCGTCGCCCCCTGGCACGGTGCCGGCGGCGTGCGCCTGGCGGGCGGCACCGAGCAACTGGTGCAGCGCCGACATCGCTGGTGCACCGAGATCGGTTGCCGCAGGCGGGGCGTTGGTGGCCGGCGCCGATGCAGACGCGGAGGCTGATGGACCTGGCGCTGCAGCGTCACCGTTGGGCGTGCCATGGGCCGGCCCAGCGGCCGGCGGCGCCATCGCCTCCTGGGTCATCGCCGCCCAACCGGCGCTGGGGGCGCTGCCGTTCCAGCCGGTCAGGGGCCGCGCGGCCGCGCCGCCACGCGCGCCGGGCAGGCCGCGCTCGGGCCCGGTGATGATCCGGCGCGTGGTGGCCGAGCGCGCCAGGTAGGGGGTGTAGACCAGCCCGGGCAGTACTCCTTCATGGGCGAGCAGGATGTTGGCGCGCTCCAGCAGTTCGCCCAGCCGCTCCAGCAGTTGGCGGTCGAACACGCGGTACAGCGCCAGCTGCGTTTCCAGCCCGAGCGCGAACTGCTCGCCCAGTTCGCGCACGATCCGGCACAAGGCCTGCGGGCCGAACGGCAGGTCATCGACATCGAAGGCCGGGCCGGCGGCGAGCACGCCGAAACGCTGGCCCAGCAGCTGCAGGGCGGTGGCCGAGCGCTGGGCTTCGCGACGGATGATGTCGACCAGCACGATGTCGCGGTCCACGTCGGTGTCGTTGACCAGGGTCAGGGTGGTGGCCGACACGGACACCTCGGTCGGGACGATGCGCTGGGTGTGGCGCGGGCCGCGCAGGGTGGCCAGGCTGTCGCCCAATGCGCCCAGGAAACGCGGGCCGAACTGCGCGTTGACCTCATGCAGCTGCCGGGCCTGGGCGAAGATGTCGGCCTGGATCTGGCTGTTGTGTGCGCGCTCGGCGTCGCGGAACAGCTCGCGCTCCAGCTCCACGATGGTCAGCTTGAGCGGCGCGGTGAGGGTCTGCACCGCCAGCCCGTGCAGCGCGGCCAGCAGGCGGCGCACGCGCGGCGGCGCGGCCACGTCCGCAAAGGGGGTCATGTCGGGCTGGGACGACGAAGGTGCGGGCGCAGACATCCGATGTTCTTCCAGCTCCCCTGAGAACACGGAATCTAACGGTTTCGCCCGGTCCCTGCCAGAAGCGACACGCTCGGGTGGTCCTGGCGCCGGCCAGCGGCCGGCACGGCGCTCAGGGCAGGAACAGCTCGACGACGTCGTTGGTGAAGCGCCGGCCCAGTTCGGTCGGCGTGGCGCGATCCCCGGTGACGGTCATCCAACCCTTGGCGACGGCGACACCCAGCGGCGTGGCGATCTGCGCGCGGTCCAGGCCGGTGCGCGATTCGAAATCCTTCAGGCCGAAGCCCTCATGCAGGCGCAGCAGGTTGAGCATGTACTCGAACGGCAGGCGATCGGCGCTGATCACGTCGTCGCCGCCGATCGAGACCAGGGTGCCGGCGGTGTCCATGAAGGTCTGCGGGTGCTTGTGCTTCCAGCGGCGCAGCACGTGCTGTTCGGCACCGCTGCTGATCTTGCCGTGCGCACCGGCGCCGATGCCCAGGTAATCGCCGAAACGCCAGTAATTGAGGTTGTGCTGGCTCTGCCGCCCCGGCTTGGCGTAGGCGCTGACTTCGTACTGCGCGTAGCCGGCTTCGGCCAGCAGCCGCTGGCAGTGCTCCTGGATGTCCCATGCCGAATCCTCGTCGGGAATCCCCTGCGGCGGCCGCGCGAAGAACACGGTGTTCGGCTCCAGCGTGAGCTGGTAGTGCGACAGGTGCGTGGGCTGCAGCGCGAAGGCCCGCTCCAGGTCATGCTCGGCCTGGGCCAGCGTCTGCTGCGGCAGCGCGTACATCAGGTCGATGTTGAAATTGTCGTAGCCGGCGTCCTGCGCCAGCTTCACCGCCCGCTCGGCCTCGCCACTGTCGTGGATGCGGCCCAGGCGCTTGAGCGCCTCGTCGTTGAAGGTCTGGATGCCGAAGCTGATCCGGTTCACCCCGGCGGCGCGGTAGCGGTCGAAGCGGCCGTGCTCGGCGGTGCCCGGGTTGGTTTCCAGGGTCACTTCCAGGTTCGGCGCGAAGCGCAGCCGGGCCGAGGCTGCCTGCAGGAAGCGATCGATCGCTTCGGGCGGGAACAGGCTCGGCGTGCCGCCACCGAAGAACACGCTGCTCACCACCCGTCCCCAGACCAGCGGCAGGTCCTGGTCCAGGTCGCGGATCAAGGCATCGATGTAGGCCTCGAACGGGAGCTCGCCCTTGGCCGCGTGCGAGTTGAAATCGCAGTACGGGCATTTGCGCACGCACCACGGCAGATGCACGTACAGCGCCAGCGGTGGCGTCACCAGCCGCGGGGCGTGGTCGTGATCGTGATCGCCGGAGCAGGCTTCGCCGGGCAGGTGGGAGCAGTGGTCGTGTGGCATCAGAGCAGGGCGGGCAGTTTCTGCCTGAGCAGCTGCAGGGCTTTGGCGCGGTGGCTCATCGCGTTCTTCAGGTCCGGCGCCATTTCGGCTGCGGTCTGGGCCAGCACCGGGTCCAGGAACAGCGGGTTGTAGCCGAAGCCGTGGCTGCCCCGCAGTTCATCGAGGATCACGCCTTCCCAGCTGCCTTCGCAGATCAGTGGCTGCGGATCATTGGCGTGGCGCAGCAGCACGATCACCGCGTAGAAGCGGGCGCTGCGGCGCTCGGCCGGCACCTCGCGCATCGCCTCCAGCAGCTTGGCGTTGTTGGCCGCATCGTTGGTCGGGCTGCCGGCATAGCGCGCGCTGTACAGGCCGGGCGCGCCATCGAGCGCATCCACGATCAGGCCGGAGTCATCGGCCAGTGCGGGCAGGCCGGTGCTTTCGCAGGCGTGACGCGCCTTGATCAGGGCGTTCTCGACGAAGGTCAGGCCGGTTTCCGGTACGTCGCTGACGCCCAGTTCGCCCTGCGCCACGATCTCCAGCGGCAGACCACCGAGCATGGCCTGCAGTTCCTTCAGTTTGCCGGCGTTGCCGCTGGCCAGTACCAGTTTCATTGCTTGGGCTCCAGCAGGTCCCACGTATTGCCGTACAGATCGCGGAACACCGCGACCGTCGCGTAGACCTCTTCGCGTGGGGTTTCGAGGAAGTCCACGCCACGCGCGGTCATCGCGGCGTGGTCGCGCCAGAAATCATCGGTGTTCAGGAAGAAACCGACCCGGCCGCCGGTCTGGTTGCCGATCCGTGCGCGCTGTTCATCGGTGCTGGCGCGTGCCAGCAGCAAGCCTGCCGCGTTGCCGTCGGCCGGCCCGACCACCACCCAGCGCTTGTCGCCCTGGTCGATGTCCTGGAGCAGGCTGAACCCCAGCGCGCCGGTGTACCAGGCGATCGCCTCGTCATAGTCGGCCACCACCAGGGTGGTCAGGGCGATGCGACGGTTCATGCCTGGGCCAGGGCCGCCTGCTGGGCGGCAAAGAGATCCTTGATGCCCTTTTCGGCAAGCACCAGCAGCGCGTCCAGTTCATCGCGGCGGAAGGCATGGCCTTCGGCGGTGCCCTGCAGTTCGATGAAGCCGCCGCCGTCGTTCATCACGACGTTCATGTCGGTATCGCAATCGCTGTCTTCGGCGTAATCCAGGTCCAGCACCGGGGTGCCGCGGTACACGCCGACCGACACCGCCGCCACCGCCCCGAAGATCGGGTTGCGCTTGATGTCGCCACGCTTGATCAGGAAGTTCACCGCGTCGACCAGGGCCACGTAGGCGCCGGTGATGGCCGCGGTGCGGGTGCCGCCGTCGGCCTGCAGCACGTCGCAATCGAGCGTGATGGTGCGCTCGCCGAGCGCGCCGCGGTCGATGCAGGCGCGCAGGGTGCGGCCGATCAGGCGCTGGATCTCCAGCGTGCGGCCACCCTGCTTGCCGCGGGCGGCTTCACGGTCGTTGCGGGTGTGGGTCGAGCGCGGCAGCATGCCGTACTCGGCGGTCACCCAGCCTTCGCCCTTGCCACGCAGGAAGCCCGGCACGCGGTTTTCCACGCTGGCCGTGCACAGCACGCGGGTCTCGCCGAAGCTGACCAGGACCGAGCCCTCCGCGTGACGGGTGAAGGCGCGCTCGATGCGCACTTCGCGCAGCTGGTCGGCCTGGCGGCCACTGGGACGGGAATCAGTCATGCTCAAGTTCCGGTAAGACGGGGGATGCGGGGCCACGCCCGGGCCGGAGACCGGCGGGCGAGGAGGCTCTAAGGAGACCGCTAGGGTACCATTTGCACTTTGAGAGCACCGGAAACCCGCATGATTCGAAGCATGACCGCCTATGCCAACGGCGAGCGCGCCACCCGCTGGGGGACGCTCGCCTGTGAGCTGCGCTCGGTCAACCACCGGTTCCTGGAGGTCGGCGTGCGCCTGCCCGAGGAACTGCGTGCGTTGGAGCCGCAACTGCGCGAGCGCGTCGCTTCCCGCTGCAGCCGCGGCAAGATCGATCTGGTCATGCGCCTGCGCGCGCCGGAGGTCACCGGTGCGCTGGTGGTCAACGATGCGCTGCTGGGCCAGCTCGGCGAGCTGGCGACCCGGTTGTCCTCGGGTTTCCCCAGCCTGCAGGTGAGCTTCACCGAACTGCTGCAGATGCCGGGCGTGATGCAGGGCGAGGCGGTCGATGCCGCCGCCCTGCATGCCGAGGCCCTGGCCCTGCTGGATACCGCCCTGGATGGCTTCGTGGCCGCGCGTGAGCGTGAAGGCGACAAGCTGGCCACCGCGATCCAGGAGCGCGTGGACAGCATCGAGCGCATCGCCGCCGAGGTCACCACCCTGATCCCGCTGATCCGCGAGGGCCAGCGCACCAAGCTGGCGGCCCGCCTGGCCGACCTGCCACACCCGGTCGATCCCGGCCGGGCCGAGCAGGAGCTGGTCATGTGGCTGCAGAAGCTGGACGTGGATGAGGAGCTGGACCGCCTGGGCAGCCACATCGCCGAGATCCGTCGGGTCTTCAAACAGCGCGAGCCGGTCGGCCGCCGCCTGGACTTCCTGCTGCAGGAGTTCAACCGCGAGGCCAACACGCTGGGCTCCAAATCGGTGGACAGCCGCACCTCCAATGCCGCCGTCGAGCTGAAGGTGCTGATCGACCAGATCCGCGAACAGGTGCAGAACATCGAATGAGCAGCCAGACCCCGCCCGTCGGCGCGCCCGCGCGCGGCACCCTGTACATCGTGGCCGCGCCCTCCGGGGCCGGCAAGAGCAGCATCGTCAACGCCACCCTGGCCCGCGACCCGCAGATCGCCCTGTCGATCTCGTTCACCTCGCGCGCCACCCGCCCGGGTGAAATCAATGGCGAGCACTACCACTTCGTCAGCGCCGAGGAGTTCGAGCGGATGATCGCCGCCGGCGACTTCTTCGAGCATGCCTGGGTCCATGGCGACTGGAAGGGCACCGCGCGGCAGTCGGTCGAGCCGCAGCTGTCGGCCGGCCAGGACGTGCTGCTGGAGATCGACTGGCAGGGCGCCCAGCAGGTCCGCCAGCTGGTCCCGGGCACGGTCACCGTGTTCATCCTGCCGCCGTCCAAGCAGGCGCTGCAGGACCGGATGCGCAAGCGCGGGCAGGACAGCGAGGCGGTGATCGCCCAGCGCCTGGCCGCCGCGCGTGAAGAGATGCTGCACTTCAACGACTTCGACTACGTGATCGTCAACGAAGTCTTCGAGACCGCGGTGGACGAGCTGTGCGCCATCTTCACGGCCAGCCGCCTGCGCCGGGAGGCCCAGAAGGTCCGCCATGCGGGCCTCATCCAGGCCCTGTTGACCCAGGACCCGGCCACAACCGACTGATTCTCAACGGGGTGCTAGCCGGTTGGCTTGATTTTGTCCAGCCCTGGCCGGTACAATCCGTCCCCTTTCCCTCATTCGATTGAGCAGCCCTCACCGGCTGCCGGGAGCCCGCATGGCCCGCATCACCGTAGAAGATTGTCTGGAAGTCGTGAACAACCGTTTCGAACTGGTCATGATGGCGTCCAAGCGCGCCCGTCAGCTGGCCAATGGCGTCCAGGCCACCCTGGACAACAGCGAAACCGAAGACAAGCCGACCGTGCTGGCGCTGCGCGAAATTGCCGCCCGCAAGATCGACAACGCCCTGATCGACGAAGTCGAGAAGGCCGAGCGCGAGCGTGCCGAGCGTGAAGCACTGGAATGGGCCGCTGCCGAAGTCGTCGCCGACGAAGACATGTCCAAGAACGACGACTGATCGCCTCGCGCGTGCGTTGTTGTTGCTGCGAACAGCCCGCCTTCCGGCGGGCTGTTTCGTTTGGGTGGCCGGGCGATCCGGTTCGCGCGTGTTGTTGCAGGTGAAACTCCCTGTTCAGGGGTTTGCCGATATCACGCCGCTGGCATAGTCTTTGAGCATGAACCCAGGCCCCACTGCCAAGGTCGCCACGCCCGCCGGCGCGGCCGTACCCGACTATGTCCTCCAGCTTGAGCGCGCAGCGCACTATCTGCCGCCCGATCAACTGCCGCTGCTGCGCCGCGCCTGGGAAGTAGGCGCCGCCGCGCATGCCGGCCAGACCCGCAAGTCGGGCGAGCCCTACATCACCCATCCGGTTGCCGTGGCCCAGGTGCTGGCCGAGCTCGGGCTGGACGTGGAGGCACTGATCGCGGCGATCCTGCACGACACCATCGAAGACACGCCGCTGACCCGCGAGGAGCTGGCCGCCGAGTTCGGCGAGGCCGTGGCCGAGCTGGTCGATGGCGTCACCAAGCTGGACAAGCTGAAGTTCCGCGACCGCCAGGAAGCGGCCGCGGAGAGCTTCCGCAAGATGCTGCTGGCGATGTCGCGCGACCTGCGCGTGATCATGATCAAGCTGGCCGACCGCCTGCACAACATGCGCACGCTGGGTGCGCAGAGCCGCGAGGCGCGCGGCCGGATCGCGCGCGAGACGCTGGAGATCTACGCCCCCATCGCGCAGCGGCTGGGCATGAGCCTGGTCAAGAGCGAGCTGCAGAACCTGGGCTTCAAGGCGCTGTATCCGTGGCGCCACGCGATCCTGGAAAAGCACATCCGCAGCCAGCCGGTGGTCCGCCGCGAGGCCATGGCGCAAGTGGAAGTGCAGTTGAGCCAGCGCCTGGCCAAGGAAGGGCTGGAACACCGCCTGGTCAGCCGCATCAAGACGCCGTGGAGCATCTATAACAAGATGCGCGACGAGAACAAATCCTTCGACCAGGTGATGGACGTGTTCGGGTTCCGGTTGGTGGTGCGCAACGTGCCCAACTGTTATCACGCGCTGGGCTCGGTGCATGCCACGTTCAAGCCGCTGGACGGGCGCTTCCGCGATTTCATCGCGATCCCCAAGGCCAATGGTTACCAGTCGCTGCACACGGTGCTGTTCGGGCCGTACGGCTCGCCGATCGAGGTGCAGATCCGCACCGAAGAGATGGACCTGATCGCCGAGCGCGGCGTGGCCGCGCACTGGACGTACAAGTTTGGCGGCGATTCGCCCAACAGTGCGCAGAGCCGTGCGCATGCGTGGATCGTGGAGTTGATCGATTCGCAGCGGGCGGCGGGTTCCTCGCTGGAATTCCTGGACAACGTCAAGGTGGACCTGTTCCCGGACGAGGTCTATCTGTTCACGCCCAAGGGCAAGATCCTGGCGCTGCCGCGCAATTCCACCGCGCTCGATTTCGCGTATGCGGTGCATACCGACGTCGGCAACATGGCGGTGGCTTCGCGGGTCGACAAGAAACTGGTGCCGCTGCGCACCAAGCTGGTCAGTGGCCAGACGGTGGAAGTGATCACCGCCCGTTCGGCCACGCCCAAGCCGCAGTGGCTGGAGTTCGTGGTCAGTTCGAAGGCGCGCACGGCGATCCGGCACCAGCTCAAGCAGCTGGAGCACGAGGACGCCGTGCAGCTCGGCCATCGGATGCTGGACCGCGCGCTGGAGGCGATGGACAGTTCGCTGGAGCGGTTGCCGAAGGGGCGCCTGGATGCGTTCCTGGCCGAGCACCGGTATCCGCGCCTGGAGGCGTTGCTGGCCGAGGTGGCGCTGGGCAACTGGATGCCGAACCAGGCGGCGCAGGCGTTGATGGCGTATGCGGAGCTGCGCGGTGGGGCGCATTCCAGGCATTCGCAGGAGAAGATCCTGATCAACGGCAGCGAGCGCGGGGTGGTCAGCTTCGCGAACTGCTGCCAGCCGATTCCGGGCGACGACATCATGGGCTACCACACGGCCGGCAAGGGCATCGTGGTGCACCGTCTGGACTGCCCGAACCTGGCCGAGCTGCGCAAGTCGCCGGAGCGGTGGGTGCCGATCGGGTGGGATACGACGGTGTCGGGTGATTACGATACGTCGCTGATCGTGGAAGTCGAAAACGGGACCGGCGTGCTGGCGCAGTTGGCGGCGGCGATCGCGCAGAGCCATTCCAACATCGAGCGGGTGGATTATCTGGACCGCGATTTCAATGCGGCGGTGCTGTGCTTCAACGTGCAGGTGCGTGACCGGAACCATCTGGCCGAGGTGATGCGGCGTCTGCGGCGGTTGTCCGTGGTGCAGTCGGTTCGCAGGCAGTAAACCGCGCTCCGTACGACAACGGTCGGCTCTACCATGGCGTTTGGCTTCGATCGCGGCTTCGGGTGTCTCTTCGGGAGGGCGGGTCCGGCGGTACAATGGAGGACCCCCTATTTGTTCCCTGGAGCTTCCATGTCCCGCCAGATCATCACCAGCGCCAACGCCCCGGCCGCGATCGGTCCGTATTCGCAGGCCGTGCGCGCCGGCAACACCGTGTACTTCTCCGGCCAGATCCCGCTGGACCCGGCCACCGGTGACATCGTCGGTGCCGGCGACATCGAGGCGCAGGCCCGTCGCGCGTTCGACAACCTGAAGGCCGTGGCCGAAGAGGCCGGCGGTTCGCTGGACCAGATCGTGCGTCTGGGCCTGTACCTGACCGACCTGGGCGAGTTCGCCAAGGTCAATGCAGTGATGCAGGACTACTTCAAGGCGCCGTTCCCGGCGCGTTCGACCATCGAAGTGTCCGGTCTGCCGAAGGCGGCCAACTTCGAAGTCGATGCGGTGATGGTGCTCGACCAGGCCTGACGTGGCGCGGTCACGGGCTCCTGCACCGGCGCTGGCCGCGGCCGGGGAGGCATCGTTGTCGATGCTCTCCGGTATCGGGCCGGCGGTGGCGACCAAGCTGGCTGCCCGTGGCCTGTCGTCGCTGCAGGATCTGTGGCTGCACCTGCCGCTGCGCTATGAAGACCGTACCCGGCTGACCACCATCGCCCAGTTGCAGCCGGGCGTGGCGGCGCAGGTGGAAGGAAGGGTGAGTGCGGTCGAGCGCGGGTTCCGCTATCGGCCGGTACTCAAGGTCGCGATCGAAGATGATTCCTACGGCACCCTGGTGCTGCGGTTCTTCCACTTCCGCGCCCAGCAGGTCTCGCAGTTCGCCGTGGGCACGCGCATCCGCTGCTACGGCACCGCCAAGCCCGGCCATCTCGGGCTGGAGATCGTCCATCCCAGCTACCGGGTGATGGGCAGCAATGACGATGACGAGCTCGGCGACAGCCTCGACCCGGTCTATCCGGCGGTCGAGGGGGTCGGGCCGGCGACGATGCGCCGGTTCATCGGGCTGGCGCTGGATCGGTTGCCGGAAGAATCCACGCTGGAACTGCTGCCTGCCGGCTGGTTGTCCGGCCTCGGCCTGCCCTCGCTGCGCAGTGCGCTGTTGACCGTACATCGGCCTCCGCCGGATGCGGATCTGGCGGCGCTGGCCGCGGGGCGGCATCCGGCGCAACGGCGGCTGGCCATGGAAGAACTGCTGGCGCACCACCTCAGCCTGCGTCGTCAGCGCATGGCGTTGCAGGCGCATCACGCACCGTCGCTGCGCGGGCAGGGCGCGCTGGTGGCACAGCTGCGTGACAGCCTGCCGTTCCAGCTGACCGGTGCGCAGCAGCGCGTGTTCGAACAGATCCGCAAGGACCTGGCCAAGGCGCATCCGATGCTGCGGCTGGTGCAGGGCGATGTCGGCTCGGGCAAGACCGTGGTCGCTGCGTTGGCGGCGATGCTGGCGGTGGAGCGTGGCAAGCAGGTCGCGCTGGCCGCGCCGACCGAGCTGCTGGCCGAGCAGCACATGAACAATCTTCGCGCCTGGCTGGCGCCACTGGGCGTACGCACTGCGTGGCTGGCCGGCAAGGTCACCGGCAAGGCGCGCGCCAACGTGCTGGCCGAGGTCGCCTCCGGCCAGGCGCAGGTGGTGGTCGGCACGCACGCGCTGATGCAGGACAGCGTGGTGTTCAAGGACCTGGCGCTGGCGATCGTCGATGAGCAGCACCGCTTCGGTGTGCATCAACGCCTGGCCCTGCGCGACAAGGGCGCCGACGGGCGCAGCGTGCCGCATCAGCTGGTGATGACGGCCACCCCGATTCCGCGCACGCTGGCGATGTCCGAGTATGCCGATCTGGACGTCTCGGCCATCGACGAACTGCCGCCGGGACGCACGCCGGTGCAGACCGTGGCGCTCAACAATGACCGTCGCCCCGAGCTGATCGAACGCATCGCGGTGGCGTGCCGCGAAGGCCGCCAGGTGTACTGGGTCTGCACACTGATCGACGAGAACGAAGAGCTCGATGCCACGCCCGCCCAGGCCACGTTCGAGTCGCTGCAGGCGCTGCTGCCGGGCGTGCGCGTAGGGCTGGTGCACGGACGGCTGAAGGCGAGCGAGAAGCTGGCCACGATGGTCGCCTTCAAGGCTGGCGAGATCGATCTGCTGGTGGCCACCACGGTCATCGAGGTGGGTGTGGATGTCCCCAATGCGTCGCTGATGATCATCGAAAATGCCGAGCGCCTCGGCCTGGCCCAGTTGCACCAGCTGCGCGGCCGGGTAGGGCGTGGCTCGGCGGTGTCGCGCTGCGTGCTGCTGTACCAGGCGCCGTTGTCGAACATGGCGCGCGAGCGGCTGGAGACGATGCGGCAGACCAACGATGGCTTCCTGATCGCCGAGAAGGACCTGGAGCTGCGTGGCCCCGGCGAGCTGCTGGGCACGCGGCAGACCGGCCTGGCCGGTTTCCGCATGGCCGATCTGGCCCGCGATGCGGATCTGCTGCCGGGCGTGCATGAGCTGGCCGAGCACCTGCTGGCGGAGGCGCCTGACGTGGCCGACCAGGTGGTGCGGCGCTGGATCGGCACGGCCGTGCGTTACGCGTCGGCATGATGCCCTGCCGCAAGGGGCCGATGGCACCGCCTTGTATTTGTCATGGCAGGGTGCGAAAGTCCCTTGCCGATTATCAAGACGGCAACGATGAGCAAGAAGATTCCGCTGTTGATCGACACCGACCCGGGTGTCGATGATGCCCTGGCCCTGTTGATGGCCTTTGCCGATGAGCGCCACGATATCGTCGGCCTGACCATCGCCGCCGGCAACGTGGGCCTGGACCACACGGTCCGCAACGCCCTGAAACTGTGCGAAGTGGCTGGCCGCGACGATGTGCCGGTCTATGCCGGCACCGCCGACCCGCTGCTGCACCCCTCGGTCGATGCGGCCCATGTGCATGGCGCCGATGGCTTCGGCGACGTCAACCTGCCGGCCGCCAAGCGCCAGGCCGAGGCCGAGCACGCCGCGCTGGCGATCCTGCGCCTGTCGCACCAGTACGCCGGTGAGCTGTTCCTGGTCGCACTCGGCCCGCTGACCAACCTGGCCCTGGCCCTGAAGCTCGACCCGACCCTGCCGCAGCGCGTGAAGCGCTTCCTGGTGATGGGCGGGGCGGTGACCTGCCACGGCAACATCACCCCGGCGGCCGAGTTCAACATCGCCTTCGACCCCGAAGCGGCGCACGTGGTGTTCACCGGCTTCCCGCACATCGAAGTGGCCGACTGGGAAGCCACCGTCGCGCACGGCCTGCTGCATGCGGATGTCGAGAAGTGGCTGGCGGCCGACACCGACAAGGCCCGCTTCTACGAGCTGATTTCGCGCCAGACCCGCCTGTGGTCCGAAGACAGCCGTGGCGAGCGCTGGTACGCCGCCGATGCCCTGGCCATGGCCTGGGCGCTGCAGCCGGAAGGCGCGCTGCGGGTCGAATCGCGTCCCCTGAACGTGGAACTGGCCGGTGTGCACAGCCGGGGTGCTACCATTGTCGACTGGAACCGCCAGACCGGGCAGCCTGACAACACCCAGCTGCTGATGGCCTACGACCAGGGTCGCTTCGAGGCCCAGGTGAGGGCGGCACTCGGCGTCTGACGACGCCGCTGCGGCGGACCTTTCGCACGGTTGATGGACCCGGCTTGCCCTTTGCGGCGGCCGGGACTATAATGCCGCTCTTGACCACCAGCCCTTATTACGGTGCGCGCCCATGAAGGCCGATATTCATCCTGCTTACCGCGACGTGGTTTTCCACGACGTTACCTCTGATTTCAAGATCCTGACCCGTTCGACCATGTCCACCAAGGACACGATCAAGTGGGAAGACGGCAACGAGTACCCGCTCGTCAAGGTTGAAATCTCCTCGGCTTCGCATCCGTTCTACACGGGCAAGCACAAGGTGATCGACACCAGCGGCCGTATCGACAAGTTCCAGAAGCGTTTCGGCAAGCCGGCGCCGACCGCAGCCTGAGCTGTCAACGCAGCTGCATGAAAACAACGGTCGCCTTGGCGGCCGTTGTTTTTTGTCGTTTCCGGATTGCTGAACGCCAGGTGAGGCCCATGCGCCCCGCCGACGGAACGCTGTGTCCGCGCCTCGGCGCAGAGCCTTGCGGGCGCTGCAATGGCGCCTCCGGCGCGGCGCCGGGCAGGTCTCTACGACTTCCGTCCTAGGGCGTCGAAAATGTTGCTGTGCGATAATGGCGGGATCCACGATAACGATCGTGGACTTCCTTCACGTGCCTGACCCATGCGCTTGGGCGGGCGCCTTCCCTCGAGGAGCGCACACAGTGTCCGATCTTGATCAGGTCACGCTCAACGCCGGCGACAAGTCGGTTGTTCTGCCAGTCATCAAACCCACGCTCGGCAACGATTGCGTCGATATCTCGAAGCTGACCAAGGAAACCGGTCTCTTCACTTACGACTCCGGCTTCACCGCCACCGCCAGCTGCAAGTCCGCCATCACCTACATCGACGGTGACAAGGGCGTGCTGCTGTATCGCGGCTATCCCATCGAGCAGCTCTCGGAAAAGTCGAGCTACGTCGAAGTGGCCTACCTGCTGATCAATGGCGAGCGTCCGAGCGCCGAGCAGCTGAAGGCCTTCACCGACGAGCTGGCGGCCGAGGCCGATGTGGATCCGTCGATCAACACGCTGATCGGCAGCTTCGCCAAGGATGCCCATCCGATGGCGATCCTGACCGCTGCCATCGCGCAGCTGTCGGGCATCTACCACGCCTCGCTGGACCTGTCCGACGCCGAGCAGCGCCGCCATGCCGCCGTGCGCCTGATCGCCAAGGTGCCGACCCTGTCGGCCCTGATCTACCGCCACGGCAAGGGCCTGCCGGCCAACAAGCCGGACACCTCGCTGGATTACGTCAGCCGCTTCCTGAAGCAGACCTTCGAGTCGGCCGATGGCTCGTATGAGCTGAACCAGGACGTGGTCAAGGCGCTGGACCTGCTGTTCATCCTGCACGCCGATCACGAGCAGAACGCCTCGACCTCGACGGTGCGCCTGGTTGGTTCGACCGGCGCCAACCCGTACGCGTCGGTCGCCGCTGGCGTCACCGCGCTGTGGGGTCCGGCCCATGGCGGTGCCAACGAAGCCGTGCTGAAGATGCTGGAAGAGATCGGCTCGGCCGACAACGTCGAGTCCGCCGTGCTCAAGGCCAAGGACAAGACCTCCGGCTTCCGCCTGATGGGCTTCGGCCACCGCGTGTACAAGAACTTCGACCCGCGCGCCAAGGTCATCGGTGAGATGACCGGCAAGGTGCTCAAGCAGCTGGGCGTGCAGGATCCGCTGCTGGACGTGGCCGTCAAGCTGGAGCAGGCCGCGCTGCAGGACGACTACTTCGTCGCCCGCAAGCTGTACCCGAACGTCGATTTCTACAGCGGCATCATCTACAAGGCGCTGCAGATCCCGACCGAAATGTTCACCGTCATGTTCGCCCTGGGCCGTACCTCCGGCTGGGTCGCACATTGGCTGGAACAGCAGGTCGATCCGGAAATGAAGATCGGCCGTCCGCGCCAGGTCTACACCGGCAGCGACGTGCGCGACTACCAGGGCTGATCGTCCCGGTAGGTTGTGATGAAAACGCCCCGCATCGCGGGGCATTTTTTTGCGTGCCCCGCCGCGCGTCGGCCACCGGCATCGGCGCGCGCGGATAGCGGCGCTACGCTGCCCGGCGCGTCCCCACATAGCGACGGGGCGAGTCACCGAGCACGCGCCGGAACGCTGCTGAAAACGCACTCGGGCTGGCATAGCCCAGGTCCAGTGCGACCCGGGTGATCGGCTGGCCGTCACCGAGCCGTTCGATCGCGGCAAGCAGGCAGGCCTGTTGGCGCCATTCGGCAAAGCTCACGCCGGTTTCCGTGCGGAACTGCCGCGTGAACGTGCGCCGGCTCATGCCCGCTTCGGCGGCGACCTGGTCGAGTCCGGTCGCGATCGAGGGTGCATCGAACACCTGCTGGCAGGTGCGGACCAGGCGCGGGTCGGTGGGCAGTGGCGCGTGCAGTGACAGCGGCTCCATCGCGGCGATCTCCGCGACCAGCAGCTGCATCAGCCGGCCGGCGCGACCGCTCTCGTCGTACATCGCCGGCAGATCGACCGCATCGTCCAGCAGATGCCGCAGCAGTGGCGAGACGCCATGGACGCCGCAGCGCGCGGGCAGCTGGACCGCGGCGACTTCCTCGGCGGCCACGAACACATTGAGCATCGTGACCGGACCACGCATCGTCATCCCATGCGCGATGCCTGCGGGCACCCAGCACGCGCGCTGTGGGGGTACCAGCCAGCGCCCCTCGGGCGTGTCCAGGCTGATGGTGCCGCGCGCGGCGAAGGCGAACTGGCCGCGCCGGTGCGCATGCTCCGGGAAGGTCGCTCCGGCGGCGTAGTCGTTCGCGGTGACCACCACGGCGCGCGGGAGATCTTCGTACGGGTCGAGCAGGGTGTTGCGCATGGCCCGGATTCTATCGTCTTTGACCTGTCATCGAAGGCGGGCCGGATACCGCCGCCCTACCATCCCCGGCCTCCCTCCTGACGGTACAGCCATGCCCAATACCTTTCACCGCGTCGGCACCGGCGTGCATGCCGTTCTCGTCCTGCATGGCTGGTTCGGCGACGCGCACGCGTTCGCGCCGATCGAGCCGTGGCTGTCCGGCGAGGTGTTCAGCTACTTCTTCATGGATTGCCGTGGCTATGGCGGCATGCGCGAGGCGCACGGTGACTACAGCATCGACGAGATCGCCAACGATGCGCTGGCGCTGGCCGACACGCTGGGCATCGAGACCTTCAGCCTGGTCGGCCATTCCATGGGCGGCATGGCCATCGAGCGGATCGCGGTGATCGCGCCGGGCCGCGTGCGTGCGCTGGTCGCGGTTGCGCCGGTGCCCTGCGGCGGCATCACCTACGCGCCACCGGCACGACGCCTGCTGGAAGCCGCAGCCGGCGATGCAGGCATCCGCCGCGGCATCATCGATCGCAGCACCGGTGGGCGGCTGCCCGGTGCGTGGCTGGACTGGAAGGCGCAGTACTCGCTGCGGCACGCCTCGGCCGAGGCGTTCGCGGCTTATTTCCCTGCGTGGGCCGACACCGACTTCAGCGCCGGGATCGTTGGCCGACACCCGGTAAAGGTCCTGGTCGGCGAGCACGATCCGGTCTTCAAGATCGCCTTGATGGAACGAACCTATCTGCGCCGTTATGCGCATGCGTCTGTCGAGGTGATCCGCAACGCCGGGCATTACCCGATGAATGAAACACCGCTGGCCCTGGTGGCGGGCATCGAGAACTTCCTGCTCCGGTCCGGCGGTTGATGACCGGCCGAACGGGACAGGGCGGGGCTCATCGGCTGCCGAGGTATCCCTCGATCTCGCCGTCGGCCAGCAGCTCGCGCAGCTGCGCCGCCGATGCCCGTCGCATCGGCTTCTCGTCGATCGCCGACAGCGGCGGCTGGCGCAGGCCATCGTACGGCAGCACCGCGATGTCGAAGGTCAGGTCCTCGGCGCTGAACACCCAGACCGGCGCATCCAGGCTGCGCTCACGGTCCAGCCGCAGCCGGCGCGTGCGTGATTCGGCCGGGATGCCGTGCTCATCGAGATAACGCTGCACCGCATCGGCGTCGTCGCTGTGCACCTGCAGCTGCACGGGGCTGTTGGCATCGGCGGTGCCGTCCAGCACCGGGCCGCACAGGCGCGGTGAGAACGCCTGCAGGAAATCCATCGCGCGCAGGGCCGCCTCGCGACGCTGGCGCAGTTGCGCGCCGTGGTCGGCACCGGCGAACAGCCGCTGGTACTCGCGCAGGGCGTCTTCGATCTCGGTGTTGCGGGGCAGCGAGGCATCGTCGTGGATGCCGAGCCGGGTGGCGGCCTTGAGCTTGGCCTGGTGATAGTCGCGGATGCCGCCTTCGGCCATCAGGCGGGCGGCCTCATGCGCCAGCTGGTGGCGGCGTTCCCGGGTCTGCGTGGCTGCATGCTGACGGGCTCGATGCATGACCGTTACTCCTTGGCGACCTGCACGGCAATGTACACCGGCGATGTGACAGGCGGGTAGAGCCGCGCCATGCAAACGAAACAGGCCGGGCAGTGCCCGGCCTGTGCTCCGCTGCGGTGCCGGACGGAACCGGCGTGCCGTCAGAAGATGTCGAACGCAGCGTCGTCGGCCTGCGGCGCATGGCTGTTGAAGTCGTACTCCTCCAGCTTCTCCATGTCCTCGACCTTGACCCATTCGGTGGCGCCGTTGAGCGTGGCCTGGACCATGCCCGACGGCGGATCGTTCTGCGCGATCGGGGTGTCCTTCAGCGCGACGCGCATGTACTCGATCCAGATCGGCAGGGCGGCGCGGCCGCCGTACTCGCGGTAACCGAGCGAGCGGAAGTCGTCGCGGCCGACCCAGACGGTGGTTGCGTACGGGCCGCCGAAACCGGAGAACCACGCGTCGCGGTGATCGTTGGTCGAGCCGGTCTTGCCGCCCACGTCCTCGCGGCCCAGGACCTTGGCCGCGGTGCCGGTGCCGCGCTGGACCACGTCGCGCATCATCGAGTTCAGCTGGTACGCGGTACGCGCATCGATCGCGCGCGGGGCGACCTTGGCATCCGGGTTGACCGGTGCCGGTGCCTCGGCCGCGGCGGTGGCCTGCTGCGGCTTGGCCGGCGCGGTGGTGGCGGCCGGTGCGGAGCCGAAGTTGAAGCCATCCACGACCTGGCTGACCGCTGCGCCGCTGGTGCCGGCGCAGTCGCGGCAGGCCACCGCCGGGTTTTCCTTGAAGACTTCCACGCCGTCACGATCGGTGACGCGGTCGATCAGCCAGGTGTCCACGCGCGAGCCGCCATTGGCGAACGCGGCGTAACCGCGGGCCACCGAGAGCGGGGTCAGCGAGGCGGTGCCCAGCGACATCGACAGGTTCGGCGGCAGTTCGGCCTCGGCGAAGCCGAACTCGCTGATGTACTTGCGCGCGTAATCCACGCCCATGCCATCGAGCAGGCGCACCGAGACCAGGTTGCGCGACTGCACCAGGGCTTCGCGCAGGCGCATCGGGCCGCGGAAGCCGCCGCCGTCGTTCTGCGGCGACCAGGTCTTGCCGCGGCGGTCGCGGAACACCACCGGTGCATCGAGCACGATCGAGGCCGGGTTGAAGCCCTTGTCGAACGCTGCTGCGTAGATGAAGGGTTTGAAGCTCGAGCCCGGCTGGCGGCGTGCCTGGGTGGCGCGGTTGAACTTGTTGCCGGAGAAGCTGAAACCGCCGACCAGCGCCTTCAGCGCGCCGTTTTCGGCGTCCAGCGAGACCAGTGCGGCCTGGCCGCGCGGGATCTGGTCGAGCAGCCACTCGCCTTCCTTCTCGCCGGCGCGCACGCGCACGATGTCACCGCGGGTGACCAGCTTGGCGGGGGTCTTGTTGGTCCAGCGGGCGGCGCTGGCCGGCAGCACGATTTCGCTGCGGTTGCCCAGCACCACGGTGGCGCTGCCATCGGCCCCGGTGGCGGCAACGATCGCCGGCAGCAGGCCGGTCTGCGCCGGGATGCCGGACAGCGTGGTGGCCAGGGCGGCGGCGTCGGCGTCGGCCGGGACCTCCACGCGCTGCTCCACGCCGTGCCAGCCGTGGCGGTGGTCGTAGGCCAGCAGGCCGTCGCGCACCGACAGGTTGGCTGCGGTCTGCAGTTCGGCGTTGATGGTGGTGGTCACGTGGTAGCCCTTGTTGACCACGTCGCCGCCGAAGCGGGCGATCATCTCCTGGCGGACCAGTTCGGCCACGTAGGGGGCTTCCACCTGCAGCGGCGGCTCATGCGCGGTGGCGTGCATCGGCACGGCCTTGGCCGCGTCGGCCTCGGCCTGGGAAATGAAGCCCAGGCTGGCCATGCGCTGCAGCACATAGAAGTCGCGGCGCTCGCGGGCGCGCTCGGGGTTGCTGAGCGGGTTGCCGCTGGAGGGGAACTTGGGGATGCCGGCCAGCGAGGCCATCTCGTCCAGGTCCAGCTCGCCCAGCTTCTTGCCGTAGTAGAACTCGGCCGCGGCGGCCACGCCGTAGGCCCGGTTGCCGAAGAAGCTCTTGTTGAGGTACAGCTCGAAGATCTCGTCCTTGCTCAGCTCGCTCTCGATCTTGCGCGCCAGCAGGATCTCGGCCAGCTTGCGGGTATAGCTGTACTCCGAGCTCAGGAAGAACTGGCGGGCGACCTGCTGGGTGATGGTCGAGCCACCGGGCACGCGCTTGTCGTTGGTGGTGGCCAGCAGCCACACCGCGCGCCCGATGCCCTTGTAATCCACGCCGCCGTGCTCGTAGAAACGCGCGTCCTCGGTGGCCAGGAAGGCCTGCTTGAGGCGCTCGGGGACGTCCTTCATGGTGATGGGGGTGCGCCGGGTCTCGCCGAACACCGCCATCAGCTTGCCATCGCTGGCATAGACGTACATGGGCTCCTGCATCTCCACGTCGCGCAGGGTCTGCACGTCCGGGAGCTTGGAGGAGACGGCGTAGTACAGGCCGCCGGCAACCGCCGCGCCGATCAATGCCAGAACCAGGAACACGACCAGCATCCAGCGCAGCCAACGGCGAAGACGTGTCATCAGTGACAGATTCCGATTGCGAATTTCGTGGTCGCAGAGTATAGATTACGCAAGGGAACGGCTGGGGGTGTTCCTGGGGAGAGCAGTCGATCACCGTCTGGGGACGCGTGAAGCGAGCACTGGTGCTCGTTTTACAGCTTGACGGTTGCGATTTGCAAAAAAAACGTTATTAATGCGCGGTCGCAGGTTCTGCGTCCAAGTGCCCATCGGCAGGGGAGAAACCGTGGGGCTTATCCCAAAAAGCCAGTCGCCTCTTATCGGCGTCGATATCAGCTCGACTGCAGTAAAGCTGTTGCAGCTATCCCGCAGCGGCAATCGTTTCCGCGTGGAACATTACGCTGTGGAACCACTTCCGCCGAATGCGGTGGTGGAAAAGAACATCGTGGAGGTCGAAGCGGTCGGGGAGGCCATTCGACGTGCCGTGAACCGCTCCGGAACCAAGGCACGGCATGCCGCCGCGGCCGTGGCCGGCTCGGCCGTGATCACCAAGCTGATCCCGATGCCCGCCGATCTGGACGAGAACGACATGGAAGCCCAGGTCGAGCTCGAGGCGGTCAACTACATCCCGTACCCGATCGAGGAAGTGAATCTCGATTTCGAGGTGCTGGGCGCGATTCCGAACAACCCCGAAATGGTCCAGGTGCTGTTGGCCGCCTCGCGTTCAGAGAACGTCGAGCTGCGTCAGTCGGCACTGGAGCTGGGCGGGTTGGTGGCGCGGGTCATGGACGTGGAGGCCTTCGCGGTCGAGAACGCCTTTGCCCTGGTCGCCAGCGAGCTGCCGGTGGCCAGTGATGGCGTGGTCGCACTGGTGGACATCGGCGCCACCATGACCACCCTCAACGTCCTGCGTGGTGGCCGCAGCCTGTACAGCCGCGAACAGGTGTTCGGCGGCAAGCAGCTGACCGACGAAGTGATGCGCCGGTACGGGCTGACCTACGAAGAGGCCGGCTTGGCCAAGCGCCAGGGTGGGCTGCCGGAAAGCTACGAGATGGAGGTTCTCGAGCCGTTCAAGGAAGCCACGGTCCAGCAGATCAGCCGTCTGCTGCAGTTCTTCTATGCGGGCAGCGAGTTCAACCGGGTCGACCACATCGTGCTGGCGGGTGGCTGTGCCGCCCTGACCGGGTTGCCGGACATGGTGGAAGAGCAGCTGGGCGTGGCCACCGTGGTGGCCAACCCGCTGGCACAGATGACGCTGGGCCCCAAGGTGCAGGCACATGCCCTGGCCCAGGATGCCCCGGCGCTGATGATCGCCACCGGTCTGGCGCTGAGGAGCTTTGACTGATGGCGCGCATCAATTTATTGCCCTGGCGCGCCGAGCGGCGCAAGCAACGCCAGCGCGACTTCTACGCCATGCTCGGTGCGGCCGCCATCGGCGGATTGCTGCTGTCGCTGTTGATCTGGTTCTACTACGACCGGCAGGTCAGCGGGCAGGGGGATCGCAATACCTTCCTGCAGGCCGAGATCGACAAGGTCAAGGAGCAGAACAAGGAAATCGAGCGCCTGGACCGCCAGAAGGATCGCCTGCTGGCCCGCAAGGCCGTGATCGAGGAACTGCAGGCCAAGCGCTCGCAGATGGTGCATCTGTTCGATGCGCTGGTGCGGACCATCCCGGACGGGGTGGTGCTGACCACGCTCAAGCAGGAAGGCGACGTGCTGACCCTGGAAGGGCGCACGCAGTCCAACGCACGCGTCAGTGCCTACATGCGCAACCTGGAAAGCTCGGGCTGGATGACCAACCCGGAGCTGTCCATCATCGAGGCCAAGGCACCGGAGCGTGACAAGGCCGGGGCCGCCAGCGGGCCGGTGGCGGACATCAAGTCGCTGCCGTACATGTTCGTGGTCAAGGTCAATCTGCCGGCCCAGAGCAGCGTCACCGAGCTGGCCGCCGACGGCACCGTGATCGAGCCGACCGCCGATCCCGCGCCGCCGGGCGCCACCCCGGTTCCACCGGTGGCCCCGTTGTCGCCGGCACCGGCGCCTGACGCACCGGCCTCGCCCGATGCCGCCGATCCGGCCCAGCCGGCCGGCAGCAGCCGCATCGTGCCGCCCACGCCCACGCCCACGCCCTCCGCGCAACCTGCACAACCGGCGGCGCCGGCCCCGGCCCAGAAGGGGGCCGCCGCATGAGCCAGAAGATCAATCTCAAAGAGCTGGACTTCAACAACATCGGCAACTGGCCGCAGAAGGCCAAGGTCGTGTTCTGCGCGCTGCTGGCACTGTTCATCGTGATCATGGCCTGGTTCCTGCTGATCAGCGGCAAGCGCGATGACCTGGCCTCGCTGGAAAGCCGCGAGACCCAGCTGCGTGCGGAGTTCGAGAAGGAGCAGGGCCGTGCGGTCAACCTGGAGCCGCTCAAGCAACAGTTGACCCAGATGGAGCAGGTGCTGCAGCAGATGCTGCGCCAGCTGCCCAGCAAGACCGAAATGCCGGACCTGATCATCGACATCTCGCAGACCGCGTTGTCCAGCGGCCTGTCCAACGAGCTGTTCCAGCCCGGTGCCGAGCAGCCCAAGGAGTTCTACGCCGAGAAGCCGATCGCCCTGCGCATGGTGGGCAGCTACCACCAGTTCGGCGCGTTCGTCAGCGGCGTGGCTTCGCTGCCGCGCGTGGTCATCCTGACCATGCACGACATCAACCTGAAGCCAAAGGATCCCAAGACCGGCATCACCGCCCGCAACGGTGCGCTGGAGTTGTCCGGAACGGTCAAGACCTACCGTTATCTGGATGACGTGGAGATGGAGGCCCAGGAGAAGGCTGCCGCCGAGAAAGAAAAGGCTGCCAAGAAGGGAGGCCGGAAATGAGCCGCCTGACCTCGACCGCACGGGTATGCGGCCTGTTGATGGTGGTCCTGCTGGCCGGCTGCGCACGCGGCGTGACCAGTACGCCCGGCGACGCACCCAACCTGGAAAAGTGGGTGGCCGACGTGCGCGCACGCCCGGCACCGCCACTGGAGCCGCTGCCGGTGATGCAGCAGTTCGAGACGTTTGAATATTCCGCGCAGGGGATGCGCGACCCGTTCACCGACGCCTGGACCAATCCGCAAGGGGGATCGGGACTGCGCCCGGATCCGAACCGCCGCAAGGAGCCGCTGGAAGATTTCCCGCTGGACAGCCTGGACATGGTGGGTTCGATCGGCCGTGGGGGCGGTCTCGTCGCGCTGGTGATGGCACCGGACAAGGTCACCTCTCGGGTGCGTCCGGGCGTCTATCTGGGGCAGAGCGACGGGCGGGTGACCGGGGTCTTCGAGGACCGGATTGAGCTGATTGAACTGGTGCCGGATGGCGCGGGTGGCTGGCTGGAACGGCCGGCAACGCTCGCGCTTGAAGATCAATGAATGATTATGGGGATAGCACGATGACCTTTTCCAACGCCATGCGGCTGCGTTCCGTCCGGCGCCAGAAGTTGCTCCACCTGTGCGCGCTGGGAGTCGCGCTCATGGTGGCCAACGGCACGCTGATGGCGGCCACGCCCAGCGGCGCCGTGCCGAAGCCGGCGGCCACGACGGCGCCGGCGACCGCACCGGCCTCGCTGTCGGTGTCCAAGATCGATTTCAAGCGCGGCGACGACGGTGCCGGCCGGCTGATCCTGCAGTTCGACGGCCAGGGTGCCAGCCCGGACCTGCGCAGCCAGGGCAACAGCGTCGTCATCGACGTCGGCAACGCGCGCCTGCCCGAGAACCTGCAGAAGTCGATCAACGTGACCGACTTCGCCACGCCGGTGCAGCGCATCGATCCCAAGCCCTATGGCGGCGGTACCCAACTGGTGCTCAACACCAATACCGCATTCGAGTCGCTGGCTTACCAGAGCGGCAACGAGTACGTGGTCGAGATCAGCCCGCGCCAGGCGGCCCCGGCCACCGGTGCGATCACCGCCACCAGCGTCAGCCAGGCGGCGGCAGCGCTGGGCCAGCGCGGTTACAGCGGCAAGCCGGTGACCTTCAACTTCCAGGACGTGCCGGTGCGCACCGTGCTGCAGTTGGTGGCCGAGGAATCCAACCTCAACGTGGTCGCCTCCGACAGTGTGCAGGGCAACGTGACCCTGCGCCTGATCAACGTGCCGTGGGACCAGGCGCTGGACATCGTGCTGCGGGCCAAGGGCCTGGACAAGCGCCGCGATGGCGGCGTGATCTGGGTGGCGCCGCAGCCGGAGCTGGCCAAGTTCGAGCAGGACAAGGAAGACGCACGCATCGCGATCGAGAACCGCGAGGATCTGGTCACCGATTACGTGCAGATCAACTACCACAATGCCGCAGCGATCTTCAAAGCGCTGACCGAGGCCAAGGGCATCGGCGGCGGCAGCGGTGGCAGTGGCGGCAGCTCGCAGGAAGACAGCGGGTTCCTGTCCTCGCGCGGCCGCATCGTGGCCGACGAGCGCACCAACACGCTGATGATCAGCGACATCCCGAAGAAGGTCGCGCGGATGCGGGAACTGATCAACGTGATCGACCGCCCGGTCGACCAGGTGCTGATCGAAAGCCGGATCGTGATCGCCACCGATACCTTCGCGCGTGAGCTGGGGGCCAAGTTCGGCATCAGCGGCAGCCGCCAGGATGTGTTCTTCGGCGCCAACACCGACCAGAACCACGCCAACATCACCGATCGCGGTACCAAGGACACGGAGTACCAGAAGGCGATCAACGAGTGGGTGGCCGGTGGCCGCACCGGTGCGATTCCGGTCCGCGGACCGACCAAGTTCGCCGATGGCCTGAACTGGAACCTGCCGGTGGCCGCGATCAACAACCCCGGTTCGCTGGCGCTGTCGATCCTCAACGCCGGCTACCTGCTGGACGTGGAACTCTCGGCGATGCAGGCCGAATCGCGCGGCGAAGTGATCTCCAACCCGCGCGTGGTGACCACCAACCAGCGCGAAGCGGTGATCAAGCAGGGTAAGGAAATCGGCTACGTCACCATCAGTGGTGGCGGTGCGGCCGGTGCCGCGGCCCAGCCCAACGTCCAGTTCAAGGAAGTGGTGCTGGAGCTGAAGGTCACCCCGACCATCACCAACGACAACCGTGTGTTCCTCAACATGGCGGTCAAGAAGGATGAAGTGGAGCAGTACATCCTGCTGGAAGGCTATGGCCAGGTCCCGACCATCAACCGCCGCGAAGTGAACACCGCGGTGCTGGTGGACGACGGCCAGACCGTGGTGATCGGTGGCGTGTATGAGTTCACGGACCGCACCAGCATCAACAAGGTGCCGTTCCTGGGCGACGTGCCGTTCCTGGGCAACCTGTTCAAGAAGCGCAGCCGCAACAAGGACAAGGCCGAACTGCTGGTGTTCGTCACCCCGAAGGTGCTGCGCGTGGCCAAGTCGAACCCGGCCGTCAACTGAGTCGCATCGCGATTGCAGCGCAGAAAGGGCCGCCTCGTGCGGCCCTTTCTGCGTTCAGCCAATCTTGATGTCGCAACCGCGGCTGTCCTGCCATCATGGCGATGGAACCTCTGCCCACCGTGGAGGTCACATGGATGCCATGAACCTGCCGCCCCCCATGCCCGATACCCCCATGCCCGCTCCGGTGGAGCACGACCGCCTGCACGATGCCTTCCGCACCCTGCACGATGCCTTCCGCACCCTGCGCGACGGCCTGTCGTCCGAGATCGTCGGCCAGAGCGCGCTCGTCGAGCGCCTGCTGACCGCGTTGCTGGCCGATGGCCACCTGCTGGTCGAGGGTGCCCCCGGCCTGGCCAAGACCACCGCGATCCGCGCGCTGGCGGCCCGGCTGGATGCGGATTTTTCGCGGGTGCAGTTCACCCCCGACCTGCTGCCTGCCGACCTGACCGGCACCGAGATCTGGCGCCCGCAGGAAGGCCGGTTCGAATTCGTGCCCGGTCCGATCTTCCATCCGATCCTGCTCGCCGACGAAATCAACCGTGCCCCGGCGAAGGTGCAGTCCGCGCTGCTGGAAGCGATGGGCGAGCGCCAGGTGACCGTGGGCCGCCATACCTATCCGCTGCCCTCGCTGTTTCTGGTGATGGCCACGCAGAATCCGATCGAACAGGAAGGCACCTTCCCACTACCCGAAGCGCAGCTGGACCGCTTCCTGATGCATGTACGGATCGGCTATCCCGATTCGGATGCGGAGACCGAGATCCTGCGCCTGGCCCGTGAGCGTGCCCGCGAGGCGTTGTCCACGCCGGCCGCCGCGCCGGCGCGCATGCCGTTGAGCGATGTGTTCGCCGCGCGCAAGGCGGTGCTGTCGCTGCACGTGGCGCCGGCGCTGGAGCGCTACCTGATCGAGATCGTGCTGGCCTCGCGCGACGCCGCGCGTTACGACCCGGCGCTGGGCCGGCGCATCGCCTGGGGCGCCAGCCCACGTGGTTCGATCGCACTGGAGCGCTGCGCGCGGGCGCGCGCCTGGCTGGCCGGTCGCGATTTCGTCACCCCGGAGGATGTGCGCAACGTCGCTCCCGATGTACTGCGCCATCGCGTGCTGCCCAGCTATGAGGCCACCGCCGAGGGCTGGGATGGCGAGCGTCTGGTCGCCGAGCTGCTGGCCCGCGTGCCGGCGCCCTGAGCGCGATGGAGACGTCCGTGCACACGGCCACGCCGCTCGAGGGCGATGGCCTGCGGCCGAGTCTGGCCGAGCTGGTGGCGCTGCGCCGCAGCGCGCATCGCGCACCGCCGGCACGCCGTGGCCGTCTCGGTCATGCCGGCAGCGCGCCCTCGCCGGCGCGCGGGCGGGGCATGGAGTACGCCGAATCCCGCGACTACGTGCCGGGCGATGACGCGCGGCATATCGACTGGCGCGTCACCGCGCGCACCGGGCGTGCCCATACCAAGTTGTTCCAGGCCGAGCGCGAGCGGCTGACGCTGCTGGTCGCCGATACCGACCCGGTGCTGTATTTCGGTACCCGGGTCCGCTTCAAATCCGTGCAGGCCGCGCGCGTCGGCGCCGTCGCAGCGTGGTTGGCGCAACGGCAGGGCGACCGCCTTGCCGCCGTGCGCGGCAGCACCCAGGAACCACCGATCGCCCCGGCCGGGGGCACCCGTGGTGTGCTGCGCGTACTGGATGCCCTGACCCGGTGGTATGCAGAGCCGCCTGCCGAAGACGCCGGCCTGGACCGCGCGCTGGAGCAGGCGGCACGGTTGCTGCGTCCCGGTGCACGCGTGGTGGTGCTGGCCGATCCGGCGCGCGCGTCCACCATCAGCGGTGCGCGCTGGGCCGCGCTGGCAATGCACCATGAAGTGGTGGTGATGCTGCTGGTCGATCCGCTGGAGCTGGCGCCGCCCACCGACGCGCTGCCGTTCCTCTCGCAGGGCCGTCGCGTGCTGCTCGATCTGGGCAGCCCCGCGGTGCGTGAGCACTGGCGCGAACGCTTCGTCGCGCCGCTGGAAGCGTTGCAGAACAACCTGGCCGCCCGCCGCATCCAGGTGCATGTGGTGGCCACCGACGACGCCAGCGACAGTTGGCTCAGTCAGCTTCCGACCGCGGTGGTGGCATGAGCGCCGCCGCATCGCTGCCGCTGCGCGATGTGCAGCTGCCGCCGTCACCGCCGTGGTGGCCACCCGCGCCAGGCTGGTGGCTGGTGTTCGCCGTGATCGTGCTGGTGGTCGCGGCGATCTGGATCTGGCAATGGCGCCGGCGGCGTGCGCGCCAGCGCTGGCTGGATCTGTTCGACGCACAGGTCGCCCAGGCCGGTTCGCCGGTGCTGGAGGTGGCGGCGATCGCCGAGCTGTTGCGCCGCGCGGCACGCCAGTACCAGCCCGGTTCGGAACGCCTGCAGGGCAGCGAGTGGCTCGCCTTCCTGGATGAGAAGAACAGCCGCGCGTTTTCCGAGGGCGACGGCGCGCTGCTGCTCGACGGCGGCTATCGGCCGAGCGTCGATGCCGAGGCGGTGCAGCGGCTGCGCGTGTTGGCACGCCGCCGCTATCTGTCGTTGCTGACGGAGCGCCGCCGATGATGGCGATCACGTTGCCGACGTGGTTGAGCTGGGTCGACAGCCTGGCCTGGCCATGGATGCTGCTGGCGCTGCCGTTGCCGATCCTGATGCGCTGGTGGCCAGCGCGTGCTGGCGCGGGTGCCGCGCTGCGGGTGCCGTATGCCGCCGATCAGCTGCAATCGCTCGGCGCTGCCTCCGGCGGTACGGGGCCACGACTGGGGCGCGTACTGCTGTGGCTGGCCTGGGCCTGCCTGTGCGTTGCCGCCGCACGACCGCAGCAGCTCGGTGACGCGGTGACGCCCCCGCAGCAGGGCCGGCAGATGATGCTCGCAGTGGACGTGTCCGGCAGCATGAGCGAGGCGGACATGATGCTCGGCAACCAGGTGGTGGAGCGACTGACCGCGGCCAAGGCCGTGCTTGCCGACTTCCTCGACCGCCGCGTCGGTGATCGGGTCGGCCTGCTGATCTTCGGCGAGCGTGCCTACACGCTGACGCCGTTGACCGCCGACCTCACCAGCGTGCGTGATCAGCTGCGCGACAGCGTGGTCGGCCTGGCCGGGCGCGAGACCGCGATCGGCGATGCGATCGCCCTGGCGGTCAAGCGCCTGCGCGAACAGCCGGAAGGCCAGCGCGTGCTGATCCTGCTTACCGATGGCGTCAGCAATGCCGGCGTGCTTGAACCGCTGCGCGCGGCCGAGCTCGCCCAGGCCGAAGGGGTGCGCGTCTACACCGTGGCCTTCGGCGGCGATGGCGGCATCAGTCTGTTCGGTGTACAGATCGCGCCGGGCGAAGACCCGGTCGACGAAGCGACCTTGAACAAGATTGCCGAACTCACCGGCGGCCGCTCGTTCCGCGCGCGCAATACCGATGAGCTGGCTGGCATCTATGCCGAGCTGGAACGCCTGGAGCCGGTCAAATCGGCCGGCCCGGCGGTGCGGCCACGGATCGAGCGCTATGCGCCGGCGCTGGCCCTGGCCCTGCTGCTGGCCGGGCTGGCTTGGCTGCTGCCGAGGCGCTGGACATGAGCGCGAGCTGGAACGCCCTGCATTTCGTCCGCCCCGACGCGTTGTGGGCACTGCTCGCGCTGCCGCTGCTGGTGGCGATCTGGTGGCTGCGTCGGCGGCGCAGCAATGTGTGGCGGCAGACCGTGGACGCGCATCTGCTGCGCCACCTGCTGGTCGGCCGCGACCGCCGCGCCTGGGGCGCGTTGATCCTGTTGCTGCTTGGCACGGTGCTCGCGATCGTGGCGCTGGCCGGTCCTTCGTGGCGGCAGGTCGCCCAACCGCTGTGGCAGACGCCCTCGCCACTGGTGGTGGCACTGGATCTCTCATCGCGGGTCACCGCGACCGATCTGCCGCCGTCGCGGCTGCTGCAGGCACGCGCCAAGCTGGCCACGCTGCTGCGTGAGCGCCAGGGCGGCGAAGTCGCGCTGCTGGTGTATGCCGATGATGCCTACACGGTGGCGCCGCTGACCGACGACATGGCCAATGTCGCCCTGTATCTGGATGCGCTGGCACCGGACGTGATGCCACGCGATGGCCAGCGCGCCGACCGTGCGCTGGAGACGGCGGTGAAGCTGCTGCAGCAATCCGGGGCGCGCGGTGGCGATATTCTCCTGCTGACCGACCGCGCCGATGCAGAGGCCGAGCGGGCCGCTGCATCGGCGCGCGCGCAGGGCTTCGTGGTCTCCGTGCTCGGGTTGGGCACGCCGCAGGGCGCGGCCTACCGCAACGGCGAGGGCCAGATCGTGCCGGCGCAGCTCGAGGAGGGCAGCCTGCGCGGTGTGGCCAGCCGTGGCGGCGGTCGCTATGCGCGTATCGCCTCCGACGACAAGGATCTGGCCACGCTGGACGTGCTGACCCCGCGGGTCGGCGCCGACGACAGCCGGGAAGGGCAGGGCCGCAGCTGGCGCGATGAAGGTTTCTGGCTGTTGCCGCCGCTGATGCTGCTCGCCCTGCTCGCCTTCCGGCGGCGCGGAGCACTGGCGGTGCTGGCAATGATGGCGGCGCTGCCGATGACGATGCCGATGACGGTCCACGCCGCCGAGGGAACGTGGTGGCAACGCGCCGACCAGGTCGACCAGCAACGCCTGTCCACCGGCGTGGATGCGTACCGCAAGGGCGACTTCAAGGCCGCGCAGCAGCAGTTCGAGGGCATCGATACCGATGCAGGCCTGTACAACCTGGGCAACGCGCTGGCGCGTCAGGGCCAGTACGACGCCGCGATCGAGGCCTACGACCGTGCGCTGAAGAAGCATCCCGGCATGGCCGATGCGGTGGCCAACCGCGCCGCGGTCGATGCGGCGCGCAAGCGCAGGCCGCCGCAGAACAACGACCAGAAAGACAACCAGCAAGACGGCAGGAATCCGCCGCCCGGCACGCCGGACCCCGGCAAGAACCCCGGCCAGGGCCAGAACGGGGGCGCATCGCCGCCGCAGGACAAGGGCACACCGGGACAGTCACCGCCGCCTGCATCGGGGGATCCAAAGGACGGCCAATCAAAGGACGGGACATCGCCGCCGCAGGCCGCCGACAGCCAGGCGCAGGCCGAGGCCGACGCGGCCCAGCGCGAGCGCATGCAGCAGGCGATGCAGCGGCAGGGTCAGAACGACGGCAACGACAAGGCCCAGGGCCAGGTCGGCGGCACCCCGCAGCAGCGCGAACAGCAACAGGCGGTCGAGGCCTGGATGCGGCGCGTACCGGATGATCCGGGCAGCCTGCTGCGGGCCAAGTTCCAGCTGGAAAACGAACGCAGGAAACGGGAAGGGCGATGACACACTCCACGATACAGCGCTGGTTGCGCGCCGGGCTCGCCCTGCTGCTGTGCGCGAGCATGGCCGTGCAGGCCCAGACCCGTGCCTGGCTCGACCGCGAGCAGATCACCGACAGCGACACTGTCACCCTCAACATCGAATCCGATGCGGGCGGCGGTGCGCCGGACTATGGTCCGCTGCGGACCGACTTCGATCTCAGCAGCCAAACCAGCAGCCGCCAGGTGCAGTGGAGCAACGGCGCGATGACGTCGCGCGCATTGTTTGCGGTGGCGCTCAGCCCGAAACGCAGCGGTACCCTGCAGATTCCCGCGCTGCAGGTTGGCAGCAGCCGTACCCAGCCGCTCACCCTGCAGGTCGGCGCCAGCAGCGCCTCCGCACCGGCCGCGGCCAGTGGCAACGCGGCCGCCTTCCTCGAAACCGAGGTCGATGATCCGACGCCCTATGTGCAGCAGAGTGTCGGCGTGGTGGTGCGCCTGTTCTATGCCGCGCAACTGCTCAGCGGCGAACTGGTGCTGGATACGCCGGCCGGTGCCTCGCTGCAGCGGGTCGGCGAGGACCGCAGCCTGGTCCGTGAGGTCAACGGCCGCCGCTACAACGTGGTGGAACGGCGGTTCCTGCTGATTCCCGAGCGTAGCGGGCCGTTGGTGCTGCCGGCGGCGCAGTTCAACGGGCGCAGCGCGGGCGGCTTTTTCAATGACATGTTCGGTGGCGATGGTCGCCTGCGTGCCGCGTCGGCCGAGCGCACGCTGCAGGTCCAGGCGCAGCCCGCGTCCGCTCCGCAACCGTGGCTGCCGCTGCACGGGCTGCGCCTGCGTTACACCGCCGCGCCCACCACCGGCCGCGCCGGTGAAGCGGCCACCATCGTGGTCGAGGCCGTGGCCGAGGGCGCGACCAAGGCACAGTTCCCGGAGCTGCCGGTGCCCAATGTCGGGCCCGGCGCGCAGGTCTTCGCCGAGCCGCCGCAGTTTGATGAGACCTTCAACGGCAACACGCCGCGGCTCACGTTGACCCGGCGCTTTGCGATCGTGCCGCGCCAGGCAGGGCCGCTGACCGTGCCGGGGCTGCGCATGGCCTGGTGGGACGTGGCTTCCGGCCAGGCCCGCACCGCCAGCCTGCCGGACCTGCCGCTGGATATCGCCGCCGGCGTCGCCGGCAGCGCCGCACCGAGCCTGCCGGTGGACACCACCTCCGCGCTGCCGGGCGAACCGGCATCGGCGTCCACCGACCTGCAGCTGCCGCCGACACCGGCCGCACCACGGCCATGGGGCTGGATCGCACTGTCGGCCGGCCTGGCCCTGCTGTGGCTGCTGACCCTGGTCTGGGGCTGGCGCCGACGCGGTCGTCCGGTGGCCGCGCCGAGCGGCCACGGCGCAGCGTCCGTCGGCTCGGCCGCAGGCAGCTACACCCGTGCCGACCTGCGCCGGGCCATGGACGTCGGCGGCATGGACGAGATCATCGCGGTACTGGCGGCGATGGGGGGTGTGCAGACCCTGGAGCAGGTGCTGGAGCGTCTCGACGACGCCGCGCAGCGCCAGGCATTGGTGCAGATGCAGGAGGTGCGCTGGGGCGGGCAGGGCGGCGATGTCGGCCAGGCCCGGCAGCAACTGCGCCGCGCCTTCCATGACGGACCGCACTGGCGGGCACCTGCGACCCCGCCGAACAATGGCCTCGCGCCGTTGTACCCATCTGCGCATTCATAAAAAGGCGTGTCGGTCAGGGCGGCCGCCTTTGCTAAGCTGATTTCATTTTTTGAGGAACGCCGCTCCATGACTGAGGCCGCAACGACCCGGCAGAAACTGCCTTTGCATTGGAAAATGGGCATTGGCTTCATCGTCGGCCTGGTCCTCGGGCTGACCGTCCATGCCCTGGGTGGCAGCGTCGACGGCCTGCATGCCGCAGCCAAATGGGTGATGGACTACGTCACCACCCCGGCCTCGGGCCTGTTCCTCAATCTGATCTTCATGCTGATCGTGCCGCTGATTTTCTCGGCGCTGATCATGGGCGTGTCGGAAATGGGCGACATCCGCGCCCTCGGCCGCATCGGCTGGAAGACGCTGGCCTACACCATCCTGCTCTCCGGCATCGCCGTGGGCATCGGCCTGGTGCTGGTCAACGTACTCAAGCCCGGCGCCGGTGTGGACCCGGTCGTGGCCGCGCAGATGCTCACCGAGAATGCCGAGCGCAGCAAGGAAATCGTCGCCGGCATCCATGGCACGCCGAAGGGCATGGACATGCTGCTGTCGATCGTGCCGAGCAACGTGGTCGAGGCGGCCTCCAGCAATGGCGCCATCCTCTCGCTGATGTTCTTCGCGCTGATGTTCGGCATCGGCATGGTGCTGACCGACGAAGAGAAGGTCGCCCCGCTGCGTCGCGCCATCGAAGGCATCTTCGAAATCTCGATGACCCTGATCAACCTGGTCATCCGCCTGGCCCCGTACGCGGTGGCCTGCTTCATGTTCAACCTGGCCGCGTTGTTCGGCTTCGAGCTGATCATCCGTCTGGGCGCGTACGTGGGCGTGGTGGTGCTGGCGCTGGGCCTGCACATGGTGGTGACCTACGGCGTCGCGGTATGGCTGTCCGGCCGTTCGCCGCTGGCGTTCTTCCGCGACACCCAGGAGGCCACCGTGATGGCCTTCTCGACCGCCTCCAGCAACGCCACCCTGCCGACCGCGCTGCGCGTGGCCGACCAGATGGGCCTGCCGCAGAAGGTCTCGCGCTTCGTGCTGACCGTGGGCGCCACCGCCAACCAGAACGGCACCGCGCTGTTCGAGGGCGTGACGGTGATCTTCCTGGCGCAGTTCTTCGGCGTGGACCTGAGCATCGGCCAGCAGTTCATGGTGATGGCGGTCTGCATCCTGGGCGGCATCGGTACCGCCGGCGTGCCTTCCGGCTCGCTGCCGGTGGTGGCGATGATCTGCGCCATGGTCGGCGTCAACCCGCTGGGCATCGGCCTGATCCTCGGCGTGAACCACTTCCTGGACATGTGCCGGACCGCGCTGAACGTCACCGGCGATCTGGCCCTGACCACCCTGGTGGCCAAGGGCGAGGTGGACGATGGCCCGGTCGTGGCCACGGTCGCCCCGGCGCCCGCTCCGGCCCCGCGCGACTGAGCCTGCGCAGCCTGCTGGTCCCGCGACGCCCCGCCTTGTGCGGGGCGTCGTCGTTAAGCGCCTGGCCTGTCTCCGGCCTGACCCCGCCGATCACCTGTGGGACAATGGGCTGCCCGCAGCTCCGCGGGAGCCTCCCGACTCCGACAGAACCATGACGCAGCCTACCCGCCGCCAGTTGGCCAATGCCATCCGCTTCCTTGCCGCTGATGCGGTCGAAACCGCCAAGTCCGGTCATCCCGGCATGCCGATGGGCATGGCCGACATCGCCGAAGTGCTCTGGAACGACTATCTCCGTCACAACCCGAAGAATCCGAAGTGGTTCAACCGCGACCGCTTCGTGCTGTCCAACGGCCACGGCTCGATGCTGCAGTACGCGCTGCTGCACCTGAGCGGCTACGACCTGCCGATCGAACAGCTCAAGCAGTTCCGCCAGCTGGGCAGCAAGACCGCCGGCCATCCGGAACACCATGAAACCCCCGGCGTGGAGACGACCACCGGTCCGCTGGGTCAGGGTCTGGCCAACGCCGTGGGCTTCGCCCTGGCCGAGAAACTGCTGGCACAGCGCTACAACCGCCCGGAACACGAGATCGTCGACCACCGCACCTGGGTGTTCCTGGGCGATGGCTGCCTGATGGAAGGCATCTCGCATGAAGCCGCCTCGCTGGCCGGCACCTGGGGCCTGTCCAAGCTGGTCTGCTTCTGGGACGACAACCACATCTCCATCGACGGCAACACCGATGGCTGGTTCACCGACAACACCCCCGAGCGTTTCGAAGCCTATGGCTGGAACGTGGTGCGCGGCGTCGATGGCCACGACCCGGAAAGCATCAAGTCCGCCATCGACAGCGCGCTGTCGCAGTTCGACAAGCCGACCCTGATCTGCTGCCGCACCACGATCGGCTTCGGTTCGCCGAACAAGGCCGGCAAGGAATCCAGCCACGGCGCCCCACTGGGCAAGGATGAGCTGGAAGCGACCCGCAAGCAGCTGGGCTGGCCCTATGGCCCGTTCGAGATCCCGGAAGAGATCTACGCCGGCTGGCGCGCGGGCGGCACCGGCACCCTGCGCCAGGCCGAGTGGGAGCAGCAGTTCGACAAGTACGCGGCGCAGTTCCCGGCCGAAGCCGACGAACTGATCCGTCGTTCGCACGGCGAGCTGCCGGCCGACTTCATCGCCAAGGCCGATGCCTACATCGCCCAGGTCCAGGCCGACGGCCAGACCATCGCCTCGCGCAAGGCCTCGCAGCTGGCGATCGAAGCCTTTGCCCCGCTGCTGCCGGAGCTGGTGGGTGGCTCTGCCGATCTGGCGCACTCCAACCTGACCCTGTGGAAGGCCAGCAAGTCGGTCGCCACCGATGACCCGAACGCCAACTACGTGTACTACGGCGTGCGCGAGTTCGGCATGACCGCGATCGCCAACGGTCTGGCCCTGCATGGTGGGTTCATTCCGTTCGACGCCACCTTCCTGGTGTTCAGCGATTACGCCCGCAACGGCGTGCGCATGAGCGCGCTGATCCCGGCCCACGCGATCCACGTGTACACGCACGATTCGATCGGCCTCGGCGAAGATGGCCCGACCCACCAGCCGGTGGAACACCTGGCCTCGCTGCGCTACATCCCGAACAACGATGTGTGGCGTCCGTGCGATGCGGTCGAATCGGCGGTCAGCTGGAAGTCGGCGATCACCCGCAAGGACGGCCCGAGCTGCCTGGTGTTCAGCCGCCAGAACCTGCCGCACCAGCCGCGCAGCACCGAGCAGGTCGCCCAGATCGCGCGCGGTGGCTACGTGCTGGCCGACGCCGAAGGCGGCGTGCCGGACGTGATCCTGATCGGCACCGGTTCGGAAGTGGGCCTGGCCGTGACCGCCAAGGCGGAACTGGATGCCGCCGGAATCAAGACCCGCGTGGTGTCGATGCCGTCGACCGACGTGTTCGAGCGCCAGGACGCCGCCTACCGTGAGTCCGTGCTGCCCAATGCCGTGCGCAACCGCGTGGCCGTGGAAGCCGGCGTCACCGGTTTCTGGCGCCAGTACGTGGGCCTGGACGGTGCGGTGGTCGGTATCGACACCTTCGGTGCCTCGGCCCCGGCGGAAGCGCTGTACAAGCACTTCGGCATCACCGCCGACCATGTCGTGGCCGCAGCCAAGGCGCAGCTGGCGAACTGATCGTCGCTGGAGTGCGTCGAGCCCTGCTCGGCGCCAGCAAACGGAAGGCCGGCGAAAGCCGGCCTTCTGCGTTCTGGAGTCATGGAGGGCGCGATCCTCTGCAATCCGCCCTGGCCTGGCGCGCGCCGACCCGCGGCCGGTACTGCCCGCGTGCCAGGGCACTGCGCATCATGCGGTGCGCGCCAACCCCAGCCGCAGCAGGCGTGCTTCGATGCGCTCACCCATCGTCTGCGGCGCCTCCAGCCCCATCCGCTGCAGATAGGCCTGGTCGCCATCGCCGGCCGGTTGCGTCAGCGCCGACAGCACCGTGCGCAGCTTGGCGATCGGCGTCTGCGTGTTCTGCTTCAGCCAGCCCAAGGCTTTGACCAGGTGCTGCTCGACCTCGGTGAAATCACTGCCCAGCGGGTAATCCGGCAGCAGGCCGGACTGGCGGAACGGTGCCAGCGCCGCGCTGACCGCCGCGGCGGTGTTGCGCTGTCCATCGCCGGACGGTGTGAAACCGGTCGCCAGCTTTTTCGACGCTTTCGCCTGGTCCAGCAAGGCGGCCTGGAACTGTGCATCGGTGATCGCGGCCATCGCGATCACGCAGTCCTCGTCGGTCATGTTGCGCAGGTCGGCGATGCCGTACTCGTTGATGTACAGGTCGCGCAGGTGCCGCGGGATCGTGGTGTGCCCGTAGTTCCAGCGCACGTTGGAGTGCAGCACGCCCTTGTCGTCGCGGGTGGCGCGGAAGATCAGCGCACTGCGTGCGCCGGGCAGGGCATGCGCCATCGCCACGAAGTTGTACTGGCCGCCCACGCCGGAGACCACGCGGCCGTCTTCCAGCGCATCGGAAACGGCAGCGCCGAGCGCGGTGGCCATCATGCAGGAGTTGAAGAAGCGCGCATCGCGACGCTGCATCCGCTCCAGCGTTTCATCGCCGCCGTAGAGCTGGTTGATCTCGCTGATCCGGCGCATGCCGATCGCGCTGCGCTCGTCATCGGGCAGGTCGCGCAGCCACTGGTAGAACTCCGGCGAGCCCAGGTAGAACGCGCCGTGCAGGTACTCGCCCTCGGCCTCGAGGGTGGCGTAATCGGTGGTCCACGCGGTGCCGTTCTCGATCCGCTGCAGCAAGGCCAGATCATCATGCACCTTGCGCCGGATCACCCCGGTCTGGACCAGCCGGCGGAAGCCTTCGTTGAGCATCTCACTGCAGCCGTACAGGCCGATCTCGAACGGCTCCAGGCCACCGCATTCAAGCACCGTCGGATGGCTGGCCAACGCCGGGTCCAGCGCCTGCAGGATCTGCCGGTAGCGTGCGTTGTCGGTATGCCGCAGCACCAGCGCGTGGCTGAGCGCATCGGCCAGGGTGCCGATGCCGATCTGCAGGGTGCCGCCATCGCGCACCAGCGTGCTGGCGTACAGCCCGATGGCATAATCGGCATCGCTGACCGGTTGGCGCGGCAGGCCGAACAGGTCCGGATACGGGCCCGGTGGCGTGATCACCAGATCGAAGAACGACACATCCACCGTGGCCGAGCCGGCCAGATAGGGCAGCTGCGGATCGATCTCGGCAATCATCAACGGGCGCGGCAGGCCGCGTGCGGCCATCGCATCCAGGGTGTCCTGGGTGATGTCGTTGTTGCACGACAGCGACAGCCGCCGGTCGTTCGCGCGCATCGCCACTTTCTGCACGATCGCATGCGGCGCGCGCTGCGCCACCGCATCGGCGGCATGGGTGTAGTTGAGACTGGTGTAGCTGCGCTGGGCCTGCGAGGAGTTCAGCAATGCCCCGGACTGCATGTAGAACTCTTCCACCTGCACATGCGCTGGCAGCTGGTCGCGCACCATGGCATCGGCGTAGGCCAGGCGCGGGAAGTCCGCACCGAAATGACGCTCGGCGAACGGCTTCATGAAGCGGGCTTCCAGCCCGGCACCGCCACGCGGCGGATTCAGCGACAGCGCGGTATACAGCTGCAGCGGTCGCGAGGCATCGTTCTCCACCCGGGCATACAGCGCGTTGAGCAGCCGGTGCGGCTTGCCCAGGGCGAGCGGGGCGCCGATGCGCAGGGGGCCATCGACCCGCTGCAGCAGCCACTCGGCGGCGGCGTCCAGGTCGGTCAGGTGTTCGGTCATGCGGCGCTATCCTGCGAAATCATGCGGGTCATTACAGCATTTCCGGTTTGAACAGACGGCGACGCGAGACTTCATCGCCGGAGACCATGAACTGGCCATCGCCCCGGTAATGCACCGTGCGCGGCACTTTCGGGGAACGTGCGACATGCGCCTTGACCACCTCCCAGATGAACAGGCCGTGCCGTTTGATCTGGCTGCGGTCCGCCAGCCGGCACTCGAAGCTGGCATGGCACTGGGCGATCAACGGGGCAGCGACCTCACTGGCGGCGACCGCGTCCAGACCGAAGTGCGCGAACTTGTCGATTTCCACACCGCTGCTGTTGCCGATCCCCACCACCGTATCGAGCATCTCCGCGGTGGGTACATTGATGACGCATTCGCCACTGCGGCGGATCATCTCGAAGCTGTGGTTGCCGGTGGAGATCATGGTCGCCAGGCGCAACGGCGTGAACTCCAGCACCATGTGCCAGCCCAGGGTCATGATGTTGCGCTGGCCTTTCCAGGCCGAGCTGATCAGCACGATCGGGCCGGGCTCCAGGAAGCGGCGTACATCGTCCACCGGGTAATCGAATTTTCGGTAGCGTCTCATCGAGGGCTCCGTGGGGCATGCGTCGATGCTGGCAGCGGTGGGATGAACCGGTTGTAGAAGGGGTTGACACCTGTTTCGATTACAGGCGTAATCGAAGAGTCGATTACGGATGTAAATGATGAGCCAGATCAGTGAAGCCGAAGCGGTCGTCATGGAAGTGCTGTGGCGCAGCCACCCACTGGGCGCTGATGAGGTGGTGGCCGCACTGGCCAGCCGCGACTGGGCCGAGCCCACCATCAAGTCCCTGCTCAACCGGCTGCTGACCAAGGGAGCGATCAGCGCCAGTCGCGACGGCCGCCGCTATCTGTATTCGCCGGTGCTGCAGCGCCAGGCCTGGGTGGCCGAGCAGAGCGAGGGATTCCTGGAGCGGGTGTTCGACGGCCGCGTTGCGCCGCTGGTCGCGCATTTCAGCCAACGCGGCGAGCTCAGCGCACGGGATATCGCCGAGCTGAAGCAGCTGATCCGGGAGCTGGGCCATGACTGAGCTGCTCGACGGACTGCTGCAGGCCAGCGTGTGGTTGGCGCTCGCGGCCGTGGTGCTGGCCGCGGCACGGCCGCTGCTGCTGCGCCTGGGGGGCGCAGCGCTGGCCTACCGCAGCTGGTGGCTGCTGCCATTGGTGCTGATCGCTGCTTACCTGCCGCTGCCGCGGCTACCGATCACCGAGACGGCGCCGGTGATGGTGATGGCCACGGCGCTGCGCGCGCCTGCCGTGCCGCCCGATGCCCCGCAGTGGCCGCTGCTGCTGTTGACGGTGTGGCTGCTGGGCGCGGTGGCGATGGCCGGCATCAGCTGGCGCGCGCAGCGCCGCTTCGAGCATGCCCTGGGCGCGCTGCAGGCGCGCGCGGATGGCAGCTGGCAGGCCAGTGGCGATCCGGGCCTGCCGGCGCTGGTCGGCTTGTGGCGGCCGCGGATCGTGGTTGGCCCGGACTTCGAGCAGCGCTTCAGCCCCGCCGAGCAGGAGCTGATCCTGCGCCACGAACACAGCCATCGTCGTCATGGCGATCCCTGGGCAAACGCCGCGCTGGCCGCGCTGCGGTGCGTGTTCTGGTTCCACCCGTTGCTGCCGTGGGCGGCGCGCCGGTTCCTGCGTGACCAGGAGCTGGCCTGCGACGCCCGCACGGTCGATCCGCATCCGGCACTGCGCCGGCTCTACGCCAACGCGCTGCTCAAGGCGCAGTTGGCCCACCCGGTTGCACCGATGGCCTGCCACTGGCGCAGCCAACCGATGTTGAAGGAGCGGATTGCCATGTTGAAGGAACACAAGCGGAACACATTGCCGTGGTTGACCGGGCAGGTGCTGGTGGTCGGGTTGTGCGTGGGCCTGGGCACGGTGGCCTGGGCGGGGCAGGGCAGCGCGGTCGCCGCCGATCGCGATGCGACCGCGCACAAGATGCCGCCGCCGTCCTACCCGAAAACGGCGGCCGAGCAGCGCATCGTCGGCAAGGTCGTGGTCAGGGTGGACGTGGATGACGAAGGCAGGGCGACCGATGTACGCGTGCTTGAGGCGAGCCCGGCGGGTGTATTCGACGACGCGACGGTCGCTGCCGCGAAACAGTGGACTTTCGAACCGGCGATCCGGAATGGCAAGGCGGTGGCCTCGGCGCTGAAGATTCCGGTCACCTACGCCATGGATGATGAGGTGCCAACGCCATGAGGCAGTCATCCGTCCTGGCAGTGGCGGCGCTGTTGATGGCTGGCTGTGCCACCCATGAGACGCTTACGTCAGTGGACACGCGGGCGGAGAACGTGGGTCACCAGCGCTTGGATCCGGCCACCGGTACGGGGGCTGCGCAGGTGGCGAGCTACCAGCTGAAGGCTGCGGAGGGTTACCGGATGCCGCAACTGAATGCAGGTCCGGACCCCGTGCTGGGCGATCGCGATCCGCGCAGTGAGCTTTCGCCCACGACAGTGTGCCTGCAGTTGGTCATCGATGCGCAGGGTCGCGTGGAGCGAAGTCTGCCGGTGCAGGACCGCGACGAATGCGCCGCTGGCAATGCCCCTGAGAATGCGCCGTTGCTGCAGTCCGCGCAGGATGCGGTGGCGGCCTGGCAGTACGTGCCCGCAGCGGTGTGTCACTTCGCGGAGGGGAAGGTTCCAGCGGATCGGGGCGATTGCAAGGGTGCCGCGCGCATCGAACCTGTCCCGGTGAGCCTGCTGTATACCTTCACCTTCGAAATCGTGAAAGGCAAGACGACCGTGCGCAGCGGGACGCCGGCGAAGTAGCGAAGCAGTGCGCCCACGACGCGGTGAGATGCCTATCCGTCGCGAACGGCGCCGCCCTGGATGTTCGCTTTCACTGAGGGTTCCATCAATTTAGGCTCGGCCAGCGTGGCATCGCGTGCCTGGCGCGTGGCGACGAACTCGGCTTCGCTGACGCCGTCATGCAGGTGGATATTGTGCGCGCGCTGCGCGCCGATGGTGGTTTCGTTGGCGACCTCGCGGCCACCGGGGCCGTAGTCGTGACAGATGAACACACGCGTTGCGTCCGGCAATGCCAGCAAGCGCTGGATCGAACGGTACAGCTGCGCCGCATCGCCGCCCGGGAAATCGCAGCGTGCGGTGCCGCCGTCGGGCATGAACAGCGAGTCGCCGGTGAACAGCGCATCGCCGATCCGATAGGCGACGCTGTCGCTGGTGTGCCCCGGCACCGCGATCACCTCGGCGTCGATATCACCGAGCGTGAAGCGCTCGCCATCGGCGAACAGATGATCGAACTGCGAGCCGTCGGTCGGAACATCCAGCGCGTAACGAGGGGCGAAGGTGCGCTGCACCTGCACGATGCCCGCGCCCATGGCCAGGGTCGCGCCCGGCCACTGGCGCTTGAGCCAGCGCCCGGCGCTGATGTGGTCGGCGTGGGCGTGGGTGTCCAGCAGCCAGCGCACCTGCAGACCGTGCTCGCGCACATGGGCCAGCAGCGGCTGCAGCGGCCCGGCACCGAGCGCGTCGGTGTCCGGGTCGTAATCCAGTACGGGATCGATCACCGCCGCCTGCAACGTCGCCGGGTCATGCACCACGTAGCTGAACGTGTGGCTGTCCGGGTGGAAGAAACTGGCGACGTGCAGTGACATGGTGCGGACCTCAGCGTTTGCCCAGGGTGTCGTTGAGCAGCACCGCCAGGCGTTCACCGGCCAGGCGCAGCTCGCGCTCGGCGACCGGGCGATAGGTCGCCGCATAGCTGGGGCCCAGCGTACGCTTGTCCGGGTAAACGCCAGGTGCAATGGCGATCCGGCAGCTGGCTTCGGCCCATTGCACGGCATCGGCATCGATGTTGGAGCGCTTCGCGAACGCCGGCTTTGGCAGGGCCAGCAGGCGCTTGAGGTACTGCTCGTCATCCAGCTTCTGCTCGTTCAGCATGCCGCTGTCCCACAGCGAGTGCAGGTTGGTACCGCGATTGTTGAACTGCACCTGGAAATCGTTGCCACCTTTGTCGTGGCCGTAGCCGGCATGCATCGGCTGGTGGATGTCACCGGCGAAGTGCACCACGAACTTCAGTGCCTGCGCGCGTTCGGCATCGGACTTGCTGCGGTCACCGAGGATCGCGGTCTGTGCTTTCAGCGCCTCGACCACGCAGTTGCCATTCCTGCAGTGCTTCTGCACTTCGTAGTGGCAATCGTCTTCGCCGATGTTGACGTAGTGCCAGCCGGCCGAGCGCTTGCCCAGGCCGGGGTCCTTGGCGCGCAGCTGATCGGCCCACGGGGCGATGCCGTGCAGTGTCGGATCCGGCTCGGCGGCGAGCAGACGGTCGACCTCGGCCTGGGTCTGCGCGGTCAGCCGGGTTTCGGCAATCCGGGCGACCAGCCGGTGGCCTTGCGCGCCCCAGGCCAGGGCATCGGTGGAAACAAGGGTGAGGGCCAGCGCAAGGGCGGTGGCTGGAAGCAGGGAGGGCATTTTCATCCGCGGCATTCTAGCGGGCTGACCGTGCGCGGGCTTGCCAGGATCTGGCCGGCTGCAGCGCCGGTCAGCTTCGGCTAGGCTCGCCGGGTGCCCGGCTTCGGGCGGACGCAGGAGGTAATCCCATGAGCCACATCATTGGCCTGATCGGCGGCATGAGCTGGGAAAGCTCCGCCCACTACTACCGCCTGATCAACGAGCAGGTGCGCGACACGCTGGGCGGGCTACATTCCGGGCGGATCCTGCTGTGGTCGTTCGATTTCGCCGAGATCGAGGCGCTGCAGCATGCCGGCGACTGGGACAGTGCCACGCAGCGGATGATCGATGCGGCCCAGCGGCTGCAGGGTGCCGGTGCCACCGCCATCGTGATCTGCACCAACACCATGCACCGCATGGCCGACGCAGTGCAGGCGGCGATCGCGATTCCCCTGCTGCACATCGCCGATCCCACGGCCGACGCAATCAAGGCCGCCGGGTTGCGGCGCATCGGCCTGCTCGGCACCGCGTTCACGATGGAGCACGATTTCTACAAGGGTCGGCTCACGCAGGCGCATGGCCTGGAGGTGCTGGTCCCGGACGCCGACGATCGCGCGGCGGTGCACCGGATCATCTACGGGGAGCTGGTGCAGGGCCAGGCGCTGCCGGCATCGCGCGAGCTGTTCCGTGCCGTGATGCAGCGACTGGTGGAGCGCGGCGCGCAGGGCATCATCCTGGGCTGCACGGAGATCATGCTGCTGGTCGGGGCGCAGGATGCAACGGTGCCGGTGTTCGATACGACCACGCTGCATGCGCGGGCGGCGGGACAACATCTGTTGGCGGGGTGAATCCAAAAAAACCCCGGCCGAAGCCGGGGAACTGTCTTGCTGCGAGGGTGTTGCCTTGTTGGGTTCTGATCCGCCGATCAGAACTTGAACACGTATGACACGCCGTAGGCGAGCGGGTCGATGTTGACGGTGCCAAGCTTCTCGCCGTCGAGCTTGACCTTGCTGTCGATGTCGATCCAGCGCACGTCGACGCGCAGCGAGCCCTTGTCATTGATCGCGAAGTCCAGGCCCGCATGCGCGGCCAGGCCCCAGGAGTCGTCCATCTTCAGCTTGCTGCCGGCCAGCGCGCCGCTGGTTTCCTCGCTGAAAAAGGTGGTGTAGTTGATGCCGGCGCCCAGGAACGGGGAGACCTTGCCCTTGCTGTTGAAGTGGTACTGCAGCGAAACCACCGGCGGCAGGTGCTTGGTGCTGCCGACGCGGCCGAGGCCGTCGATGTTGATGTCGTGCTTGAACGGCAGCGCGGCCAGGATCTCGATGCCGAGGTTGTCGGCGATGAAATACTCACCGGTGATGGTCGGCTTGATGTCATTGTCGACATCGACCTTCAGGGTGCCGCCGGCCAGCGAGCCGTTGTTGGACTTCGGGGCGACCTGGTGTACGCCGGCACCGATCGTCCAGTCGCCCTTGGACTGGGCCATGGCGGGGGCGGCGGCCAGCGCCAGGCTGGCGGCCAGGCAGGAGAGCAGGAGGGGGGAGGTCTTGCGCATGAGACGGTCTCGTGGCGGGTGGGAATGGCCCCAGTTTTCCCGCACGCGCCGCTTCGCGCCTTGATCCGGATCAATCCGGGCATTTGCCGTTGTAACCGGTTCCCATTCGGCTTCGGCGGGCCTGCCCGGGCCTGGCCCTGCTAGAATGAACACCCCTTTCCATCGGCGCCGCACCGTCGCGGCTGCAGGAGCTTGTGAACATGGCAATCAAGGTTGGCATCAACGGTTTCGGTCGCATCGGGCGCAACGTGCTGCGTTCGGCCGTGCTGAACTTCGGCAATGACATCGAAATCGTCGCCATCAACGATCTGCTGGAGCCGGACTACCTGGCGTACATGCTGAAGTACGACTCCGTGCATGGCCGCTTCAAGGCCGATGTGGAGGTCTCCGGCAACGACCTGCTGGTCAACGGCAAGAAGATCCGCCTGACCCAGGAACGCGATCCGGCCAACCTGAAGTGGGACGAGGTCGGCGTGGACGTGGTGATCGAGTCCACCGGCCTGTTCCTGACCAAGGAAACCGCGCAGAAGCACATCGACGCGGGCGCCAAGAAGGTGATCCTGTCGGCGCCGTCGAAGGACGACACCCCGATGTTCGTGTTCGGCGTGAACGACAAGACCTACGCCGGCCAGGCGATCGTCTCCAATGCCTCGTGCACCACCAACTGCCTGGCCCCGCTGGCCAAGGTCATCAACGACAAGTGGGGCATCAAGCGCGGCCTGATGACCACCGTGCACGCGGCGACCGCCACCCAGAAGACCGTCGATGGCCCGTCCAACAAGGACTGGCGCGGTGGCCGTGGCATCCTGGAAAACATCATTCCGTCCTCCACCGGTGCGGCCAAGGCCGTCGGCGTGGTGATCCCGGAATTGAACAAGAAACTGACCGGCATGAGCTTCCGCGTACCGACCTCGGACGTGTCGGTGGTCGATCTGACCGTCGAGCTGGAGAAGGAAGCCACCTACGCCGAGATCTGCGCTGAAGTGAAGGCACAGAGCGAAGGCGCGCTGAAGGGCATCCTGGGCTACACCGAAGACAAGGTCGTGGCGACCGACTTCCGCGGTGAAACCCACACCTCGGTGTTCGACGCCGATGCCGGCATCGCGCTGGATGGCACCTTCGTCAAGCTGGTGTCCTGGTACGACAACGAATGGGGCTACTCCAACAAGTGCCTGGAAATGGTCAAGGTCGTCGCGGCGTAAGCCAGCGCGTTCCCTGCGTCATTCCACAGACCCTGGCCCCGTGCCGGGGTCTGTCGTTTCAGGCGGGTGTGGCGGGGCCTTGATCCCGCGCCTGCCGCCGATCCATTAGCATGGCCCGCGTGCCGCCGGCACTGTACCTGCCGGGTGCAGCCGTGGCGACCTCTTGAGGATGGCCTGGAATGGAAGCTCTGATTGTCCTGCTGGTGCTGGTACTGCTGGCGATCCCGCTGCTGCTGATCGTGGCGCTGGTGATGATCGCCGGCCTGCGCCGACGCGTCGCCGCGCTGGAGCAGCGCGCCGCCGGGTCTGCCTGGGAGACCCCGCCGGCACCGGCCGAACCCGAACGGCCACTGCGCTGGACGGATAGTGAATCCGTGGGCACCGTGGCCGCGCCGCTGGACTTCGCCATGCAGCCCGGCGGCGAAACGCCCGTCGAGACCGCGGACACCGTGGCGGCACCCGCCGCGGCGGCCGCCATGCCGCCACCGCTGCCGTTCGCCGCATCGATTCCGCCCAGGCCCGCGCCGCCGGTGGCACCGGTTGAACCCCAGGGGCCCGGCATCGGCGAGCGCCTCGTCGGCACCCTCAAACAGTGGTTCACCGAAGGCAACGTGCCGGTCAAGATCGGCATGCTGGTGTTGCTGGCCGGTGTGGCCGCGCTGCTCAAGTACGCCAGCGACCAGGGCTGGTTGAACGCACCGATCGAGCTGCGCCTGGCCGCCATCGCGGTCGCCGCGCTGGCCGGGCTGGTATTCGGCTGGCTGCAGCGCGATACCCGGCGCCTGTTCGCGCTGGCGCTGCAGGGCGGGGCGATCGGCATCCTGTTGCTGACCATTTTCGCCGCGTTCAAGCGCTATGACCTGATGCCGGTCGCACCGGCCTTCGCGCTCAGCGTGCTGCTGATCGCCGGCATGGGCGTGCTGGCGGTGGTGCAGAACTCGCGCACGCTGGCGGTGCTCGGCATCCTGGCCGGATTCATGGCGCCGATATGGCTGTCCACCGGCAGCGGCAACCACGTCGCGCTGTTCTCCTATTACGCCGTGCTCAATGCGGCCATCCTGGCGATTGCCTGGTGGCGTCCGTGGCGCGCGCTGAACCTGCTGGGCTTCGCCTTCACCTTCGGCATCGGGACGGCCTGGGGCGTGCTCCAGTACAGCGCCGACAAGTTCGCCAGCACCGAGCCCTTCCTGCTGCTGTTCTTCGTCTTCTACCTGCTGATTCCGATCCTCTATGCGCGCCGGCAGAGCGCGGAGAAACGCGATCTGGTCGATGGCAGCCTGGTGTTCGGCACGCCACTGATCGCCTTCTCGCTGCAGGCCGGGCTGCTGCATGACGACCGTCTGCTGCTGGCGTTGTGCTCGCTGGTGTTGGCGGCGTTGTACGCCGGTCTGGCCTGGGCATTGATCAAGCGTGAGCGCTACGCCGCGCTGGGCCAGTCGCATGCGGTGCTGGCGGTTGGCTTCGCCACGTTGGCGGTGCCGCTGGCGCTGTCTGCACGCGCCACCGCCAGTGTGTTCGCACTGGAAGGCGCCGCCTTGGCCTGGCTGGGCCTGCGCCAGCAGCGCTGGCTGCCGCAGGTCACCGGTGCCTTGCTGACCCTGGGGGCCGCGTTCGGCTTCGTGGTCGGTGCGGATTACTGGCACCTGGACGCCACCGCCATCGCCAACCCGACGTTCATGAGCGGGCTGCTGCTGGCACTGGCCGGTTTTGCCGCGGCCTTCAGTTACCGCCGCGCGCAGCAGGATGCGCCCGCCATCGTGTACTACCTGTGGGGCCTGCTGTGGTGGCTGGGCAGTGTCAGCCACGAGATCCTGCGCTTCGTCACCCACCGCATCGAGCCCGATGCGCTGCTGATCGCCGCGGCGGTGACCGCGTGGCTGGCCGCCGAGGTGCATCGCCGCTGGCCGGCGCGCGCGCTGGTGCTGACCACGCTGGCGATGGTGCTGGCCGCCTTCCCGTTGGCACTGTGGCAGGCCGACGTGCATGACCAGCCGTTCGCCGGCTACGGCGCGCTGGCGTGGGCGGTGTTCGCGCTGCTCGGCGTACGCAGCCTGTGGTGTCTGCGTGGGGGCGAAGACCGCACGTCGCTGGCGGCACAGTTCCTGTGGTGGCTGCTGTGGCCGTCGGTGGTGTCGCTGGCCTGCCTGTGGCTGGCCGATCGCTTCGCGCTGGCGCAGGGCTGGGGCTTGGCCCTGATGCTGCTGCCGTGGCTGCTGGTCACCGCGGTGGCGCTGCTGCGCTGGCGCTGGCTGGCGGTGCCGCTGGGCGAGCGCTTCGATCCGATGCGTACGCCGCTGCAGAGCACCTTGTTCGCGGTGCTTGGCGCGAGCTGGGTGGGCCTGTTGCTGGTCCCGGCCGGGGCCGCGCCGCTGCCGTGGCTGCCGCTGCTCAACCCGGTGGAGCTGGCGCAGTTCGCCGTTCTGGTCCTCGCCGCGCGCTGGCTGTGGTCCGCGCAGGCGCCGCAGGGCCTGCGTGCGATCCGCATTCCGGTGCTGGCGATTGCCGGCTTCGTCGCCCTGACCAGCATCACCCTGCATGCGGTGCACCACTGGGGCGCGGTGCCGTGGAACGAGCGCTTGTGGTCCTCGACCCTGGCCCAGACCAGCCTGACCGTGGTCTGGAGCGTGCTCGGCGTGATCAGCTGGGTGTGGGGCTCGCGTCGCGGGCAACGCGTGCTGTGGCTGGTCGGCGCGGTGCTGATGGGCGTGGTGCTGGCCAAGCTGGTGCTGATCGACCGCCAGCACCTGGGCAACCTGCTTGGTATTTCTTCCTTCATCGCCTACGGCCTGCTGTGCACGGTCGTGGGCTATCTGGCACCGGCACCGCCACGCGCGCCGGACTCCGCCGTGGAGCCGCAACCTTGAAGACCTTCCGCCCGCTGATCCTGCTTGCCGCGCTGGCGTACCCGGTGCTGGCCCAGACCGCAGATGACCGCCAGGCGTACCGCCAGCAATGGCCGCTGCAGCTCGCGCAGCCACAGGCCGGTGCGTACCGGTTGACGCTCGACGACGGCGTGTACCGCACCGCGGTGTCGCCGCGCCTGGCCGATGTGCAGGTGTTCAATGCCCAGGGCCAGGCACTGCCCTCGGCGTTGCTCGCGGCGGACCAGCCGCTGGCCCAGGCGCCGCAGTGGCAGACGCTGTCCTGGTTCCCGCTGCCACCGATGGCGGGCACCTCCGGCGATGACCTGCAGCTGTTCACCGAACGCAATACCGACGGCAGCGTGCGCCGGGTCGAAGCGCGGCTGGGGCGGGGTGGGGCGGCCGGGCAGCCGGCGGGCTGGTTGATCGACGCCAGTGCCCTGAAGACCGGCGTGCAGGCGCTGCGCCTGGACTGGCAGACCCAGGCGCCCCTGCAGGCGCGCGTGCGGGTGGAGATGAGCAACGATCTGCGTGATTGGCTGCGCATTGCCGATGACGTGCCGCTGGTCGACCTGCAGCACGAAGGCCGCCGCCTGCAGCAGCGCCGCATCGAGATCGCGCGCCAGGCCAAGTATTTCCGCATCCTGCCGATCGGCGCCGATGCCTTGCCGGCGCTGTCCACCGTGCAGGCCGAGCTGGCGCCGACTGCGCAGGCGATCGCGTGGCGCTGGCAGTCGTTGGCCGGGACCGCCGGCAAGCCCGGCGAGTTCGAGTATCACCTCGACGGGCGCTTCCCGATCGCGCAGGCGGATATCGCCACCGCCGACAACAGCGTGGTGCAGTGGACGCTGTTGAGCCGCGATGATGCCGACCAGCCGTGGCAGGTCCGCGCGGGCCCGTGGGTGGCCTATCAGCTGCAGGACGCCGCCGACCGCCGGCAATCGCAGACCCAGCCGCTGACGCGCAGCACGCGTGACCGTTACTGGAAACTGATCGCGGGCCAACCGCAGTCGATGCCCGCGCCGACGCTCAAGCTCGGTTACCAGCCCGAAGCGCTGGTGTTCCTCAGCCAGGGCGATCCGCCGTACGCGGTGGCCGCCGGCAGCGTGCGCGCCGAGCGCCAGGACGCACCGGTGGCCACCGTGATCGCCCAGCTGCGCGAGCAGCATGGCGCGCAGTGGCAGCCGGCGCAGGCCACCGTGCAGGGCGCGCCGGAAGTGCTTGCCGGCGATGCCGCGGTGGTACCGCAGCGCGACTGGAAGCAGTGGCTGCTGTGGGCACTGCTGGTGATCGGCGTGCTGATCGTCGGCGGATTCGCGGTGAGCCTGCTGCGCCAGCCGCGTTTTAACGGGGACGGGGGTAGTTAAGCCCGCTTAACTACCCCCGTCCCCATTAATAACTACCTCCGTCCCCGTTAAGAGGTTTGCGGTGCACCGTCGCAGCCGGGACAATGACGGTCTGCGCCGCGTGGCGCCCTTCCTTCTTCAGAGCCAAAGAGTTGCTTATGTCCATCGTTCGCATGACCGACCTCGATCTCTCCGGCAAGCGCGTGCTGATCCGCCAGGATCTGAATGTGCCGGTCGACAACGGCCAGATCACCTCCGAACAGCGCATCACCGCATCGCTGCCGACGCTGAAGCTGGCCCTGGAGAAGGGCGCTGCCGTGATGGTGACCTCGCACCTGGGGCGTCCGAAGGAAGGCGTGTGGAGCGAGGCCGAGTCGCTGGCCCCGGTGGCGCTGCGCCTGTCGCAGCTGCTGGGTGTCGAGGTGCCGCTGGTGCGCGATTGGGTTGACGGCGTGCAGGTCGCGCCGGGGTCGATCGTGCTGCTGGAAAACTGCCGCATGAATGTCGGCGAGGCCAAGGACGATGAAGCGCTGGCGAAGAAGTACGCCGCGCTCTGCGATGTGTTCGTGATGGATGCCTTCGGCACCGCGCACCGTGCACAGGCCTCCACCCATGGCGTGATCCGCTTCGCTCCGGTCGCCGCCGGTGGCCCGTTGCTGATGGCCGAACTGGACGCGCTGGCCAAGGCACTGCTTGCCCCGGCCCCGCCGCTGCTGGCGATCGTGGCCGGCAGCAAGGTCAGCACCAAGCTTGAGCTGCTTTCCAGCCTGGTCGGCAAGGTCGACCAGCTGATCGTCGGCGGTGGCATCGCCAACACCTTCATCGCGGCCGCGGGCCATTCGGTCGGCAAGTCGCTGTATGAGCCGAACCTGTTGGACACCGCCAGGAAGATCGTCGCCGATGCCAAGGCGCGCGGCGCCGACATCCCGCTGCCGACCGATGTCGTCGTGGCCAAGCAGTTCCTGCCGGACGCCGAAGCCACGGTGAAGGCCGTCGCCGACGTGGCCGAGGATGACCTGATCCTGGATATCGGCCCGGACACCGCACAGCACTACGCCGGGCTGATCGCCAAGGCCGGCACCGTGGTCTGGAACGGCCCGGTCGGCGTGTTCGAGTTCGAGGCCTTCAGCCATGGCACCGAAGCGCTGGCCCGCGCCATCGCGGCCTCGCCGGCGTTCTCGATCGCTGGCGGTGGCGACACCCTGGCTGCGGTCGACAAGTACGACATCGCCAATGACGTGAGCTACATCTCCACCGGCGGCGGTGCGTTCCTGGAGTTCCTGGAAGGCAAGACCCTGCCGGCCGTCGCCGCGCTGGAGGCCCGCGGCTCGTGAGCCGCGATGTGCTGTTCTTCGATCTCGACGGCACGCTGATCGATTCGGCCGTCGGGATCACCCAGTGCGTGGCGCATGCGCTCACCCGGATGGGCCAGCCGGTTCCGCCGCAGGCCGAGCTCCGGCGCTGGATCGGGCCATCGCTGCGCACCAGCTTCGCCCCGTTGTTCAGCGATCCGGCCCAGGTCGAGCAGGCGGTGACGTATTACCGTGAGCGCTTCGACGTGGTCGGCTGGCGCGAGCATGCGGTCTACCCGCGGATCGGCCAGGTGGTGCAGGCGCTGAAGGACCGCGGCCATCGGCTGGCGATCGTCACCGCCAAGAACGAACCGCATGCGCGGCGCATCGTCGAGCACCTGCCGTTCGGTGACTGCTTCGAGGACGTGATCGGGGCCACCCCGGACGGCAGCCGCAGCGAGAAGCCGCAGCTGGTCGCCGAGGCCCTGCACCGGCTGTCGTTGACCCCGGCGCAGTGCTGGATGATCGGCGACCGGCGCATGGATATCGAAGGCGCGCGCCATCACGGGCTGCGCAATATCGGCGTGTTGTGGGGTTTCGGCGGTGCCGACGAGCTCACGGCGGCCGGTGCGGCGCACCTGGCGCAGGCGCCGGATGAGTTGCTCACGCTGATCGATTGAGGCACCCGGCGGCGTCCCGTACGCTGCCGCATGTCCTGCGCAAAGCCCCGCCGGGGCTGGCGCTGGCCGACGGGCAGCCAAACGGCTGTCCGTCCGGCCGTCTCGCGCTGTCTGCAGGACAACAGCGAAACCCAACTGTGCCAATGCTGTAAACGTATTCATGGGACGTGAAGGGTGTGCTAATTTCGCTCCTTTAACGGGAGCCCATTAACCATGATTGAGCGTCAGCGTCGCACCAAGATCCTCGCCACCCTCGGACCGGCCACCGACCCGCCGGGCGTGCTGGAGGATCTCTTCCGCGCCGGCGTGAACGTGGTTCGCCTCAACTTCAGCCACGGTGACCCGTCCGGCCAAGCCAAGCGTGCCGCCGACGTGCGTGCCGCCGCCGCCCGCGTGGGCGTGGAAGTGGGCATCCTGGCCGACCTGCCGGGCCCGAAGATCCGCATCGAGCGTTTCGCCGAAGGCAAGATCAAGCTCAAGGCGGGCGACCGCTTCGACCTGGTCGCCTCGCCGAACGCACCGGCCGGCGACACCACCCAGGTCGGCGTGAGCTACCTGGGCCTGCCGCAGGACGTGACCGCCGGTGACATCCTGCTGCTCGACGATGGCCTGATGCAGCTGCAGGTCACCGAGGTACAGGGCGAGCGCATCATCAACACCGTGCTCAACGATGGCGTGCTGTCCGACCGCAAGGGCCTGAACAAGCAGGGTGGCGGCCTGTCGCTGGGCGCGCTGACCGAGCGCGACAAAGAGCTGATCGGCATCGTGGCCAAGATCGGCGTGGACTTCATCGCCGTCTCGTTCTGCCGCAACGCGCAGGACATGAACGACGCGCGTGAGATCGCCGAGTCGCATGGCTGCTACGCCGCGCTGGTCTCCAAGATCGAGCGCACCGAAGCGATCGACAACCTGGAAGAGATCGTCGACGCCAGCGACGTGGTCATGGTCGCCCGCGGCGATCTGGGCGTGGAAATCGGCGACGCCGAACTGCCGGGCCTGCAGAAGAAGATCATCAAGGCCTCGCTGGCGCAGAACAAGGTGGTGATCACCGCCACCCAGATGCTGCAGTCGATGGTGGAAAGCCCGATCCCGACCCGCGCCGAAGTGCTGGACGTGGCCAACTCGGTCATCGACGGTACCGATGCGGTGATGCTCTCGGCCGAAACCGCCGCCGGCATGTACCCGGTCAAGGCGGTCGAAGCGATGGCCCGCATCTGCCTGGGTGCCGAACGCCAGTTCCAGACCGAGACCGATTTCGGCGCCTCGCCGCGCAACCTGGAACGTGCCGACCAGGCGATCGCCATGGCCACCATGTTCCTGTCCCAGCACGTAGGCGTGCGCGCGATCGTGGCGATGACCGAATCCGGTGGCACCGCGCGTTACCTGTCGCGTTTCCGTGCCTCGGCCCCGGTGTTCGCAGTGACCCGCCATGACGGCGCGCGCCGCCAGATGGCGCTGATGCGCGATGTGTTCCCGATCAACTTCGACAGCCGCGGCCTGACCCCGCGCGAAGCCGCGCGCGGCAGCATCCGCCTGCTGTTCGAAGCGAACCAACTGCAGGGCGGTGACCGCGTGGTCTTCACCAGCGGCGAGCACATGGAAACCCATGGCGCCACCAACACGCTGCGCCTGCTGGAAGTGGGCGAAGACGGCCGTGCCAGCGGCCTCGGCGAACTCTAAGGGTACGCGTCATCGCATACGCGCTGTCGTCCCACGGTTTGCGCTGCAAACCGTGGGCCACTTCTTACCATCTCCCAGACCCCCGCCGCGTCGCGGCCGCCCCCTCACTCAGGGGGCTTTCCCCCATACATATTCGATCGCCTGGGCCCGTTTTCGGATGGAATCGTTTCCAGATTCCGTGGACGGCCAGTTCACGGGAGGCGGGGTCTATAATTGGCGTTTTCCCGCACCCGCCACAGGAAGTACATGAGCATCGAACAGCTGGCTGAAACCGCACAGGCCATGGTCGCCCCGGGCAAGGGCATCATCGCGATCGACGAATCCACCGGCACCATCGGCAAGCGCTTCGCCAGCGTCGGCCTGGAGAACACCGAGGAGAACCGTCGCGCCTACCGCGAACTGCTGCTCACCACGCCCAAGCTGAACGAGCACATCTCCGGCGCGATCCTGTACGACGAGACCATCCGTCAGTCCACCAAGGACGGCGTCCCGTTCGCCAAGTACATGGCCGCCCAGGGCATCATTCCGGGCATCAAGGTCGACAAGGGCGCGCATGCCCTGGCCGGCTGCCCGGGCGAGCTGGTCACCGAAGGCCTGGACGGCCTGCGCGAGCGCCTGCAGGAGTACTACAAGCTGGGTGCGCGCTTCGCCAAGTGGCGTGCGGTCATCAACATCGGTGAAAGCATCCCGTCGGGCACCTGCATCGAATCCAATGCCCATGCGCTGGCCCGTTATGCCGCGCTGTGCCAGGAATGCGGCCTGGTGCCGATGGTCGAGCCGGAAGTGATCATGGACGGCGACCACGACATCGAGACCTGCTACGAAGTCACCGAAGCGACCCTGCGTTCGCTGTTCGACGCGCTGTACCAGCAGAACGTGCTGCTGGAAGGCACCATCCTGAAGGCCTCGATGGTCATCTCCGGCAAGGGCTGCGAAGAGCAGGCCGACGTCGAGGAAGTGGCCGAGTCGACCGTGATGTGCCTCAAGAGCACCGTGCCGGCGATCCTGCCGGGCGTGGTGTTCCTGTCCGGTGGCCAGAGCGATGAGCAGTCCACCGCGCATCTGAACGCCATGAACCAGATGGGCAACCTGCCGTGGCCGCTGAGCTTCTCCTACGGCCGTGCCATGCAGCAGGCCGCGCTGAAGCTGTGGGCCAAGGACACCAAGGCCAATGTCGCCAAGGCGCAGCAGACGATCTACGACCGCGCCAAGGAAAACGGCCAGGCCGCACTGGGCAAGTGGAACGGCTGATCCACGCCTGACCGCAGTCAATGAAAACGCCGGCCTCGTGCCGGCGTTTTTGTCTGCGCGATACAGCGGTGCGCAAATGCGCGCGTGCTCTGGCACGATGCGATCCACCTTCGCGTGGATGGATCCCATGTTCGTTCGTCTCTATGTCCCGCTGTGCGTGGTGCCATTGCTGCTGGGGAGCGCACCGGCGCACGCAGTGGTGCCGCGCGGCTTCGATGTACTGCATTACGACGTCGCGCTGGTGCCCGACATCGCCCACAAGCGCGTCACCGGCCAGCAGACACTGCGGTTCAAAGCCGAGCAGGAGCTGCGCACAGTGACGCTGGACAGCGGCGCGCTCGATGTGACGGCCGTGATGCAGGGTGATCGCGTGTTGGCGTTCGCGCAGGATGACGCGAAGGTGCAGATCACACTGGCCGAACCGCTTGCGCGGGGAGCGACCGCCAGCGTGACGATCCGCTATCACGGCGCACCGCCCTACGGCCTGGAGTTCGCGCCCGAGCGCGACGAGGTCTACACGATCTTCTCGACCAGCCAGTGGATGCCCTCGGTGGACGCCCCCGACGAGCGCGCCACGCTGGCGCTGTCCGTGACCCTGCCGCCCGGCCTGTTGGCGGCGGGCACCGGCCGCGCGCTGCCGGTGCGCACGCTTGCCGATGGACGCATCGAACATCGCTGGCAGCTGGATACGCCGATGCCGGGTATGTCTACGGCTTCACGGCGGGCCGCTATCAGGAAGCCACGCAGCAACATGGCGCGACCGGCTTGCGGTTCCTGTCCAAGGAGCGTTCGCCCGAGCAGCTGCGGCGCGTGTTCAGCGCCACGGGCGCGATGTTGGATTTCTTCGCAGAGCGAGCGGGACTACCGTATCGCGGCGACTATCATCAGGCGCTGGTGGCCCGCACGATCGAGCAGGAAATGGCCGGGCTGTCGCTGATGTCCGAGCGCTACGGCCAGCAACTGCTGGAGGATCCCGGCCAGACCGCGTTGATGGCGCACGAGGCTGCGCATCAGTGGTGGGGCAACCGGGTGACCTGCGCCGGCTGGGAGCATTTCTGGCTCAACGAGGGCATGGCCAACTTCATGACCGCCGCCTACCTCCAGCAGGCGCAGGGAGAGGCGGCCTACCAGGCGCAGGTGGCGATCTGGCGCACGCGGCTGGACGCGTTGCGTGCCAAGGGCGCGGATCACGCGCTGGTGTACGCGGACTGGAGCGCGCCGACCGGCGATGACCGCGCGGTGGTGTACCAGAAGGGCGCGTACGTGCTGCACCTGCTGCGCAGCGACATGGGTGAGGCCGCGTTCTGGCGCGGCATCCGTGCGTACACGCAGGCCAATGATGGACGCTCGGTGGTGACCGCCGATTTCCAGTGTGCGATGGAAACCGCGGTCGGCCGCTCATTGCAGCCGTTCTTCGCGCGTTGGGTCTATGGCGTGGGCTGACGCCTCAGTGCGCCGCCGCCGGCGGCAGCCCCAACGGCAGCGGCGCGAAGATCGCCGACGTCGAGGGTTCGACCGGCTGGCCTGCTGCCGCGAGCGCTGACTGGTAGGCCTTGTACGTTGCTGCGTTGTACGCGACCAGGATGATCCGGCGCGGCTGCTGGTGCGAGCGCTGCCAGGTCAGGGTCTCGGTGGCGGCGATGTGCGCGGCCTGGTGCAGCGGATAGCCGAACACCCCGCAGCTGATCGCCGGGAAGGCGATCGATTCCAGATCCAGCTTTTCGGCCAGCTGCAGCGATTTCCCGTAGCAGTTGGCCAACAGCGCCGGCTCATCGCGCAGGCCGTCCTGCCAGACCGGGCCGACCGTGTGGAACACATGCCTGGCCGGCAGCTCGAAGGCCGGCGTCTCGCGCACTTCGCCGGTCGGGCAGCGCATGCCGGGGCGGATCTCCGGCAGGGCGCGGCACGCGTCGAGCAACTGCGGGCCCGCCGCACGATGGATCGCGCCGTCCACACCACCGCCGCCCAGCAGGGACTCGTTGGCCGCATTGACGATCGCATCCACCGCCAGGGTCGTGATGTCGCCCTGCCACACTTCGATCTTCATGCGTACCGCTCCTTACTCACTGTTACCGGGTCCATACAACGGAATGACGTGCCTGACCTGCACGGTACCCGGCAGGACATCTAGGCTACGTCATCGTCGTCTCAGGCAGTGCGCCCCGGCGAGCGCTGGCTGACCTTCACACGATGCCGCCGGATCGCTTCACCGCAGATGAAGCGCCCCAAGCAGAACGCCCGCCGGTCAGGGCGGGCGTTTCGTGCTTCCGGAGCAACGGACGGATCAGGGCAGACCGGCCAGCCAGTCGTCGTCGGAGCCTTCGTTGATGTCGGCGAACAGCGGGGTGGAGAAGTAGCGCTCGCCGGTGTCGGGCAGCATCGCCAGGATCACCGACCCCGGCGCGGCCTTGGCCGCGATGTCCAGCGCGCTGGCGGCGGTGGCACCGGCCGAGATGCCGACGAAGATGCCTTCCTCGGCCGCCAGCCGGCGCGAGGTTTCGATCGCCCGTGCATCGTCGATGGTCAGCAGTTCGTCGTAGACGCCGCGGTTGAGTACCTCCGGCACGAAGTCCGGGGTCCAACCCTGGATCTTGTGCGGCTTCCACTCATCGCCCTTGAGCAGAGCGGCGCCCTCGGGCTCGGTGGCGACGATGCGGGTCTCCGGGCGGGCAACCTTGAGCATCTCGCCGACTCCGGTCAGGGTGCCGCCGGTGCCCCAGCCGGTCACGAAGTAGTCCAGCCGCTTGCCGGCGAAATCGCGCAGGATCTCCGGCGCGGTGGTGTTGCGGTGATAGGCCGGGTTGGCCGGATTGGCGAACTGGCTGGCCAGGAACCAGCCATGCTCCTCAGCCAGTTCCTTCGCCCGGCGCACCATGCCCGAGCCACGCTCGGCGGCCGGGGTCAGGATCACCTTGGCGCCATAGGCACGCATCAATTTGCGGCGCTCGATCGAGAAGGTCTCCACCATCGTGGCCACGAACTTGTAGCCGCGCGCGGCCGCGACCATCGCCAGCGCGACGCCGGTGTTGCCGGAGGTCGCCTCCACGATCGTATCGCCCGGCTTGAGCAGGCCCTTGGCCTCCGCGTCGAGAATGATCGCCAGTGCCAGCCGGTCCTTGACCGAGCCGCCCGGGTTGAACGACTCGACCTTGGCATACACGGTGACGTGCGCGGGGGCGAGACGGTGCAGGCGCACCACCGGGGTGTTGCCGATGGTGTCCAGGATGGAGTCGTACAGGGCCATGGAGATGCTCCGGAGGTGTCGGTGCCGCCCGGGGGCCGTGCGGCGGGGAAGGGTCGGGCGGTGGCGGCGCAGGGCGCCCGCACGTGATCCGGCCCGGGGTCGGTCAGACCGTAGCGCCGGCATATGACCGCGCGAAATGACCTGATTACCTTCTTAAACAACGTTTGGTTATAAGCTGGTGACGGCATTTGCCCTACAGTCGGATGGCCCCCCTCTCCATGCGCCGTATCGCCCGCCCATGACGCTGACCCAACTTCGCTATCTGGTCGCCATCGCCGACGCCGAACTGAACATCACGCTGGCGGCGTCCCGTGTGCACGCCACCCAGCCCGGCCTGTCCAAGCAGCTCAAGCAGCTGGAGGATGAACTCGGCTTCCTGCTGTTCGTACGCAAGGGCCGCAGCCTGGAGGCGGTGACCCCGGCCGGGGTGGAAGTGATCGGCCGCGCCCGCGCCGTCCTCGGCGAAGCGAACAACATCCGTACCTATGCGGCCAACCAGCGTCGTGAAAGCCAGGGCCAGCTGGTGCTCACCACCACCCATACCCAGGCGCGCTTCGTATTGCCGCCGGCGGTGGCGCGGATCAAGCAGGCCTACCCGCAGGTCAGCGTGCACCTGCAGCAGGCGGCCGAAAGCGATGCGCTGGACCTGCTCAGCCAGGGCGATGCGGACATCGCGATCATCAGCACCGCCGGCGGTGAGCCCAATGCCGGGCTGGCGATTCCGCTGTACCGCTGGCGCCGTCTGGTGCTGGTGCCGCGCGGGCACGCGCTGGACCGTCCGGGCGCAGCGCCGGACCTGCAGGCGCTCGCCAACTACCCGCTGATCAGTTACGAGTCCTCTACCCGCGGCAGCTCGTCGCTGCAGCGCGCCTTCGCGGGCGCCGGGCTGACCCCGGACATCGCCCTGACCGCGCTCGACGCGGACCTGATCAAGACCTACGTGCGCACCGGACTGGGCGTGGGCCTGTTGGCGGAAATGGCCGTCAATGCGAGCGACGACGATCTGCGTGCGTGGCCGGCCCCGGCCCCGATCGACGAGTGCATCGCCTGGGCGGTGCTGCCGCGCGACCGCGTGCTGCGCAATTACGCGCTGGAACTGGTGCACGTGCTGGCCCCGCAGATCGATACCCGCGACCTGCGCCGGGTCATCGACGGCAACCAGGACGCGAACTGGCCGCTGCCGCCGACCTGGGAATCGCTGACGCAGACCATCACCGTCTGACGACGGTGATGGTCTGCCCGCGCATTCCCCCTCTTCCCCGCGCCGTTGGCGCGCCCCCTTCAACAGAAGAAAAGGCCACTGCGACGGTTGGTCGCAGGGTTTCGGGCTGCCCGGCCCACGGTCGGGCGCTACCATGACGGGGTGAACGTCCGCCGTCGCCCGTATGCCGTTTTTCTGCAGCTTGCCTTCGTGGCGACGCTGCTGATGGCGCTGGCGCCGCTGCTCAGCCGCTGGCAGCAGGCGCACGCCGAAGCCCCGGTGATGCTGATGCCGACCGGCATGACCCACGCGATGCCTGCGCCGCCGGATGCGCACGCGGGGCACGCCATGCCGCAGCACGACATGCAACATCACCTCATGCCGCATCACGACATGGCGATGCAGCCCATGGCGGTGGATGCCACGCCGGGTGCCCATGACGCCCCCGTGCCGTCGCCGCCGCCGATGAGCGAGCACGCCGGGCATGGCGACGCCTGCGAGTACTGCATGATGGCCTCGCGGCTGATGCCGTGGCTGGCGGTGCTGATCCTGCTGTTGCCGGCGATGCCGGTCATCGCACCGCGCGTGCTGCGCGCGGTGCCCACGCCACGCAGCCTGCGCTGGCCGGCCCACGCCGCGCGCGGCCCGCCCGCGCTCTCCTGAAACCACCGCCCTTCCTGCCCGTGTCGCCGTGATGGCGGCGCGTGCCTGCGTGCTTTTCTGGAGTTTCACCATGACTGTTTCTTCCCGCAGCGCGGGCGCACTGACGCGCCTGTCTGTTTCCCTCTCGCTGGCCCTGGTCGCGCTGCCGCTGCATGCCGCCAACGATGACGCCCGCACCCTCGATACGCTGGTGGTCACCGCCACCGCGCCGTCCTCGCCGCTGCACTGGGTCACCGATCCGCGCCTGCCGCGGCAGCCGGTGCCGGCCAGCGATGGCGCCGATTACCTGAAGACGGTTCCCGGCTTCGCCGCGGTCCGCAACGGCGGCACCAACGGCGATCCGGTGCTGCGCGGCATGTTCGGCTCGCGCCTGAACATCGTCAGCAACGAAGGCAACCTGATCGGTGCGTGTCCTTCGCGCATGGACAACCCCTTGTCCTACATCGCCCCGGAAACCTTCGACCGCTTGACCATCATCAAGGGGCCTCAGAGCGTGCGCTGGGGCGCCGGCGCCTCGGCCGGCACGGTGCGCTTCGAGCGCGATACGCCGCGTTTCGATCAGCCGGGCATGGACATCAACGCCAGTGCGCTGGTCGGCTCGCGCAACCGCAACGACCAGGTGCTCGATCTCACCGCCGGCGCCGCACCGGGCTACGTGCGCATCAACGGCAACCGCTCCGAATCGGATGACTACGAGGATGGCAACGGTGACGTGGTGCCATCCAAGTGGCGCAAGTGGAACAGCGACGTCGCGGTCGGCTGGACGCCCGATGCCGATACCGTGCTGGAGCTGTCGGCCGGCACCGGCGATGCGATCGCGCGCTACGCCGGCCGCGGCATGGACGGTGCCGCGTTCAAGCGCACCAGCTACGCCGCACGATTCGAAAAGGACAATCTGCCCGGTGCATGGGACAAGCTGCAGGCGAACCTGTACTACAACGACGCCGACCACGTGATGGACAACTACACGCTGCGCACGCCGAACCCGGCCAGCAGCATGCCGATGCCGATGGCGTCCAACGTCGATCGTCGCACCACCGGTGGCCGCATCGCCTCGGAGTGGCGCTGGCAGGACATCGCCATCGTGGCCGGCGTGGACGTGCAGGACAGCCGTCATCGCAGCCGCAACGGGATGGGGCGCAACGTGTACCGGCAGCAGCCGTGGCGCACCGACGCGCGCTTCGAGAACCTCGGTGCATTCACCGAGATCACCCTGGGCGAGGGCACCGCGCAACGCTGGGTCGGTGGCCTGCGCATCGACCGCGCCGAGGTGAAGGATGAGCGCGCCACCGCCGGCATGATGGCGATGCCGAACCCGACCGCCGGGCAGACCCGTCGCGAGAACCTCGGCAGCGGCTTCGTCCGGTTCGAGCGCGACCTCGCACCCGCGTTGACCTGGTACGCCGGCGTTGGCCACAGCGAGCGCATGCCCGACTACTGGGAACTGTTCTCGCCGGATCTCGGCCCGGTGGGCGCGATCAACGCCTTCACCGGCGTGCAGCCGGAAAAAACCACCCAGCTCGATCTGGGCCTGCAGTACCGCACCGACCGCCTCAATGCCTGGGTCTCGGCGTATGCCGGGCGCCTCCAGGACTACATCCTGTTCACCTACCGCGACGGCGGCATGATGGGCAGCACCAGCCAGGCCTCCAATGTGGATGCGCGCATCGCCGGCGCCGAGGCCGGTGCGGAATGGCAGCTGGCCCCGCAGTGGACGCTCGGCGGCACGCTGGCCTATGCCTGGGGCGAGAACCGCAGCGATGGTCGCGCCCTCCCGCAGATGCCGCCGCTGGAAGCCCGCCTCAGCACTGCCTGGGAAGGCGAACGCTGGACCGTGGGGGCGCTGGCACGTGCGGTGTCCCGCCAGGGGCGGGTCGCGGCCGGGCAGGGCAACGTGGTCGCCCGCGACCTGGGCCCCAGCGCCGGCTTCGCTACCCTGGCCTTGAACGCGGGCTACCGGGTCAACGACGCACTGCTGGTCAGCGCCGGCGTCGACAACCTGTTCGACCGCGCCTACAGCGAGCATCTGAACCTGGCCGGCAGCGCCGATTTCGGTTTCCCGGCCGATCCGGTGCGGATCAACGAACCCGGTCGCACGGCCTGGCTCAAAGTGAACTATCGTTACTGAGCACCACCGCTGGACGGGGGGCGATGCCTCCCGCCCGGCGCCGGCCGTTGCCGGGCACGACAGCCCGGCGTGGGCCGCGCATTTCGACATGCGTCGATACACGGCGATACATCCTGCGCGGGCCCCAGCACGGAAAGGCCTTCGCCCGTCACCGTCCGCTGTGAACAGCCCGGTAAACGCTTGGCACATATGCCCCGGCCCGACCCCTCTATACACTCGGCGGTCGAGAAACAACCGGGAATGGATTACATGTTGGGACGCATCGCAGCGCGCTTCGCCGCTGGCATCACCTTGGTCGCATTGGCTGGGTGTGGCAGCAAAGACGAGGCCGCTCGCCGGCAGGCAGACGCTGTACCGGTCACCACCCAGGTGGTGCGGACCTCGGCATGGAGCGACACTCTGCAGGCACTGGGTACGGCCAAGGCACGCGAATCGGTGACGGTCACCGCCAAGGTCAGCGAAATCATCGAGACGGTGCACTTCGAAAGCGGCCAGCAGGTCAGTGCCGGCACGCCGCTGGTGACCCTGCGTGGGCAGGCCCAGGAGGCCGCGCTGCTGCAGGCCCAGGCCACCTTCCTGGAAGCGGACCAGCTGTACAAGCGCCAGCGCGAACTCGCGGCGCAGCAACTGGTGGCCAGCTCCACGCTGGATACCCAGCGCGCCATCCGCGATGCCGCCGATGCACGCGTGCGTGAAATGCAGTCGGACATCGGCGATCGCCGCGTGCGTGCGCCGTTCGCCGGCGTGCTCGGCATCCGCCAGGTCAGCGCCGGCTCGCTGGTCACGCCCAGCACTGCGATCACCACGCTGGATGACATCGAGCGCATGCACGTGGACTTCCAGGTGCCCGAAGCCGAACTGGCCTCGCTGAGCACCGGCGACAAGGTCAACGCGACCAGCGTGGCCTACCCGGGCCGCAACTTCGAAGGCCAGGTCGCCACCATCGATACTCGCGTCGATCCGGGCACGCGTGCGGTCACGGTGCGCGCCGATTTCATCAATGCCGACCATGCGTTGCGCCCGGGCATGCTGCTGGATGTGCGCATGTTCCGCCCCGAGCGCCAGGCGCTGGTGATTCCTGAAATCGCCGTGGTGCAGGTCGGACGCGATTCCTATGTGTTCCGGGTCAAGCCGGACCAGGTGGTGGAGCGTGTGGACATCACCGCCGGCGCGCGCCGCAGCGGCGTGGTCGAAATCCGCGATGGCCTTACCGCCGGTGACCGCATCGTGGTGGACGGGACCGGCAAACTGCGTCCGGGCCTGAAGATCCAGGCCGACGAGGCGGCACCGGTCACCCCGGGCGCCACTGCCACGGCCGAACCGGACGCCGCCGGATGAAGCTTTCCGACGTTTCCATCCAGCGGCCGGTCTTCGCGGTCGTGATGAGCCTGCTGCTGGTGGTGCTGGGCTTCATGTCGTTCACCCGTTTGACCCTGCGCGAACTGCCGGCGATCGATCCGCCGATCGTGTCGGTCTCGGTCGATTACACCGGCGCGTCGGCGGCGGTCATCGAAAGCCGCATCACCCAAGTGCTGGAAGATGCGCTGGCCGGCATCGAAGGCATCGACACCATCAACGCGCGCAGCTCCAACGGGCGCTCGCAGGTCAGCATCGAGTTCACCTCCAACCGCGATATCGAAGCGGCCGCCAACGACGTGCGCGATGCGGTCAGCCGCGTGGCCGACCGCATGCCCGAAGAGGCGCGGCCGCCGGAAATCGCCAAGGTCGAGAGCGACGCCGATCCCATCATCTGGCTCAACATGAGCTCGACCTCGATGGACACGCTGGAGCTGAGCGACTACGCCGACCGCTACATCGTCGACCGCTTCTCCAGCCTGGATGGCGTGGCCCAGGTGCGCATCGGTGGCCGCCAGCGCTATGCGATGCGGATCTGGCTGGACCGCGACCAGCTCGCCGCACGCGGGTTGACCGTAGGCGACGTGGAAACCGCGCTGCGCAACGAGAACGTCGAACTGCCCGCCGGCCGCATTGAATCCACCGACCGCGATTTCACCCTGCGCGTGGAGCGCAACTACGTCAAACCCGAGGACTTCGCCGGCATCCCGCTGGGCAAGGGCGCCGACGGCTACGTGGTGCGTATGGGTGATGTGGCGAAGATCGAACTGGCCTCGTCCGAACGCCGTGCCTACTACCGCAGCAACGGCGAGCCGAACATCGGCCTGGGCATCGTCAAGACCTCCACCGCCAACGCGCTCGATGTCGCCCGCGAAGCGCGCGCCGAAGCCGAGCGGATCAGCAGTACGCTGCCGGAGGGCACGCGTATCTTCGTCGCTTTCGACAACACCACGTTCATTGAAGCCGCCGTCGATCGCGTGTACGCCACGCTGGTCGAGGCGATGCTGCTGGTGCTGGCGGTGATCTGGCTGTTCCTGGGCAGTTTCCGCGCGGCGTTGATTCCGGCGGTGACGGTGCCGGTCTGCCTGATCGCCGCCTTCATCGCGTTGTATGCGTTCGGCTTCTCGATCAACCTGCTGACCCTGCTCGCGCTGGTGCTGTGTATCGGCCTGGTGGTGGATGACGCCATCGTGGTGGTCGAGAACGTGCAACGCCGCATCGATCTGGGTGAACCCCCGCTGGTGGCCTCCAAGCGTGGCACCACCCAGGTCGCATTCGCGGTGATCGCCACCACGGCGGTGCTGGTCGCGGTGTTCCTGCCGGTCGGCTTCCTGGAAGGCAATACCGGACGCCTGTTCCGCGAGCTGGCCGTGGCCCTGGCCGCAGCGGTGGCGCTGTCGGCGTTCGTGTCGCTGACGCTGACGCCGATGATGGCCTCCAAGCTGCTCAAGCCGCATACCGGCCAGGCACCCAAGGGCCTGCACGGCGTCATCAACCGCAATCTGGATCGGCTGTCGGCCGCCTATGGGCGATTCCTGGAAGCGCACGTGACCCGCACCTGGATCTACATCGTGGTGATGATTCTGTCGCTGCTGGCCAGTGCGCTGCTGCTCAAGGTACTGCCGTCCGAGCTGGCCCCGGCCGAAGACCGCGGCTCGTTCCAGATCATGATCGACGGCCCGGAAGGCGCCGGCTTCGACTACACCGTCGGCCAGGTCCAGCAGGTCGAGAAGATCGTGTCCGGCTTCGTCGGCGAGGATGAGCCGATCGTGCGCGCCAACCCGCGCGTGCCCGGTGGCTGGGGCTCCAGCGAAGAAATGCATACGGGCCGGATCAGCGTGTTCCTGCAGCCGTGGCGGCAGCGCGATGTGTCCACGCCGGATGTGGCGGCCGACCTGCAGACCCACCTCAACGATCTGCGCGGCGTGCGCGTGCGCACCCAGGTCGGCGGCGGCCTGGTCCGCAGCCAGGGCCAGCCGTTCCAGATCGTGCTCGGCGGCCCGGAATACGCGGAGATCGCGCAATGGCGTGATCGCCTGCTGCTGCGCATGGCCGACAACCCCGGCCTGGTCGGTGCGGACTCGGATTACAAGGAGACCCGCCCGCAGATGCGCGTGAACATCGACCGCCAGCGTGCGGCCGACCTGGGCGTGTCGGTCACCGCGATCGGCAGCGCGCTGGAAACCATGATGGGCTCGCGCCGCGTCACCACCTTCGTCGACAACGGCGAGGAGTACGACGTGCTTGTCCAGGCCGGCCGCGAAGGCCGCGCCTCGCCGTCGGATCTGGCTGCGATCCGCGTGCGCGCCAGTGGTGGCGAACTGGTGCCGCTGTCCAACCTGGTCACGCTCAGCGAAGTGGCCGAGGCCGGCAGCCTCAACCGCTTCAACCGGCTGCGCTCGATCACGATCAACGCCGGCCTGGCCCCGGGCTATCCGCTGGGTGAAGCCATCGCCTGGGCCCAGCAGGTGGCCAGCGAAGAGCTGCCGCAGCATGCGCAGATCAGCTGGAAGGGCGAATCGCGCGAGTACCAGAACGCCGGCAGTGCCGTGCTGCTGACCTTCGCGATGGCCCTGCTGGTGGTGTTCCTGGTGCTGGCCGCGCAGTTCGAGAGCTTCATCCATCCATTGGTGATCATGCTGACCGTGCCGCTGGGCGTGCTCGGCGCGCTGCTGGGGCTGTATGTCAGCGGCGGCACGATCAACATGTTCAGCCAGATCGGCATCGTCATGCTGGTCGGCCTGGCGGCCAAGAACGGCATCCTGATCGTGGAGTTCGCCAATCAGCTGCGCGATGAAGGCCGCAACGTGCAGCAGGCCATCGTCGAATCGGCGATGGTGCGCCTGCGCCCGATCCTGATGACCTCCATCGCCACCGTGGTCGGTGCGATCCCGCTGGTGGTGGCCGGTGGGCCGGGCTCGGCCAGCCGCGGCACGATCGGCGTGGTGGTGATCTTCGGCGTGACCGTGTCCACCTTCCTGTCACTGTTCGTGGTGCCGGCGTTCTACTTGCTGCTGGCCCCGTACACGCGTTCGCCGGAGGCCGTGGCGCGCGAACTGGCCCGCCAGGAAGCGGAAACGCCCTCCGTGGGCGGGCACGCCTGACCGGAATGGGCGGCACTGCCGCCCATTCATCGAAATTGCCACTACGCAGCCCGGCGCGGATCGTGGAGAATCGACCGGGTCCCAGCCGACGGGGACGTTCCTTTTGTTTCCGCCGACTGGAGAGAGCGCGTGGAAGAAGTTGTCAGTTTCATCAACGGGATCATCTGGAGCAAAGCTCTGATCTTCCTGTGCCTTGCCGCAGGCCTGTACTTCAGCGCCCGCACCCGCTTCATGCAGATCCGTGGCTTCGTGGAGATGTGCCGGCTCACCGCGCAGGGTGAGAAATCCGAGGCGGGCGTGTCTTCGTTCCAGGCACTGGCCATGTCCATGGCCGGTCGCATGGGCATCGGCAACATCGCCGGCGTGGCCACCGCGATCGCCTTCGGCGGCCCCGGTGCGATCTTCTGGATGTGGGTGATGGGCTTCCTCGGCGCCTCGACGTCATACGTGGAATGCACCCTGGCCCAGATCTACAAGACCAAGGATGCCGAAGGCCGTTACCGTGGCGGCCCGGCGTACTACATCGAAAAGGCCATGGGCCTGAAGTGGTACGCGTTGGCCTTCGCCGTTGCGACCATCATCGCCGCCGGCTTCCTGATGCCGGGCGTGCAGGCCAATGCCATCGCCGACTGCATCATCAATGCCTGCCGCGGCGGTGCGCTGTGCGGGCCGCTGGACGGCCAGTTCATGGGCATGGAGTCGGTGCAGGCGCTCAAGCTGGGCATCGGGACCGTGGTCGCGCTGCTACTGGCCGTGGTCATTTTCGGTGGCGTCAAGCGTATCGCCAACTTCGCCGAGGTGGTGGTGCCGTTCATGGCCGCCGCCTTCATCCTGATGGCCATCGTCATCATGATCCTCAACTATGACCGCGTGCCGGACATGTTCCGCACGGTGTTCAGCAGTGCCTTCGGCGCGCATGCGGCGTTCGGCGCGATGATGGGCCTGGCGGTGGAATGGGGCGTCAAGCGCGGCATCTACGCCAACGAGGCCGGCCAGGGCACTGGCCCGCACGCGGCCGCCGCCTCGGAGGTCTCGCACCCGGCCAAGCAGGGCTATGTGCAGGCCTTCGCGATCTACTTCGACACCATGATGGTGTGCACGGCCACCGCGTTCCTGATCCTGGCGGCGGGCACCTACAACGTGTATTCGCCGGTGCCGGGTGGCGCGCCCGTGTTCGCCGGCCTGGCCGGTGTGGCCGAAGGCGCGGGGTATGCGCAGGCCGCGGTGGAAACCGTGCTGCCGGGCTGGGGCGCAGGCTTCGTGGCGATCGCGATCTTCTTCTTCGCCTTCACCACGATCATGGCCTATTACTACATGGCCGAGACCAACCTGACCTACGTCAACAACAACGCCAAGCGTCCGCTGACCGTGCTGCTGCTGCGCCTGGGCATCATCGGCATGGTGATCTTCGGTGCGTTCCACAATGCCGGCATGGCGTGGGCGCTGGGTGACATCGGCGTGGGCCTGATGGCGTGGTTGAACATCATCGCGATCCTGATCGTGCAAAAGCCGGCGATGCTGGCCCTGCGCGACTACGAACGCCAGAAGAAGCTCGGCCTGGATCCGACCTTCGACCCCGATGCCCTGGGCATCAAGAACGCCGATTTCTGGCGTACCCGCAAGCTGGAGCTGTCCCGTAGTGAATGATCCCTGGAAGAATGCGCGCCGTCCGTCCTCGCGGCCGCCGCGCGCCACGCCGCTGCCGCCCCGCGAAGGTGGCACCCCGCCGCCGCCCGGCCGTGGCAACGACGAGCTGCGCCTGTACGGCTGGAATGCCGTGCAGGCACTGTTCGAGCATCGCCCGCAGGCGCTGCGCAAGTTGTACCTGACCGAGGCGCTGATTCCGCGCATGCAGCCGGTGCTGAAGTGGTGCGTGGCCAACCGCGTCGGTTACCGCGTGGTGGAAGAGGGCGATCTGAACAAGCTCGCCGCCACCACCCATCACGAAGGGCTGGTGGCCGACGTGCTGCGCGCGCCGATGCTGGCGCTGGACGAATGGCTGGCCACGCTGCCGGCCGGGAAGCCGGTGCTGGCGCTGTGGCTGGATGGCGTGGGCAACCCCCACAACTTCGGCGCGATCCTGCGCTCGGCGGCGCACTTCGGTGTGGCCGGGCTGCTGCTGCCACCGGATTCCACCCTGGCGTTGTCCGGTGCGGCCGCGCGCGTGGCCGAAGGTGGCGCCGAGGCGGTGCCGCTGGTGCGCCTGCCGGCGCTGCCCGAGGCGATGGCGCAGCTGCGTGGTGCCGGCTTGAGCCTGGCCGCAACGCTGGTGGAGGGCGGCGATGATCTGTTCGCCGCTGAGCTGCCTTCGCGGCTGGTGTACGTGATGGGTGCCGAAGGCGAAGGCATGGACCGCGCGCTGGCCCAGGGCTGTGACCATCAGGTCTCGATTCCGGGTACTGGCGTCGTGGAAAGCCTCAACGTCGCTTCGGCGACGGCTGTCCTGTTGGCGCAGTGGTACGGACGCAGTCGCGTTTGACCACTGTGTGCGTTTTCGGGGGAGCGCGGCGTCATTCGCGCCACCCACGGTGTGATCGGTTTCACCAAAATGGTCGTGACGACAACGCTTTCGGATTAATCGCATAGTGCATGCAGTGAAATCTGCGCACAGTGCGGAGTAGACGCTGTGCTGCGTGGATGAGGAGAGACACCCTCGCAGCGCGGCGATCCGCTTGTCCGGACCGCGAAGGTCTAGCGGCTCTCACCGCGTGGGGTGTGACGTTATCCCGGTAGCCCGATCGCACTGCGACCGGGCTTTTTTTGTCCGTCGCGGAGGGATTCAGCGCTGCGCGCGGGGGGTTACCGCTCGCCGGCGCAACAGCCGCCATTCGATCAAGCGGGGTGATCGAACAAGCCATCGCGAGCTGCCTGAAATTATCGTTTTCAACAGCATTCGAGCGACATGGGGGGGGCGACTTGTGCGATTAATCACAGAACACGACATTTCAGATTTTTGCGCATTTACGTGTTCCGTCGGTCTGTGCAGGTTGGCGCGTTGGTGCACCTCTGCGCCGTGCGCGTTCTTTCGGAGATTTACATGACCTTGCCGCTGTCGCGTTCGATCCGTCTGATTCCCCTCGTCATCGCTGTCGTTGTTGGTGCTGCCGTCTGTGTACCCGGTGCGGCCCAGGCACGCAGTCTTGACGATGCCAATTTCACCGGTCCGCTCATCACTCCCAATCCTGCGGGCATCGCGCAGGGGCATCTGTATGTCGAGCCTTACCTGATCCGCGTCGACAGCCGCTCCAGCTATGACGGCGCCGGCAACCGCCATCGCAGCGCGCAGGACAGCAGCGCCTGGCTCACGGTGCTCCCGATCGTCTATGGACTCGGCGAGCGGGTTACCGTCCAGGCCAACCTGAGCGCTGTCCGGGCCGAATCGGGAGGCGCGCGCAGCAGCGGGTTCCGCGCTGGCGATACCACTGCGAGGCTGCAGTATCTGCTGCAGGCACCAAGTGCCGACGGCACCCGGCCTGCCATCTCATTGGCGTTGAGCCAGCGCTATGCCACCGGCAGCCACGACCGGATCGGCGGCAATTCGCTCAATGCGCAGGGCGATGGCGTACAGCGCACCAGCCTGGCGCTGGGCATCCAGCAGGTAGTGTGGATGCCGAATGGCCGGCCACTGCGTTGGCGCGGGCAGCTGAGCGCCAGCCCGGCACCGGCGCGCGTGGCGGTGCACGGCCACAGCGTGTACGACACTCCGGCGGGCTTCCGCGGCAGCGTCGCGCGCGGCTCCGCGCTGTCCGGTTCGCTGGGAGCGGAGTACAGCATCAACCCGCGGTGGGTCGCGGTGATGGAGGTGGCCGCCAGCCGAGAAACCCGTCGTCGCCTCATCGGCTATGCACCGGGCACTCAGGGAATCGCGCACCACATCGATGAGGTGCGCCCCGCCAGCACGAGCGTGACCTTGGCGCCTGCAATCGAATACCACTTCACGCCGAAGATTGGCCTGATCGCCGGCGTGGAATTCAGTGTCGCCGGGCGCAACAGCGGCCACTTCATCAGCCCGCAGGTGGCCTTGGGCATGTACTTCTGAACCGATCACCGCCGCCTGTGGATGCCGCCCGGCATCCCGCCGAACCGACAAGGAGTACCTCATGAGTGTGGAAGCCGTTATTGGCTGGATTTTCGGTGTGATCTGGAGCCCCGCGCTGGTTGGACTGTGTTTGCTGGCAGGCCTTTATTTCAGTGTGCGTACCCGCTTCGTCCAGTTGCGCAGGCTGCCGGACATGGTGAGGTTGATGTTTTAGTCGCTCGCTTCGGCCGCCGGCGTATCCTCGTTTCAGGCCTTGAGCATTTCCCTGTCAGTCGGGCCGGCGTGGGCAACATCGCAGGGGGCGCGATGGCCATCGCCTAGTTGGTATGCGTGCCTGTTCGCGTTGAGTACGGTGATCGGTGCCGGTCTGTTCCTGACCGGGACCCAGTCCAATGCCATCGCTGCCTCGCTCTCACATGCGTGGCAGGTGCCTGCGTGAGCCTCGGCGGCTGGGGTGGTTGTGGTGCTGTCGCTCGTGATTTTTGGCGGTGTGCGTGGCATCGCGCAGGTGACCCAGGTGGTCGTTCCGTTCATGGCCGTCGGGTACCTGCTGGTGGCCGCCATCGCGGTAGTCATCAATCTGCAGGCCGTGCCGGAGATGTTCATGCTGATCGTGCGCAGTGCGTTCGGAACGGACGTTGCGTTCGGCGACATGATCGGTGCTGCGATCATGTGGGGCGTTCGACGCGGTGTGCTGTCCAACGAAGCGGGCATGGGCATAGGGGCGCACCCTGCTGCTGCGGCGGAGGTCAGCCACCCGGTCTACAGGGACTGGTGCAGTCGTTCTCCATCTACGTAGACACGCGCATGGTGTGCAGTGCGACCGCCTTCCTGATCCTCGCCACCGGCGTCTACAACGTGCATGACCCTGCCCAGGCAGAAACAGCGGGCGGGGCGGTGCGGACAGCAGCGGGCCGGCCTGGATCCGTGCTTCGATCCCGCGCAGATCGGCATCCGCAACGCAGCGCTGTGGAAGAACATCGCCGCCGCGAAACGCCTGTCTGGCTGATGTCGCAGCAGGCGAGGGTGTGCCCACAACGGCCTCGCCCGTTGCTGGCCTTACTCGCTCGGCGGTGTGGTCGGCTTGGCTTCACTGCCGAAGCTGCCATCGGCCTCGGCGGCCAGGTAGGCAAACACGGTGTAGGCCGCTACGTTCTGCGCCAGGGCGGCCGGGTCGATCTTGTCCAAGGTATCGTCGGCGGTGTGGTGCAGGTGGAAGTAATCGCTGCCGTCCTGCGCCAGCCACGCCCACGCGCCGCCCTTGGCGGCCAGCGGACCCACGTCCGGGCCCGGGCCGCCCTTGTCGGCGGCGTACTCGATGCTGAGCGGCTTGAGCACCTCGGCGATCTGGCGGGTCGCCTCGCGCGAGTTGGCCGGGTTCGGCGAGCCGGTGTTGAAGGCATAGATGCGACCCGCGCCGAAATCGCTTTCGGCCGCGAGCTGGTGCAGCACCACGTCCTTGGCGTGGGCTTCGGCATACGCCTTGCCGCCGTACAGACCCTGCTCTTCGTTGGCGAAGGCGACCACCCGGATGGTGCGCTTGGGCGCCTGCTTGAGCTGGCCGATCAGATGGCCCGCGGCCATGGTGATGCCCACGCCCGCGCCATCATCCACCGCGCCGGTGCCCAGGTCCCAGGAATCGAGATGTCCGCCGATCACCACCACTTCCTTGGGCAGGCTGCGCCCGGTGATCTCGCCGATCACGTTGTACGAGGTGGCCTTGCCATCCCAGCCGCAATCCAGGCTGAGCTTGAGCGTGGTGCTGCCCAACGCGAGCAGCCGCGCCAGCTGGTTGGCATCGGGCACCGACAGCGCCGCCGCCGGGACCGGGGTCAGGCCTTCATCGAAGCGGGTGATGCCGGTATGCGGCACACGGTGCGAGTCAGTCCCGGCCGAACGCATCACGAAGCCGATCGCGCCCTTGCGGATCGCCTCGGACGGGCCCTTGCTGCGCACTGCACCACCGTTGCCGTAGTCGCGGCCGTCGCGGTAGGCGGTCATCTGGTAATCGACGAAGGCGATCTTGCCCTTCAGCGAGCCTTCCGGCGCGGCCTGCAGCGCGGCCAGATCGGCGAAACGCACCACCTCGGCTTCGACCGTGCCACCCGGGCTGCCGCCGAGGGCGGTGATGGTCAGCGGCTGCGCGTGCTTGCCGATGACTTCGGCGTGCTCACTGCGGCGCTCCCACTTGGGGAAGGTGACCGGCTCGGTCCAGACCTTGTCGAACCCCAGCGATTTGAACTTGGCCACGGCCCAGGCCACGGCGCGTGCGTCGGCTTCACTGCCGGCGATGCGCGGGCCGATTTCGGTGGTCAGCGACTCGACCACTTTCCAGCCGGTGTCGTCCTTGAGGGCCTGCTCGCGCAGCTCGGCAGCGGTGGCCAGCGACTTGGGCGGCAGCGTGGTGATACCGGTCGCCGCGAATGCGGGTGCGGCCAGCAGGGCGAGGGAAGATGCGATGGCAAGGACGCGGCGACGCATGGGACGAACTCCGGGAAACGGGGCGGAAGCGTCCGAGCTTACCAGCCTGCCCGGCGCGTACATGGGCGGGAGGTCATGCCCGGGCGGATGCTGATTTCCAAAAGCGAAAGCCCCGCCAGGGCGGGGCTTTCGATGGGTGCTGCCGGCCAGCGGCCGGCACTGCCCGGGTTGCCGCCTCAGTGCTTGAGGTTGTCGCGGATCTCGCGCAGCAGCAGCACTTCTTCACTCGGCGCCGCCGGGGCGGCCGGCTCGGCCTGCTTCTTGCGGGCCAGGCGGTTGATGAACTTGACCACCATGAAGATGGCGAACGCCACGATGATGAACTGCACCACGGTGTTGAGGAAATCGCCGTAGCCGATCACCACGGCCGGGATCTCCTTGCCGTCTTCGGCGATCCGCGCCGGGGCCAGGGTCCAGGCCAGCTCGGAGAAGTCCACGCGGCCGATCACCCAGCCCAGCGGCGGCATGATGATCTTGTCCACCAGCGCGGTGACGATCTTGCCGAACGCCGCACCGATGACCACACCGACCGCCAGGTCGATGACATTGCCACGCATGGCGAATTCTTTGAACTCAGTCAGTACACCCATCGGGCTCTCCTGTCGTAGGGGAAATCAAATGACGCCGCAGCGTAACGCAGCTTTCGTCATCCGGCGATGATGCCGTGGCGCTCGGCCACGTTTTCCAGGCGTGCGCTGAAACGGTCGCCCGGCTTCAATGCGGCCACGCCGGAGGGCGTCCCCATGAACACCAGATCGCCCGCGCGCAGCGCCCACAGCTTGGAGAGCTCGTGCAGGATCTCCGGCACGTTCCAGATCATCTGGTCCAGCAGCGACTGCTGGCGAACTTCGCCGTTGATCTCCAGCGACAGGTTGAGGGCGGCCAGATCGCCCACTTCGCCGGCCGGCACCAGTTCGCTGACCGGGGCGGACTGATCGAAGCCCTTGGCCGGGTCCCAGGGATGGCCCTTGGCCTTGGCCTGCGCCTGCAGATCGCGGCGGGTCAGGTCCAGGCCGACGCCGTAACCGAACACCAGCGCTTCGGCCTGGTCGACCGGCAGTTCACCGGCGGGTGCGTCCTTGCCGATCGCCACCACCAGCTCCACCTCGTGGTGCAGGTCCTGGGTGGCAAGCGGGTAGGGGATCACATCGTCATGCCCGACCACGATCGCATCGGCCGGCTTGCTGAAGAACATCGGGCGGCCACGATCGTCGGCGGCAGGTACGGCCGCGCCCATTTCGCGCGCGTGATCGGCGAAGTTGCGGCCCACGCAGTAGATGCGGCGCACCGGGAAGGTACCGCCACCGGCGACCGGAATGCGGGGCTGTTCGGGCGTGGGGATTACATCGGTCATGCGCGCGTCCTGTGGAGAGGTTTCGCCGCAGTCTAGAGCGTTTTCCCGCGCCCACAAACAGAAACGGCCGCGCAGGGGCGCGGCCGTCATCGGGAGGGAAGCGCGTCGATCAACGCGACATCGGCAACGCCTGCTTGCGGACCACCCGGTATTCACCGTCCACGACCTGCGACGGAGCGGTGCGCGCATTCTTGCGCTGGGCGAGCAGCTTCCATGCCAGGCCGGCGATGATCATCGCCGCGCCCACGAACACACCAACGAACACCAGCGCGGCCAGGATCGCCAGGCCCAACAGGCCGACCGCGACGCGCACCAGCGGGTGGCGCGGCTTGCGCGGCGCGAACAGGGTGCGGAACTGGTTGAACTGGAAGATGCGGCTGTACATGGCACTCTTTTGGCTGAGGTCAGCAGTGGACGAGTATCCGCGCTGGCTTTTGTCATTGAGTGAAAAAGTCGTTAAACGTACCGCGCGTTCATTGCAAATCAATGACTTGTATTCATCCGGGAGCCAGTGACATGAGCGCGTGAGACACTGTGCTTCCGTTGCCTGTTGCTGGATGCCATGTCCCCGCCCGAGACCACCGCCATCGCCCTCATCGCCCTGGATGCCATTGCCGACGGGGGATTCGCCGACGTCGATGCCAGCATCGAGGGCGACAGCGAATCGGTGGTGCTGTACCGCGACGGTGAGCAGGTGCGTGGGTGGCTGAACATCTGCCCGCACGCGGGGCGCCGGTTGGACTGGGCGCCGGGTCAATTCCTGAAAAGCAAGGACGGTCACCTGGTCTGCGCCGCACATGGCGCCTCGTTCTCGCTGGACAACGGCGACTGCGTGGCCGGGCCGTGCCGGGGTGATCGCCTGCGCACGGTGCCGGTGCTGGTCCGCGATGGGCAGGTCTGGCTGGGATGACAACGAACGGCCGGCCACCCACCATCTGGTGGTGCCGGCCGCTGGCCGGCACCACCTAGAACATCAGGTTGATCATCAGCACCACCACCACCGTATAGATCAACGACAGTGGGGCGCCGACGCGCCAGAGCTCGCGCGGGGTGTAATTGGCCGGGCCGGTGATCATCGAAATCACCGGGTTGGACGCGGTCATCAGATTGTTCGAGGCCGACAGCGCCACGATCAGCGCGAACGCGGTCGGGCTGCCGCCTGCCGCCAGCGCCAGGTTCACCGCGATCGGCACCATCACGATCGTCGCGCCCACATGGCTGATCACCAGTGAGAACATCGTGGTCAACAACGCCAGCGCGATCTCCAGCACCCACACCGGGATGCCGGTCGGCAGCCGGTCGATGGTGTGGCCGGCGATCCATGCCGCCGCGCCACTGCTGTCCATCGCCCAGCCGAGCGGAATGAGCCCGGCCATCATGAACACCGTTTTCCAGTTGATCGAGGCATAGGCCTCGTCCATGCGCAGCACGCCGGTCAGCAGCATGCCGGCCACGCCGGTCATCAGGGTCAGCGCCACCGGCAGCTTGGAGGTCAGCGCGATCAGGATGGTGATGGCGAAGATGCTCATCGCGATCTTGAACTTGTGCGGCCGCTGCTCACCCTTGGGATAATCGGTCACCACCACGAAATCGCGGCTCTTGGCCGCCTGCGCCAGGTCGGTCCAGATGCTGTGGAAGACCAGCATGTCGCCGGCGCGCAGTGCCACGTTGCGCACGTCTTCGCGGATCACCTGCTTGTCGCGGTTGATCGCCAGCAGGCTGATGCCGCGCTGCTTGCGCAGGCGCAGGTCCGAGGCGCTCTTGCCGATCACATCGGAGGTCGGCGGCACCACCGCTTCGGAAATGCCGGCGCGGCTCGGGTTGAACAGATCGCCCAGGTGCTTCAGCCGCGAGGACATCCGCAGGAACTGGTTCTGCGCGAAATCGCTGACCTGCTGGCGCGCGCCCATCACGCCGAGCACGCTGCCCACCCAGATCCGCATCTCCGCCGGCGGCGCCAGACGGGTGTCGTTGCCGGTCTTGAGCGCCAGCAGCAGCGGCGCATCGTGCACGTTCTCCGCCTCGCCCAGGGTCATGCCGACCAGCGGACTCTCGGCGGTGACCACCAGCTCGAACACATCGCCTTCGATGCCGTAGGTCTTGGCGAAGTAACTCTCGGTCCGCGACGGGGTGACGCCATCGTTGGCCAGCGTTTCTTCCTCGACCAGCTTGCGGTCGCCGAAGTAGCGGAAGTACAGCAGCGAGGCGATCAGCAGCGCCACGCCGATCGGCAACGGCGCGAACATGCGCAGCGGCTCGATGGTGGCCAGGCCGGAGGGGAGGTTGTTGTTGGCCGAAGCCAGCAGATCGTTGAGCAGGATCAGCGGCGAGTTGCCGACCATGGTCAGCGCGCCCCCCATCACGATGGCCGCGGCAATCGGCAGCAGCAGCCGTTGCAGGGTCAGCCCGGTGCGCGCGGCCAGGCGCGAGGCGACCGGCAGGTACAGCGCCATCACTGAAGGATTCTGCATGAACGAGGAGTTCAAGCCGGCGATCGCCGTCGTCATCATCAGCAGGCGCGTCTCCACGCCATGCCCGCGCCGCAGCAGCCACGCCGCCAACCGGTTCAATGCCCCGGTGCGGTCCAGGCCCGCACCGAGGATGGTGGTGGCGATGATGCTCATCACCGCGTTACCGGAGAAGCCACCGAAGATCTCTTCCGGTGCGATCAGCCCGGTGACGCCGAGCACCACCAGCACCACCAGCGCCACCACGTCGGCGCGGATGCGCTCGAACAGGAACATCGCCATCGTGAAGCCGACCAGCCCGAGGACGAGCTTCATGTCGGTAGTCAGCGTCAGCGCGGTATCCATGGGGTGGCGCGGTTCCTTGTCGGATCAGGTGCGGTCGTACAGCAGGTCCCACACCCCATGGCCGAGCTTCTGGCCACGGGTTTCGAAATGGGTCTGCGGGCGCCATTCCGGCCGCTCCACCTGCCCACGCGGACCGGCGCGGTTGCTCAGCCCGGCGGTGGCGTCGAGCACGTCCCACATCTGCTCGGCGTAGTCTTCCCAGTCCGTGGCGCAGTGCAGGCGGGCACCGACGCGCAGCTTGCGCACCAGCAGCTCGGCAAAGCCGGGCTGGATCAGGCGGCGCTTGTTGTGGCGCTTCTTGTGCCACGGGTCCGGGAAATAGATGCGCACTTCATCCAGCGCGCCATCGGCGATTTCCTTCTCCAGCACCTCCACGGCATCGTGGTGGTACAGGCGGACATGATCGGCATTGTCGTCGGCCAGGGCGTTGAGCAGGCGGCCGACCCCGGGGGCGTGGACTTCCAGGCCGATGTAGTCGCGGCTCGGGTCCTGCTGCGCGGCGAAGCGCAGCGCGGCACCGTTGCCGAACCCGATCTCCAGCACCTTGTGCGCATCGCGCCCGAAGGTGGCCTCCAGATCGCGCGGCTCGCCGGTGAAGTCCAGCCCGAAGCGCGGCCAGCGGTCGTCGAAGGCGCGCTGCTGGGCGGGGGTGAAGCGGCCCTGGCGCAGCACGAAACTGCGGACCTCGCGGCGGCCTTCGGTGATGGTGAAGGGCTTGGGCGGCGCCTTGGCGCCAGCGCTGTCGAAAGGATTGGTCATCAGCCGATCAACCCGTCGATCGGCGAGGAAGCACTGGCGTAACGCTTGCGCGGAATGCGGCCGGCCAGGAAGGCCTCGCGGCCCGCTTCCACGGCCTTGCGCATCGCGCTGGCCATCAGGATCGGATTGCGCGCGCCGGCAATGGCGGTGTTCATCAACACGCCATCGCAGCCCAGCTCCATCGCGATCGCCGCATCGGAGGCCGTGCCCACGCCGGCATCGACGATGATCGGTACCTTGGCATCTTCGATGATCTGCAGCAGGTTGTACTTGTTCTGGATGCCCAGCCCCGAGCCGATCGGTGCGGCCAGCGGCATCACCGCAGCGCAGCCGATCTCTTCCAGGCGCTTGGCCAGGATCGGATCATCGGAGGTATAGGCCATCACCTCGAAGCCATCCTTGACCAGCTGCTCGGCCGCCTTGAGGGTCTGCACCACATCCGGGTACAGGCTCTTCTGGTCGCCCAGCACTTCCAGCTTGGTCAGGTTGTGGCCGTCCAGCAGCTCGCGGGCCAGCCGGCAGGTGCGCACGGCGTCCTCGGCGGTGTAGCAGCCCGCGGTGTTGGGCAGGATGGTGTAGCGGTCCGGCGGCAGCACGTCGAGCAGGTTCGGCTCGCCCGGGTTCTGCCCGATGTTGGTGCGGCGGATCGCCACGGTGACGATCCGGGCGCCCGCGGCCTCGGTGGCCAGGCGGGTTTCTTCCAGATCCTTGAACTTGCCGGTGCCGGTGAGCAGGCGGGAAGCATAGGTCTTGCCGGCGATCACCAGCGAATCAGTGGGGACAGGTGCGTTCATGCCCCGAATTATCGCCTATCGCGCGTCACGATGCTGCCTCACCCACCGCCGAGCGCATGCACGATCTCGACCACGTCGCCGTCATGCAGGCCGTGGCTGGCGTGCTGGCTGCGGGTCACGATCTCGCCGTTGACCTCGACCGCCACGCGGCGCTCCAGCAGCTGTTCGCTGAGCAGCAGGTCGTGGACGGTGGCGGTGTGCGGAAGCTGGCGGTTCTCGCCGTTGAGCTGGATGTTCATCACCGTATTGTCCCCCAATCCCTCCGCAGTGCGTACCCTGTGCGCCGCGCGGCAGAGGTGCCGCGAGCGCCAGGCCAACGATGGCCGGCGGCGGAGCTGCGGCGTTCATGCCGCAGCGCAGCGTGATGCCGGCGGGGTGCAGTGGAAACATGGCACCGTGCGCCGGCGTACGTCCGCCGTTTTCCCCACCCTCAAGGAGTTTCCATGTTGCTCAGCAAACGTCCGATCCGTTCCCTCATCGCCGTGGCCATCGCCCTGGCGGCGGTGCCGGCCATGGCGCAGTCGCCGTACACCAGGACCGTCTTCATCGGTGACAGCCTGACCGACGCCGGCTATTTCCGCCCGCTGCTGCCGGCCTCCGTGCAGCCGGTGACCGGCCAGTTCACCACCAACCCGGGCTGGACCTGGGCCCAGCACGTGGCCGACTACTACGGCACCAACGGCGCTGCCCACGGCAACGGCCAGAACGGTGACAACTACGCCATCGGCGGCGCCCGTGTCGGCGTGGACACCAGCCAGGTGCTGGCCGCGGGCACCCCGGCGGTACCGGTGTACTCGCTCAAGACGCAGACCGCCCAGTACCTGGCGGCCAACGGCGGCAAGGCCGACCCGAACGCGCTGTACACCGTGTGGGGCGGTGCCAATGACCTGTTCGCGATCCAGGCCGGCGCGCCGCTGGTCTCGACCCTGACCAATGCCGTCACCGACCAGGTCGGCATCGTCGGCACGCTGAAAGCAGCGGGCGCCGAGTACATCGTAGTGCCGACCATTCCGGACGTCGGCCTGACCCCGGGCGCCCGCGCGGGTGGCCCGGCCGGCATGGCCGCCGGCACCGCGCTGGCCAAGGCCTACAACGACGCCCTGTTCGGTGGCCTGAAGGCCGCGGGCCTGCAGGTGATTCCGGTGGATACCTTCCACATCCTGCAGGAAATCGTCGCCAACCCGGGCCAGTACGGCTTCGTCAACGTGACCAGCCCGGCCTGCACCACGGCCTCCTCGCTGACCTGCAACCCGACCAGCTATGCCACCCCGGACGCGGCCAACAGCTATGTGTTCGCCGATGGCGTGCACCCGACCACCGCCACCCACGAGATGCTGGGCGAATACACCCTGTCGATCCTGGAAGCCCCGCGCAACCAGCAGATCCTGACCCATTCGGCGCAGACCATCGGCCGTTCGCGCGCTGACCAGGTCAGCTGGCACGTCGACGGCCGTCCGGCCGACGGCCTGAGCTGGTGGGGCAACCTGCGCGGCGACATGCAGCGCTATGCGCACGCCGACCTGTACGACGGCATGGCCCCGGCCGGCCTGTTCGGTGTCGATTGGGCGCGTGATGGCATGGTGGTCGGCGGCTTCGCCGGCTACGGCCGCATGGATGCCGATTTCGGCAACAACAAGGGCGATTTCACCCAGTCCGACACCACGCTGGGCCTGTTCGCCGGCTGGTATGGCGAGCGTGCCTGGGTCAACGGCCAGCTCAGCTACAGCTGGCTGGACTACGACGTGACCCGCAAGCTGCAGCTCGGCCCGGCCACCCGCATCCACAAGGGCTCGCCGGAAGGCAGCAACCTGACCGCCGCGTTGAACGCCGGCTACGAGTTCGGCACCGAGGGCGGCTTCCGCCACGGTCCGGTCGCCGCCGTGATCTGGCAGAAGGTCAAGCTGGACGGCTACACCGAGTCCAACCTGAGCGCCTCGGCGCTGGGCTATGGCGATCAGGATACGGATTCCACCGTCGGCCGCGTCGGCTGGCAGGCCCGCTTCGATGGCGGCAACGTCAAGCCGTACGTGCAGGTCACCTATGACCACGAGTTCGAGGACAGCAAGCAGGCCAGCGCCTGGCTGCAGACCATGCCGGACGTGGGCATGTACAAGGTGCCGGGCCTGGAGTTCGACAAGAACTACGCCACCGCCGTCCTCGGTGCGCGCCTGAACCTGTGGGGCCTGAGCAGCAACATCGGCATGAGCACCACCACGATGCAGAAGCGTGCGCGTGACGTGTCGCTGTTCGCCAGCTTCGGCGGCAGCTTCTGATCCCGGCGTGCGCCGCGCCCGTCCGCGGGCGCCGCGCACGGCAGTGCGAAGCAGGAACCAACGGGCGGCCCAGTGCCGCCCGTTGCGTTCGAGGGCCTCGCCCGAATAGACTTACGCCGCGCCTTGCGGGTGTAGCTCAATGGTAGAGCTGTAGCTTCCCAAGCTACTGACGAGGGTTCGATTCCCTTCACCCGCTCCATATCCCCCAATGCCTGCGGGGATTTGAGCCGCTCCGCAATATCCCAGCCGCTCCGCAATTCAGCGAGTCGGCGTAGCTTTAGAGCCCCTTTTCTTTCGCACGTAGATCTCGGTCGTAGTGACCGATGAATGCCCCAGCTGGGCCTGCGCTTCGCGAATGTCATTGGCCGAATCGGCCTTGTCCGTTCCTGCCTTCGCGCGCAGGTCCCGGAACTGAAACTCCCCCTTTGCAATTCCGGCGTCGTCGCGCGCCTTGTCAAACCGGTAGCGCAGTGCTGCCCGGCCGAGTGCCAGCCCGCTGTCATCCACGATCAACCGGGTGCTGTATGGCTTGGATCTTCCGTCGGGTAGCTTCTCGCTCTTCCGCTTCGCGATCCGCTCCAGCAACGCCGCGAGCTCACCCGTGATCTCCATGATCACCTTGTTGGTGGACTTGGCCTGCGTGATTGCCAGGCCGCGAGGCGTGATCTGGCGCATGTCCATGGACCAGACGTCGCCGACGCGCTGGCCGGTGAGGTAGGCAAGATCCATGGCATCCCGCAGTGATGCGTCGGCGTGGCGGTAGACCGCCTGGAACACCTCGTCCTCCACGTACACGCCGCGGCCAGATTCCTTGTTCCGCCGGATGCCCTCACAGGGATTGGGGAGGTCGGTGACACCCTTGCCGCGCGCCCAGTTCCACATGTGCGAGAACAGGGACACCTCCCGATTCGCGATCACCTTGGAAGGGCGCCAGTCCAGGTACTGCCGGATGTTGATGGGCCGGATTGCCTCGAACGGCGCCGGCGGCGCGTCGAAGAAGCTCAGCAGTGCAGTGATGCAGCGGTTGTTGAGGCGCTGGGTCGTCACTGCCTTCGTCGGCACGACCTCGGCCTGGTATCGCTGGGCCACGTGGCGGAAGGTGACGACCGCGGCGGCCGGGATCGTGTTGGCATGTTCGAACTCCGCCCACTTCTTGATGGCCACGCCATAGTCGCTGCCCAGCGGCGTCTCCTTTCGGGGCTTCCCGCCGTGATCGTAGTAGTAGTGCACCACGCCGGACTTCTGCCGACGTGCGCGGAACCGGGGGATAGCCCCCGGCTTGCTTGGTTTCCTTCCCATTTATGCAACCTTGCTCGGGGTCCATGTCAGCGCCTGCTTGGCGCTCGCGCTCGTTCCTTCAACGCTGGAGCGCAGCACGACAGGCCAGTCGTGCGCGTCCAGGTAGTGCTTGATCCCGTTCTTGCGAAGAAAGGCAGCTTGGCGCGCGCGCTGTGGCGTGCGGCACAGGGTGACGATCTCGTCGCGCGATAGGAACATGTCAGCCACTGGCCACCCGTCCTTCGCCCGGCATCAGCAGGCGCATCTGGATTACGTTGTCGGCAACGGCCGGCTCGGTCGTCCGGCGAATACGGGCGGGGCGGTTTACCCGCCTCCATTCCGCGATCGCGGCGTCCGGCTCGGCATGCTTCCGGGTATGCCGGCACCGGCACTCGACGAAGTGGCCGCCGCCGGCGGCGAGGCCGCGCAGGTCGTGGATGTGGCGCGCGCTGTGGCCGGCGGCGCAGTCCGGCAGCGGCTCGGGGTGGCTGATGTGTCGCTGGGTCATGCGAACAGCTCCGGTTGAATGGGGAACGCCGGCGGCGCCGGGCGGGGAAGGGTGGCGGCGCGGCGGCGAGCCGACTGGGCCATGCGGAACATGCACCAGAAGCCGTGGCCTGCCTGCCGCCTGGCGCGCGCCTCGCCGATCAGCACGCGCGCTGTGTGCTTGGCCTGGGTGATGGGATCAGCCACCGGCCGCCTCCAGGCGCTTGAACTCGATGACCCACACCCAGGGGTTTGCTTCCCAAGATGGCTCGCCGTAGACCTGCGCCCACAGCTGGTGGAATGCCCACTCGGGGTGGTCGCACGGTCCGGGCAGCCAGCTGCCGCTCTCCAACTGGGAGAGGCCTTCTGCCACGGCGTCCGCTTCCGTGATCGCCTGCAGCCGCTCAACGCGGATGGCGGTGATCTCCAGTACCAGGCGGCAGGCCTCGCGCGGCATGTGGATGCTGGGCCGCCACTTGATCCCGTAGTCTTTTCGGGCGTAATCGCCAGGCGAGCCCGGCAGCGTGTCCGCCGAATAGGCGTAACGCTGGATTGGGCCATCGATGTTGGGTCGATGCTCGATACCGGTGCCGCGCAGGTCGGTGAAGCTTTCCCGCACCCACAGCCGGTCGCCGGGCTGGCCGAAAGGGCAGAAGTGCGCGGTCGTCGGGCCGTGCGCGTGCCGCAGCGACGACCGCCAGCCTTGCGCGGAAGGGTTCGGAAAAGTGGCCTGCGCAATGTCGTCGGCCGGCTGGGGGCTCAACACCCGCCGGGTCTGCGTCTTCGGGCCGGCCAGGATGGCGCGCACCATGGCGCCGTTGAAGAGGATCGGTCGCTCGCGCATTACACGTCCTCCCGCAGCCTAGTGCGCAGGTTACGCGGCGGCTTGACGGTGGCCAGGGAGCCCGGAACGGTATTGGGGCAGGCCGCGCGGGCGCGTTGAAGGTCGAGGGCGCGCTGTTCGATCTCAGCCATTGCCCACCCCCGGCTCTGCATCGCGCTGGCTGTCGATCAGCGGCAGCCAGCCAACCGGCGTGCCCGTGCCCTCGGTGAAGTGGTCGTGCGTCCAGCACCAGCCTGCGAACCGCCAGCCGATCCTTGCGCCTTCACTCACGTTATCGTCGTTGCATGCGCCGATGGTCCAGGTCGCGCTGATGCTGTCATCGATGGCGTTTTCATCGAAGTCCACCAGCAGGCGCACAAGCGTGCCGTCGCGCGGCGCGGTGTCCATCGGACGCGCCCCCCGGTCGATGCCCTGCTCAGGCGATACGCCGTGCTTCTGGGAGAACTCCGTGATGCGCTCAGACAGCCGACGCTGCGCGTAGTCGTCGCCCGGATGGCGGGCAAGGTAGTCGGCTGCATCGCCAATTCCCTGTAGGCCCGCGATGCGCTGATACGGGTGATCGGCCTGCGCCCCCGGCTGGCGGGCGGCGAGGGCGGCAATTGCTGCATCGAGTGCTGCGGTGCGCTGTTTCCCATCAACATGGTATCCGGCACGTAGCAAGTCCAGATTCTTTGCATGCTCCAGCCCATCCCCCTGCACCTCGCCAACCTGCTGCTTGCCAGTTGCGGCGAGGGCGACCGGCTCCGGTCGCAGCGCCATTGGTCGGACGAACCACGCATAGGGGCCATCTTCGGTGTCACCCTTCCATGCCAGGCGCCACTCACCCTCAGCCGGCGCTACCGGGGTCCATGCGCGCATTTCCGCCCAGTACAGTTCGTCTCCCTCCTCCAGAGCCGCCTCGGTGAACTCGCCGGCAACGATCTGGAAGTCAAAGCCCTGAGCGTGAACCAACTTGTCCAGCGCATCTTCGCGATCATCAGGCCAGCTCGGGATATCCGGGTGGGCGATGTCGCCATACTCCGTGGGAGCAGGCAGGCGCGTCGACTGGTAGAGACCGCGCCATGGGTCGGTAACGTCAACGGACGCATCCCCCAGCACCCCGCCAACTTGCTGCATGGCAGTTGCGGCGAGGTGCTGGGCGAGCGCGCATGCGAAGTCGGCAGCCAGTTCAGTCGCGATATAGGTCGCGAAGTCGTGTCGACCGATCTCGCGGGCGAAGAAGTGAGCGATGTAGCAGCGGGCGCCATCGCTGGTGCTGATCGCCGTGTTGTTCTTGTCGGTCGTCATGGCAGGCTTCCTTTCTCGTGGTCTCTGATGCGGTCAATGAGGTAGGTGGCTTCCCTTCGCCATTTATCGCGGTCGAAAGGGCCGAGGTGCTTGGCGAGGTAGTGGAGCTTTTCGAGCGGTTCGATCAGCCAGGTGATGCGGAAGGGCATGGCAGAGCGGTGATCGCGGAGCGGGGCATGCGGTCGGCAGTCCGGTCCTGCGAGCCATTCGACTTCGTCGCAGTCCAGGCATCGCCCGTCACCATTGCTTCCGGGCGGCCACCGGTGGTCCTGCATTCCGACCGGCGGGTGGAGGTAGAGCGCGCGGATGGTCAGATTCCGGCGGCGCGGGTTGGCCACGTCCTCGAGCCTGGCCTCTGCCCAAGGCTCTCTGCTGCCGGGCAGTCGGCATTCGTATCGGACAGGCTTCTGCGTCCCATAGAGCTGCTCCATGAAGACCTTTGCCCAAGCGGCGGCAACCTCGGCGGGCACCGGATCGCCGGCGGCGCCAGCGCGGCGCATGGCGCGCACGGTAGAGGCCACGGTCGGATCAGCCATCGCGGCCGCGCCTCCACGCATCGGGCACCTGGGTGGCGCAGAGCAGTGCGCCCATGAGCAGGTAGACGCCGGTGTCTTCGATGCCAGCCCAGGCCATGGCGAAGGCGACGGCCGCGAGCAGTGCGCCGAGCAGCACCAGGCCGCCGGCACGCCAGTGGCGAATCAGCCCGCGCATCGGATCTGCTCCATCAAGGCGGCGAAGTGCTCTTCCTCCCGGCGCTGCAGCCAGGAGGCCGCCACGATTGCGCCGGCGGCGAAGCCAACGATCAGGCCGAAGGCGAAGTCGATCCCGCTCATGCGGCCCCCGGCGTGTGGTTGCGAGCGGCGCGAGACAGGTCGCGGGTCATGTCGGAGACGGCGCGGGCAGCGCTCTTGTGGCCGTCCAGCACCTCACGGCGGGCGAGGGCAGCGGCACGGGCGATGTGGTGCGGGCGATAGCCCATGCGGCGGGCAGCGATCGCCACGGCCAGGCCGGCGCCGTTGGCGCGCTGTGCGGTGTTGGTGGGGAACTGGAGGATGACGGCGCTCATTCTTGCTCCTGGGCGGACTGGGTCACGCGGATGTTGGTAATGGCCCCGGAGGCGTCGATGTCCGCCTCTACGGAGGCGTCCGGGCCGGTTGCGAGGTCGATGCCGCACCAGACCGGCCGGGCGATGGGCGGCAGGCCGCGCTTCATGGCGGCGATGAAATCCTGGTCCGTCATGCCTGCGCTTCCCAACGGGCGGCCTTCATGCGCTGAAGGGCTTCTTCCAGCTGGGCCATTTCGGGATGCTCGGGCTCGCCCTCGGCGGCGCGCGCGTCATCGATCAGCCTCTCCAGGCCATGGATGGCGTGTGCCATGTCGCGGCGGGTCAGGTGGTTGAGAGCGCTCATGCGGCACCGCCTTCGCGGATCTGGTCGCCCACCCACTTCCTCATGCGTACCCATCGCGCCTCAGGAGTCTCCTTCTCCCAGCGCCACTCGCCGTCGTTCTCGAAGGCGATCTCGGCAGCCAATGCCTCGGCTACGCCGAACTTCTGGCTTACGGCCTCACGGTCGGACGGATCAAGGCCGCTCATGTCGACGCCGCGCTTTGCGCCGATGACGCCCAACGTGCAGTAGCAGCCGCTGTTGTCCTGCAGCTCGTCAGCGATCAGCCTTTTTTCCGGCATAGCGTCCAGCGCTTCACGGAGTTCGATCAGGAACTGCTGGCCGCGCTTGCCGCGAATGGCCGAGGCGACTGCCCCACGCCAGCGGATAAGGGACCAGTTCTCGCAGTCGTCGCTGTATCCGCTCCTGCTCATGCCTGCACCTCGACCAGGTCGGCGTTGCCGCGGGAGATCTCGATGCGGCCGGCGGGCACCATCCCGCGCCGGGGATTGGCCGTGCGGCGCACCTGGAGGCAGGCGCGGGACAGGTCCTGGCAGAGCTGGGCGACCTCGTCGGGTGCGAGGCTGACGGTGGCTTCGCCAACCTTGATGACGATGCTGCCGGTGTTGGGGCGCGCTTCCACGACGGGGATGGCGCGCGCGCTGACGGTGATGGAAGCCATGGAAGTCTCCGTGCCCCGGCCCGGATGGGCTGTTACTGGGGCGACGGGGCAACATTACCGAAATGGTTATGAGTGGTCAATACCAAAACGGTAATTAGATCCGCCGGCGACACGGGCAGCCGGGCGCGAGGCAACAAAAAACCCCGCCGGAGCGGGGTTCAGAGGCTACTACGACTGGCTTTTAGCCATAGCGCGTGCGGAGTAGGCCGGCGTCTTCAAAGGTCACTCCATCGCGGATGCAGTCCAACGCACGCTCTAGATCGCGGTGCAAATCGACCAGGGAATCGTCGCTGAGGTCTTCGATGCCGGTGACGCCAAAGCACGCTTGATCGATAAGCAACTGGATCGCCGGCCCCCAGTGTCTCCGGTAGTGCCGAATCATTCGGCAGTGGGAATCCCTGGTGATGCTGTCCATACCGCGCTGCTTTGCGGCTGGAACAAGTTTGAGGCGCGGTGGGGTGTGAGCCTGCCCGGCGCCCCCGTCCATCGCTTTAGCCAGTCGCTGCGCCAGTTCCTGTAGCTGGTCCTCTCTTAACGCCATCCTTACCCCCGTTTCGCTCCAACCGATCGACAAATGCACGCATGAAATCCAATACGTTGCTGTCGTCGAGCGACCTGGCTTCCGCTGCCACCGTTTCGTACGCGGTGGCTAGAGCTTCGGCATCAATGTTCGGGACTGGACCTCCGCCCCGGATCTCCGACACCAACTGCAGCAAACGTATTGCGGAGCGAAGGGTAGAGACATCAAGTCCCAGTGCGTGAGATTCGCCGGAAGGACGATCAAGGGTGCCAGCTGCAATCCCCATTGCGGCTTCAAGATCGCGCGCAAGGCGGTGCCCGATTCCTTTCGGATTCGTCTCCGAAATCCACTGGCTCACTTGCGGCTGCTGCCACCGAGTGCCGCCGAATTGGCGAGCCCACTCTGCCGGGCCGCCAGCGTCAGCGACACGGGCGCGCATGTTGATAGTTCTCAGGGTGCTGGCATCCATGGCGGTAATGGTCCTCCCCATTACCATTTCAGGAAATGACCGAAACGGTATTGCAACCACATAACCAAAACGGTAATGTGTGCCGCATGAACCTGACCGACTACGCCATTTCGAAGGGGGGCACCGGCAAGCTGGGCTGCCCAGTTCTGGCCTGCACTGCGCTCGCAGCCCAGTGCAGCGCAGCGACGCTCTACATGATCGCCAGGGGGCATAAGACAGTGAGCGCGCGCCTCGCCGTGCGGATCGCTGGCGCCACGGCCAACGAGGTGGAGCCGCGGGATCTCAGGCCGGATGTGTTCGGCGCCGCCGATGCTGTCGCTGAGGCAGCTCGGGCCGACACGGTTGCGCTCGCCCCAATTACAAAACGCGCGCTGCGCTCGCGGCTGTGTCTCAGCAGCGATGGGCATCTGGCCAAACTGTTGAAGCTGTCGGCGGCTGAGGTTGAAGCCTGGCCAGACGATGACCCCATTCCGGCCTTGCCGCAGGTGCTGCAGCTGCTCGGTGTGCAGGAACAGCCGCCGCCGGCCGCTTCGGCGCCGGACGACCCGGACGCCGACCGTATCGACCTCGGCATCCACGCCGCCTGATTGGCCGTCCTTGGCCATCGTCCCTGAATTGAATTCGTCCATGACGCCGATCGTGCGCCATGACGGGCCAGCTCGAAACCTTGAAACACCCGTCATCCCAAGGTGAACCATGACCTGCCGTACTTCCTCGATTAACTGGCTCGACTGCCTCTACAACGCCGTGCGCAAGACGCCGGGCGGTGTGATCGAGGCTGCCAAATGGCTGACCGACCGCCGCGGCAAGTCCATGCACCCGGAGACGTTGCGTTCGAAGCTCAACGGCACCGAGGGTGAGTCGGTGACGATCGAGATTGCTGAGCTGCTGACCGAGTGGATGCAGGAGAAGGCCGGCGGCAGCGAGTACGCCCTGGAATGGATGCAGGCGCTGGCCGGCCGGTTCGGCATGGCCGTGGACGTTGTGCCGCCGGCGCCGGAGGGCGGCTGGGCCGACGAGATCGGTGCTGTGCAGCTGAAGTTGCTGGAGATCACCACCCGGATGGGGCGCCTGTCCGGAACCACCTTGGACGCGATTGCTGACCGGCACATCGACAGCGACGAAGCGGCACTGATGGTGAGCGAGGCCCGCGCGCTGCGGACCATGGCGCACCGCTTGGAGCGGAACGTGGCGCGTGCCGCGGCGAAGGGCAAGCAACCCACGAGGGCGACCCGATGAACCATCTGGCGCGATCCACCGATATCAGCACCAGCCATGAGGCCGCCGTGCACGTGGTGTCCAGCGGCCTGCAGGCCGCCCAGCAGGACCGCGCTGCCAGCGCGATCAAGGCGCATCCGGGCCTGACCAGCATGGAACTGGCCAAGGCCACCGGCCACGACCGCTACATGCTCGCGCGCCGCCTGCCGGAGCTGCTGGAAGACGGCCGCGCATGGCGTGGCCCGAAGAAGCCGTGCGCCGTCAGCGGCCGCAGCGCATGCACTTGGTGGCCAGTGGCCCCCGGCGACAACTTCACCTTGGCGGTCTGAACCATGTCCACGATCATCATGAGCCAGTGCTGGCCGCTGCAGAGCCTGAGCGTCACCCAGAAGGCTGTACTGATCTCCCTGGCCGATCAGGCCAACGACGACGGCGTGTGCTGGCCGGCCGTGGGCACCATCGCCAAGCGCTGCTGCATGTCGGCGCGGGCTGTTCGCGATGCAATGGATCATCTTGAGATGGTGGGCCTGCTGTCACGTGAGCGCCGCTTCAACAGCAGCAACGTCTATGCGGTCACTCCGGCGAAGTTCGATGCGTCCGCTGCTCCTTCGAAGAGCAAGCGAAAGGCCGGAAAAGCGGGGGATGCACCGGGCGCAGGGGCTGCGCCCCATGCAGGGGGTGCGCCCGCTGCATCCGGGGATGCGCCCGGTGCAGGGGGTGAGGCAGGGGGCGCAGGTCTGGAGGTGCGCCCCCTGCCGCCTAACCGTCATATAACCCCCATTGAACCGTCAGAAGAACCGCCAGTTCCGGCGCTGGCCGCGCCGCTGTCGAAAGCGGCCCTCGAAGCGCAGATGCAGGAAGCCTGCAAGCAGACGTGGGGTGCCTACCGCACGGCCTACCGCCTGCGGCACGGCGTGGACCCGGTGCGCAACGCCAAGGTGAACACCAACGTGCGGGACCTGGTGAAGCGGCTGGGCAGGGAGGAGGCGCCGCAGGTGGCCGCCTGGTTCCTGGGCGTCAACGAGCAGTACGCCGTGAAGCGGATGCACGACCTGGGTGTGCTGCTGGCCGGGGCCGAGGCATACCGGACGCAGTGGGCCACTGGCCGGCAGGTCACGACGACCAGCGCGCAGCAAGTCGACCAGACCCAATCGAACCTGAGCGCCGCCGATGAAGCGATCGAGCTACTGCGCAGCCGGAGGCCGACCAATGCTGTCTGACCGCGAGCAGGAAGACCTGGTCAAGGGCCTGATGGCCACGGCCGAGGTGATCGGTGACCAGCTGCGCCCGACCGCAGCGGCATACATGGTGCAGGACCTGTCCTGCTACTCGATGGTGGTGCTGGAGCGCGCGCTGGCCGGGTGTCGCCGGGAGCTGAAGGGGCGCCTTTCCTTGGCCGCAGTGTTGGAGCGGATCGACGACGGCCATCCGGCGCCGAACGAGGCGTGGGCGCTGGCCATCCAGGCAGCGGACGAGCGCAACACCGTCGTGTGGACCACGCTAACCCAGCAGGCATGGAACACGGCGCTGCCGCTGGTCCAGGTCGGCGACAAGATCGCCGCCCGGCCGGCCTTTTTGGAGACGTACACCCGGCTGTTGAAGGAAGCGCGCGCTGCACGCCGTCCGGCCAGCTACACCCTGTCGCTGGGCTTCGACCTCGCCAGCCGCAACGCCGTGCTCATGGATGCGCTGAGCAAGGGGCTGCTGGCGCACGAGGATGTGAGCGACTACCTGCAGCTGACCGCGGCGACGCCGGCGTTCAATCCGGTGGCCCTGTTGGCTGGGAAGGTCGAGGTCGCCCCCGGCGCCAACGCGAAGGTCTTGGCGCGTCTGGAGGAACTGGCAAGGGAGCTGGCCGCCTGATGCGCTCGGACAACAACCAGCTGGACATATTCGATCACGATCCGCGCCTGGCCGGTAAGAAGCTGGCAAAGCTCTATCGCGAGTCGGCCGACGAAGCGCTCAAGCAATACCAGTTCAGTGCCTCGGTGAGGCAGGACCGGCACGACCACTACATCGCGGAGGCGGAGCGGCTTGAAGCCATCGCCCGCAACGCTCAACGCGCGGCCCGCCGCCGCACCCGAAAATCCAAAGGAGCAACAACCCGATGAAACCACTGGTCATCTACCACGCCAACTGCGCCGACGGGTTCACCGCGGCATGGGCCGTCCGTCAGGCCATGGACTGCGACTTCTACCCTGGGGTGTATGGCGACCCGCCGCCGCCGAATTCGACTGGCAGGGACGTGATCCTGGTGGACTTCTGCTATGCGCCGGATGTGATGCGTCTCCTGCAGAAACTGGCGGCGTCGATCCTGGTGCTCGATCACCACAAGAGCGCCGAGGCATACCTGCAGCCCGAGCATCAGCATATCGTGCGGATCGATCAATCCGCCCACAGCTTCAACTGGGACAAGGTGCTGGCGTACGCCAGGGCAGACAAGGGCTGGATACCGCACACGGTGATCTACGCGCTTTTCGATCAGAATCGCAGCGGCGCTGGGATCGCGTGGGACTTCTTCCATCCCGGCAAGTCCAGGCCGCTGTTCCTGGACCACGTGGAAGACCGTGACCTGTGGCGGTTCGCGCTGCAGCACACGCGCGAGATATGCGCGGCGGTGCACAGCCATCCGTACACGTTCGAAGCCTGGGACGCGCTGGCGGCCGAGCCGACGTTCTCGCTCTACCAGCAGGGCTTGGTGCTCGAGCGGGCGCGGGCGAAGGACATCGCCGAGCAGCTCGCGCAGTGCCGCCGGGAGCTGGTGATCGGCAACTACCGCGTGCCGGTCGCGAGCATTCCTCGCTGCCTCGTCAGCGACGCCGCGGGACAGATGGCGAAGGGGAGTGCCTTCGCGGCCTGCTACCAGGACACGAGCGCCGGCCGGAAGTTCGACCTGCGCTCGACCCCCGACGGCGTGGACGTGAGCGAGGTGGCCGCGCTGTACGGCGGCGGCGGGCATGCGCGCGCTGCAGGGTTCACGGTCCCGCGCGACCACGAACTGGCGAGGGCGTGATGGGCAAGCTCTGGCAAGAGACGCTCTGGGACGCCGCCGGTTACCTGTTCCTTGTCTGCCTCATGGGGGCTCCGGCGTGGGTTGGCCTTATCGGCGGCTTGCTGGTCGTCCTGATGCGGAGGGCGCTCTGATGGACTTCACCGCCTTCAGCACGCGCAGCAAGTACGCCGCCCAGATCAATGCCGGGTACTCGGCCCGATTGAACGGTGACGGGCTGAGCACCAACCCGCACATGGTGTGGGTGGACACGCAGGACGAGCTGGAGCCGCGCAAGGTGCAGCCGCTGGGCGAGAAGGCGCTGGCCTGGCAGCACGGCTGGCGCCTCGCCGACCGCGACGAGAAGCGCCGGGCGGGCGCGCGCTGATGTGGTCCAGCGCTCCACCACCGACGCAAGCCGAGGGAGCCCGCATCGAGGCGGCCAAGGTCGGGCCCTGCATGGCATGCCTGTCGCTGGTCGCGCAGGGCCTGCTTGCGCCCGGCCAGACCGTCTACGGCTGCGACTACAACCACGCCAAGAGCGGGAACAAACGGCGCGGACACGCCTACGGGTACGCCCTGTGCGTGTGGCACCACCGGCGCCACCCGATTCAGGGGAAGACATTCGCAGAGATGCGCGAGATCTACGGCCCGAGCCTGATGGACGGCTCGCGGACCTTCCACGAAACCTATGGCAGCGACGACGAGCTGATTGAACAACAGACCTACATCATCGAGTTGAGGGCAGTTGCGTGAGTGAGAGCAAGAAGACATGCGCCGATCAGGTCCGTGCGGCGTTCGACCAGGCCCCAGCCGAGGGGCTGAGCTACGCGGGGCTGTACGAGAAGCTGGCAGCCGATGGCGTGGATACAGGCAAGGCCAAGGATCGCATCAACAGCTCGCTGCGCTACCTGGTCGCGCGCGGCTATCTGCTCAGGGCCGGCGAGCGCGAACACACGATGTTCCGCAGGAGTGGCACGGCAATGGCTCGGCCCCGTCTGACCGAATCGCAGAGGGCAGAGCGCACCAAGGTAAAGAACCGCCGGCGCGTGGAGAGGGCCAGGGCTGCGCGAGGTGTGACGGTAGGGCTGCGAGCCGCAATGATTCCCAAGCCCGTCCGGGCGGCTCCCACGGCCAAGCCGGTTTTCGAGACGTTCGAGCAGTGGCAGGCGAGGGGCGGGAAGGTCGAGCGCCTGAGTGCGGCCTGGGAACGGCCGGGGTAGAGGGGACGGCGTCGCGATCGGTGCGACGCACTGGGAAGAAGCTGGACGGATGGACCTGACCCGCTACGACGACAAGGCGCTGGCGCTGCTGAGCAGCATCCAGCAAGACATAGCCGCGATGCGATGGACGAGGGCGTGGACCGCCCCAGCCGTACGCCGCGAGGCACAGCAGGCACTGCGCCGGGCACGCGCGCTGCGCCGTGAAATCAATCGACGAGAGCACAAGGGGAAAGTCCATGGGGAACAAACGTGAGCTGATGGCGCGGCTTGGACCGTCAACCGTCAAATTCGATACGGGCCGGGGCGGAATTGCTGACCTCACCAATCAGGACATCGCCGGGGCGCTGGGCATGGTTCCCGGCGGTCTGGGGCGAGAGCTACTGGAAGCGCTGTGGTGGCCGGAAAGTGGCATGCGCCGGATCCAGCAGCTGCGCCAGGCAGTCATCGCGCTGGTGGCGCCCGAGTACATCCGCCAGCAGCAGGCCCTGAGCGTCGCCCGAACCGAGTTCGGCATCGCCAAGGCAAGCATGGGCTGGGCAGGTGGCGCCGTGACCAGTACCCAGCGGGTAGAGCACCGTAGGGCGGAGGCGAAGTTGGAGGCCGTGCGCGCGCTGTGCTGGCCGAACAACACGATGGAACAGCTGGGGAGCTTGGCTGCGGCTGTGATCGGCGAAATGGCGAGCGCCAGTTGCTGCGATGCCTGCGACGGCCGGCGGGTGCAACCTGCAGCGGATGGCACCGGTGCGGTGCAGTGTGAAGGCTGCGGAGGATCTGGCGTCGAACCGCTCAGCGGCAGGAAGCGCGCGATAGCCATCGGCGCTGATCAATCGGCGTACCGGCGGTTCTGGCAGCCGGTTTATGAGTGGATGCTGGAGCGCATGCGCGACGCGGAGTCGGATGCCGCCGAAGCGTTCAGCCGGGCGCTCGCGCGCGCTGCATAGTGAGGACTTGATGGGTCATCAATAAAGCGGGCAATCTTCCCACTATCCAGACGCAAGCCCCGGCCAAGCCGGGGCTTTTTCTTTGCCCGCCATCCAGACCGGATTAACCCTCGCGATCAGCCGGCAGCGAGGCGGGCGTTTCATAGACAGGATGGCCCCGCAGCTGCTTGCAGGCAGCTGGGGGCCGCCGCAGTACGCGCTTGTCAGCCGCGCGCCATTGGCCGTGATCCTGGTGCTCTCGAGAGCCCGGCGATTGTGGCTGTGACTCGTTTCATAGGCTGAGATTTGAAGACCAAGACGATTTTCCCTTGGCCGGGCGGTAAGACCCGGCTAGCCCACCACCTGTTGCCGCTTATCGAGGCTGCGCCCCACACCTGCTACGTGGAGGCATTTGCGGGCGGCGCCGCGATGCTGTTCGCGCGGCAGCCAGCGAAGGTTGAGGTGCTCAACGACACGCATGGCGAACTGGTTCGTCTCTACCGAGTGGTCGCCAACCATCTTGACGAGTTCGTCCGCCATTTCCGCTGGTCACTGACCAGTAGGGAGATGTATCGCTGGGCTCAGCTGCAGAACGTCGAGACGCTGACCGATATTCAGCGCGCCGCGAGGTTCTACTACCTGCAGAAACTCTCCTTCGGCGGCAAGGTCGCCGGTCAGACACTGGGTGTGGGGCCAACGGCCAGCAAACGCATCAACCTGCTGCGGCTTGAGCAGGATCTGAGCGACGCCCATCTGCGTCTGCACGGCGTGGTGGTGGAGAACCTGCCCTGGCAGAAGTGCATCAAGAAGTACGACTCCGAATCAACGCTTTTCCTTCTCGACCCCCCTTACTGGGCGACCGAGGGTTACGGCAGCGATTTCGGCCTCGAGCAGTATCAGGAGCTCGCCACGACGATGGCAGCCCTGAAAGGCAAGGCAATCCTGACGATCAACGACCACCCAGCGATGCGGGGCATCTTTGGGGCTTTTCCATCCATGCAGGTGCCGATTCGCTACACGCTCGGCGGAGGCAACGGGGTGGGTCGTCAGGAACTGATCTACACGACCTGGAAGCCTGATGGCTGGCCAGAAACCTAGAGAACCAACCGGGAGGGGCGATATGCCGAACCGGACAATCCACGGGGCAACCATGCGGGACGAAATCATCAGCACCGCGGCGAGTGCTGCGGCAAAGGTCACGCCGCCGGTCGCGGTGGCCGGGGCCGTCGCCGGCGGCGTCAACCTCGACCGTCTGGTCGTGATCCTGACTGTCGTATACCTGGTCGGCCAGATCACCTATCTGGTTTGGCGCTGGGTCCGCGAGTGGCGGCAGGCTGCCAAGGCGACCAAGGCATGAGCAGGCCCGGTGGCGCGCCAGGTCGGTCGCTGGTGGCGCTTCTGGTCCTGAGCGCTGCCGGCTTGGTCGCGATCGTATCGAGGGAGGGCTACACCGATACGGCCGTCATCCCCACCAAGAACGACCGCCCCACCGTCGGCTTTGGATCGACCTTCCACGCTGACGGGACGCCGGTGCGGCTCGGTGATCGAATCACCCCGTATCGCGCCCTGCACACCGCTCAGGCGCACATCGCGGGCGAGGAGAAGCGATTCCGCGCCTCGCTCCCCGGCGTGTACCTCACGCAGGGTGAGTACGACCTCTATCTGGACTTCACGTACCAATACGGGGCAGGAAACTGGCAGGCATCGTCTATGCGGCGCCAGCTGCTGGTGGGCAACTACCGTGCCGCCTGTGATGCCCTCTTGCTGTGGAAGCGTGCCGGCGGCTACGACTGCTCGACGCTGATCAACGGCAAACCCAACAAAGTGTGTTGGGGCGTGTGGGATCGGCAGCTGGAGCGGCACGCCAAGTGCGTTGCCGAGCTTGCACCATGAGCCGGGGCCACTTGGGGGTTGGGCTGCTGATCGCATGGGTCGTGTGCTGTGTGCTGTCGTTCGCTGCAGGCTGGTCCTGGCGCGGCGATCGCGCGGCTCTCAGTACCGCCACCGCCGAGGTGGCCGATGGACGAGTGGCCCTGGCTGGAGAGCAGGCGGCGCGATCTGTCGATCACGAACAGGTAGCAGGCGTCCAGCAGGCGGGAGATACCGCCGACAAGCGACAGGAGAAGATCAATGCTGACTATCAAGACCGCATTGCGGCTGCTGTTGCTGGCCGCGATGGTGAGCTTGGCCGGCTGCGCGGCCACTGGGCCAGCTGCGAAACCAGCCGCCTGGCCGATGGTGCCGCCGCTGCCGCAGCGGCTGCAGAACAAGACCGACTACGCCGGCTCGGTGCGGCTGGAATTGTACGGGCCTGCGAACTCGCCCAGTCCGAGCGAGACGAAACCGTAGACCGATACCGGGCCGTCGAGACGGCCATCAACGGCGCCAAGCGCCCCTGATCCCTGGAGATCACCATGTCCCGAACCATCAAAGTACTCGGCGTCACCCTCTGGCCGACTCTCTCCCAGCGTCTTGCACAACGCCTGCGCGCCGTCGAGGTGGACGGTGAGGCCCTGCGTAGCGAGCTCGCCGAGGTCAAAGCGCACAGCGAGAACGTCGATTCCGCTGCCGGCTCTCAGATCGCCTCGCTCAAAAGCCAGCTGGCTGCGGTCAATGGGGTTCTGATCGAAGTGCAGGGCCGCTTGCCGCCGCTGGCGAAGGCCAAGAAAGCCAAGGCCCAGGTCCGCCGCCGCAGCCCGCGCTGATGCCGGGGCAAGGCAAGGCCATGTTGGCGCTCGGCCGGCTCAAGGTCGGCCAGATGAACAAGACCGAGGCCGCGTATGCGGAGCGGTTGCGCCAGCAACAGGCCGCCGGTGAGATCCAGTGGCACAAGTTCGAAGGGATCAAGCTGCGCCTGGCTGACAGCATGTTCTACACCCCCGACTTTGCGGTGCTAGCCGCTGATGGCGTGATGGAACTGCACGAGGTCAAGGGCTTCTGGATGGACGATGCCAGGGTCAAGATCAAGATGGCGGCCGCGCTGTACCCGATGCGCTTCATTGCGGTCCGGGCGAAGCCGAAGCGGGACGGAGGCGGCTGGGCCGTCGAGGAGTTCTGATGGACGAGCGCATAGACCGTCTGCTGTCGCTGGCCGAGCAGCAGCACGCAACCATTGCGGAACAGGGACGACAGATCGCGCAGCAGGCTGAACAGATCGGACTGCTCACGCAGTCGGTCGTGCTGCTGCTGGGCGAAGAGGTGGGCGTGCCAGTGCCGGACGCCGACGCCGCGGCAGAGCCGCAGCGCACCGACATGGACGGCAAGCCGTACTGATGGCCGGCTTGGCAGGCAATCGTCAAGCCAAGCGGTCTATGCCCACCAACAGCCGGGCATGGCGCCAGCTCCGCGAAACCATCTTGGTGCGTGATCTGTACCAGTGCCAGGAGCATGGCTGCGGAGTGATTTGCACCGGCAAGGGCCAGGCACATGTTGATCACGTCGATGGCAACCCGAACAACAACGACCCCGCGAACCTTCGGACGATGTGCATCGGCTGTCATAGCCGCAAGACCGCACGCGAGGACGGTGGCTTCGGTAATGCCGCGCACACGGTCATCGGCTGTGACGAGGATGGGTGGCCACTGAGACGGCTACGGGCGACCGCGGCCGACATCGGCGGGACGGAAGTTATCCACAGCCCGAAGGCAGGCCGAGGGTGGGGGGGCCGAAAAGTCTGAGCGGAATGCCCGGCGATACGTGCCCCCTCCTTTCTTCGCGCATCCACAGTTGGAAAGACGACCCCCTGAGGGTGGGGATTGATGGCAAACCCGCGAACGCCGGCGGCCAAGGCGGCAGTGTCTGGCGCTGCGGCGAAAAACCCGAAAAGGCACCAAAACCGGAAGACCCCAAAGGCCACGAAGGCAATCGGTCCTCCATACAAGGGGATGACCAAGCAGCAGGTCGCCGTCTGGAAGGAGCAGGTGGAAAACATGCCCTGGCTGCATGCCGGCCATCGATTGCTCCTGCGTCAGGTCTGCATCCTCGGCGCGCGGATGGAAACAGATCCCGTGATGGGGGTGTCGGCTATGCAGGCACTTGGGTCGCTGCTCTCCAAGTTGGGAGCAACGCCGGTCGACGAGACGAAAGTACACCATGGCAACGGCGAAGACGAAGACCCGGACGACAAACATTTCTAACTGCCGCACCAGCGAGTACCCGCTCGCGGTGGTATCTGGGAAGGTGGTTGCTGGACCCCACGTTCGGAACGCATGTCGTCGCCATCTCAAGGACCTGGAGGAAGCGGGCGAGCGCGGACTTTACTTTGACCGCGAGGCGGCCGATAAGAAAATTGCCTTCTTCGAAGAGGTGTTACGCCTCAGCGAGGGCCAGTTCGAAGGTAAGCCCTTCCAGCTTCACCCCAGCCAGGCCTTCAAGATCGGGAGCTTGTTCGGATGGAAGCAGGCTGATGGAGAACGTCGATTCCGGCGTGCCTACATCGAGGAAGGCAAGGGGAACGGCAAATCACCTATGGCCGGCGGCATAGCGCTTATCGGTCTGTGTGCAGACCAAGAGGCAGGCGCCCAGGTCTACGCAGTGGCGTCACACAAGGATCAGGCAGGAATTCTGTTCCGCGATGCGGTCAAGATGGTAAAGGCATCGCCCGCGCTCAAGAAGCGCCTGCAGTTCTCCGGCGGCGAGGGCAAGGAATACAACATCGCGCACCACAAGTCGCAGAGCTACTTCCGACCTGCGTCCAGAGACGTCGGCAAAACCGGCTCCGGCTACCGCCCGCATTTCGTGCTGGCCGACGAAGTGCATGAGATGGCGGATGGGCGGATCATCGAAATGATGGAGAACGGCTTCAAGTTTCGCCGCTCTCCGTTGTTGTTCATGATCACCAACTCCGGCAGCGACCGGAATAGCGTTGCATGGGCGGAACACGAGCACGCGGTAAAGGTGGCTGCTGGGAGCCACGAAGCGGTTACCGATCCGAGCTTCGTTGGCGAGGTGATCGACGACAAGACCTTTTCCTTCGTCTGCGGTCTGGACGAGGGCGATGACCCGCTGGAGGATCCACGCTGCTGGTTGAAGGCGAACCCCATGTTGGGGATCACCATCACCGAGGAGTACTTGGCGGGCCGCGTGAGCCAGGCCAAGCAGATCCCGAGCAAGCTGAACGAGATTCTGCGCCTCAATTTCTGCATGTGGACCGACGCGGACCAGGCGTGGATGAGCCGCGACACAGTCGAACCCTCTCTGCAGGAATTCGACCCGGCGGATCACCACGGGGCCAAGGTTCACCTGGGGCTTGATCTCTCGCAGAACCGCGACATCACCGCTCTTGGCGCTGTAGTCGAGACGGGCACCACTGAAGTGACGGTGGAGGTCGAGGGAAAAAAGAAGGTGGTGAGCAAGCCGACGTTCGATGCATGGGTTGAAGCATGGACGCCAGGCGACACGGTCAAAGCGCGGGAGCTACGGGACAAGCTGCCTTACAGCACTTGGATCAGGAATGGCCACCTCTACGGCCCCAAGGGCCAGACGATCAGCTTTCGCCACGTCGCCCAGACGTTGGCCGAGTACGACCGGGACTACGAAATCGTGCAGGTCGCTTACGACCGGTATGCATTCCGCAAGTTCGAGGAGGAAGTCAATGACCTAGGTCTTTCGATTTCGTTCGTTGAGCACCCGCAGGGCGGTCTGAAGAAGGGCAAGCCGCCCGAAGAGGCCGTGAAGGCCGCGGCCGCCGCGAAGAAGCCGCCGCCGGAGGGCCTATGGATGCCTGGGTCGGTCCGCCTCTTCGAAGAGGCTCTGCTAGAAGGCCGCGTCCGCATCCGCGGCAACCCAGTGTTGGTCTCGGCAATCATGTCGGCCGTGATCGAGTGCGACAAGTGGGAAAACCGCTGGCTCTCAAAGGCCCGTTCGGTAAACAAGATCGATGCCGCAGTGGCCCTCGTGATGGCCTTCGGATCTGCCCACTCAGCGGTCAAACCTGCCTCCGTGTATGAGCGGCGTGGCATCAGATTCTTATAAGGAACGCAATGTCCAGGTTCAACGAAGCCCAGCTCCAGTCGCTGGACCGGTTCTGGAATCCCCTCGCCGAGGCATCCGCGCCACCGCTCAACGCGCGCGCTGAAGCCGGGCAGTTCAAGGGAATGGATAATCCCGCGCTGCTCGAGTTCATGCGTGCTGCTGGCGGGCAGGGCAGCGGTGGCTACCAGCTACGGAACATGGCTGTATTGCGCTGCGTGTCACTGATCTGCGGCACTGTGGGCATGCTGCCGTTGAACGTGATTGAAGCTGGCCCGGCGAAACGCGTAGCCACCGAGCACCCGGCGCACCGATTGTTGCGGCTCAAGCCGAACCCCTGGCAGACGCCGATCGAGTTCAAGCGGCAGATGGAGCTGGCGCGGCAAAGGCATGGCGACGCCTACGCCCGAATCGTGTGGTCAGCCGGTCGGCCGATCCATCTGATTCCGCTGGAATCCACCGCCGTCGATGCGGACCTTGGCGACGATTGGCGCATGGTCTATCGCTACAACAGCAAGAAGCGCGGCGAGGTGATCCTTAAGCAAGAGGAAGTGCTGCACGTTCGCGACATTTCTGTGGATGGCGTGACCAGCCTGTCTCGGATGAAGCTCGCAGACCGGGCCATTCGCCTGGCGCTGGACGCAGAGAGGGCAGCCAGCCGGATCTTCGAAACGGGAAACATGGCCGGTGGCGCCATTGAGGTTCCAGCTGCTCTCAGCGATGAAGCGTACGCACGTATGCGGGCGTCACTCGACACCGAGTACGCAGGTGCCAGCGCCGCGCAGAAGTGGATGCTGTTGGAGGAGGGCGGCAAGGCCAACAAGTTCGGAAGTACCGCCCAGGAGGCGCAGCACGTCGAGAACCGCAATGCCCAGGTCGAAGAGGTCGCCCGTCTGTTCGGCGTGCCCCGACCGCTTCTGTTCCTGGACGACACCAGCTGGGGCAGTGGCATCGAGCAACTCGGCATCTTCTTCCTGCAGTACACGATGCTCGAGCACTTTACGAACTGGGAACAGGCTATCGCGCGAGCACTGATCGCCGAGCGCGACCTTGAGCGCTACCAGCCCAAGTTCAACGTCCGCGCCTTGATGCGCGGCACCCTGAAAGATCAGGCGGACTTCTTCGCCAAAGCGCTGGGGTCTGGTGGCACAAAGCCCTGGCACACGCAGAACGAGATCCGAGACCTGCTGGACTATCCCGAATCGGATCAGGCTGGCACCAACGACTTGATCAACCCCATGACACAGAAGGGAAAAAGCAATGAGCCTCCGGCAGCTGCCTGAAATCCGCGCCGAGCGCAGGCTGGGCGCTGCCCAGTTCGACATGCGCCCTGATGCCTTGGAGCGCTGGGAGCCCGAGGTCAGGGCCGCCAGCTCCGGCGACAACAGCATCTCGATCTACGACTCGATCGGCGAGAACTGGGAGGGCACGGGCGTGACGGCCAAGCGAATCAGCGCGGCCCTTCGCTCAATAGGTGATCGGGACGTTGTAGTGAACGTCAACTCGCCGGGGGGTGACTTCTTCGAAGGGGTAGCGATCTACAACCTGCTGCGGGAACACAAGGGCCGCGTCACGGTTCAGGTCATGGGCCTGGCCGCTTCGGCAGCTTCGGTGATTGCCATGGCCGCCGACGAGATCCTGATGGGTGATGGCGCATTCCTGATGATCCATAACGCTTGGGCGGTAGCGATCGGCAACCGGCACGATATGGCCGACGCCGCTAAGCTGCTGGAGCCTTTCGACGCGGCGATGGCGAACGTCTACGCAGCTCGCTCCGGCATCACAGTAGCCGAAGCGGCGCGGATGATGGACGAGGAAACGTGGATCGGCGCAGCGCAGGCGGTGGAAGACGGCTTCGCCGACGGCTTGCTCGATGGCGCTGCAGCTACGAAGGGTGCTACGCAAGCGGGCGGGGGGCGAAAGGCGCTCGCGCTGGTCGAGGCTGCAATGGCCAAGGCCGGCCACTCGCGCTCAATGCGCCGCGACACCTTGAAGTCCCTGTTCAACGGCAAGCCGAGCGCTGCCGACCCTGCCATGCCGAGCGCTGGCGGAAACGAAACCACGGCCCTGTTGCAGGGCCTTCTCGACAACATCAACGCCTAAGAGGCCAACAAATGACCAAGATGACCCACGGCCGCGTTCCGCGTGGCCTCGTTTCCGTGCACGCAGATGGTGGCAGCCAGCCCGACGTGAAGGCGCTGGTGGAGAGCCTGAACAAGGCATTCGCCGACTTCAAGGCCGAGCACAACAAGCAGTTGGACGAGATCAAGAAGGGCAATGCCGATGCATTGCAGGCCCTGAAGGTCGACAACATCAACGCCGATATCACGCGTCTGCAGGCTGCGGTCGACCAGGCCAACACCCAGATGGCCGCGTTCCAGATGGGCGGTGGTGGCGCCGCCAGCGACGTGGCCGATGCCGAGTACACCGAGTCGTTCCGTGCTCACTTCCGCAAGGGTGAAGTGCAGGCTGCCCTCAACAAGGGCGCGGCCGACGAAGGCGGCTACCTGGCACCGGTCGAATGGGACCGCTCGATCACCGACCGCCTGGTCATCGTCTCGGACATGCGGCAGCTGGCCAACGTGCAGCCCTGTTCGGGTGCCGGCTTGACCAAGCTCTACAACACCGGCGGCACGTCCTCGGGCTGGGTCGGCGAAGAAGACGACCGCCCGGAGACCGCGACCTCAAAGCTGCGCCCGCTCAGCTTTGGCTGGGGCGAGATCTACGCCAATCCGGCCGCAACCCAGCAGCTGCTGGACGATGCCGAGATCGACCTGGAAGCATGGCTGGCCGGCGAGGTGGAGCTGGAGTTCGCCAGGCAGGAAGGTGATGCGTTCTTCTCCGGCAATGGCGTCAACAAGCCGTTCGGCATCCTGACCTACGTGGAAGGTGGCGCCAACGCCGCCAAGCACCCGTTCGGCGCCATCAAGGCCGTGAACAGCGGTGTTGCCGCCGGCATCAATGGCGACAGCATCCTGGACCTGGTTTACGACCTGCCGTCAGCCTTCACCGGTGGCGCCAAGTTCGCCATGAACCGCAAGACCCAAGGCGTGGTGCGCAAGCTGAAGGACGCGCAGGGCAACTACCTGTGGCAGCCGTCGCTGGTAGCCGGTCAGCCGTCCACCCTGGCCGGCTTCGCCGTGCAGGACGTGGCGGCCACGCCGGACGTTGCGGCAAACGCGATTGCCATGCTGTTCGGTGACTTCAAGCAGACCTACACCGTGTACGACCGCAAGGGCGTGCGCGTGCTGCGCGATCCCTACACCAACAAGCCCTACGTCATGTTCTACACGACCAAGCGTGTGGGCGGCGGTGTGCACAACCCCGAGCCGATGCGCGCCCTCAAGATCGCGGCTGCGGCCTGATCGTCAACCTGCCGGGTGGTGTCGCGCCACCCGGCCCCAGCCATGATCGAGGTTCAGCAATGGCAAAGTTCATCAAGCCTTTCCGTGGTGTGCGGGCGGGCGAGATCTATCCGGTCCAGTTCGCCGTTGGCGAGGCGTGCCCGGCCGAGCTGGAAGCCGGCGCACTGTCTGTCGGTGCGCTATCCCTGGCAGCCGCCCCACTGCTCACGTCCAGCTTGGCGGGGTCCAACACCCTCCCAGACCAGGTGCCGTTGGCCGATGGCGTCACTGCGGGCGTGGAAGATGTGGTCAGCCACGCTCACACGGCGTCGGGCCTTACGGCAGAGGCCTGGAACGCCTTGGCTGAAGACCAGCGGGAGCAGGCAATCGGCGTATCCATCCAGCAGCTGAACGCCGAGGCAGAGGCCAAGGAAGCAGCGACCAGCAGCGAGCCCGCGGCCGCCGGCACTGGCGATGCAGGTAACACCACGCCGGCAGCTGAGAAGGGTGAACTGATCCAGCAGTTGGAGGCGGCTGGTGTTGCCTTTGACAAGCGCTGGGGCGTGGACAAGCTCACTGCGGCGCTCAACGAGGCCCGGAAGGACTGACAAATGAGCCTGATTTCGATCGAGCAAGCTCGGGCGCATGTCCGGGTGGAGGATGACTACCCGGTCGAGCAGCTTCAGTCTGCGATGGACGGCGCGCAGGACGCCGCGCAAGCGTATCTGAACCGGCGTATCTATGAGAGCAAGGACGCTCTCGACGCCGATCGCATGGAGTACCCCGCCGCAGTGGGCGCCGCTGCGTCCTCCCGCGACAGCGCGCTGGCGGCAGCGATGTTCATCCAGGACGCCGAGGAGCGATCAGCGGCAATTCGCCTTGCGCGCGTCGTGTATCAGGAAGCCTTTGCTGATGTCGGGAGATGCGTGAATGGAGTCGTGGTGAACCCGAGCATCCGTTCAGCGATCTTGCTTACGATGGGCCACCTTTATGCAAACCGGTCCGATGTGGTGGTCGGCGCGCAGGCGATGGAGCTCCCGCATGGTGCAAGGGCACTTCTCCGCCCCTACCGCAGGGTGATGATGCCATGAGCCTTCAGGACGGTGAGCTGACAAGTCGGATTCGGTTCGAGCGAAAGGTGACGGAGCGGGATCCACTAGGTGGCGACGTCGCCTCTCGGTGGGAAGCCGTAGCCAGCGTGTGGGCAAAGACCACCAACAACCTGGCAGCGACCACGGAAATGATTGCCGCAGGGGCTGATCGATATCGAGAACAGGTCCGGTTCGACCTTCGGCTTCGGACGGTTGAGCCCGCGTGGAGGATCATGTTCAGAGGGAGAGCATTTGACATAAAGTCGATCGCTCCCAGCAATGATCGGAGCGAGCTGGCCATCATTGCCGTTGCGGGGATCTCAGATGGCTGAGCCAATCCAGATCCGTGGCCTGGCCGGGCTGCTGACGTCCTTGCGGGAACTGCCGCAGGAAGTGCGCGGAAAGCCCCTACAGGTAGGAATGCGCAAGGGCGGCAACATCATCCGAAATGAGGCGCGACAGCGAGTGCCGAGGGCGTCCGGGTTTCTGGCGACACAGATCGTCGTCCGTCGGGCCAACGCGAAGAACCGCCGCAAGGCTGGCGTGGGCACCGGTGGCGAGTACTACACCGTCGGTGTCCGGACCGGAAAACGGGTTAGGTATGCGAACACGAAGCGCAACCGGCGGAAGCGCCGGGCTGGCAAGCTCTACGAACAGAGCGGCTGGGCGTACTACTGGCGCCATCTGGAGTTCGGCACCAAGAAGATGGCAGCCAAGCCATTCCTGACACCAGCAGCTGAGGCCAAGGGGCCGCAGGCCGCCCAGGTGATCATCGACGAGACCCTGGCAGCCATGGACAAGCTCATGAAGGCGAGGGGGTGGAAATGATGGTGCCGTTGATCCAGTCGATCCTTCAAGCCAGCGGCCCTGTGCGCGCGCTGTTGGGCGACCCGATTCGCGTGTGGCCGCAGGTGGCGCCCGAGGGCGTGGCGCTGCCCTACGCAACGTGGAGCGTCGTGGCTGGCTCGCCCCTGGCGCAGCTTTCCGACCCACCGCCGGCGGACGGCTGGCGGGTTCGCCTGACCGTATGGGGCGACGGCGCGAGCCAGGCCAGCGCCGCTGCGGTGGCCATCCGCGACGAGGTGGAGCGGCACGGCAGCATCGAGTCCTACAACCCCACGCCTGATGACGACGACACCGGTGCCTTCGGCATTTCCTTCGACGTGCGGCTGCTGGCTATCCGGTAGCCCCCAACACCGCAACCCCAACCGCCGGCGCAAGCCGGTTTTTTTGTGCCCGGCGACCGGGCTTCACAGAAGAGGTAAACCGCAATGGGCGTTCTGAAGTCCAAACACACCCAGCTGTTCATCGCCACCGCGCTCGCAGAGGTCACCAAGGTGACCCGTCTGCGCTCGGTTGGCTTCCCCGATGGCCAGGCATCGGAAATCGACGTCTCCGACTTCGACGATGACTGGGATCAGTTCGTGGCCGGCCGCAAGGCCACGGGCAGCACCACCGTCGAAATCAACTACGACGCCGTAGACCACGAGAAAATCGAGGCGCTGCATACGAGCGGCGCCGTCGTGGACTTCTTGGTCACCGCGCCGAAGTCTGAAACCGAGGGCGTGGAAAAGCCCGTAGCCGTCAATGGCGTGATCACGCCGCCGGAAGACGTCGTCTCCAAGCAGTTCAAGGGCTTCGTGCAGAACTTCGCTGTGCAGGTTGCCGACAACGACATCTGGAAGGCGACCATCACCATCCGCGGCTCCGGAGCAGTGATCACCCACCGCCCGGCGCCCTGACCGGCGCAACGGCGCTCTCTCTCTTTCGGCCCGCTTCGGCGGGCCATCTCTTTGGCCGGGCGCGCGGGGATCCCCGCGTGTTAGCCGTGCGCGGCCCGCGCGCCCAGCCACCATTTCAGGAAACGGCCCATGAGCAAGACCAACGACACCCCGGCGACCGATACGCGCGCCACCGAACAGACCGTGCTGCAGGCCTTCACCAGCCTGGGCATGTTCGCCTCCAAGGACGTGCATGCAGACACCATCACGCTGCCCAGCGGCGACAAGGCGCAGTTCCACGTGCGCGAGCTGCCGGACGCTGAGTTCCGCAAGCTCTTCCAGGACGGCGATCGCGCCAAGCTGATCGCGGCGACCATCTGCGACGAGAACGGCAAGTCGGTGATGACGGCCGCCCAGGCGGCGCAGCTGAAGCCGCTGGTAGCCGCCGAGCTGCAGCAGGTGGCCATGAAGCACTCGGGCTTCGGCGACAAGGCTGCTGACGCCCAGGCCGACGCGGGAAACGCCTAAGGCAGCGGGGCGAGGACTGGTTCTGGCATGTGCTGGCCGGCCATCTGCACCGCACGGTGGCCGAGCTGCGCGGAACCATGTCGCGCAAGGAATTCCTGCAGTGGTGGGAGTTCCACAAACGAAACCCCATCGATCCGGTGGGGCTGCACATCAGGCCGGCCGCATTCGCTGCCTTCACCTTCGCCGCTCACAGCCAGGGAGGCACGAAGCGCGGGATGCAGGAGTTCATGGACGTGCTGGTGCCACGATCGGACGACGACGAGGCCCAGGACTGGTTCGATTCACTGGGATGACCAATGGCTGACAACTTCGGGCGCTTCGCGGCGGTTCCCATCGGCCCCCTACTGGCTGCGCGAGATGGCGGCCTCACGCTCGCCACCACTGCCGCGGCCAGCATCCACCGCATGGCCAAGTCGGATGTGGCGCAGAGCGCGGGCACAGTGGGCGTGGAAATCGCCGTATGGGGCGACGACCCTATGGAAGCGGTGATCGGCGTGGTTACTGCGGCGGCGCCGCTCAACAGCTATCCGGGCGGCTTGGCTGGCGGCATTGGCTGGGAGCTGGGAACGGGACGGGTGATGCTGAACGGTGCGGCCGTCGCCAGCGGCCTGCCCATCGCCAAGCACGGCGATATCGCTGGGTTGCGCGTCTTGTTCGGCGCGCCGACGCGCCTGCAGTTCTACCTGGGCGCCACTCAGATCCATCAGCGCGATATCACCCTGGCCGGCCCGTTGCACTTTGCCGGCGCTCTGGCTGCAAGCAAGGCTGGTGGTCTGTGCATGGTGGTGAATGCCGGGCAGTGGAACGCGCGCGGGCCGGCGGCGCTCGCCGGCTGGAAGGTGGCCGCGGCCTCGGGGCTCGTCACCCGTCTGTCCGACGCGGACTGGCTGACCGCACCGGGCGACCTGCCCGCCAACGCCCGCTACGAGGGGTTGATCGCCGAAGGGGTGAACCTGATCAGCGAGATCAACTTTTGGCCATGGGGCGGCGACCCTGTAACCCAGACCAGTGCCGCCGAGTGCGTGGTGCTCGACTCCGAAGGGTTGCTCGACAACCTAGCACTTTCCGGCGCCTCGGGGATGCCCGTCCAGATCCGCGCGGGCAGCTCCGCCGGCATGCTGGCTGACACCTCGGCGGTGTTCCGCTTCACCGTGGATCGCATTGAGATCAACGACGACGGCACCAAGACGGTTCACTTCCGCGATGCCCATGACGACCTGGACGAGACGATCAACCGCGGCGTGTTCATGCCGAACATCGCCGCTCTGGCTTGGAAGCCGCAACCGGTGGTGATCGGGGCGGTGGCCAGCGTGCCGGCGATGGGCGCCAACTCGGATGCGACAGCGATGTTCGTCTCGGACGGCAGGGTCTACGCCGCTGCGGTGATGGACCGTGGTGACCTCATGGAGCCGGGCACGTTCTCGCTGTCGCCCGACGGGCAGCAGCTGATCATGAAGTCGCCACCGGTCACACCGGTGGTCGCCGATCTGTCCAGCGTTGGGCCAGGTCAGCGTCCGGCCACGCTCCAGCAGGCGATCGCCGACATCATGGGGCGTCTCGGCAAAACGTCGTGGTCGGGCGGCGACTGCGCCGCGGTGGATGCCGCAACTGGCTACGCCGGCGTGGGCTACTACGCGGGCAATGCGATCACGGGTCGGGATGCCATGAATGCCATCCTCCCGAGCTATGGAGCCGCCTGCTACCAGGACGCAACCGGCGTGCTGCGCTTCACCAGGGTGGTGGCCCCCGAGACCTTCTCCGGCGCTCCAGCTTTCGAGCTCACGGAGAACGACTTGGCTGAGGATCTGCAGGCGGTGCCAGACGACGCGCCGAACCTGACGCGCCGAATGGCCTACCGGCCAAACGCTCAGGCGTTGGCTGCCTCGGACCTTGTGACGGATGTGGTCGACGTGCCGCAGGCGCGCCGCGACGAGCTGACCGGCTTGTTCCGCGCGCAGGTCTACGGTGGCGGCGTTCTCCACCAACACTACCGCCGGGCGGATGCCGCAGATCCGGTGCTGTCGCTGTTCTGGCATGCAGCCGATGCGCAGTCGGAGATCGACCGGGTGGTGGGCATGTACCGGCAGCAGCGGTTCTTCTATCAGGTAACGGTACGCGGCGACCAGAGCCTGGCCCCGCAACCCGGCCAGGTCGGCCGGCTGACTTACCCGCGCTATGGGTTGGACGAGGGCAGGGCGGTGTTGGTCCGTCGCGTGGAGCGCAATCCGGCCACGGGTGACGTGGTACTGACGATGTGGGGTTGATCAGATGCTGATCGGATATGGAATGCCGGCCACTCAATCGGTGGCGTTGGTGGGTGGGACCTGGCTGACGGCAGACGGCGCAGCGGCGCTGTTCGACGGCAAGCCTGCGCGCCGGGCGCGCATCGCCCGCACCGGTGCGCTGTCGGTCAACATCACCCTGGCCGAAGCTGTCGTACCGGGTATCGTGGCCGTGCTGGGCCTCAACGTTCCCGCCGGTGTCACCGTGCGGGCGGCGGGCGCCACCGGCAAAACCATACGGCTACCGACCGGGACCGTATGTGCTTGGCTGTTCCCGGCCGGCTCAGCCGCGGTCAGTAGCGTGGCGGTCGAGATCGACACCACTGTTGCCAACGTTGAACTCGGGGAGATCGCGATCTTCCGCGCGGTCGACGTTGGGATCACGGATGGATGGGCGGTGGCGGCGGTTGACGCCAGCACGCACACCCGTACCAAGGGCGGGCAGGTGAACACCGTGGCAGGTGCGGTATACCGCCGGTTGACCGCCACGCTGTCGGGCCGCGCGACTGAGGTGGTGCGCAAGGGTGGCCTGGCCGGAACGGACTGGGAGACGGTCGCAATGGCGATGGCTGGGCGCCAGCGTGCATGCGTGGTGCCGCAGTACCGCGACATCCAGACCAAGGCGTTCGACCCGGTTCTGGCTGCGCGCGCTGCGATGTACGGTCACGCAACCCAGCTGCCCTCGGCCGAGAACATCAGCCGGCAATACTTCAGTGGATACATGGAGTTTGAGGAGGTTCCTGCATGACGGTTTCGTCGGCCGACTTCCGGGTGAGACAATCCGCGCCTCTTGACTAAGGAAGCAAGGATGATTGAACACACGAGCAAAGTGGACGTGCCTGACGATGAGCCGCCGTCTCCCCTTGATGAGCTGCCAACCCGTGCAGGTGCGACGCTGGAGGATATTGGGAGGCTAATGCTCTTCCTGTCTGTCGCCGGAGGTGGCGTTGGAATCTTCGCCTTCGGCCGAATCCCCACTGTAACGAGCTGGGGCATCAGCTACGAATGGCATCCCATTGTTGTCTTTGCAGTTCTGATCAGCTCGGTTTGGGCTGTAGCCCTCTCCTGGGCGGTATACAGAGCGGGAACGACGCTTCGATGGCTTGAGGCTATCGGGCGGAAGCTCGACATCAAATAGTCGCGTAGCCCTCGAGGCTCCGCTGTGACCAGGCCCGCCATGTGCGGGCCTTTTTTATGGACGGAATATGGCCCTTTACACCCTGACGGTTGACCTGCTCGCCGAAACGGGCAGCTTTGAGCGTGACTTGGGCAAGGCAGCTCGGGCATCTGATCGGTCGGCGCGGGCCATGCGGCAAATGCAGCGCGAGATGTCCGACAGCTTCGCTCAGGCGGCCCGCGACGCAAAGGTCTCTGTCACGAGCATAGATCTGAGCATGGCCACCTTGGCTAAAGGCTTCGGCGCGATCGGCGGTGGCGCTTTGCTCGGCAAGTTCATTTCCGAGACGGTGAACGCCCAGAACGAGCTGGCACAGCTGAACGCGGCTTTGAAGTCCACTGGACAGGCCGCTGGCTTCAACAGCAAGCAACTCGTCGAGATGGCTGACAAGATGGCCAAAGCGACGATTCACTCGTCGGGCGAGATCGTCAATGCGCAGACGCGGCTGCTGTCCTACACCGGCATCATCGGTGAGAACTTCCCTCGCGCGCTGCAGCTGGCGATCGATCAGTCGGTGCGTCTGGGCGAGAACATTACGCAGTCTGCTGAGACCGTCGGCAAGGCGCTGGAATACCCGGCCGAGGGTGTTTCTGCGCTGACCAAGCAAGGCTTCAAGTTCACCGCGCAGCAGAAGGACATGCTGGCGTCGCTGGAGGCGGCCGGACGGCTAGGCGAGGCGCAGGCCATCGTCATGGGAGTGATGGAGGAATCATACGAGGGAGCGGCCAAGGCGGCGCGGGAGACGCTCGGTGGCGCGCTCATCGGCTTGAAGGAGTCATTCAACGACCTTCTGGGTAGCCAGGCACAGAGCGGCGGGATCGCCGCGGCTACCGCAGCGGTCAACTCGTTTGCTGAGAACCTCAGCGTTGTGGCAGCGGCGGCGGTCCCGCTCGGCGTCGGCTTGGGCGTGTTCTACGCCGGCGGGAAGCTGACGAAGGGGCTTGCTGCCCTCAATACGCTTTGGGCGACCAACGCAGTCGTCGCCAATCGCGCGTCGGTTGGCATGATGGGGATGGTCCCAGCAACGGTTCGTCTCACCGCGGCACAGACCGCCGCCCGCGTCGCCGCGCAGGGATTGTCATCTGCCTACGCTGCCCTTGGAGGCCCGGTTGGCATCGCTGCTGCACTCGCCACCGCAGCGGCCGGTTGGTGGGTGATCCGCGAAAGCACCAAGGATGCCGAGGGAGCGCTCATCGATTTCAACGGAACGATGGACGACACCATCGAGAAGTTCCGCGAGCTCAACAAGCAGCAGCAGGCGGGCGAGATCCTGCGGTTGCAGAAGGAAATGCAAGCGGGCTACGACGCGATCGCCAGCGCGATTGATCGTATGTATGGCGTAGCGAACAGCGAGGTCGGTGGCATCCCCGCTCGTGAGTATGGAAAGCAGGTGCGCGCGCTGCGCGAGCAGTTGCAGGCCGGGAAGGTCAGCGCAGATCAATTCGCTGCTGAGCTCGCCAATGCCAACGCCAAACTCTTGGATGGTGCGCCCGCCGCCAAGCGAATTACCGACAGGTTCGTTGAGCAAACCGCATCAGCCGCCACGCTGGGCCTGAAGTACGAGCAGCAGAATCAGCTGCTCGGCACGTTCATCGGCACCAGCAATGACGCAGAACGGCAAACGGACGCAACCACCGCAGCATTGAATCGCCAGGCAGTGGCGTCCAAGGCCGCTTCTGATGGGATCGACCAGCACCTGAAGTCCCTGCAGTCCAGTATCGACGGCCAGCTCGTCAACCTGGTGCGCCTGAAGCAAGGCGCCGAGGCAGCGTTCATGGTCGACGTTGGCCAGAAGATCAACGCCGCCGGCGGCGCGGACAAGCTGAGCGCGGAACAGCGCGCTGAGTACAACAAACAGATCGCGCTGGGCTTGAACTTGATCCGCCAGACGGAGGCGGCGCAGAAGGCTGCTCAGGCCGCGAAGGCGGGCGACAAGGCGGCGATCAAAGAGCACAAGACGGCGACCGAGGCGCTTGAGCGCTATCGCCAGCAGGCTGAGCTGGCGGCGGCGGCGATGAATGGTCCGCTCGACGAGGCGATGGCAAAACACCTGCAGAACATGGCCGAGTACAACGCCGCGCTGGCCAAGGGCAACATCGCCCAGGCTGATGCCAACGTGCTGATGGCCCAAAGCGCAATGGAATACGCCAAGGTGGCGGCGGAGGTTGATCGGGCTATGGCCAGCCCTGAGGCCTTGCTGGCGACCATGGACGGCGAGTTGGCCATGCTGGGTAAGATCGGCCGTGCGCGCGAGCTCTACCGCCGGCAGCTGCTCAACGAGCGGGACATGCGGCAGGAACTGCAGAAGGCGGTCGAGGCCGCCGGCGGCAAGGAAGCCCTGGCACTAGCCAAGGGAGCGGCGAGCTACGAAGAATACGAGCGGTCGATGCTGGCCGCCGCTGATGCGTCTGCGGCGCTGTCGCTGCGGGTAGAAGAGGCAGCGGCCAACGTTGAGGCGTGGGCCAACGTGGTGATCTACGGTGTCGGCGATGCTGCCGATGCGATGGCGGACTTCGTTGCCGGTGGGCTGCGCGACTTCAACGGCCTGTGGGATGACCTGAAGGACGTGGCCAAGCAGGGACTGCGCGACCTCGCGCGCCAGCTGCTGCAGCAGAAGCTGGTGATCCCGATCCAGACCCAGATCGTCAATGGCCTGAGCGGTGGCCAGGGTGGGGGACTCAGCCTGCAGAGCCTGATGGGGCTTTTCGGAGGGAATGGAACCGCTGGCGGTGGCCAGAGTGCGGGTACAGTCGCCGGCTTGCTCTCGAAGGGGCAGGGGCTATTCGGCGCCGGCGCCGCATCTTCAGCAGGAGCTGGTGCCAACACTCTGATGGGCTTTGGCAACAACGTGGCCGCGTTCACGGGAGGCGGCACTGCCGCAGTTGGTGGGGCGGCCTCGGGCGCTGCGGGTGCGGCAACGGGTGCGTTGGGGGCGGTCGCGGCATTCGCGCCGTACGCTGCCCTGATCGCGATGGGCATGCAGATGGCCGGCAGTGCTTACAAGGACGGCTTCGGTCTTGAGCATCAGAACAAGATGGCCCTGCTGAATCGCGGGCATATTGCCTCCGCTGGCCTGCTTACGCCCGTCATGCTGGACAGCATGTCACTGGACGTCATCGGTCGGGCGTTGGGTATGAGCCGAAAGACCGCCGCGATCTTCTCTGGCAGCTCGCTGCTCGGCAAAGCCTTCGGGCGTAGCGCACCTAAGGTCACCGGCCAAGGCCTCACTGGCACCTACGGGTTCGATGGCCTGGACGGCCAGAGCTACGCGGACGTGAAGCAGAAGGGCGGCTGGTTCCGTAGTGACAAGAAGTGGACCCAATACGGCGAGTTGGATTCTGGCATCAATCGTACGTTCGACCTGGCAGCACAGCAGATCCGCGGTGCAACCTTGGGCTTGGGCAAGCAGATGGGTGTTGACCTGACTCAGCAGCTCGCCGGGGTGCGCGTCAGTCTGGGCAAGTTGCAGCTGTCAGCCGATTCTGCCGAGGCACAGCAGCAGCTGGAGTCTTACCTGGCCGACATGCAGAACCGCCTGTTCACCGAGGCAGTGCGTGCGGCCGGGTTCGGCAACCAACTCGACGGCTACTTTGAATCGGCCGACGTGTTCTCCGCGCTGAGCGCATCTATCGCGTTGGCCGTCGGCGATGCCGACGAGCTGGGTAGGGCGCTCAACAGCATGGAGATCGAGAAGGTCAACAAGGCGGTAGACTACTTCCAGGACTTGGCTGGCCTCGCCGGCACGGATCTGGCCACCCAGATCGAGAAGGTCACAGGGTTGCTGGGCAACTACGCCACGCTGATGGCCGACGTGTCCACGCAGCTGCTCACCGGCAACCTGACGCAGTACCAGTCGCAGGCGCTGACCATCGAGCGCACGTACCGCCAGCAGGTGAAGGCGGCCAATGACTACGCCAAGGCGCTCGGCTTGTCCGGCGCCAGGGCGGAAGACCTGGCCAAAATCGAGGCGCTGCGAGCGACCAACATGGGCAAGCTGCAGGCCCAGATCGATGCCGACAAGAAGGCCATGAAGTACGGGCTGTCGATCAGCGACCTGTCGCCGCTGACCGATCAGGAGAAGCTGCAGGAGACGATGCGGGAGTTGGAGCGCGCAGTGTCCGGCGGCGACAGCAGCGCGGCTCAGGCGGCCGCACAGGCCGCCCTGGGCTTCGGCCGCAACCTGTATGCCAGTGGCCAGGACTACAACAGCCTCTACGGCCAGGTCACCGGATTGATCGACAGCATGAAGGTGGGGAACCTCGACCTCGATGACGGAACCAGCATGGGCAAGCTGGCTGACGTAATCGAGGCGCTGCCGGACAACTTCAGCCGGGCGGTGTTCGACCTGGTGGTGGATGGGAAAGGCCAGGCCGAGACGACCACGGCCGTGCAGCAGGGCAATGCGCTGCTGACAGAGCAAAACCAGTTGCTCCGAAACCTCTTGGCGGTGACCACGCAAGGCGTGCGAACCAGCAGCAGCTCCGCGATGCGCGAAGCACTCAACGCAAGGTAATCCCCAATGCAGCAAAGGAAAATCACCCTGATCGATATCGGGGCGGGCGCGCTGCCGTCCGTCACACCGGTGACGGCACAGAACTCGTCCTGGTTCCCGACGGTGCATGTGTCGGCGGAGACTCCGCCGATTGAAGGTGTGACCCCCGAGCCGGTGGCCGACGGCGTCCTGATCGAGTGGGACGCTGTCGACCAAGCCGGGGTGGTCTACATCATCGAGCGCGGTCCGACTCAGGACGGCCCGTGGACAGAGATCCACCGCACCACCGAAACCCGCTACCTCTACAGCGATGGGAGCGGGCAGAAATGGTACTTCCGCATCACCGCATCGGTGCGCGGCAAGCCGGGGCAGGGCGCGGTGGTCGAGGCAACGCCGGCGCCGACCACTGCTCAGCTGGTCACAGCTCAGCAGAAGCTTGACAAGGAAATCGTGGACCGCTCGCTGGCTGACGCCAACGAGGCGGCTGCCCGTGCCCGCGATATCGGCTTGGTCAATGCTGGCCTGGTGCTGGAGGCGCAGACGCGCGTCACCCAGATCGGGCAAGCCATGGACGCGGTGGCGGCCGAGGGGCAGGCGCGGGCAACTGGGTTGCTGAACGAGAGGCTGGAACGCCAAGCGGAGATCACCGCTGTCAGCGAGTCGCAGCAGAACGGCTTTGACTCTCTGTCGCGCGCGCTGTCGGAGGTGGCCGCAGGTAGCGGGACACAGTTCGACAGCAAGGCGATCTGGCACTTTACGGCCTCGGTAGAGGGGTGGGGCAGCAACGGCGGAGCGCCGGCTCTCAATGATGGATGGCTCCGTCCGACCAACAACAGCGCATCCTATGCACAGTCGCCCGCTGCCTTGGGGATCGACGGCAACGCCTATCGGTTCATCAAGCTGCGCATGCGCAGGACCGGCAATCCGGTCTGGCTTGGCCTGGTCCGCTGGACGACGGAGGCTGATCAGGCGTGGGACGACGGGAAGTCGACAACAATCGCGCAGCCGGCGTTCGATGCTGCCGGCGTAGCCACCGTGGATATCAGCGATATTCCGTGGTCCGGTCCGTCGCCGATCCGACAGGTGCGTATCGCGCTCACCCGCGGTCAGAACATCAACGACTATGTCGAGTACGACTACATCGCCATCGGCCGGCCCGCTCCTGGTGCCAGCGTGGCGCTGGTTCAGGAGGAACGCCAAGCCCGAGTAACGGCACTGGCAGCTGAGGCCAACGAGCGCAACACGCTCGCCGTGCAGATGCGCGGCAACTACACCGGTAGTGATCTCACTCAGGCACAGGGTTTTGTGGGGGACGAGCGCGCCGCGCGAGTGGCGGCCGACAGTTCGCAGGTTCAGCGCATCAGCACAATGGAGGCACGGATGCCTGCGGGCGCAGGCCAGCTCGCAACCACTGCAACGGTCACTGCGCTACAGGAAGCGATGGTCGCCGCCGACCAAGCCAACGCCCAGGCCACAACGACCGTCAACAGCAAGCTGACCGGCTTGCGAATGACTGGGGACAACATCGTCCCCAACAGCAATTTCGCAACCGGTATGGAGTGGTGGACCCGGAACGTGGGGCCTGCCGGGAACAGTATCGAGTGGGGCGCCGCCACTGGTGACAGCAGTCCTGGAGTGGTGATTGGTCGAGGCTCGACCGCATCGTCTCCTTGGATCGCGCCCAATGAGGCTGCTTGGCAGCCTGTCAAGGCTCCTCGCAGGTTCAGGGCCATCTTCAAGGCCAAGGCGGTGGGGACGGGCGGCAATGTGCTGATGCGCCAGCACGTGCGCGATGCTGCGCTGGTCGAAGGCGTATCCGACGTGACTGTCGCGGTGACAAATACGGCATGGCAGCGCTACACCGTTGACTGGTCTGAGATTGGATCCACCCGCATCGAGGCGCGGTTCACCGCCTATGTGACGACGGTCGGTGCCACGGTTGCCTTCGATCGAATCGAGATCTACGACGTCACCGACCAAGCCGCGAATGAGCTGACCGCTGCCGGACTTCAGTCCATCAGCACCCGCACCTCTGTCATCGAGGGGACGCTGGTTGCGCAAGGTAATGCGCTGACCCAGGTTCAGGCAGACATTGCGGGGAAGGCCAGCAATGCCGCGCTGACCACTCTGGACAGCAAAGTCACCCAGCTCGGCAACACAGTGACCAGCCAGGGCACCGCGCTGACCAGCGTCAGCGCACAGCTGCTCGGTCAGGGGGAGGTGAAAAGCTTCCAGATCACGTCCAACAGTGGACTCAGCGGCTCGCCTTCGGGTGGTCCGCGGGGTTCCGGCGTGCGCAATGCAGCGGGCTCTCTCGTGGGGATGGCGGGGCGTGGGTTCGGGGTATGCCTGATCAACGGGGACAGCTCGGTCGGACCGCGAAACGGCTTCGATACCTACGCGGACGCGAATGCCAGCGGTCAGGCAATGGCGGACTTCATAGCAGCCATTCCCGAGAACCAGTACTTCATCGTCTACACCAGCGACAGCGTCGGCAATATCCAAGGCGCGTCTTCCGGTGCAGCGGCGCTGCGGGCTGCGTTGATTGACGCCGGAGGGTCGCCTGGCGCTGTCTCACTGGTCAACGGCGTGCGCATGTACATTCTTGTGGGGCGTCGCAAGCTCGGAGCATCCAGCGGTGCTGAACTTCTATGTCCGCCCGCGCCGTCTGGGCGACTGGACCAATGGTGTGAGTACACATTGCAGGTGCTGAACGGCGTGCCGATTGGCATGAATGACAAGCGGGCGATGTCCCAGGCATTGGATGCCACCGCAGCGGCCACCAGTACGCTGACCGGGAAGGTGACCGCGCTCGAGGGAACGACGACTTCCCAAGGAGAGGCGATTACGAGCGTCAATGCCGGCTTGGCACAAGCGAATCGCTCGGGCAGCAACATGGTGCTCGACGGCAGCTTCGAGGGTCGCGCCGTAGGCACAGCGATCCATTCCTGGGCAGTTGTGGCCCTGGGCGGCCGAACCGGGAGTAACGCACTGCAGGTGTCGTTCGCCTCCAACGTCCGCTCGGTGACCTTGCAGACGTACGACGTGATGCCCGATCGGGTTTACTACTGCGAAGCATGGGCAAAACGCATCGGCCCCGCCGCGGGAACCGTGCAGTTGCGATTCGCCACGAGTACCAATGGTGTGTCGCCTACGTATCCCAACTTTCAGAGCATCAGCCTGTCTTCGATCCCTGAGGACGGATGGGTGAAGGTGAGCGGATACATTCGCATCGCCGCCGGGAAGAATCAGGCCGTATTGCAACTGAACAGTGCGGCGGCCACTACGAGTGCGACGCAGCTACTCTGGGACGATTTCCTGTTGCAGGATGTGACGGAGGCATACGGCGCACAAAGCACCGCCGATGCTACCGCCAACGGACTGCAGGCCACGAACGCAACTGTTACTCAGCAAGGTGGGCTGATCACTTCTCTTGGCCAGCAGGTCACTCAGGTAGGGGCAAACGTCGCCAACAAGGCGGATGCCAGTGTGGTGGCGACGCTCACTGCGCGCGTCGACTCATCGATCCAGGGCGGCGGAAACATGCTTGCAAATGCGTCATTCAAGGATGGCGCTCGCGGATGGGTGTGGGAGTGGAACGATTCGGTGTTCTGGATTGATCCAGTCGTGAATCTGGAGAATCCTCGATACTGGCCTGCCGGCACCAACTCCATCGGCATTCGCGCGGTCAATTTCGCTAACCCACCTGCGGGGCAAACGCGGTATGGGTACGTGCGAAACCAGGTAGCCCTGGCCGCCGAGCCGGGCAAACGCTACTGCGCATCAGCATGGCTCAATCCGTTCCGATGCATTGGGCATGTCGTGCTGTATTTCTACGACGAGAATAGCCAGCTGATCCGCAATGACCACAGCGATCCGCTGCCTCCACAGAGTGCCCAGTTCCCGACGCTGGCAAGCTTGCCCCGAGTCTTCGTGTCGGGTGTAGCACCGCCCAACGCTCGAAAGGTCTGTGCCGGCTTTCTTGCTGCTGCAACCGGGCCGCAGCACACCAATCCGTATCTCTGGGCTGTTCAGCCGATGCTTGAGCAGATGCAGGAGGGTCAGAAGGGGCCATCCCCCTGGAGTGTCGGTGGCAGCGAGACGTTCGCGGGCTATGACCTGTTCGTCAGCGCGAACGGCCAGGTCGGTGGCCTTCAGATCAAGAACAACGGGAACGTCGTGTCATTCGACATCCTCGCCACCGTTCTACGCGTGCTTTCGCCGGACGGTGCGGTGGATGGGATGGAGGTGCGCGACGGCTACATTCGGACCTGGAAGGGCAACAGCCAGAGGATCATCGGTAATGGGTTCGGCGTCGGCGGTGAAGGCTTGATGGACTACTTCGGCCCCAACGTCGGCGCAGCTGCTGCAAGCAAGTCGAATGCGACTGTTTGGATGGACGTCAACGGCAACGCTTACTGGGGAGGGTCGCTAGCCGCGGGCGTCCTGCGCAACGCTGTCCAGTCGACCACCACCATCACGGTCGGTACGTCGGTCACAACGGGGATGTTCAGCACCAACGGTCGGAACAAGAGCGTCGTCATCAGCTTCTCGCGCAACCACAACCGACGGAAGTCTGCCTTCGGTAGTGACGGCTTTGTGGCCGGGGCAGGGGCCAACACCTGCACGGTGAATGTATATCGGACGATCAACGGTCAGGCCGAGCAGTTCTGGCAACAGTTCACCGCCGGCGGCGGCGTTCGGATCCTTAACGAGGTCGACGGCCCCGATGACGCAACCTCGACCTGGGCCGGCTCGATGACGATCAACGATAACGCGGACGGATCTGCGCAACGCAGCTACCGGGCCGAGATCGTCGGATTCACCGCCCAGGACGTGACCCACCAGTCGGGAAGCTTCAATCAACAGACGATCACGCAGAGCCTTTCTCTGGTGTCAGTCGAGCAGTAACCGCTGAAGCGGTGGCCAGCGTACCCCTGCCACCGCGCAACTTGGAGAGACCCATGAAATTTCGCGCAAAGCTGCAGATGAAGATGGAAACCGCCGACCAGCCAGGTGCGGTCACGCTCAACTTCGTGCCTGTCGATGCGGGCGTGCCGCAACTGAACTTGACGGTTTCGCCGGCAGACGCCGTCGCGCTGGCGGTGGGGAAGGTCTATGCCTTCACCGCGGTGGAAGATGCGAGCGAGGCCGCCGCCTGATCAGGCAACCTGGTCGAGCAGGGAAGGCTGGTTGTTTCGCGGCGTGTTGACCGCGCGGCTCACGCGATAGGCTTCCATGGCCGGCGGCTCGCTGGCCAGCAGCATGGCCATCGCGTCTTCTGGCTCGGCCGTCAGCCATTCATCGACCTGTCCGGCGGTCAGCCACACCGGCATGCGGTCGTGGATATCGGCCGACACCCCGCTGCTGTCGCCGGTGATGACGGTGAAGGTCCCGAGGCCGTCCGGGTCGAGCAGGGGGCTGGCGTCTTCCCACAGACCGGCCGCCAGCAGTGGCCCGGTCGCGTGAATGAACCACGGATCTTTCTTGCCGTCCTCGGCGTTGACCGACCACTCGTAGTACCCGGCCATGGGGATCAGGCAGCGGCGCTTCTTGAAGGCCGACCGGAAGGCGGGTTTGGTGGCCACCGTCTCGATCCGGGCATTGATAGTGGACCCCTGCAGCTTCTTGGCCTTGGCCCAGAAGGGGAGCAGACCCCACGACAGGCGGGTGACCTGCAGGCCGGTGCCTCGATCGAGGATCACGGACGCGCGCTGTGTCGGCGCCAGGTTGTAGCTCTCCGGGATCGACATGAGGTCGCCGACCAGCTGGGGGAAGCCCAGAGTGTCAGCGTTTCGGATCGGGGTCTGGACGAATCGGCCGCACATGGCACATGACTCTACGCAGGGGACGCCTGAGGGTTGCACACGAAGATGAACGGTTAGTGGTGACTTCTGGGGCAGCCAGAGAGAGCTAAAGATGTCGCTCCAGGGGGACGGGGCTCCGTGTCTACCAGGGGCGGCCGGTAGCCTGTCGCAGTGTGACTGGTCTGAGAAATGGTTGGCGCATCAATGACATAGGTTTTCGCTCGTGGGAGCCTCACTGGTTGATGCGCTCCCCGGAATTTATGCCGTGGGGCACCACACTCGAAATCCTCATCGATGGGTGAGATGATTCACTCATTCACATGGAAGGATGTATCAGGGCATGGCTGCAGCAAAAGCAGGCGCTTCGGCGCCAAAGAAGAGTGCGCCTAAGGTGGCGAAAGTTGTTAAAACGCCGCAAAGAAAGTCGACGATGCAGTACAAACGCGCCGATTTTACGCACCCGAAGACAACTGATCTTCAAGGCCTTGTTGCGGCAGCGGTCTCTAAGCTGGGAACGGTGCATAACCGTGAGCAAGTGAACTCTCTCGACGGAACTACAACTGTGTTGAGTGGGGTTCACATCTCAAACAGCATGCTTGTGGGAAAGTTGATGTTGTATACCCCTGGTCAACAGCAGAAATATTTGGAGCTCGATCCTGTTACGGGTGACTACCAGTTGGGGTCCGTCCCTGTCGCCTCTGGCGCTGCGGGTCCCCGCGAGTTCGTTGAGTCGATTCTTTACGTGGCGCTGTTCGAGAACCATGTAATGTTCTTAGGCAGTACATCACTGCGCTCATCTCATCTTGAGAAGCATCTCAACTGGCTGCTCAGAGAAGCTGAGGTTACTGCCTTAGGGAACTATCTTTTTCTCGCGGATCAGCAGTCTGAGTCTGCAGCCAATCGCGTCGCTCGCGCTCACGTGAAATCTATTGAGATCGGCGGCGAGGTAGAGTTCGAGGAAGTTGGACGGGTTCAAACGCTGCGGAAAACAAAAGATCGAGAGACTACACCTGGCTATAAGTTCCTCAAGCCTATCGGTCCGGTGGCAGACGCCGTTACTCAGATTTTTGGTCCGATATTCGCCGACGCTAGCCTTAAGGCGCCGTTGAAACAAAAAACTCACGTCGGCTTCAAGATGGTTCTGGACTATCGGAACCGCAAGAAGACCAAAGAGGGGTTGGAGCTCATGGACTCACTAGCCATCGCTGGACGCCATTTTGATGAAGACACGTGCGTGGTGAATCTAGAAGGCGGCGGCAAGTTAAAAGGGCAGGACATTAAGGTGTCGAAGCCAATGACTTTTGGAGCTCACGCTGATGGACGATTGATGGAGCCACAAGTTTGGATTGAGCTGAACCAATGGCTTGTGGGCGCGATTGAGGGGAAAGTGGTAGGGACATGATCGCCATGTATAGTCATCATTCTGAGGGTGCAGGCAAGAATTTTCTTGTTCTCGCGCTTGTTGTGCTCGTCGCTGGAGTTGTGGGCTGGTGCGTCTTCGCCAAAGTTCCTTTGCCTGAAGCGCGCAGTTTGATGGTTGCCTTGTGGCCTGTTTCAGCGATCGTGGCATCGTTGGTTACAGCTGTGTTGTATAAGCTCGTTTCGGATACGGCGGGCATAGGTAAGCTGTCTTGGCGTCAAAGATTTGAGCTGGATAAAATTGTCAAGAAGAAAGTCGCGAAGCTTTGGTCGATAGTGGCGGCCATCATCTTGCCGTTGATAGCGGCCCACGTTAGCGGCTTCTTCGGCGAAAGCCTGTGGGCCTCTCGGATGGTTGCTGGCGCGTTCGGCGTCGCCGCAGGTGCTCTGTTGAGTGCCGCGATGTATGTACCCTCCGTTTGGATAGATATCAGAGAGTTTATTGTTGAGTTGGATGTGGAGAAGGCGCATCTTGAGCGGACCAAGTCCAGCTTGGAACAGCTAAAGAAAGACGGTGCGCCGGATCTTCGACCGAAAAGCGAAGGGTGAAGCGTTCTTAGCCCTGGCTTCCTATGCCTGCCACCGGCTCAGTTGGTCGGGGCGCTCAGCACAGGCGTCAGTCGCTCGTGCTGAGCGACCACTGGGGCTTTTCTTAGTCGCATGTCAGATCAACCCGATGGCGTCGAATTCCTTTTGCCGGCAACATATCCCTGTCGGATCCGGGAGCCGCAGGCAGCTCAGCCCGGGTGCCGGGGCGCCTGAGCAGCGCCCCGCCGACCCCTTCGCAGGCCGGTTACGGCCAGTCGCGGAATCTGAGATCCCGGTCCGTATCCTGCGCGCATGCTTCCTCCCGACTTCCGATGGCGCTCGGTCGCCAGCCGCGCTGATGAACTCCCCGATGCCATCTACTGCGGCATGACGGAGGTGCTGCGGCTATCGCAGCGCGTGGACGATAAGGTCTGGTGGGTCGAGGTGGACCGTCATCTTGACGACCAGCACCGCGGCCGCCGGTTATGCACCAGCTACGAGCAGGGCGTGATCGGGTCTGAGCTGTGGGCGGTCAGGCATCAACAGCGCATTCGCCTCGAGATCGATCAGCGCGAAGTGGCCCGAGCGGCCCAGCGAAAGAACCGGACCTGGTAGGCAGTCAGCCGGCGTTGCCTCCGTATCGGCGCGTGCGACCGCCGGCGGCGACAGTGGTTCCATGGACCAAAATAGCATCGGCAAGGCGCGCTGGGCGCGCGCGAGGGCGGCTTCGCTATGGCAGCAGGCCGACGATCTGGACAGCATTCGCAGCGGTGACTGGCGGGCGAGGGCGACGCGTCGTCGTGGCGCTGATCGCCTCCGCGCCGAGGCCGCGCGGTTCGACGGTATCGCCAACCGGCTGCAGCCCTTGGACGACGACCAGGCCGCCTGATGGACTGACCCCAAACTGACCCCAGGCCATGGGTAAGTCATTGATTTCCGTAGGCCGCCAATGATCGCGGATGATCGGCTTAGTCGTTGTTTCTATTGATCTTCCGCGACCTTGACATGGTAGGGGTCAGCGGCGATTGTCGTATCTCCATACTTCGAAGGGGGACGGGATGGACACTGACCCGGATGAGGGAATTGCGAACGCGTTCGTGGCCAGCATCCTGGCCGCAGGCGCCGATAGGGGTTTTCGGTCGCTCGACGTGTTTGTGACGTGGTTCGTGGCCGGTACAGCGGCGGCGATGGGACTTGCAGCGGCCAACGCCGACAAGATCCAGTGGCTGATCGACACAGACCGCATAAGGGACGGGATGCCGTGGTTCGGTTTGGTTCTGGGCTTGGTGCTCATCTCCAAGTTCTTCGGTAGCCTCATCTGCACGATGGCTGGGGCGATGGAGGCGTCAGTAGGCGTGATGCGGCAGTTCGACGAAATCAGAGTGCCGGTCGTTGGCCTCGCAGCGTTTGAGGCCGCCCTTCATCGGGCTAGGCCTTGGCCCCTACGATTGCTCGCATGGATATGGAAGCTGTGCAATTGCGGGCGTAAGCCGAATTTGGGAAAGGTCGTGACCTGGCTGCTCCTTGGGAGCGGGTTGTTCGCTATGGGCGCGGCGGTCATCACGGTGTCGTTCTGGGTGCGGATTCTGGTCAGCTAAGGGGCCATTGCAAGTGTCTGGGACCGGCGATTCCCGCTCCGCAATCAGAGGAAGCACCCAAGAAAACACGGCGAAAATCGCCGCGTTCGCTGTCCGATTGCGGAGCGGTTTTGATGCTTAAGTTACTGAATTAACAATGAAAATCACGAGCTTCCCAAGCTACTGACGAGGGTTCGATTCCCTTCACCCGCTCCACTTCCACCTCTCAGTTCGCAACTGATTGACTGGGTTGAAGATTCAGACCGATTGATGATTCCGAGCGATGCCCCTTGAGGTATCAATCGAGGTATCAATCTTGCCCAAGCCCTTGATGATTTCGCGCTTAGCTGGCCTGTATGCGCGCTTCTTTGTGCCTACAGATCTGCGAGCCATTGTGGGCACGCGCTACCCTGTCCGTTCGCTCGGGGGGAACCCACCGGCCAACGTCATCGCGCCACCTCCGCCACACGCTATGCTTCGCGCTTTCCAGCCCCTGCGCACCCGCCATGAAACTGGCCATCCTCTCCCGCAACAGCAAGCTGTACTCCACGCGTCGCCTGGTGGAGGCCGCACGTGCGCGCGGCCATACCGTCCGCATCCTCGATCCGCTGCGCTGCTACATGCGCATCGCCGCCGACGGCTTCACCATGCATTACAAGGGTCGGCCGATCACCGGGGTGGACGCGGTCATCCCGCGCATCGGAGCCTCGGTCACCCGCTATGGGACGGCTGTACTGCGCCAGTTCGAGATGATGGGCGCGCGCACGCCCAACCCGTCCGATGCCATCCTGCGCGCGCGGGACAAGCTGCGCGCGCACCAGATCCTGGCCTCCAAGGGCATCGACATGCCGATCACGGTGTTCGGCGACAACCCGGACGACACGGTCGATCTGCTCTCGATGCTGGGCCGGCCGCCGCACGTGGTGAAGCTCAACGAGGGCACCCAGGGCCGCGGCGTGATCCTGACCGAAAAGGCCAGCGCCTCGCGCGGCATCGTGGAGGCGCTGCGCGGGTTGTATGCCAATTTCCTGATGCAGGAGTTCATCGGCGAGGCGCAGGGCGCCGACCTGCGCTGCCTGGTGGTGGGTGACCAGGTGGTCGGAGCAATGCAGCGGCAGGCGCCGGAGGGCGACTTCCGCTCCAACCTGCATGCCGGCGGCAGCGCCCGTGCGGCCAAGGCCAGCCGGGCCGAGCAGTTGGTCGCGGTGCGCTCGGCCAAGGCATTGGGCCTGGGCGTGGCCGGCGTCGACCTGATCCGCTCCAGCCGCGGCCCCCTGGTGCTGGAGGTCAATTCAACCCCCGGCCTGGAGGGCATCGAGGCGATCTGCCAGGCCGACCTCGCCGGACGCATCATTGATCATGTCGAATCTTTGAAAAAGCCAGTAAATACAAAGGGTTGATGTGTATTTGCAAGGTTGTGGACGGTCTTAACATCGGTTTAATCGGGCTGGGCGTAGGCTCTGTCGAACCGCAGCTCTGCCCTCCTCAGCAGGATCGGTAATCGGGAAACACCTTCAGGCCCAGGCGGAAACGCCTGGGCCTTTTTCCAGCTCCGGGGACGCTTCTTCCCCCTGCCATCGGTCCCTTGTTACCGCCCGTGTGGACTCGTAAAGTCAGCGCTTCGTTCATGGAAGGATGGGAGTTGTGAAAATGCGTCGATACACCGTATTGGTTATGGCCCTGCTTGCCGCGGGTGGCGCCTGGGCGGCATCCAGCGAAGAGACCGTGCGACTCAGTGCCGATGAACCGGCCGCCGCGCAGCTTGAGCGTGTGGAAACGGCCCTTGGCAGTGACAAGTACAGCGAGATGACCCTCGAGGACAAAAGCGCCGTCCAGCAGGCCATCGGCCGTATCCGGATGAAGATGGAAGGCCACGCCCGAGTCGATGAGCTCAATCCGCAGGCGCGCACTGCGGTGTTCAACGACCAGGAAGTGGTGAACAACCTGATGACCCGCGCCAAGGAAGACAGCCGGATGGTCTGCCGCCGCGAGCGCGTCACCGGCAGCAACATGCAGCAGAGTACCTGCCGTACGGTCGCCCAGCGCCGGCGCGACACCGAGGACAGCCGCAGGCTGCTGGACAACCAGCAGCGCGGCAACCAGACCATCAAAATCGGGGCGAAATGACGCGGGCATCGCATCGCCCGGTGTCTACTGTTAACAATCAAGCCTGTATCGTTCAGCAGGCAGCGCAAGGAAACCGATGCTGCGGCCACGCGCCGCAGCATCGTGGTCCAGGCCAATCCCTCATGAAACAGAGGTCACAGTGCGAATCCTTGTAATCGAAGACAACAGCGACATTGCCGCCAACCTGGGCGACTACCTCGAAGACCGCGGGCATACCGTGGACTTTGCAGCCGATGGCGTCACCGGCCTGCACCTGGCGGTCGTCCATGAGTTCGACGCGATCGTGCTGGACCTCAACCTGCCCGGCATGGACGGGATCGAGGTCTGTCGGAAGCTCCGCAACGAGGCGCGCAAGCAGACCCCGGTGCTGATGCTGACTGCCCGCGATTCCCTGGACAACAAACTGGCCGGCTTCGATTCCGGTGCCGATGACTATCTGATCAAGCCGTTCGCGCTGCAGGAAGTCGAAGTGCGTCTGAATGCGTTGTCGCGTCGCGGCAAGGGCGTGCAGACCCGGGTGCTGGAAACCGGTGATCTGGAGTACAATCTGGATACGCTGGAAGTGCGCCGTCAGGGCAAGCTGCTGCAGCTCAACCCGACCGCGCTGAAGATCCTGCAGGCGCTGATGGAGGCCGCACCGGCGGTCGTCACCCGCCAGGAGCTGGAAACCCGCGTCTGGGGCGAAGAGCTGCCCGATTCGGATTCCCTGCGCGTGCACATCCACGGCCTGCGCGCCGTGGTCGACAAGCCTTTCGAGGTTCCGTTGATCCAGACCCGCCATGGCATCGGATACCGCATCGCCGCACCGGAAGCCTGATCCGGTGACGGGGAAGGGGGAGCGCCGCCGCGCGCCGTACCGGCGCCGGCTGCGCAGCCGCATCATTGTCTCGTTCGTGCTGTTGGGCTTCTGCCTGACCACGCTGTTTGCGTTCGCCACCAACTGGACCCGCGCCCGCGTGGAGAACCAGCTGGTCGAAGATGTGATGAACCGCAACATCAACGAGTACGCCAAGCGGTTCGCGGCGGATCCCTCGCGCAGTCCCGATCTGCCGGTGCAGCAGATGTATGCGCGGCTGGTGCGCTCGGACAAGTTCGAAGCCCTGCGCCAGGAACAGCCGGACTGGTACGAGTTCAACGACGGCATCCATGGCGTGAGCGGCGTGGACGATGGCGGCAAGCCGTTTTCCTACAAGCTCGCCGTCCGGAAGACACCGGATGTGTGGTTTTTCCTCGCCTATGACATGACCGAGAGCATCCGTGGTGAGAGTCAGCTCAACCGCGCGCTGTTCTTCTCGGTCCTGGTGTTCAGTGTGTTGTCGCTGGTGCTGGGCTGGTGGTCCGCCTCCAAGGTGATGAAGCCGGTGTCCGATCTGGCCGCCCGCCTGCGCGCCTATCGCGGCGGCACCAGTGAGCCCGAGCCGCTGGCACCGCGTTTCCCTGACGATGAGGTCGGCCAGCTGGCGCAGGCGCTGGACGACTATTCCGCGCGGCTCACCGAAGTGGTGCAGCGCGACCGCGAGTTCAATGCCGACGTCAGCCACGAGCTGCGGACCCCGCTGGCCGTGATCCGTGGTGCCACCGAGCTGTTGCTGACCCGGCCGGACCTGGATGCCAAGGTGCTGCAGCGCCTGCAGCGTATCCAGCGTGCCGAGCAGCAGTGCACCGATCTGATCGGCGCGCTGCTGCTGCTTTCGCGCAACGAGCGCGGGCAGGGCAGCAGCAATGTTGCCCGGGTGTCCGAGCAGTTGCTGGAATCGCATCGCGCCCAGCTCGGCGGCAAGCCGCTGGAGCTGATCCTGGAAGGCAACCACGACCTGGTGATCGATGCGCCGGAATCGGCCCTGTCGGTCGCGCTGGGCAACCTGATCGGCAACGCCGTGAAGTACTCGAAGGAAGGCGCGGTGCGCGTCCGTGTCGGGGCCAACGCGGTCGAGGTGATCGACAGCGGCCCCGGTTTGAGCGAGGAAGATGCCGCCAAGCTGTTCCAGCGGGGTTACCGCGGTACCCACGCGGGTCACTCGCAGGGGGGCGGCATCGGCCTGTCCATCGTCAGCCGCCTGTGCGATCTCTACGGCTGGCAGGTCAATGTGCGACCAGGTGCCGGTCGCGGCGTGATCGCTACGCTGACCTTCTCCCCCGCGTAAAACGGTAGAGCCGACCGTTGGTCGGCTCCGCCAGGTCTACCGCGCCGCCAGATCCCGATAGGCCCGATCCAGCCGCTCCACATGCGCCTGCAGATGGTCCGGGTGACCATCATTGGCCACCACGTCATCGGCCAGGGCCAGGCGCGCCTCGCGGCTGGCCTGGGCGGCGATCATGCGGTCCGCCAGCGCGGCATCGATGCCATCGCGCTGCATCAGCCGGGCGTGCTGCACTGCCACCGGCACGTCCACCACCAGGATCCGGTCCAGCCACGGGTACTGCTGGCGGCCACCGGCCTCGGTGAGCAGGGGAATCGCCGCGATCGCATACGGCCCCTCCGCCTGCTCGCAGGTCTCGCGCAGCAGCTGCCGGATCGCCGGATGGGTGATCGCCTCCAGCGCCTGACGCTCCTGCGCGGACCCGAAGATGCGGGCCCGCAACGCGGCACGGTCGAGCTGGCCATCGGCCAGCAGAATGTCCTTGCCGAACTGGGCGGCGATCCGCGCCAGCCCTTCGCTGCCCGGTGCCACCACCGCGCGCGCGGCCAGGTCGGCGTCGGCCACGGTGATGCCCAGCGCCTCGAAGCGGCGGCTGACCTCGCTCTTGCCGGCGGCAATGCCGCCGGTCAGCCCAATGACGAAGCGGCTCATCGCACCGGCCTCAACGCAGGCCGGCGTAGCTCAGGTAGCCGTTGATCAACGGCTCGCCCCACATGAACACGATCCAGCCGGCGATGGCCAGGTACGGCCCGAACGGGATCGGCGTGGCACGGTCGCGGCCGCGCGAGTAGAGCCAGATCGAGCCGATGATGGCGCCCACGATGGACGACAGCAGGATGATCGGCAGGATGCCCTTGAGCCCGCACCAGGCGCCCAATGCGGCCAGCAGTTTGAAATCGCCGTGGCCCATGCCTTCCTTGCCGGTGATCTGCTTGAACAGCCACCACACCGACCACAGGGACAGATAGCCCGCCAGCGCACCCAGCAAGGCCGGTTTGGCCGGCATGTACAGGTTGTCGCTGGCCGCGATCAGGCCCAGCCACATCAACGGCAGGGTCAACTGATCCGGTAACAGCTGGGTACGCAGATCGATGCCGGACAGCGCCACCAGGAAGCAGCTCAGCACGATCGCGCCGAAGCCCTGCCAGCCGAAGCCGAACTGCCAGACGCTGGCCGCCACCAGCACCGCGGTCAGCAGCTCCACCAGCGGGTACTGGATCGAGATCGGGGCGTGGCAATGCCGGCACTTGCCGCGCAGGGCCAGCCAGCTGAACAGCGGGATGTTCTCGTACCAGGACAGCTTGTGCTTGCAGTGCGGGCAGTGCGAAGGCTCCACCACGATCCCGGGCGGTGGCGGCTCGTAGATGTCCGGTTCTTCCAGGACCTCGCGCGCATCGCGCTTCCACTCCCACTCCAGCCGCTTGGGCAGGCGCAGGATCACCACGTTGAGGAAACTGCCGATCAGCAGTCCCAGTCCGACCGCGGCGGGGTAGCCGAGACCGGGATGCTGGTCGAGAAATGCCATTGATTAATTATCCAACTACCGCGCCGAGTTTGAAGATGGGCAGGTACATGCCGATCACCATGCCGCCGACGATGGTACCAATGAACACCATGATCATCGGTTCCAGCAGGCTGCTCAGGGCGTCCACGGCATTGTTGACCTCCTGCTCATAATACTCGGCCACCTTGAACAGCATGGTGTCCAGTGCGCCGGCCTCTTCGCCGATGGCGGTCATCTGCACCACCATGTGCGGGAACAGATTGACCTGCTTCATCGCCATGTTGACCGGGTAGCCGACCGACACGTCATCGCGCATGCGCAGGACCTTTTCCTCGTAGACCTTGTTGCCGGTGGCGCCGGCGACGATGCCCAGCGCCTCCAACAGCGGCACGCCGGCCTTGAAGGTCACGGCCGTAGTCCGGGCGAAACGGGCGATCGCGCTGTTGTTCATGATCTGGCCGATGACCGGCACCTTGAGGATCCAGCGATCCATCGTGTGTTGCATTGTCGGCGAACGCTTGTAGGCGTAGATGAACCCGAAAATCGAGATCAGCACTACGCCGAGGAGTGCCCACCAGTACGACACCATGAAGCGCGACGCACTGACGATGATCTGGGTGAAAGCCGGCAGCTCAGCGCCGAAGCTGGAGAAAACTTCTTCAAACTGCGGAACAACGAATAGCAGCAGGATGGCGCTGACGATGATGGCCACGGCCACGATCATGGCGGGGTAGAACAAGGCCTTCCTGATCTTGCCCTTAAGACCCTCGATGTTCTCCTTATAGGTGGCAATTGTATCCAGTACGGTTTCGAGCACACCTGCGCCTTCACCTGCACGAACCAGGTTGCGGTAGAGCTCGTCGAACTGGATAGGATGACGGCTGATCGCCTCGTAAAGCGAAGAGCCACCCTCGATGTCCGTACGGACCGACTCGACGAGCTTCCTCATCCGCGGGTTCTTATGCCCGCTGCCAATGATTTCCAATGAGCTGACGATGGGTACGCCGGATTTCATCATGATCGCCATCTGGCGGCTGAAGAAGGCGATGTCCTTGGCGCCGACGGGAGAACCTGCCGACCCGAACAGTGGCTTGGGCTTGGCCTTCACCACGCTGGGCATGATCCCCTGTCTGCGCAGTTCCGCGCGCAGCAAGTTAGCGTTTTTGGCGGGCTGTTCGCCCTTCATCTTGATGCCGCGTTTGTCGGTCCCCTCCCAGACAAAAGGCTGCAATTCCGTGGTGCTGCGTGCCACGGGTTCTTTCTTGATCGCGCTACGACTGACAGACATACAGGGCTCCCCAGCCACACCATCCCCAGGCGGGCTATCTCGCCGCATGGTAGCCGGTTCCGGGGGGCGTTGGCAGTCCCGCCGAGCGCCCAGCTTGGGTAGCGACTCTGGACTAAGTGTGTCAAAAGGTGACGCAGCGGGTCACATTGCCGGATGCGTCGCAAATTGTTGTGCGGGGGGTTCCAATCCTGAAGATTGGTGCCATCATTGCGCCGGGGAATGCTGGGGAGCATTGCTGGCATTGTTGGCACGCAACCTGCTTCGATCCACCCGCACGGGCGCCCGCCTCGCTCACCCGGCTCGCCGGTCAGGCAACGGCCCAGTGCCCTATCTATTTTTCTACCTCTAGGGGATGTACTCATGAAGAAGCAGCAGGGCTTTACCCTGATCGAACTGATGATCGTTGTGGCGATCATCGCCATCCTGGCTGCCATCGCGCTGCCCGCTTACCAGGACTACACCGTGCGTGCCCGCGTTTCTGAGGGCCTAACGCTTGCTTCGGCAGCAAAGACTGTGGTTGCTGAGAATGCTAGCAACGGCAGCGCTGACTTGGCACTGGGCTACACCTTTGCCGCAGACGGCACCACCAATGTTGCGTCGATCGTAGTCGGCGAGAACGGTGCAATCGTCGTCACCATGACCGATAAGGCCAAGGACGTTGAGCTCACTCTTACTCCGCAGAGCGGCGGAGCCGACTTGGTGGCGGGTGTGGTGCCGGATGATGTGATCACCTGGACCTGCACCACCGACTCCGCGAACAACAAGTACGTTCCGTCGGAATGCCGCGCGGCTGGCTAATAGGGCCACTGTCGAGAGCGGTTCACTAGTGAGCTGCATGAGTTACTTGAAGCCCCTTCTCTATGGAAGGGGCTTCTTTGCTTTCTAGGCATTAGCACTACTCAGTCATCATGTGCTGGGGAGATGCACTTGGTCGCCGCTAGGGGGCGAGAGGTGCGTGAGTTTTGTGCTTGGCATGAAAAGTGCTTTGACTAAAAAGAGCTTGGGGAAGCCTTCAGGGGAAAGAATGAAGTCGCATAAAGGGTTTACATTGATTGAGTTGATGATTGTGGTCGCGATCATCGCGATACTGGCAGCCTTAGCGCTACCCGCCTATCAGGACTACACGATTCGGGCGAGGGTTACCGAGGCGTTGGTTGGCTTGGCAACATACAAGGCTGCAGTCACTGAGAACGTCGTCAACGATGCAGTGTTAGGTGAAGGTGCCTGTAACAACCTTGACTTGTCGGGAACTACGAAGAACGTCGAAGCCGTAAGTTGTATCGGAAACGGTATCTTGCAGATCAGCACGACTCCCGTGGCGGGCGAAGTCACACTCACTCTCACTCCTGCATTGAACTCTGAGAACATCCTTGAGTGGAAGTGCGAAGTTGCTCAAGGGAGACTGCGATATATTCCTGCGGAGTGCAGAAGCTAAAGCATG
>NZ_JBWKWI010000011.1:0-102722 GCF_059422145.1 Stenotrophomonas sp. GW821-FHT01H02A
GGTCAACAACCAGGGGACCGGCACGGTGTCGCTGCTCCCCACCACCAACGCGTGGGTGGCAAACAGGGAGAACACCGCCGTCCACACCAGAAGCAGCAAGCCCAGACACCGCAGGAACGGGCGGCTGCGCCACTGACGATAGAGAGGCGACAGCGAGAAGCACAGCAGGCCGTAGAGCAGCACAAGCCCGATGATCGCGCGCTCGTGAGGACTGATGGCCACCATGCCAAAGTGGATGACATAGGCCACCGCGGCTGCCAGCATCGCGATGACCAGGTCACCCAGCTTGAAGAACGCATCCAGCGCTGCCTTCGCTTCCAGCGTACGGTGCAGGAACGCTTTACCGTCCTGCAGGCCGCCCAACGATCCATGTAACAAAAGCAATCTCCTGAGACAGAATCACGGCGCGAGGCGGGGACGGGCCCTAGATAGGTGGATGAATGTGCGTCAGTTTTATACCACACCACTGTAATCATCGGAACCTCCAACACCCGCGCAAGCCTCTGAATACGCTGGAAGTCCTATCGATTCACGCACATAACATCGGCTGATCTATCGTGCGTGGCACATCCCTTGCATACCTCCCGCTCCCGGACATTCCCACATGGCCAAAGCGCCACTTGACCTGACCACGGGCCCGATCGGGCGCAACCTGTTCCTGTTCGCCCTGCCGATCCTGGCGGGCAACATCGCCCAGTCGCTCAATGGCTCGGTGAACGCGATCTGGGTTGGCCGCTTCCTCGGCGAAGCGGCGCTGACCGCCACGGCGAACGCCAACAACATCATGTTCTTCCTGATCGGCTCGGTGTTCGGGATCGGCATGGCCGCCTCGATCCTGATCGGCCAATCCATGGGTGCACGCGACCTGCCCCAGGCCCGGCGCGTGATGGGCACCAGCGCGACATTCTTCATCGGCCTGTCGGTGGTGATCGCGATCGCTGGCTGGTGGCTGTCGCACCCGCTGCTGGCGGCGATGGGCACGCCGGCCGAATCCCTGCCGCTGGCCGAGGCCTATCTGCGCATCATCTTCCTGGCGATGCCCACGCTGTACGCCTTTGCATTCCTGAGCTCAGCACTGCGCGGCGTCGGCGACTCGCGCACCCCCTTCCGCTTCCTGCTGCTCTCGGTGCTGTTGGACATCGGCTTCAACCCACTGCTGATCTTCGGCATCGGGCCGTTCCCGCAGCTGGGCATCGCCGGCGCGGCGTGGGCCACGTTGATCGCGCAGACGCTCTCGTTGCTCGGCCTGCTCTGGTACATGCGCAACAAGCGCCATGTGCTGTGGCTGGGGCGCAAAGACATGGCGCTGTTCAAGATCGATGGCGAAATCCTGCGCGCCCTGGTGGTCAAGGGCGTGCCGATGGGCCTGCAGATGGTGCTGATCTCGCTGTCGATGATCCTGATGATGACCATGGTCAACGGCTACGGCACCGACACCGCCGCCGCCTATGGCGCGTCGCTGCAGCTGTGGACCTACGTGCAGATGCCGGCGATGGCGATCGGCGCGGCGTGCTCGACCATGGCCGCACAGAACGTCGGCGCGCAGCGCTGGGACCGCGTGCGCGGCACCGCGCGCAGCGGCGTGCTCTACAACTTCCTGCTGACCGGCGTGCTGATCCTGCCGCTGATCCTGCTCGACCGCTACACGCTGGCCCTGTTCCTGCCCGAGGGCAGCCAGGCGCTGGAGGTGGCCCGCCACCTCAACCACATCGCGGTGTGGTCGTTCCTGTTCTTCGGCGTGAACTTCGTGATCTCCGGCGTGGTGCGCTCGACCGGCGCGGTGATTCCGCCGCTGCTGATCCTGGCCGCCTCGCTATGGGGCATCCGCGTGCCGTTCGCCGAACTGCTGCAGGACCGCTGGGGCGCCGACGCAGTGTGGTGGAGCTTCCCGGTGAGCTCGTTCTGCGCAATGCTGATGTCGCTGGCGTATTACCGCTGGGGCGGCTGGCGCAAGGCGCGCATGCTGCCCAGCCACCGCGAGGAACTGGCAGCGCCGGCCGAGGTCCCCGCCTCGCCGCCGTCGCCGGTGGCGGACCCGAACCCGACCACACCGCTGCAGCCCGCCCCGGCGGGCAGCGCACGGCCGGATTAAGCCACGCGTCCCTGCAGCAGGGTCTTCCAGGCCGGCAGTCTGTAGCGCCGGCGCTGGTAGCGCATCAGCAGCGCCATCATCACGCCGAACAACAACCCGGCCATCACAGCACTGCCAACGGTGATGCCGGGCGTGAGCGAGCCAAGGTCAAGAACCAGCCCCATCAAGGCGCGCCACAGCACGCCCCACAGCACCCCGAACAGCCCGCCCATCACGAGCAGATTGGCACCGAAGCTGGCGAGCAGCGGGGGCGGCACGCGCAGCCCCATGCGCCACAGCAGTCGATGCATCGGCGGCGCACACATGCCCACCGGCACGTTGGCGTCGGCCATGGCCTGCAGCGCGTAACGAACATCAGCGGGATAACGGTCCATGTGTTTCTCCTTCACGAGGCCACAAACGCAAACGGCCACCCGAAGGTGGCCGTTTGAGGCGACAACCGGAGTTGTCAGCCGGGAATTACTGGGCAGCCTTGGCAGCCAGGCGCGCGGCCTTGGCCTGCGCAGCAGCAGCCAGATCTTCCTTGATGCGGGCAGCCTTGCCTTCCAGGCCACGCAGGTAGTACAGCTTGCCGGCGCGGACCTTGCCACGACGCTTCACTTCGACCGAGTCGATGATGGCGCTGTGGGTCTGGAAGACGCGCTCGACGCCGTAGCCGTGCGAGATCTTGCGGACGGTGAACGCGGAGTTCAGGCCGGCGTTCTTGGTGCCGATGACGACGCCTTCGTAAGCCTGCACGCGCTCACGGTTGCCTTCCTTCACCTTCACGTTGACGACGACGGTGTCACCCTGGCTGAACTTCGGCAGCTCGCGGGTGATCTGGGCGGATTCGAAGTCCGAGAGGATGGATTTGTTCAGCTTGCTCATGGGTGCACCGATAGTGTTCGGGTGGTCGTGTCGTTCGACAACGTGGGCTCATGCAGTCACCGGACTGTGCTGCACGTTTTTTGTAGGGATTCCTACCAGCGGGCCCCAAAAGGCCGATGGCAATCCCGGATTATAAACAAGATCCCGCCCCCGCGCTAGGGGGTCGGATCCTTCGCAACGGCCTGCCGCGCCTGCTCCAGCAGGAGGCGGTCGGCCTTGGACAACTGGCTTTCATCGAGCAGGTCCGGCCGCCGCAGCGAGGTACGCAGCAGCGACTGCTGCCGGCGCCAACGGGCGATGGCGGCATGGTTGCCCGAGCGCAGCACGTCCGGGACAGTGCCCCATTCATGCTGCGCCGGATGGCTGTAATGCGGGCAGTCCAGCAGCCCCTGCGGGCCTTCGAAACTGTCCTGGGCGGCCGATTCGGCATCGCCGAGGGCCCCGTCCTGCAGGCGGGTCACCGCATCGACGATCACCGCCGCGCCCAGCTCACCACCGGACAGGACGTAATCGCCGAGGGAGATTTCCTCGGTGACCTCGGCCTCGAGGAAGCGCTCGTCGATACCCTCATAGCGGCCGCAGAGCAGGATCATGCGCGGCAGCGCCGCCAGCTCCCGGACCTTGGCCTGGGTCAGCGGCGTGCCCTGCGGGCTGAGGTAGATCACCGGCGCGGGCGCCGGATCCGCCGCCTTGGCCGCGGCCAGGCACGCCCGCAGCGGCTCGATCAGCATGACCATGCCCGGGCCACCGCCGAACGGACGGTCGTCCACCCGGCGGTAGTTGCCTTCGGCATAGTCACGCGGGTTCCAGCCGTGCAGGTCCAGCAGACCACGTTCGGCGGCGCGGCCGACCACGCCCAGCGCGGCCGATTGCGCCATGAACTCGGGGAACAACGTGACGACGTCGATGCGCATCCGGCCTAGAACTCCGGATCCCAGTCGACCACGATCAGGTTGGCCTCGAAATCCACCGAGACGACGAAATCGGGCTGCACGAACGGAATCATCCGCTCACGATCACCCTGCACCACGAGCACATCGTTGGAGCCGGTCGAGAACAGGTGGGATGCCCGCCCCAGTTCGACGCCATCGACGGTACGCACCTGCAGTCCTTCCAGATCGACCCAGTAATACTCATCGGGCTTCGGCGGCGGCAATGCGCTGCGCGCGACGTAGACTTCGGTCCCGTACATCGCCTCGACCACGTCGCGGTCGGTGATGCCCGGAAACACGGCGACCAGGTGCTTGCCGGACTGACGTCCGCGCGCCCCGATGAGCGTGCTCTCCTGGCCGGCGGGGGTCCGCAGGATCCAGGGCTGATAGTGGAAAATGGCGGTACGTGGCTCGGTCCAGGACTCGAGCTTGATCTCGCCTCGCACACCAAAAGCGCCGACAATCCTGCCCAGCAGGATGCGGCGCTCGGTATCTTTCATCTGTATAGACCGATGGGCCGCGGCAGGCGCGACCCTTCAGGATCAGGCCGCGGAGGCCTGGGCCTTGGTCGCTTCCTTGTACAGGTTGCGGACCTTGTCGGTCATCTGGGCGCCATTGGCGACCCACTTGTCGACCAGCGGCAGGTCCAGCACGATGCGGGACTCGGCACCCTGGGCAACCGGGTTGTAGTAACCGACGCGCTCGATGTTGCGGCCATCACGGGCGCTGCGCGAGTCGGTCACGATGATGTGGTAGAACGGACGCTTCTTGGCGCCGCCGCGGGTCAGTCGAATCTTGACCATGGTGTTGTTTCCTCAATTGCCCAGTCGCCAGGATGGCGCGGTAAGCCGGCGATTATAGCGGCGGCCTCCGTTCATTCCAAGCCTGTGAAGAGTGGGAAAGCTGAACAGGGGTTGCGGGCCGTTCCATTCAGGGCGCCAGGCGCTGCCAAGGTGCCTGGGCAAGCACCTGCCGGGCCTTGACGCACAACGCTTCCGAGTGTCCCAGTTCGACCCCGTCGATCACGGTGATCGGCCAGATCCCGGCTGCATTGCAGGCGATGGCGGCGTCGAATCCTTCCATCTCCGCCAGCGCGACCGGGCGCACCTGCTGATCCTCACCCCACCCCGCCTGCAGCAGACGCTCATGGGTGCCGCGCAGCGCGGGCGCCTGCGGCCAGATCAACGTGCTGCCCGAGGCGAAGGCGACGTTCCAGGTGGTGCCTTCACTGATATACCCGTCGTCACCGACGAACAGCGCGTCGTCCACGCCCGCCTGCAACGCCTCGCGGCGATGCTGGAACAGCGCGAACGTGCCGACGTGCTTCACGTGCGGCAGCTCGCGCTGGTAACGCACCGTGCGCAGCCGCCGCGGCAGGGGCGGCAGGTCCACCGGCGGCGCGACGGCCACCAGCACATCCACGGCGACGGGCTGCAGCGGCCGCCGGAAATCGAACTGCCGCGAGAATACCGTCACCCGCAGCGACGCATCGGCCACGCCTTCGGCCTGCAGCGCGTCGTGCATCCAGGCCCGCACCTGCAGCGGATCCAGCGCGGCGCCGAACAACTCGGCCGAGCCCTCCTTCAGCCGCTGAAGATGCAGGTCCAGGGCCTGCACCGCACCACCGCGCACCTGCAACGAGGTGAAATGGCCGTAGTTGGTCAGTGCGCCAGCCAGGTCATCGGTGCTGGCAAGGATGCCATTGCAGTACAGCGTCATCCCAGCAACGCCTTCGCATCGGACCACATCTGCTGCAGCACGTCGGCCGCAGGGCGTGCCGGTGCCATCCACGCGGACTGCCCGGCCCAGGCCTGCATTGCATCAAGATTGTTGTCCCGGCCCGCCTGCGCGCGCATCGGCGCGGTCAGCCCGCGCTGCACCGGATACGGCCGCGGCGGTGGTGCGTCAGCAGACGCCGCGGCGCGCACATAGGCGGTGGCCAGGCCACGCCCGAGGCGGCCACTGAAGGCGCGTGTCGGCCAGGTGTCTTCGGGCTCAGCCTCGGCCAATGCCTGCGACCACGCCGGATTCAAGCGGCACTCCGGGGTGCGCAGGAACGCGGTGCCGACCTGCACCGCACTCGCGCCCAGTGTCAGTGCGGCCGCGATGCCACGACCATCGGCGATGCCACCGGCCGCGATGACCGGGATATCCAGATGGTCGGCCAGCCGCGGCAGCAGCGCGAACAACCCGACCAGCTGGCGCTCGGCTGCGTCGGGATCGAACGCACCACGATGCCCGCCGGCCTCGAAGCCCTGCGCGACCACCGCGTCGGCGCCGGCGGCCTGTGCGGCACGCGCTTCGGCCAGGGTGGTCGCACACGCGATCCAGGCGATGCCCACGTCTTTCAGGCGCTGTACCTGCGCCGCGGAGAACACGCCCATGATGGTCGAGGCCACCGCCGGGCGCGCCTCGATCAAGGCATCGAACTGCGCATCGAAATCGGCCGGTCCGGCATCGGCGGCACTGACCGGCACCTCCGGCCCCCATTGCGCCAGGAAGCGGCGCGTCGCGGCTTCCGCATCGGCGTCGCGCCTGGGAAGGGGATCCGGAATCCACACATTGACCTGCGCGGGTCCGTCCGACTGCGCGCGGAAATCGGTCATCCAGGCCACGATGTCCTGCGGCTGGGACAACACCGCGCCCATCGCGCCCATGCTGCCGGCGTTGGCCAGCGCGGCCGACAACGGCACGGGGCAGGCGCCGGCCATCGGCGCGAGCAGGATCGGGGCCTGCAATGCAAAACGCCGACAGAAGCTGTCGGCGCGTTCGAGAAGCGGGGAACCATTCACGCGCGGCGCACCTGTGGAAGGAGACGGTGCCAGCATACGCCGCACCGCCCCTGCCCGGAATGCACGCGCGCAGGACTCAGCGGAACGGCATGCCGCCGCGGCCACCCATCGCGCCCATCATCCCCTTCATGCTGCGCATCATGCCCTTCATGCCGCCGCCGGCCATCTTGCTCATCATCTTTTCCATCTGCTGGAACTGCTTCATGAGCTTGTTGACGTCGGCCGGGGTCAGGCCGGAACCACGCGCGATGCGGGCGCGGCGCGAGCCGTTGAGCAGGCCCGGATTGCGGCGCTCTTTCTTGGTCATCGAGTTGATGATCGCGATCATGCGCGGCACTTCCTTGCCCTGGCTGACCTGCTGCTTGAGGTGCTCGGGGATCTGGCCCAGGCCCGGCAGCTTGTCCATCAGGCCGCCGATCCCCCCCATGTTCTGCATCTGCTCCAACTGGTCGCGCATATCGTTCAGATCGAACTTCTTGCCCTTGGCGACCTTCTCGGCCAGCTTCTGCGCCTTGTCCTTGTCGACCTGCTGCTCGACCTGCTCCACCAGCGACAGCACGTCGCCCATATCCAGGATGCGGCTGGCGATACGGTCCGGGTGGAACACATCCAGGCCGTCCGGCTTTTCGCTGACGCCGACGAACTTGATCGGCTTGCCGGTGATGTAGCGCACGCTCAGCGCGGCACCGCCGCGGGCGTCACCGTCGGTCTTGGTCAGCACCACGCCGGTCAGCGGCAGCGCATCGCCGAAGGCCTTGGCGGTGTTGGCGGCATCCTGGCCGGTCATGGCGTCGACCACGAACAGCGTTTCGGCCGGGTTGACCGCAGCATGCAGCGCCTTGATCTCGGCCATCATCGCTTCATCGATGGCCAGGCGACCGGCGGTATCGACGATCAGCACATCGACGAACGACTTGCGTGCGTCGTCGATCGCCGCGCGGACAATGGCTTCCGGCTTCTGGTCGGCGGTGGACGGGAAGAACAGCACGCCGACTTGGTCGGCCAGGGTCTTGAGCTGCTCGATCGCCGCCGGACGGTAGACGTCGGCCGAGACCACCATCACCTTCTTCTTGCGCTTTTCCTTCAGGTGCTTGGCCAGCTTGCCCACCGTGGTGGTCTTGCCCGCACCCTGCAGGCCGGCCATCAGGATGATCGCCGGGGCCGGCACGTTGAGGTTCAGGTCCGAGGCGGCCGAGCCCATGACCGCGGTCAGCTCGTCGCGCACGACCTTGATCAGCGCCTGGCCGGGGGTCAGCGACTTGAGCACTTCCTGGCCGACCGCGCGCACTTTGATGCGCTCGACCAGCGCCTGCACCACGGGCAGCGCAACGTCGGCTTCGAGCAGCGCGATGCGGACTTCGCGGGTGGCCTCGCGGATGTTTTCCTCGGTCAGGCGACCGCGGCCGCGCAGCCGCTCGATGGTGCCGGAGAGGCGCTGGGTCAGGGACTCGAACATGGAAGCGACCTGTTCAGAACAAAAGACAATGAGACCGCCAGTATAACGGTTCCGCCCCGGCTCCCGGACCGGCCGCAACGCGTGGCCGGCCGGGCATCGCCAGCACCCCGGGGGTATGCGAAACTGACACGATGACAATCGTTCTCATTGCGACCCTGCTGTACCTGACCGCCACCGGCCTGCTGGTGCGCGCGGTCGTCCGCGATGATGCGGTGACCTCACCGGCGTGGTTGTGGCCGGCGCTGCCGGCGATGCTGCTGCACGGTGGCTATCACGTACTGGTCGCGATGCGCACCAGCGGCGGCCCGGACATGCACTTCTTCGCCGCCCTGTCGCTGGTCGGCCTGGGCATGGCCTGGCTGACCTCGCTGGTCGCTGCGCGTGGACGCATGGCCGCGCTTGGCGTGTTGGTATTCCCGATGGCCGCGGCCGTGCTGTGGATCTATCACGCCTACGGCCACGAGCCGAGCAGGCCGCTGGGCTGGCAGCTGGCCACCCACGCCTGGATGGCCCTGCTCGCCTACGCCACCCTGAGCGTGGCCGCCCTGCTGGCGATCATGCTGTGGCTGCAGGAGCGCGCCCTGCGCCGCCGCGACTTCCGCCCGTGGCTGCGCGCCCTGCCCCCGCTGGCCGATCTGGAAGCCCTGCTGTTCCGGGTGATCGCGGTCGGCTTCGCACTGCTCACGCTGACCCTGGTCACCGGCGTGCTGTTCGTCGACGACCTGCTGGCACAGAAGCTGGTCCACAAGACCGTGCTCAGCATCCTGTCCTGGATCGTGTTCGGCACCTTGCTGATCGGACGCCGCCGCTACGGCTGGCGCGGTGCCAAGGCCGTGCACTGGACCCTGACTGCGATGGCGCTGCTGCTGCTGGCGTTCTTCGGCAGCCAGTTCGTGATCGAACTGGTGTTCGGGCGCACCCGATAAAGGCTGCCGACCGCTGGTCGGCAGGCCGGTCACAGCGCGTCGATCGCCTCCGAGAGCCGCTCCACCGCGATCACTTCCATGCCCTTCACGCTGCCGGTCTTCGGCGCGTTCGCCTTGGGCACGATGGCGCGCTTGAAGCCATGCGTCGCCGCCTCGCGCAGACGGTCCTCGCCGTTGGGCACCGGGCGGATTTCACCGGAAAGGCCCACCTCGCCGAAGGCGATCGTCTTCTCCGCCAGCGGCCGGTCCTGCAGCGAGGACAATACCGCCAGCAGCACGGGAAGATCGGCGGCGGTCTCCTGCACGCGGATGCCACCGACCACGTTGACGAACACGTCCTGGTCGCCGACCAGCACGCCACCATGACGGTGCAGCACCGCCAGCAGCATCGCCAAGCGGTTCTGCTCCAGGCCGACCGCGACCCGCCGCGGGTTGGACAACGGCGAGGCATCCACCAGCGCCTGCACTTCCACCAGCAGCGGCCGGGTGCCCTCGCGGGTGACCATCACGCAGCTGCCCGGCTGCTGGGTGCTGCCGCCGGAGAGGAAGATCGCCGAAGGATTGGAGACCTCCTTCAGCCCCTTCTCGCCCATCGCGAACACGCCCAGCTCGTTGACCGCACCGAAGCGGTTCTTGAAGGCGCGCAGCAGGCGGAAGCGGCTGCCGCTCTCGCCCTCGAAGTACAACACTGCATCCACCATGTGCTCGAGCACGCGCGGGCCGGCGATGCCCCCCTCCTTGGTGACGTGGCCGACCAGGAACACGGCGGTGCCGGTTTCCTTGGCGAAGCGCACCAGCCGCGCGGCGCTCTCGCGAACCTGGCTGACCGAGCCGGGGGCGGCGGTCAGCGACTCGGTCCACAGTGTCTGCACCGAATCGGCCACGATCAGCCGCGGCTTGGCCACGCTGGCGTGTTGCAGGATCGCCTCCACCTGGGTCTCGGCCAGGGCGTTGACGTTGTCCAGCGGCAGGTCCAGACGCACCGCGCGGCCGGCAACCTGCGACAGCGATTCCTCACCGGTGATGTACAGCACCGGCAGGGACGCAGCCATCTTCGCCACCGCCTGCAGCAGCAGCGTGGATTTGCCGATGCCAGGATCGCCGCCGACCAGGACCACCGCGCCTTCGACCAGGCCACCACCCAGCACGCGATCGAACTCGCCGATGCCGGTACTCACCCGCAGGTGTTCGGTCTGCTGCACGTCCTTGAGCGCCATGATCTTCGGCGCATCGACCTTGCCCGCCCACCCCGAGCGACGCGATGCCGGAGAGGACTTGCTGGCGGGAGTCGCGCTTTCCAGCGTGATCTCGCTCAGCGTGTTCCAGACGCCGCACTCGGTGCACTGGCCCTGCCACTTGCTGTATTCGGCGCCGCATTCGCTGCAGACGTAAGCGGTGAGTCGCTTGGCCATGTCCACTTCCACTTCATCAATTGTCAGGCAGGATAGCCGAGCCGCGTCGCAGCAACCGAGACGCCGAGCGCGCCCGCTCAAGATTCCGGCCCCGTTGCCGATACTCCGGCGGGCCACTGCCCCTCCTTCCATATTCTCCAGGCTTTTCCATGACCGGCACCTACAGCCAGAGTCTTGTCGTGTTCTCGCTGCTGGTCGCCATCCTCGCCTCGTATACCGCGCTGGACATGGCCGGCCGCCTGGCCAGTACCCGCGGCCGGGTCGCCCGCTGGTGGCTGGCCGGTGGCGCCGGCGCGATGGGGCTGGGCATCTGGTCGATGCACTTCATCGGCATGCTCGCCTTCCACCTGCCGATCCCGGTCGGCTATGACCTGGCCATCACCCTGTCCTCGCTGGCGGTGTCGGTCGGCGCGTCGGCCTATGCGTTGTGGCTGGTCTCGCGCGCGGAACTGCCATGGTCGCGGCTGTGTGCCGGCGCGGTGCTGATGGGCCTGGGCATCGCGGCCATGCACTACCTGGGCATGGCCGCGCTGGAGATGCAGCCGGGCATCGACTACGACCCGCTCTGGTTCATCGCCTCGATCCTGATCGCCATCGGCGCTGCCGGTGCGGCGCTGTGGATCGCCTTCCGCCTGCGCCTGGAACAACGCCGCCCGTTCCTGCTGCGCGGGCTGGCCTCGCTGGTGATGGGCCTGGCGATCGTTGGCATGCATTACACCGGCATGGCTGCCGCCAACTTCCCCGAGGGCGCTCTGTGCGGCGCGGCGTATGGCCAGGGCATCGATACCAAATGGCTGGCAGTGCTGGTGATCGTCACCACCCTGGCCACGCTGGGGATCGCGCTGATCGCCTCGGTGTTCGACCGCCAGATGCGTACCCGCACCGGCCTGCTCGCCGATTCACTGGCCCAGGCCAACGAAAAACTGATGCAGGCCGCACTGCATGATCCGCTCACCCAACTGCCCAACCGGATGCTGCTGCAGGACCGGATCGAACAGGCCATCGAGAAGGCGCAGCGCCGACAGTTCAGCTTCGCGGTGATGTTCTGCGACCTGGATGGCTTCAAGGCAATCAACGATGCCTACGGCCACCAACTCGGCGACAAACTGCTGATCCAGGTCAGTGAGCGCATCGCCACCCTGCTGCGTGCACAGGACACCTTCGCGCGGCTGGGTGGAGATGAGTTCGTCATCGTCTTCCAGGTGGAGGACCCGGAGGACGCCGCGGTAGTGGCCGAACGGATCATCGCCAGGGTGGCTGAGCCGTTCGAGATCGATGCGCTGGAACTGCAGGTCAGTGCCAGCCTGGGCATCGCGCTGTACCCGGCCGATGCCACCACCGAGCGCGACCTGATGGCGCATGCCGACGCGGCGATGTACCACACCAAGGATTCGGGCCGGAACGGCTATACTTTCTTCACCCAGTCGCTCAACGTCAGCGCCAACCGTCAGCTGAAGTTGCTGCAGGAACTGCGCAAGGCGGTCAACCGCGGCGAACTGGTCCTGCATTACCAGCCGAAGTTCCAGGCCAACGGACAGTCGCTGATCGGAGCCGAGGCGCTGGTGCGCTGGCAGCACCCCGAACTGGGGCTGTTGTCACCGGATGCGTTCATTCCAATCGCCGAACGCAGCGGGCTGATCCTGTCCATCGGTGACTGGGTGCTGGACCAGGCCTGTGCGCAGCTGCGCCACTGGCACGACGCCGGCCACCCGGACTGGACGATGGCGGTGAACCTCTCACCGCTGCAGTTCGGTTCCAGCACGCTGCTGGACACCGTGCGCCGCACGCTGGACAAACACGGGCTGGACCCGAAGCGGCTGACCCTGGAAGTCACCGAGACCACCGCGATGCGCGATGTGGAAGCGAGCCTGCTGATCCTGCACGGGCTGACCGCGATGGGCGTGAACATCTCCATCGACGACTTCGGCACCGGCTACTCCAGCCTGCTCTATCTCAAGCGCATGCCGGCCACGGAACTGAAGATCGATCGCGCCTTCGTGCACGACCTGGAAGACAACGCCGAAGACGCGGCGATCGTTTCCTCGATCATCGCATTGGGCCGTTCGCTGCAGCTGCAGATCGTCGCCGAGGGCGTCGAAACCGCGGGGCAACGCCAGTATCTCAGCGACATGGGCTGCGACCAGCTGCAGGGATATCACCTTGGGCGGCCGGTGGACGCGGCGGAGTTCATGCGGCTGGCGAAGGCGGCATAACACCGCACGGAACGCTGCGGCACCCTCACCGTACCGCCCAACAGAAAGGCCGCCCGAGGGCGGCCTTTCTGCGTGTGGCAACGTCGCGAGGACGTCAGTGCATCATGTGCACGTTCATGTTGTGCATGACCCACAGCGAACCGGCGACGATGATGCCGATCACCACGACGGTGAAGGCCGCCGCGCTGACGTTCCAGCGCTGTTCCGAGGAGCGGTCCAGGTGCAGGAAGAACACCAGGTGCACCAGGATCTGCAGCACGGCAGCGACGACGATGATGACGCCGGTGGTGAAACGCGGCAGGTCGCCGTGCATGACCGCCCAGAACGGGATGATGGTCAGCACCGCGGCCAGCAGGAAGCCGATCAGGTAGGACTTGACGCTGCCGTGGCTTTCGCCGGCGGCACCGTGGCCGTGATCGTGTGCGTGATTGTCATGTGCGGCCATTACAGCGCTCCATTCAGATAGACGACGGAGAACACGCCGATCCAGATCAGATCCAGGAAGTGCCAGAACAGGCTCAGGCACGCCATGCGGGTCTTGTTGGTCTGGGTCAGGCCGTTCTGCTTGATCTGGATGAACATGATCAGCAGCCACAGCAGACCCGCGGTCACGTGCAGGCCGTGGGTACCGACCAGCGCGAAGAACGCCGACAGGAACGCACTGTGGTCCGGACCGTAGCCCTGATGGATCAGGTGGTTGAACTCCCACACTTCCATGCACATGAAGCCGAAGCCCAGCAGCCAGGTCAGGGCCAGCCATGCATACATCTGGCCCACCTTCTGCTTGTGCATGGCGATCATGCCCAGGCCGAAGGTCAGCGAGGAGACCAGCAGCAGCGTGGTTTCCCAGGCGACGAAGGACAGTTCGAACAGGTCCTTCGGGCCGGGGCCGCCGTCGGTGCCGCCGGACAGCACGATGTAGGTCGCGAACAGGGTGGCGAAGATGAGGCAATCGCTCATCAGGTACACCCAGAAACCGAAGACGGTGTTGCCGCCGGTGTCGTGGTGCTCGTGGTCGTCATGGCCGTGGGCCGCCGCGTGCGCGGCGTGCCCATGGTTCATGGTGTTGGGGATAGTGGTGCTCATGCCTTCAGCTCCGATTTCACCAGGCCCTGCGCCACCAGGTGGCGACGGTGCTCATTTTCGATCCGCTCCACTTCCGCGGCCGGCACGTAGTAATCCACGTCCTTGTCGAAGGTGCGCCAGATGAAGGTGCCGATCATGCCCACCAGGCCCACGATGGCCAGCCACCAGATGTGCCAGATCATCGCAAAGCCGAACACCAGGCTGAAGGCACCGATCACCACACCGGTACCGGTGTTGCGCGGCATGTGGATGTCGCTGTACTTGGCCGGGCGTTCCCACGCCTCACCACGCTGCTTGCGTTCCCAGAACTCGTCCAGCTCGGTGACGCGCGGCAGCGAGCCGAAGTTGTAGAACGACGGCGGCGAAGAGGTTTCCCACTCCAGCGTACGGGCGTCCCACGGATCGCCGGTCAGGTCGGCGGTCTTCTTGCGGTCGCGGATCGACACGGCGATCTGGATGATCTGGCACAGGATGCCGGCACCGATGATGAAGGCACCGCACATGGCGATGATCAGCAGCGGCTGGTACTCCATGTTCGGGTAGCTCTGCATGCGGCGGGTCATGCCCATGAAGCCCAGGATGTACAGCGGCATGAAGGCGACATAGAAGCCGATGAACCAGCACCAGAACGCGCGCTTGCCCCAGGTTTCATTGAGGCGGAAGCCGAACATCTTCGGCCACCAGTAGGTGATGCCGGCGAACATGCCGAACACCACGCCGCCGATGATGACGTTGTGGAAGTGGGCGATCAGGAACAGGCTGTTGTGCAGCACGAAGTCGATGGCCGGGATCGCCAGCATCACGCCGGTCATGCCGCCGATGGTGAAGGTGACCATGAAGCCGATCGTCCACAGCACCGGGGTCGTGAACTGCACGCGACCGCGGAACATGGTGAACAGCCAGTTGAAGATCTTCACGCCGGTCGGGATCGAGATGATCATCGTCGTGATGCCGAAGAAGGCATTGACGTTGGCACCCGAGCCCATGGTGAAGAAGTGGTGCAGCCACACGATGAACGACAGCACGCCGATGCAGGCGGTGGCGTAGACCATGCCCTTGTAGCCGAACAGCGCCTTGCGCGAGAACGTGGCGATGACCTCGGAGAACACGCCGAAGGCCGGCAGGACCAGGATATAGACTTCCGGGTGGCCCCAGATCCAGATCAGGTTGATGTACAGCATGGCGTTGCCGCCACCGTCATTGGTGAAGAAGTGCGTGCCCAGGTAACGGTCCAGGGTCAGCAGCACCAGGGTGATGGTCAGCACCGGGAAGGCGGCGATGATCAGCACGTTGGTGACCAGCGCGGTCCAGGTGAACACCGGCATCTGCATCAGCTTCATGCCGGGGGTACGCATCTTCAGGATGGTGATGAAGAAGTTGATGCCGCTCAGCGTGGTACCCAGGCCTGCCACCTGCAGGCCCCAGATGTAGTAATCGACACCTACCCCTGGACTGTATTCCTTGCCTGACAACGGCGGGAAGGCCAGCCAGCCGGTCTGTGCGAACTCACCGACACCCAGCGAGATCATCACCAGGCCCGCGCCCGCCACGAACAGCCAGAAGCTGAGCGAGTTGACGAACGGGAAGGCCACGTCGCGTGCGCCGATCTGCAGCGGCACGACGACGTTCATCAGGCCGGTGATCAGCGGCATCGCCACGAAGAAGATCATGATCACGCCGTGGGCAGTGAAGATCTGGTCGTAGTGATGCGGGGGCAGCACGCCCTCGTTGCCGCCAGCGGCCATGGCCTGCTGGACACGCATCATGATCGCGTCGGCGAAGCCGCGCAGCAGCATGACGAAGGCGACGATGAGGTACATCACGCCGATCTTCTTGTGGTCGACCGAGGTGAACCACTCTTTCCAGAGATAGCCCCACAGCTTGAACTTGGTGATCAGGGCCAGCACGAGCAGGCCACCGATCCCCGCGCCGATCAGCGTGGTGATGATGATCGGATCGTGCGGGATGTCGGCAAAGGTCAGTTTACCCAACAGATTCATGGTCATTCTCCCGAGCCGCCGTGACCGGTGTGTCCGGCTGCGGCGTGCTCGTCTGCAGTGTGTTCGGCGTGCGCATCGGCCTCGCCTTCAGCCATCGCGTGGCCGTCGTGCGATTCACCGGCCGGCATGGCGTGGCCGGCGTGGCTTTCGCCCTCGGCGCCGTCATGCTTCATGGCCTTGTGGTCGTGCTTCATGCCGTAGTGCTGGTTGTCGCCCATGTGCTTGGCGATCACCCAGTCGAACAGGCCGGCTTCGGTGGTGCCGTAGTAGGTCACCGGGTGCCAGTCATGGTTCTTCTCGGCGGTCAGCGCAGCGAAGGCGGTCTTGTCCAGGGTCGCGCTTTCGCCACGCACCTTGGTCAGCCACTGCTGGTACTCCGCCTCGGTCACCGAGTGCGCGGAGAAATGCATCTTGCTGAAGCCCGCGCCGCTGTAGTGCGAGGACATGCCCGGGAACTCGCCGGTCTCGTTGGCGATCAGGTGGAGTTTGGTCTCCATGGCCGTCATCGAGTAGATCATGCTGCCCAGGTGCGGGATGAAGAACGCATTCATCACCGTATCGGACGTGATCTTGAAGTTCAGCGGGGTATCGACCGGGAAGGTGATCTCGTTGACGGTGGCGATGTTCTCTTCGGGGTAGATGAAGAGCCACTTCCAGTCCAGCGAGATGGCTTCGATCACCACCGGCTTCTTGTCCGAGTCCAGCGGACGGTACGGATCCAGCGCGTGCGAGGAACGCCAGGTCAGCACGGCCAGCACCAGCACGATCATGCACGGGATCGACCAGACCACCACTTCGATGGCCGTGGAGTGCGACCACTTCGGCTCATAACGGGCCTTGGTGTTGGTCGCACGGTACTTCCACGCGAAGGTGAGGGTCATGATGATGACCGGCACGACAACCAGCAGCATCAGCACGGTCGCCGTGATGAGCAGGGTCTTCTCGTCGTGGCCGATCTGGCCCTTGGGGTTGAGGATGGCCGAGTTGCAGCCCGTCAGGAACACGGACAACGCAAACAGCAGGCCCGGACGCAGGAAGCGTCCAAGGGGTTTCAACGGAATCATCGGTCGATCCAATTGCGTAGGGAATGCCAGTTCAAGCCCGCCTCCGTCCCAGCCAAAGCCGGTGGTGCCGGTCCAAGGGGACGGGCACGGAGGACGATCATGTCAGCCTTCTAATTTTAGGCCGTCACGCATCATTTAAGAAAGGCATTGACAATGATCCAGCGCAGGAAAGGCCTGATTTGGGCTGCGACACGTTGTCGCAGTGCCGGGCAATGACCCGATTCGGCAACATTCCCGCCCTTGTATAGACATGAACGGGTCAGTTGCGACGCTCTGGCGGGCGGCCACCGTACACGCGCCTGCGGCCGGCGTCACCGGCGCCGCCGCTCAGGCGGCCACTACCTGGTTCGGGCAGGCCGTCCCATCGACGAAGTCCGCCAGATTCCGCACCGTGATCGCCGAGATCTCCTGCAGCGCCTCGACCGTGAAGAAGCCCTGGTGCCCGGTCACCATCACGTTGGGAAAGGTCATCAGGCGCTGGAACGCGTCATCGTCGATGATCTCACCGGAGCGGTCCTGGAAGAACAGCCCGCTCTCCTGCTCATAGACATCGATGGCCAAATGGCCGAGGCGGCGCGATTTCAGCGCCCGGATCACCGCATGGGTATCCACCAGCCCACCGCGCGAGGTATTGACCAGCATCGCGCCGGGCTTCATCGCGGCAAGTGAGGCATCGCCGATCAGGTGATGGGTGTCCGGCGTGAGGGGGCAATGCAGCGAGACGATGTCCGAACGGACCAGCAGGTCCTCCAGCGTGACCGATGCGCCGATGGCGGCGAACCCGGGCGATGGAAACGGATCGTGGCCCAGCACGGTGCAGCCCATGCCCTTGAAGATGCGGGCGGTGGCCAGGCCGATCTTGCCAGTCCCCACGATGCCCACGGTCTTGCCGTGCAGGGTGCGGCCGAGCAGGCCATCGAGCATGAAGTTGCCCTCGCGCACCCGGTTGTAGGCGCGGTGGGTCTGCCGGTTGAGGGTCATCACCAGCGCCAGCGCATGCTCGGCCACCGCCTCGGGGGAGTAAGCCGGCACGCGTGCCACGAACAGCCCCAACTGCTCCGCCGCGGCCAGGTCGACGTTGTTGAATCCTGCACAACGCAGCAGCACCGCCCCCACCCCCAGTGCATGCAGCGCCTGCAGCACCGGCGCATCGAGCCGATCATTGACGAATACGCAGACCGCTTCGCAGTCCTGCGCCAGTGCCGCGGTATGCACCTCCAGCGTGGCGTCGAAATACAGAAACTCGAACGACGGCCCTGCCCCGCGACGTTGATTGGCTTCATCGAGAAACCGCTGGTCGTACGGGCGGGCACTGAATACTGCGATCTTCATGAGGGCGATCCGCGGGAGTTCGAGCATGACGATACCGCAGTACACTCCGGCCAACTGCCCGGAGCCCGCCGTGTCCCTGACTGCCCACCTTCTCCGCTGGACCGCCACGCCGATCGGCCGGCGCGCCCTGTCCGTGCTCACTACCGCCGTCGTGATCCTGATGGCCTGCAATCCATTACTGGTGCCACTGCTGCCCGTGGTGGATGCGCTGGGGCTGGAGGTACTGGTCCTGCTGATGGGCGCGCAGGCGATGGCACTGTTGCCGTGGGCGCGGCTGCATGCCGGCCGCACCGCCCGAATCGCCGCCCGGTTACTGCTGGGCACGCTCGCAGGCGCCATCGCAGGTTTCATCGGAGGTTATCTGCGGCAATTGACGTTCAGTGCTGCCACGCGTTGGACCCACGCACGCCCGTGACCTAGTATTCGGCACTTGCAGGACGCCATGGGTGGATATGCGTGGAAAGTTTTGAACGGTTCAACGGGCGCCGTCGCGGTGAGGGCAAGGCGGTCGCGATCCTGTCACACGGTTTTGGTACCGACCAGACCGCATGGAATGCCCTGCGTCCCTGGTTTGAATCGCGCTACGACGTGATCTCCTTCGATCTCGCCGGCTGCGGCCCGCAAGGTGCGCAGACATACGATTTCGAGCGGCACGGCTCGCTGTTTGGTTATGCGGACGACCTGGTCGACATTCTCGACGAACTCGAGGTGCACGACTGTACCTACGTCGGCCATTCGATGAGCGGCATGATCGGCGCGGCCGCAGCGGTGGCACGACCGGACCTGTTCGAGCGCCTGGTGATCATCGGTGCGTCCCCGCGTTATCTGGACGATGACGGCTACACCGGTGGCTTCAAACCGCAGGACCTGGAGCACCTGTTCGAGAGCATGCGCGCCAACTACCAGGCCTGGATCGCAGGCTTTGCCCCGATGGTCGTCGGCGTGGAGGACAGCGCAGTCGTCGCCGACTTCTCCAACACCCTGTTCCAGATGCGCCCGGATATCGCACTCAATACGTCGCGGACGATTTTCACCTCTGATCTGCGCAGCCTGGCCGCGCGGGTTTCAACGCCGGTCCACCTCATCCAGACCGCGCACGACATGGCCGTACCGGTCGCGGTCGGCCAATGGCTGGCCACTGCGATCGACGGCGCCACCCTGGATGTGATCGATGCCTCCGGCCACCTCCCGCACATGACCGCGCCGGATGACGTCATGCGCATCCTTGAACAGCGCCTGGCAGGCAACACGCGGTGACCACCTCCGACAGCGAAGCGCTGGCCGCGCTGTGCCAGTTCGCCCGCCTCGCATTGCAGGCCGACCTGGTCATGGCAGTGGAAGTGGAGGCCGGCGGCCGAGCGACCTGGGCTGCCGCGGCCCCGACGCTGCCCTCGTCCAGCTTCAACCTGGCACGCAGCGGCATCCTCGAGTGCCACTGGGCCGGCGAGACACTGGACGCCGCGGGGTTCCGGCTGCCGACGGCTATCATCCACGCCCTGGAAGGCCTCCCCACCCGCCTGCTCTACGTCCCCGCCCCCTCGCATGGTGCCCCGCTGAGCGGTCTGCTGCTGCTCTGGCGAAGCGCCCCTGCCCCTGTGGCACTGACGGCGCAGGTGCCACTGCTGGCGACGAGCGTGGCCCGGCTGTTGTCCGCCCGGCGCGAAGCCGCACGTGGCGCCATCGTCCGCAATCAGTTCCTGGATCTGTTTGAAAGCGTGCCGGCGGGCATCGTGCTGATCGATGGCGATGGCGTCGGCGCTGCCGTCAATGAGCGCGCGGCGGAGCTGCTGGGCTGCGTGGCGGGCAACCATCGGGCGGTGGACCTGGCCGGCCCGATGCGCGCCCTGCGCCAACGCTGCGACAATCACGCCGCGCTGGAGCTGGCCTACAGCGCCCAGATGAACAACGATCAGTTCGCCGCGAAGCAGAACTGGACGCTGGGCGAACGGACCTTCGAAGTGGACACCCACCCGGTACGCGGCAACGGCGCACACGGACGCATCTGGCTGTTCACCGATGTCACTGCGGATCTGCTGATGGCCGCCGAGCTGCGCCGCCTCGCCTCCTCGGATCCATTGACCGGCGTCCCCAATCGCCGTCATTTCGAAGAGTGCTCGGTGCAGATCATCGCCGCCCGCGAAGCCAACGGCCGCGCGGTGGCGATACTGATGGTGGATGTGGATCACTTCAAGAAGATCAACGATACCTACGGCCACCCGGTCGGCGACGAAGTCCTCAAAGTGGTCGCCAAGCGCTGCCGGGACGCCCTGCGCGAGCGTGATCTGTTTGCCCGCTTCGGTGGCGAGGAGTTCATCGCCCTGCTGGCCGCCTCCGCCGTGGAGGAGATTCCCGCCGCCGCCGAGCGACTGCGCAGCGCGGTAGCCGCCGAACCGATCCTCGTGGGCGGTGAGCGCATTGCCGTCTCCGTCAGCGTCGGCGGCGCGATCGGCGAGGCACTGCCGGGCGGCGACCAGCGGCTGCTGGAGGCACTGATCGCGCGGGCGGATGAGGCGCTGTATGAGGCCAAGACCAGCGGGCGCAACCGGGTCCGGATGGCCGATCTGCAGCCGGAGCCGACGGCCCCCTGAGCCGACCAGGCACGTGGCGAGGCCCCGACTCTCGGCGGGCAGGATGACGCAGCCACCACGTCCCGCGGGCCATCCGGCACCGCGCACCGGCACTTGTCCGCGCCAGCCTAACACTGTTAGATTCGCCCCCTAACAACGTTAGGCCAGAGCACAGTGCGCCAACCCATCGCGCGGGAAAACATCGTCGAGGCGGCTTTCCGGATCCTCGACGAGGCCGGTCTGGAGGGTATTACCCTGCGCAAGGTGGCCTGCTCGCTGGGTATCCGGGCGCCGTCGCTCTATTGGCACTTCAAGAGCAAGCAGGCACTGATCGACGCCATGGCCGATGCCATGATCTGCGATGTCGCCCGCGTGATTCCCGACGGGCAGCCATGGCGGGAGACGCTGCTGCAGATCGGGCGCGAATTCCGCCTGGCCTTCAAGGCCCGCCGTGACGGTGCGCGGGTTTATGCCGGCACCTTCCTGGCCACCGAGAACGTACTGCGGGTTGGTGAGGCCAGCATCGCCGCCCTGGTGGGCGCCGGCGCGCCGGCACGCTTTGCCGCGACCGCCTCGATGGACCTGGTGTATTACACGATGGGGTTCGTCATCGAGGAGCAGTCCTGGCCCGGCGACGGCAGCATGGAAGCACTCGGTGAAGCCTTCATGGCGCTGGCCGAGGCGCGCTTTCCACATTGCTGGCAGGCCCGTGATGTGTGGAGCGAGGTCGACTTCGACACCCGCTTCGAACAGGGCCTGAGCCTGATGCTCGACGGCATCGCGCTGCGCCTGCCCCGCGAAATCTGATTCCCCATTCCTTTCTTTTCCCGCTGTTCCGACCCGGAAAGCCACTCGATGCGTGCACCCAACTTCCGCAGTTTCTCCCTGATCCTGGTCGCTGCACTGCTATCTGCATGCGGCGGCAAGGACGACACGGCCTCGGCCGACGCCGCGGCCGCCAGCTCGGCGCTGCCGGTCTCGCTGGCGCCCGCGCAGCAGCAGACCATGGCGCGCACGGTGCTGGTCTCCGGGCCGGTCACGGCCTACGAGGAGATGCAGCTCGGCGTGGAGATCAGTGGCCAGCGCGTGACCGCGTTGCTGGTGGACGTAGGGCAATGGGTCAAGCAGGGCCAGGTGCTGCTGCAGGTCGACCACCGCACCCTGGACAGCGAACTGGCGCAGGCCGATGCCTCGCTGCGGCAGGCGCAGGCTTCGCAGGAACTGGCCCGCATGAACTACGAGCGCAGCGCCAAGCTGGCCGCCCAGCAGCTGATCAGCGAAAGCAGCCTGGATGAGCTGCGTGCCTCGCGTCTCAATGCCGAAGCACAGACCTCCACCGCGCGCGCCGCGCGCGACGCGGCCAAGCTGCGCCGCGACTTCGCCGACCTGCGCGCGCCGGCCGATGGCCTGATTTCCAAGCGCCTGGTGCAGCCGGGCCAGGTGGTGTCCGCCGGTACCGAGCTGCTGCGCCTGATCCGCGATGGCCGCCTGGAATGGCGTGCGGAGCTGCCGGAGAACCAGCTGGCCGACGTGGCCGTCGGCAACACCGTTGAGCTGCCGTACGCGGGCCAGATGGTCAGCGGCCGCATCCGCGCGGTCACCCCCGGTGTCGATGGGCAGACCCGCACCGGCACCATCTACGCCGACCTGCCCACGCCGGGCCCGCTCAAGCAGGGCATCTACGTGGACGGCCGCATCGTGACCGGCGACGGCCCGGTGCTGACCATCCCGACCGCGGCGATCGTGCAGCGCGACGGCCACAACTACGTCTTCACCGTGAACGACAAGCAGCAGGCCACCCGCCACCGGGTCAGCACCGGCCAGGCCGTGAAGGGCCGCACCGCGATCCTCGAGGGGCTGAAGGCGGGCGACCAGGTGGTGGTGGATGGCGCCGGCTTCCTTGGCGAGGGCGACCGCGTGCGCGTGGTGGCCGATACCAAGGCCGCCGCACGATGAACATCTCTGCCTGGGCGATCAAGCGCCCCCTGCCTGCCCTGCTGATCTTCTTCGTGCTGTGCGTGGCCGGCCTGTGGGGTTTCCATCAGCTGCCGGTGGCACGCTTCCCCGATATCGCCTTCCCGATGACCACGGTCACCGTGACCCAGCCCGGCGCATCACCGAGCCAGCTGGAGGCCGAGGTGACCCGCAAGGTCGAGGACTCGGTGGCGACCGTCAACAACGTCAAGCGCGTGATGTCCTCGGTCAGCGAAGGCGTCAGCACCACCACCATCGAGTTCCAGCTGGAGGCCGATCTGGCCACCGCGCTGGACGATACGCGCGACGCGGTCACCCGCATCCGCACCGACCTGCCGCAGGACATCCAGGAGCCGGTCATCTCCAAGGTCGACATCGGCGGTTCGCTGATGACCTATGCGCTGGTCGCCCCGCACATGACCACCGATGAGGCCAGCTGGTTCGTCGACCGCGACATCTCGCGTGCGATGTACGGCGTGCCCGGTGTCGCCCGCGTCACCCGCGTGGGCGGCGTGCAGCGCCAGGTGCGCGTGGACCTGGACCCCAATGCCCTGATCGCGATGGGCATCACCGCCGGCGATGTCTCCCAGCAGCTGGCCCGCATCCAGGTCGAGCGGGCCGGCGGCAAGACCGAGGTCGAAGGCGCGCAGCAGACCATCCGCACGCTGGGCACCGTCGGTGACGCGCAGGCGTTGCGCGACTATTCCATTGCACTGCCGGACGGGCGCGCGGTGCGGCTTTCCACGCTGGCCACCGTCACCGATGCCGCTGCTGATCCGACCGAGGCCGCCCTGCTGGACGGCAAGGGCGTGGTGGCCTTCTCGATGTCGCGGACCCGCGGCTCCAGCGAGGTCAAGGTAGAAGCCGGCGTGCATGACGCGCTGGACAAGATCAAGGCCGAACATCCCGGCATCGACTTCCGGCTGGTCACCACCGCGATCGACGAGACGCACCGCTCCTACGATTCCTCGATGACGATGCTCTGGGAGGGCGCGCTGCTGGCACTGCTGGTGGTGTGGCTGTTCCTGCGTGATTGGCGCGCGACCTGGGTCTCCGCGTTGGCGCTGCCGCTGTCGATCATCCCGACATTCGCGGTGATGTACTTCTTCGGCTTCACCCTCAACATCATCACGCTGCTGGCGCTGTCGGTGGTGGTGGGCATCCTGGTGGACGATGCGATCGTGGAGATCGAGAACATCGTGCGTCACCTGCGCATGGGCAAGCCACCGCTGGAAGCGGCGCGCGAGGCTGCTGGCGAAATCGGCAACGCGGTGATCGCCACGTCGCTGACCCTGGCCGCGGTGTTCGTGCCGGTGGCCTTCATGCCCGGCATCGCCGGCAAGTTCTTCCGCGAGTTCGGCTGGACCGCCGCCACTGCCGTGCTGTTCTCGCTGCTGGTGGCCCGCCTGCTCACCCCGATGATGGCCGCCTACCTGCTCAAGCCGCATGGCGAGGAGAAGCCGGAATCCCGGCTGATGACCTGGTACCTGGGCTGGGTGGACGCCGCGCTGCTCCATCGCGGCCGTACTCTGTGGATCGCCACCGGCCTGTTCGTGGCCTCGCTGGCGCTGGTGCCGTTCATCCCGGCTACCTTCATTCCGCAGTCCGACCTGGGCCGCAGCAACCTCAATCTCGAACTGCCGCCGGGCACCCGCCTGCAGGAGACCGTGGCCGTCGCCGAACGCGCGCGCGGCCTGCTCAAGGACATGCCCGAGCTCAAGCAGGTCTATACCGCCGTCGGCAGCGTGCTGGACCTGGGCGACCCCGGTGCGACCGGCATCGGTGAACCGCGCAAGGCCACCCTGGTGCTCGACTGGGGCAGCGCCGATAAACGCGAACGCGACCAGCGCGTGCTGGAGCGCGAGGCGCGCGAGCGCCTGGCCGACCTGCCCGGCGTGCGGGTCAGCTACGTCAGCTCCGAGCCGGGCAACCTGCTGCAGCTGGTGCTCTCCGGCGATGATCCGCAGCGCCTGCAGGATGCCGCCACCGCACTCGAACGCGACCTGCGCGGCATCCAGGGCCTGGGCAGCGTCACCTCCACCGCTTCGCTGCTGCGCCCGGAAATCCAGATCATTCCCAACGCCGCCCGCGCAGCCGACCTCGGCGTGGCGACGGCCGACATCGCCGAAGCTGCCCGCATCGCCACCGCTGGCGATTACGAACAGCGCCTGGCCAAGCTCAACCTGCCTGATCGCCAGGTGCCGATCCGGGTCGGCTTCGCCGAAGCCACGCTGGCCAACCCGGGCTTGATCAGCCAGCTGCGCGTGCCCGGCCGCAATGGCCCGGTACCGCTGGCCGCCGTCGCCGACATCCAGCAAGGCAGTGGCCCCTCGCAGATCTCACGCTACCAGCGCCAGCGCAACGTGACCCTCACCGCCGAACTCAACGGTCGCCCGCTGGGCGATGTGATGACCGAGGTGCAGGCCCTGCCGAGCGTCAAGCAGCTGCCGCCGGGCGTGACCTTCCTCAACACCGGCGATGCGGAAGTGTTTGTCGAACTGTTCATCGGCTTCATGCTGGCCATGGCCGCCGGCCTGGTCTGCATCTACATGGTGCTGTTGCTGCTGTTCAACCACGCGCTGATGCCGATCACCATCCTCGCCGCGGTCCCGCTGTGTGCCGGCGGTGCATTCGGTGCGCTGCTGATCACCCAGAACATGCTATCGCTGCCGGCGCTGATCGGCCTGCTGATGCTGATCGGCATCGCCACCAAGAATTCCATCCTGCTGGTGGACTACGCGGTGATGGCTGAAGACGAACACGGCATGAGCCAGCACGACGCGCTGATCGATGCCTGCCGCAAGCGTGCGCAGCCGATCATCATGACCACGCTGGCGATGGGCGCAGGCATGATGCCGATCGCGCTGGGCTTTGCCGGCGATTCCAGCTTCCGGGCACCGATGGCGATCGCCGTGATCGGCGGATTGATCACCTCGACGCTGCTGAGCCTGATCGTGATTCCGGCGGCCTTTACCGTGGTGGACGACGTCGGCAACTGGATGTCGCGCAAGTTCCATCGCCGCGCTTCGCATCCGGTGGGGAGTGGTGCGGAGTGAGGTGAGAGACAGCGCCGCCCCAAACAAAAAGCCCCGGCCAAGGCCGGGGCTTTCTGCTGTATCTGGTGCCGGAAATAGGAATCGAACCTACGACCTACGCATTACGAATGCGCCGCTCTACCAACTGAGCTATTCCGGCGAGGTCGTGAATTCTAGGGGGTGCGGACCGCTTTGGTCAATCCGGATAGCCGGCGCACCACGAGATGGCCCTCACCCCGACGACCCTTCCCCGCCCGACCCGGTGGCACCAACCCTTGAGGGGCGGGGCCCTACAGCGGATTTCCCACTGCCGGAGGCATCCCATGCCCTCCGTCCCCGCCTGGCCGGTCTGCTGCTGCCGTCCCCGCTGTGGCGTGCCACCGCGCCGGCACACGGCACGATAACGACGCCGCAGCCACCGGACCAGCAATGGCGGCCGCAGTTCCAGCAGGTCCAGGAGCACACCTGTTCAAGGATCAGAAGATCTTCGCCGATGCCGGGCCCCGCCTGGCCAGGAAAAGAGCCCGGCAAGCCGGGCTCTCTCTTCATGCAGGCGACCGATTACTGGAACTTGTAGCGCAGCGAGGCCATGTAGCGGCGGCCCAGCGAATCCAGCACGTACGGGAACGGACCGATATCGTCGGTGAGATTGATCACCGAGAGGTTCAGGCGTGCGTTGTCGGTCAGGCGGTAGCTGACGTTGGCGTCCCACGTGGTCCAGCTGTCGCGCACCAGGTACTGACGGCTCTCCGGGGTGGCGGTCAAGCTGAACTTCGCGCTGCTGGTGTAGTTCGACGAGAAGCCAGCGCTCCACTTGCCGACATTGTGCTGGGCCGTCCAGCGGAACACGCGCTCGGGTTCATTGAACGTGCCCACCTGCTCCACGAACGGAACATCTGCGTTCGCAGCCTGGCCGCGGTTCTTGGGCATGTAACCGTAGAAGCCCAGGTCCAGCGAGCCGAAGCGCCCCATGTCCCAGCGGTAATCGACTTCAGCGGTCCAGCCGCGGAACATCAGCACCGGGCCATTGCCGTACTGGGTCTTGATGTCCGTGGCGACACCGGTGCCCGGGGTACGGGTGACTAGGCTGCAGAAGCGGTTGGCGTTGGGCACGTCGGCGGCATTGAAGTCCGGGTTGTCGAAGCAGCCGGTGATGATGTCGTTCGCGCTCAGTGCGGTGATCACGTCGGTGATCTCGATGTCATACCAGTCCGCCGCCACGCGCAGGCCGCCGGCCCACTCCGGGGCGAACACGATGCCTGCGGTCCACGACTTGGCCTTCTCGTTCTTCAGACCGGTGTAGCCGTTGGTCGAGCCCAGGGTGTTGGTGGGAGACGCCTGGAAGGTAGCCGGATCCGCGCCCGGGTATGCAGCGAAGAAGGCGGTGCAGTTGGCCTTGCGCACGGCAGGATTGGTGCCGCCGTTGATGTTGGCCACCGAGCATACTTCCGGGATGTTGTAGAACGCCGGCTGCAGCGTGGTGTACAGCTCTGCGATCGACGGTGCGCGCAGCGACTGGGTCTTGTTGCCGCGCAGCTGGATGCCGGCGAACGGCTCGTACTGCAGACCGTAGGTGAAGGCATTGAAGCCACCGGCCACCGAGTTGTCCACGCGACGGAACTTCGCCGTCACGTCCAGGCGGTGCAGGCCCGGCAGGCCCCAGTCCGGGTTGAACAGCGGTGCCAGGAACTCACCGAATACTTCATTGGTGTGGTACTCGCCGCTGGCGGCCTGGATCGGCACCGAGCGCCCCTGGCCCAGACGCTGGTACTCACTCGGGGTGAACGAACCTTCCTCGCGGCGATGCTCGAAACCGGCTGCAACACCGAATTCGCCACCCGGCAGATCGAACAGGCCACCGGACACGGACGCATTGAAGACGGTCTGGCGCGTTTCGGCCTTGGCCACGGTCGGCGTGGACACATAGGCCAGTGCTTCAGCCGATGCCTGGTTCTCACCGAACAGGTTCAGCGGACGGCAGTTCGGATCGGCGATGGTGCCCGGTGCAGCCGAATTACAGACGATGTTGCCGTTGGCGTCGGTGGTGACGTTCAGGGCATTGATGAAGTTCTGCTGGATCAGGCCGGTGCCGAGGTAGTCGAAATCACCGCGACCGTGGGTGATGCTGGTTTCCCAGTTGAAGGCGCGGCTGCCGATGTCGAAGTAGCCATCCAGGCCGGCGACCACGCGGGTCAGGCGGGTTTCCGTGCTGGCGTTGTTCATGCTCAGGTCGCGCGAAGAGCGGGACAGCTGGAAGGAGGTGATGCCGTTCTCGGCGAGGATCCGACGGGATTCAGCGCTGAGGAACGGATTGCTGGCACTGAACAGCAGGGTGCCGCTCTGTGCGCCCGTACCGTTCGGATTGGCGACACCGAAGGAAGCCGCGTTGTAGACGTTCTGGTCCAACGTTTCACGCGCGGTGGCTTCGTAACGGGACAGTTCGAAGAAGCCCCGCACGTTGTCGGTGAAATTGAAGCTGCCCGTGGAGTAGACGGAGCGACGCTCCAGGTCTGCGATCAGGGGCAGGGTCTCGTTGAGGTCCAGGCCGTCGCCACCGGAGGCGTTGCCGCTGGGATAGGAGATGCCCTGGTCGAACTCCACCAGGTCACCCGAGTTGTTGAAGTGCCACAGCTTGTTGTTCGGGCCGAAACCGGTGAGCTCACCCGTCGCATTGCGTTGGTAGGAGCGCACGACGCCCACGTCGGAGGGCAGGATCAGGCCGCCGAAGGTCATGTTCGAAATACGGCGATTGCGGATGAAGACCTGGTCCGGGATGCCATCGGCCGGGCCGGTGTTGAACGGGATGCTGCCATCGATGCGGCCATCCGCGCCGGGCGTACGCCACGGCTGGAAGCGCGCAACGTTCGCAGCGGTCGGGTTGGTCTGGAGGCTGTAACCGTTGCGGTAGAAATCGCGCGACAGCGAGTCCACGCCATCGCTGTTGTCCAGCTCGGCGGCGATGGTGAAGTGACCACGGCCATCGGCGAAGCTGCTGCCAAAGATCGCCGACCACGAGTACCGATCGTTGTCGCTCTTGGTCGTGCTGCCGTAACCGATCTCGACCTCGGCACCTTCGAAGCGGTCACGCAGGATGATGTTGTTCACGCCGGAGATGGCGTCCGAGCCGTAAGTCGGTGCACCGCCCACGCTCAGGCTTTCCACGCGCTCGACCATCACGGTCGGAATGGAGTTCATGTCGACCTGGATACCGGAGCCGCCACCGGCACCGAACACGGTCGGCGGAGCCGAGGTCACGAACCGGCGGCCATTGACCAGGGTCAACAGGCGGTTGCTGCCGAGGCCGAATTTGCTGGCGAAGTTGACACCGGCACCGAAGCCGGCCTGGTCGCCACGCGAGCTGACGCCTGCGGTGACACCCGGCACCTTGGTCAGCGCGTCGATCAGGTTGGTGTAGCCGTAGGCTTCGATGCTCTGCCGCGAGACCACGGCGGCCGGTTCCAGGGTGTCGAAACCGGCGCGGTAAATGCGCGAGCCGGTGACGTTGATGCGATCCAGCTGGGTGAGGGCCTTTTCCGGATCGGCCTGGGTGGGGTCGGGGGTGGCGGCTTCCCGCTCTCCTGCGTCCTGCGCCAGTACCGGCGCGGCTGTGGCCAGGAACAGTGCCGATGTCAGGGCAATGCTCAGCGGATTACGACTGAGAAACGTGGTCTTCGCCATGGTTACCTTCCGTGATGGGTCCACAGAGCCCTGGATCGGCTGAACAAGGCTTTGTCTGAATGGTTCTTTAACGGGCCGATAACGGATCTATACACAATTCAGTAACAAATGACAACACAACGAATTCTCATGTCTCACTCCCGTCGTCGCAGTGGCTTGCTCCGCGGGAACGACGGATAAATTTGAACGTAAAAGTAACGAATCTGCCGGGATCAACCGCTTTCCCGCACGGATCGAGCGGCGTTCCGGCCAATAAAAAACCCCGGCCGGGCCGGGGTTTGATGGGCACACTGTGCTGAAAACGTCACAATCGGCGTGGGAATTCTCAGCGCATCATGCTCTGCCGACCGCCCCGAGGATGTCTCATCCGGGAGCGATCAGCGCGAGAATGATGCACCTGCACGTAACCTGAAGCGCCTGATCAACGCGCCTTCCACAGCTCCGCCAAGCGATCCGGCTTACCCGCGATGCGCTCCAGCGCCGGGTACTTGAGTCCGTCGTGATACTCCAGCGTGACCGTATCGATGCGGTCGAAGCTCTTCACCAGTAGCGTCAGCGGCGCCTTGTCGCTCTTGGCCGCCGTGATCGCTTCCTTCAACTGCTCGGCCTTGAACACACGGCCATTGAGCGCGACCACGCTCATGCCGGGCGTCAGGCCGGCATTGAACGCCGGGCTGTCCCACAGCACGTCGCCGATGTAGCCGGATTCGCTGACCGACAGGCCGATCGAGTAAATCAGGTTGCTGTTCTTGGCGCGGGTCTCCTGTGCCTTGAACGCCTCGTTCGGCGTATCGGTATAGACCAGCCTCCAGCCCGCTGCTTCCAGGCCACCGGTCAGCGGGCCATGCCCGTCCAGGCGCTCGCGCAGGAAGCGGGCCCAGTCGAACGGCGCCACGCCGTTGAGCGTGCTCACCACCTCGTCGAAGGTGTAGGGATTCACATTCCAGTCGCCGTCGTTCATGCCGAAGAACGCCTTGGCGAAGTCGTCCAGGCCGCGTTTGTTGCCGGTCAGCGCGCGCAGCTTGCCGTCCACCTCCAGCCACACCATCTGGCCGCCGGAGTAGTAGTCCTCGCTCATCTGGTAGTTGCGGAACGCCAATGCGCGGCGCTGGGCGATGGTCGGGTCGTTGGTGGTGTCCTGCAGGTTGCGCCACGCCAGGCCGGGGCGGCCGCGGTCGTAGGTGCCCGCTACATTGGCCAGCACGTCCCGGGTCTGCTGCTGGCTCCACAGCCCCGAGCGCGCGGCCAGCACCTGGCCCCAGAACTGGGTCTGACCTTCGTACAGCCACAGCAGGCTGTCGCCCATCGGCACGTTGAAGTTGGCCGTGGTCAGATCCGCGCCACGACGATACTTGCCGTTCCAGGAGTGATTGAACTCGTGTGGCAGCAGATCGCGGCCCAGCCAGGTCTTGTCCCACTCGGTGAAGTAACCGGTGTCGCCGCTGTTCTCGCTGGAGCGCTGATGCTCCAGGCCGATACCGCCGAGCTTGTCGGTCAACGCAAGCAGGAACTCGTAACGGTCGAAGTGTCGCGCGCCATAGAGTTTGTACATCTGCTGCACCAGCGCGCGATGCGCCTGGATCTGCTCGGGCTTGGCAGCCAGCGATGTGGCCTCATCGGCGAAGACATTCAGGTGCACCGGCACCTTCGCGCCCGGGTCCAGATCGAAGCGCTGGAAGTGACGGCCGGCGAACAACGGCGAGTCGACCAGGTGGTCGTAGCTGATCGGCTTGAACACCACCGTGTCACCCTCGCGGCGCTCGGTATCCAGCGCGGTGGCGTACGACCAGCCCGGCGGCAGGGTGACCGTGGCCTGCGCCTGGATGTTGCGGGTGATCACTCCGGCCGGGTACAGCGAATTGGCATTCCACTGCAGGTTGAGCATGTCCGGGGTCATCACCACGCGGCCCTGGTTGCCTTGCGAGGACAGGAACTTGAACTCGGCCACCACTTCGCTGGCGCCCTGCGGCACGTCCACGGTGAAGGCGTAGACGTCGTACTGATCGCGCGTCCATTGCAGCGGCTTGCCATTGGCGGTGACAACCAGGCCGGCGAGCTTGTCGATCGGGCCACTCGGCGAATGCGCGCCGGGCAGCCACTGCGGGTACAGCAGGGTCAGCGGGCCGGGCTTGGCCGGCACCGTCGCCTTGACCTTGAAGATGCGTCGGCCGATGTCGCGCGCGTCCACGTCGATGCGCAGCAGGCCCGGGAACGCCACGTCCTGCGGCGGCGGTGTCTGCGCCTGCGCGCCGGTGGCGGACACGGCCAGCAACACGGACAGGGCAATGGCACGCATCTTCATCAGGCAGGCTCCAGCGGGGGAAGCCTCGATCCTAGTCCTCTGTTACCGCCCTGCCCCATGGCCAAAGGTCATGCAGGGGAAAGCAGCCACAACAGGCAAAGCGCAGGCCGTGCGCCACTTGGCCTGCGCTCTGCCTCGTTTTACGGCGTGGCGCCTGCCACCTGCGGGAGCTGTTGGGTGACGTTGCCCTTGTCATCCATGAACGCAAGCGACGGTTCACCGCTGGGGCTGACCGTCATCATGATGCGTGGCCGACCCGCGGCATCGGCCAGGATCAGCGCCGAGGAATCCCCGCGAGTGCGTCCAACGAACAGGCGCTGCGTCTGCTCGCCGCCGGCCTCTTTCCACTTCTGGCGAAGGGCCTGCTTCTCCGGCCCGGCCGGTGCATCCTTGTACTGCTGGTAGAGCGCGTCATACGCCTTGTGCAATCCGCGATCGTAGACCGACAGCCCGGTCTCCATGTGCCCGTTGGACTCGTAATGATGCACGGCCAGCTGCTGGTCGCCGCCGAAGCGGTCCATTGACAGGTGTACGCCACCGCTGGGCTTGCCCTTGTCATCCAGCTTGCCGTCGTAGATCAATCCGCCCACTTCATCGCCTACACCGTTGTAGAACAACATGCCTGGCATGGCACTACGGCTGCTGTGGACTTTTTTCCCATCAATGATCGGCTCGGGCAGCAGTCCGCGTGCTGCGATGACCATGGATTTGGCACCATCGGCGCCGACAATGTTGATTTTCGCCACATCGATCTCGTCGAACGCGACGCGCGACGGTGGCGTGCGTGCGCCCATCAATACCAGCGCCCCACCTACGGTCAGCACGCCGCCCAACACCAGTTTCAACAGGCGATTCTGGGCATGCAGTTGATCCACCAGACGGGCCGCGGCATCGTCCTGGGCGATGCCCTCATGGAGGGCACCGTTCATTGCCATCGGCCCATTCGCCGGTACGGCTTGCTTGCTCATCCTTCACTCCTTGTGTGGCTCGATCCATCGCGGCACAGCCGCTCCTTGCGACGCCATGCGGTACACGCTGCGTCGCAGAGGATGCTCAAAGGGAGCGAGCAACACCGTCAAGTGCCGTTCTTCAGGATGCCAAGCGGCGGCCTGAGATGCTGCCATAGGCTGGCAGCAAGGATCGTGCAGCAAGCAGCCGCGGTACAGCGTCAGTCGACCAACCGCAGCCGCAGTTCCTTCGGCAACGCGAACACCATCGATTCCGGCTCGCCATCCAGTTCGCCCACACCGGTGGCACCGAGTTCCTTCAAGCGCGCGATCACGCCATCCACCAGCACCTGCGGGGCCGAGGCGCCGGCGGTCAGGCCGATATGCTTCTTGCCGGCCACCCACGCCGGGTCGATCTCGTCGGCACCGTCGATCAGGTAGGACTCCACGCCATCGCGGCGCGCCAGTTCACTGAGGCGGTTGGAGTTGGAACTGTTCGGCGACCCCACCACCAGCACCAGATCGCAGCGCTTGGCCAGGTCGCGCACGGCGTCCTGACGGTTCTGCGTGGCGTAGCAGATGTCATCGTTCTTCGGCCCCTGCATCGCCGGGAAGCGCGCGCGCAGGGCTTCGATGATGCCGCGGGTGTCATCCACCGACAGCGTGGTCTGGGTGGTGTAGGCGAAGTTCTCGGGCTGGTCGATGACCAGCGTGGCGACGTCGTCCACATCCTCCACCAGGTAGATCTGGCCGGCGCCGCGCTCGCGGCTCCATTGGCCCATCGTACCCTCCACTTCCGGGTGGCCGGCGTGGCCGATCAGCACCACGTCACGACCGGCACGGCAGTGGCGGGCCACTTCCAGATGCACCTTGGTGACCAGCGGGCAGGTCGCGTCGAACACCTTCAGGCCACGGCGATCGGCTTCCTGGCGCACGGCCTGGGAGACGCCATGGGCGCTGAAGATCACCGTGTTGTCGTCCGGCACTTCGTCGAGTTCTTCGACGAAGATCGCGCCGCGGGCCTTGAGGTCATCCACCACGAACCGGTTGTGCACGACCTCGTGGCGCACGTAGATCGGCGCACCCAGGGTCTCGATCGCGCGCTTGACGATCTCGATCGCACGATCGACACCGGCACAGAAACCACGCGGATTGGCGAGCAACACATCCATCGGTCAGATACTCCGGCCGGCGTGAGCCGGGTTGTTACGGATACAGGAGGGAATTATCCCGCTTTTTTGGCAGCCTTGCCGTCGAACAGGCCGAACAGGGCGATACCCACCGCGCCGAGCACGATCGCCGAGTCGGCGATGTTGAACGAGGGCCAGTAATGGTCCCCGACATGCCACTGGATGAAGTCGACCACATGACCGTGCATGAGGCGGTCGATCACGTTGCCGATCGCCCCGCCGATCACCAGCGCGTAAGGCACGGCGCTGCGCCAGGCAGCGCGCGCGGTGCCCCACATCCAGTAGGCCATCAGGCCGCTGATGCCCACCGCCAGTGCGGTGAAGAACCACAGCTGCCAGCCACCGGCATCGCTCAGGAAGCTGAATGCCGCACCGGTGTTATAGGTACGGAACCAGTTCCAGAAGCCCTCGATGACCACCACCGGCTCGTACTCGGGCAGGCTGGACAGCACCCAGGCCTTGCTCCATTGATCGGCGATGATGATCACCGCCGACAGCAGCAGCCAGATCAGCGCGTTCGGACGCGGACGGGCGGCGGCCATCAGAACCACCGCCGGTCTTCGCCGGCACCGTCGATGTTGGTCACGCAGCGACCGCACAGTTCCGGATGCGCCGCCACCGAGCCGACATCGGCGCGGTAATGCCAGCAGCGCACGCACTTCTGCTTTGCGGTCGGCTGGGCGCTGACGAACACCTCATCGGTGGTCGCCGGGCGGACCTGGACGTCACCGCTGATCAGCAGGAAGCGCAGCTCCTCGGCCAGCGGCTGCCAGCGCGCGGCGGTTTCTTCGTTGGCCGCGACGGTGATCTCCGCCTCCAGCGCCGCACCGATCGCACCATTGGCGCGCATCGGCTCAAGCACCTTGGCGACCTGCTCGCGCAGGGCCAGCAGCTGCTCGAAATCGGCCGCGTTGAGCGGCGCGTCGGCAGGCAGCGGCGCCAGGCCGTCGTACCAGGTGGCGAACAGCACGTTCTGCTTGCGCTCGCCCGGCAGGTACCCCCACAGCTCATCGGCGGTGAAGCTCAGGATCGGCGCGATCCAGCGCGTGAACGCTTCGGCGATGTGGTACATCGCGGTCTGTGCCGAGCGGCGGCCGCGCGAGTCCACCGGCATGGTGTACAGGCGGTCCTTGGTGACATCCAAGTACACCGAGCCCAGATCGACACTGCAGAAGTTCAGCAGCAGCTGCACGATCTCGGCCATGTTGTAGCCGGTGTACGCCGACTTGATCTTCTCCTGCACCTCGAAGGCGCGATGCACGATCCAGCGGTCCAGCGCGACCATGTCGGCCGGCGCCACCAGGTGCTTGGCCGGATCGAAGCCGTCCAGGTTGCCGAGCAGGAAGCGCGCGGTGTTGCGCAGGCGCCGGTAGGCATCCGCGTTGCGCTTGAGGATTTCCTGCGACAGCGACATTTCATTGCTGTAGTCGGCCGAGGCGATCCACAGGCGCAGGATGTCCGCGCCCAGGGTCTTCATGATGTCCTGCGGCTCGATGCCGTTGCCCAGCGACTTGGACATCTTGCGGCCCTTCTCATCCACGGTGAAGCCGTGGGTGAGGCACTGCTTGTACGGGGCCTGCTTGTCGATCGCCACGCCGGTCAGCAGCGAGGACTGGAACCAGCCGCGGTGCTGGTCCGAGCCTTCCAGGTACAGATCGGCCGGCTTGCCGAAGCCACGTGCCAGCAGCACGCCTTCATGGGTCACGCCCGAGTCGAACCAGACATCGAGGATGTCGGTGACCTTCTCGTACTGCGGCGCTTCATCGCCGAGCAGCTCGGCGCTGTCCAGCGAGTACCACACGTCGATGCCTTCGGCCTGCACGCGGTCGGCGACCTGCTGCATCAATTCGACGGTGCGCGGATGCGGCTCACCGGTTTCGCGGTGGGTGAACAGCGCGATCGGCACGCCCCAGGTGCGCTGGCGGCTGATGCACCAGTCCGGGCGGCCATCGACCATCGCGCCGATGCGTGCCTTGCCCCAGCTCGGGAACCAGCCGACGTTGTCGATCGCAGCCATCGCGTCGCGGCGCAGGTTGGCCTTGTCCATCGAGATGAACCACTGCGGGGTGGCGCGGAACACCACCGGCGTCTTGTGGCGCCAGCAATGCGGATAGCTGTGCACGATCTCGACAGCGGCCAGCAGCGCACCGGAGGCGCGCAGCACCTCGACGATCAGCGGCTGCGCCTTCCACAGGTGCACGCCGGCCAGCTCGACATCGCCGGCCGGCGGGGTCGAGGACAGGTACACGCCGCGGCCATCGACCGGGTTGATCTGGCCGGCGTTGTACTTCTCCATCAGCCCGTACTGCTGGCTGACCACGAAGTCTTCCTGGCCGTGGCCCGGCGCGGTATGCACCGCACCGGTACCGTCTTCATCGGAAACGTGCTCACCGTTGAGCAGCGGGATGTCACGCTGCGGATAGAACGGGTGGGCCAGCAGCAGGTTCTGCAGCGCGGCGCCGGTGGCACGACCGTGCACGACCAGGCCGTCCACGCCGTAACGCTGCAGCGAACGCTCGGCCAGCGCGGCCGCCAGCACCAGCCAACGGCGCTTGCCGTTGTGGGCCGGACCTTCGGCCAGCACGTAGTCGATTTCCGCACCCAGCGACACCGCCAGCGAGGCCGGCAGCGTCCATGGCGTGGTGGTCCAGATCGGCACCGCGACCTCGACATCGGCCGGCAGCGTCACCCCGAAGCGCGCGGCCAGCTGCTGCGAGTCACGCGAGGCGTAGGCCACGTCGATCGCCGGCGAGGTCTTGTCCTGGTATTCGATTTCCGCCTCGGCCAGCGCCGAACCACAGTCGAAGCACCAGTGCACCGGCTTGGCGCCGCGCACGATGTGACCGTTGGCGAACACCTTGGACAGCGCGCGGATCTCGTTGGCTTCGAAATCGAAGCTCAGCGTCTTGTACGGGTTGTCCCAATCACCGATCACGCCCAGGCGCTTGAAGTCGCGGCGCTGCAGCTCGATCTGCTCTTCGGCGAATTCACGGCACTTCTGGCGGAACGCAACGGCGTCGAGCTTGGTACCGACCTTGCCCCACTTCTTCTCGACCGCGATCTCGATCGGCAGGCCATGGCAATCCCAGCCCGGCACATAGGGCGCATCGAAGCCGGCCAGGTAGCGCGACTTGACGATGATGTCCTTGAGGATCTTGTTGACCGCGTGGCCCAGGTGGATCTGGCCGTTGGCGTAGGGCGGGCCGTCGTGCAGCACGAACAGCGGGCGGCCCTGCGCGTTGTCGCGCAGGCGGGCGTAAAGGCCCTCGTCCTCCCAGCGCGACAGAATGCCCGGCTCGCGCTTGGGCAGGTCGCCGCGCATCGGGAATTCGGTTGCCGGCAGATGAAGGGTGGCTTTGTAGTCCTGGCTCACGCAGTGGCTCGCAATCTGTGTTCGGAAAGGATGTGACGGGCCTGTTCGGCGTCACGGTGCATCTGGTCGGTCAACGCAGCCAGATCGTGGAACTTTTCTTCGTCGCGCAGCTTGGCGACGAATTCGACATCGATGTGGCGGCCGTACAGGTCGCCCTGGAAATCAAACAGGTGCGCTTCCAGCAGCGGCTCCACGCCGTCCACGGTGGGGCGCGTACCGAAGCTGGAGACCGACGGCCACGGCTGGTCGAACACGCCGTGCACCCAGGTCGCATAGATCCCCGACAGCGCCGGCGTCTTCGGGAAGCGCAGGTTGGCGGTCGGGAACCCCAGCGTACGGCCCAACTGGCGGCCGCGCACTACCCTGCCCCCAATCGTATACGGCCTGCCCAGCAGATCGCCGGCATGACTGAAATCGCCGGCGCGCAGCAGCTGGCGGATGCGGGTGCTGGAGATGCGCTCACCGTGCAGGTCGACCGGCTCGATCTCACCGGCACTGAAACCACGCTCGCGGCCCATCGCCTGCAGCAGGGACAGGTCACCCTTGCGCCGGTTGCCGAAGCAGAACTCCGGGCCGATCCACACTTCACGCGCGCTCAGCCGGTGCACCAGCAACTGTTCGACGAACTCCTCGGCCTGCATCGCGGCCATGCGCGCATCGAAGCGCAGCAGGCCGACCGCATCCACGCCGACCTCACGCAACATCGCGACCTTGTCGCGGGCCAGGGTCAACCGCGGCGGCGGCTCGCCCTGGGCGAAGTACTCGCGCGGCAGCGGCTCGAAGGCCACTGCCACGGCGGCCACGCCCAGCGCGCGCGCGCGCGAAACGGCGTGGCGCACCAACGCACGATGACCCAGGTGCAGGCCGTCGAATGCGCCGATGCAGACCACGCTTCCGTGCGGGAACAGTTGCCCGCCTTCGACGCTTCTAAACAGCCTGCTCATCTACGTGGAATGCGGCCCACCAGGGCCGATGCTTTGCAAGAGATAGCCATGAAGTATAGCCGGGCTGCCCCCGGATCAATGCTCCCGCAGATGGCGTGGGCGGAAGCCCATCGCGATCAGGGCCACCAGATAGGCCAGACCACCGCTGCCGACCAGCAGCGCGAGATTGCCGATCCGGTGCCATTTGTCCATGCCGGTGAAGTCCGCCATCCCGTAACGCAGGGCCAGCAGCACCGCCACCATGGCCACACAGGCCAGCCCCAGCTTGGTGACATAGCCGCCCCAGCCCGGCTTGGGCTGGTAGACATCGGTCTTGCCCAGCCAGTACCAGAGCAGGCCCAGGTTCAGGTAACTGGACAGCGCGCTCGCGATACCCAGCGCCAGGTGCAGGCCCGGCTGCTTGCCCAGCGCGACCCACACGCCCTGCGCCTTCAGCGCGTCGGGCACCATCACGTGGTACAGCACGGCCAGCAGGATGACGTTGAACACCATGTTGGCCACCAGCGCGGCCACGCCGGCACGAACCGGGGTACGGGTGTCCTGGCGGGCATAGAAGGCCGGCAGCACCACCTTGAGCAGCGCGAATGCCGGCAGCGCGAAGCTCAGGCCGTACACCGACAGCGCGGTCATGCGGGTATCGAACGCAGTGAAGCGCCCGTACTGGAACACCGTGGCGATCAGCGGCTCAGCCAGCAGCAGCAGGCCCAGCATGGCCGGAATGGCGATCAGCAGGGTCGTGCGCAGGCCCCAGTCCAGCGCGCTGGAGAAGCCGGCCTTGTCGGTACTGACATGGTGGCGGGCCAGCGCCGGCAGGATCACCGTGCCCAGCGCCACCCCGAACACGCCCAGCGGCAGCTCCAGGAAACGATCGGCCAGCGACAGCCAGGACTGCGAGCCATCGGTCAGCTTGGCGGCAATCACGGTGTCCAGCAGCAGGTTGATCTGCGCGATCGAGGAGCCGAACAGGGTCGGCACCATCAGGGTCAGCACCTTGCGCACGCCCGGATGCCGCCAGCCCCAGCGCGGCAGGGTCAGCAGGTTGATCCCCTTCAGCGAGGGCAGCTGGAACAGCAACTGCAGCAGGCCGGCCGCCAGCACCGCCCAGCCCAGGGCCAGGATCTGCTTCTCCGGCGTGCCGCCCAGCCGCGGGGCCAGCCACAGCGCACCGGCGATCATGCACAGGTTGAGGATCACCGGGGTCAGCGCCGGCATCGCGAACTTCTGGAAGCTGTTGAGTGCTCCGCCGGCGAGGGCGGTCAGCGAGACGAACAGCAGGAACGGGAAGGTCAGCCGGAACAGGTCCACCAGCAGGCCATGCTTGGCCGGGTCGGTATCCACCCCGCTGGAGAACAGGGTCGCCAGTTGGGGCGCGAAGATCAGCGCCAGTGCGGTGACCAGCAGCAACACCCCGCCCAGGGTGCCGGCCACCCGCGACATCAGCTCGCGCAGCTCGGCATGCGAGCGGGTTTCCTTCACTTCCGTGAACACCGGAACGAACGCGGTGGCGAACGAGCCCTCGGCGAACAGGCGGCGCAGGAAATTGGGCACCCGGAAGGCGACCCAGAAGGCGTCCGTCACCGCATTGGTGCCGAACGTGGTGGTGATGACCAGGTCGCGAACCAGCCCCAGCACCCGCGAAATCATGGTCATGCTGCTGAAAGACAGCAGGCCCCGCAACATCCTTGGTGAACTCACCCGTGTTCCCTCTTGACAATTGACTTGACGTACATTTTTCGAGCCATCATACTTTCCAGCTTGCTGTTCCCATTACACCGATTTTTCAGGAAACCACCACTGTGGCCAATATCAAGTCCGCCAAGAAGCGCGCCAAGCAGACCGTCGTGCGCAACGCGCGCAATACGGCTCAGCGTTCGATGCTGCGCACCGCTGTCAAGAAGGTGATCAAGGCTCTGGATGCCAATGACGCCGCCGGCGCCGAGGCAGCCTTCGCTGTTGCCCAGCCGATCCTCGACCGTTTCAGCTCGCGTGGTCTGATCCACAAGAACAAGGCTGCTCGCCACAAGAGCCGCCTGACCGCGCGCATCAAGGCCATCAAGGCCGCCTGATACGGCGCTGCGGCTGGATCGAAGCCACGCCACGCGTGGCTTCGATCCAGCCGCAGAGAAAAGCCCGGCCCCGGCCGGGTTTTTTGTTGCCTGCGATCCGCGACGTCCAGCCCGGCTGGCGGCGACGGCGGCACCACAGAAAAACCCGGCCGGAGCCGGGTTTCTCAAGGGCGCGCGGGTGCGCTCAGTACGCATCGCGCGCTTGCGCCTCGTCTTCCTTCTGGCGATCGAAGAAGGCCATGATGTTGTTCATGATCGGCCAGGTGCCCTCACGGCCCAGCGCCGAGACCAGGTACCACGGCTGGGTCCAGCCCAGCTCGGCGATGATCTTCTCGGCGGCGGCCTTGGCCTCGTCCTCGAACATCAGGTCGGCCTTGTTCAGCACCAGCCAGCGCGGCTTGTTCAGCAGCTCCGGGTCGTGCTTTTCCAGCTCGCGCTCGATCGCCCGGACCTGCTCGATCGGCGAGACGCCTTCCACGCCACCCTCCATCGGCGAGATGTCCACGAGGTGCAGCAGCAGGCGGGTGCGCTGCAGGTGGCGCAGGAACTGCGCGCCCAGGCCCGCACCGTCGGCCGCACCCTCGATCAGGCCGGGAATATCGGCGATCACGAAGCTGCGGTAGTTCTCCACGCGAACGACGCCCAGGTTGGGGTACAGCGTGGTGAACGGGTAATCGGCGACCTTCGGGGTCGCGGCGGAGACCGCGCGGATCAGCGTGCTCTTGCCGGCGTTCGGGAAGCCCAGCAGGCCCACGTCGGCCAGCAGCTTCAGCTCGAGCTTGAGCAGGCGCTCTTCACCCTCTTCGCCCGGCAGCGCCTGGCGCGGGGAGCGGTTGGTGGAGCTCTTGAAGTGCATGTTGCCCAGGCCACCACGGCCGCCCTTGGCGACCAGCAGGCGGTCGCCGTGACCGGTCAGGTCGCCGATCACCTCATCGGTGCTGACGTTCATGATCACAGTGCCGACCGGGACGGTAATGACCAGGTCTTCGCCGCCCTTGCCATAGGCCTGGCGGCCCATGCCGTTCTCGCCGCGCTGCGCCTTGAAGATGCGGTCATGGCGGAAGTCGACCAGGGTATTGAGGTTCTCGTCGGCGCGGATCCACACGCTGCCGCCATTACCGCCGTCGCCACCGTCCGGCCCGCCCAGCGGAATGAACTTCTCGCGACGGAAACCGATGCAGCCGTTGCCGCCATTGCCGGCGATCACCTGGATTTCTGCTTCGTCTACAAGTTTCATGATTCTGGATGCCAATCTGGAGGCGGCGGGCGCGAGGTGCACCCCACCGCAGAGTCTAACGGCCCCGGTACGATCCAGGGCCGGCGGCGGGAAATGTCCCGCCCGATGTTCGATACCAACGAAAAACCCCGCCGAAGCGGGGCTTTCGTCAGCGACCCCACGCCGTGGCGTGGGCGCCTGCGTACCGCTGAAGATCAGGCTTCGGCGACGACGCTGACGGTACGACGCTTCTTCGGGCCCTTGACCGAGAACTCCACCTTGCCGTCGACGAGCGCGAACAGGGTGTGGTCACGGCCGAGGCCAACCCCGGTACCCGGGTGGAACTGGGTGCCGCGCTGACGCACGATGATGTTGCCGGCATCGATGGCCTGGCCACCGAAGATCTTGACGCCGAGGTACTTCGGGTTGGAGTCGCGACCGTTGCGCGATGAGCCTACGCCCTTCTTATGTGCCATGACTGCTTCTCCTTATTACTTGCTGCCACCGGCAATGCCGGTGATCTCGATTTCGGTGTAGTACTGACGGTGACCCTGGCGCTTCATGTGGTGCTTGCGGCGACGGAACTTGATGATCCGGACCTTGTCGGCACGACCCTGGGACACGACCTTGGCGGTGACCGAAGCGCCGCTCAGCGCGTCGCCCAGCTTGATGCCATCGCTGTTGCCCAGCATCAGGATGTTGTCGAACTTGATCTCGTTGCCGACTTCGATTTCGAGCTTTTCAACGCGGAGCGTTTCGCCCTGCGCCACGCGGTATTGCTTACCGCCGGTTACCAGTACTGCGTACATGACCAGACTTCCTCTGTAGTTATTGTGGTCTATGGACTGCCGCCATCGAGGGCGGACAGAAGCGGAATTTTAATGACTTCAACCACTTCGGGTCAACCCACCCCCTGCTCGGGCCCGGATTTGGCTGAATACGGTTCAGGAAACCGGCCGGGAGGGTCTCAGGGCGTGAGACCCAGGGGTGGCAAAGTCCGTGATTGCCCCCAAATCCCAAGCTCGGTAGGCTGACCGATTGCCGTTTCCGATTGCCCCACCCGCTTGCCGGCTCCCTGAGCCGAAGCCCCACAACGGATCCCCCATGGCGATGGATTTCATCCGCATCCGCGGCGCGCGGACGCACAATCTCAAGAACATCGATCTCGACCTGCCCCGCGACAAGCTGATTGTCATCACCGGCCTGTCCGGCTCGGGCAAGTCCTCGTTGGCGTTCGACACCATCTACGCGGAAGGCCAGCGTCGTTACGTGGAGTCGCTGTCGGCCTATGCCCGGCAGTTCCTCAGCGTGATGGAAAAGCCGGACCTGGACCACATCGAGGGCCTGTCCCCGGCGATCTCGATCGAGCAGAAGTCGACCTCGCACAACCCGCGCTCGACCGTCGGCACGATCACCGAGATCTACGACTACCTGCGCCTGCTGTACGCCCGTGTCGGCAGCCCCCGCTGCCCGGACCACGGCTACCCGCTGGAAGCGCAGACGGTCAGCCAGATGGTCGACCACGTGCTCACCCTGGATGCCGAACAGCGCTACATGCTGCTGGCCCCGGTGATCCGCGAGCGCAAGGGCGAACACGCCCAGGTCTTCGACCAGCTGCGCGCGCAGGGCTATGTGCGCGTGCGCGTGGACGGCCAGCTGCATGAAATCGACGCGGTGCCGCCGCTGGCGCTGCGCCAGAAGCACACCATCGAAGCGGTGATCGATCGCTTCCGCCCGCGCGAGGACATCAAGCAGCGCCTGGCCGAGAGCTTTGAAACCGCGCTGAAGCTGGGCGACGGCATGGTCTCGGTGCAGTCGCTGGATGTGGAGGATGCGCCCGCGCATCTGTTCTCCTCCAAGTACAGCTGCCCGGTCTGCGATTACTCGCTGCCCGAGCTGGAACCGCGCCTGTTTTCGTTCAACTCGCCGGTCGGCGCCTGCCCCGGCTGTGATGGCCTGGGCATGGCCGAATTCTTCGATCCCTCGCGCGTGGTGGTGCACCCGGAGCTGTCGCTCTCGGCCGGTGCCGTGCGCGGCTGGGACCGCCGCAACGCGTACTACTTCCAGCTGATCGCCTCGCTGGCCAAGCACTACAAGTTCGACACCGACGCTCCCTGGCAGAGCCTGCCCGAGGATGTGCGCCAGGCGGTGCTGTACGGCAGCGGCGATGAGACGATCACCTTCACCTACTTCACCGAAGCCGGTGGCCGCACCCAGCGCAAGCATCGTTTCGAGGGCATCATTCCCAACCTCGAACGCCGCTACAAAGAGACCGAATCGGCCGCGGTGCGCGAAGAGCTGGCCAAGTACATCAGCGAGCGCAACTGCCCGGAGTGCAACGGCCAGCGCCTGAACAAGGCCGCGCGCAATGTGTTCGTGGCCGACCGTGCGCTGCCGGAACTGGTGGTGCTGCCGATCGATGAAGCACTGAAATTCTTCAGCGGCATGACCCTGCCCGGCTGGCGCGGCGAGATCGCCGGCAAGATCGTCAAGGAGATCGGCGAACGCCTCGGCTTCCTGGTCGATGTCGGCCTGGATTACCTGACCCTGGAACGCAAGGCCGATACCCTTTCCGGTGGCGAAGCCCAGCGCATCCGGCTGGCCTCACAGATCGGTGCCGGCCTGGTCGGCGTGATGTACGTGCTGGATGAGCCGTCCATCGGCCTGCACCAGCGCGACAACGAGCGCCTGCTCGGCACCCTGACCCGCCTGCGCGACCTCGGCAACACGGTGATCGTGGTCGAGCATGACGAAGACGCGATCCGCCTGGCCGACTACGTGCTGGACATCGGTCCGGGCGCGGGCGTGCATGGCGGCGAGATCGTCGGCCAGGGCACCCTGCAGGACATCCTGGATGCACCGCGTTCGCTGACCGGCCAGTACCTGTCGGGCAAGCGCGCCATCGAGATCCCGGCCCGCCGGCACAAGCCGAACCCGAAGATGACGCTGCACCTGCGCGGTGCCAGCGGCAACAATCTCAAGGGCGTGGACCTGGACATTCCGTCGGGCCTGTTGACCTGCATCACCGGCGTGTCCGGCTCGGGCAAGTCGACCCTGATCAACGACACCCTGTTCTCGCTGGCCGCCAACGAGATCAACGGCTCCTCGCACCCGATCGCTCCCTACAAGGAAGTGGACGGGCTGGATCTGTTCGACAAGGTGGTGGACATCGACCAGTCGCCGATCGGCCGCACCCCGCGCTCGAACCCGGCCACCTACACCGGCCTGTTCACGCCGCTGCGCGAGCTGTACGCGCAGGTGCCCGAAGCGCGTGCGCGCGGCTATTCGCCGGGGCGCTTCAGCTTCAACGTGCGCGGCGGCCGCTGCGAAGCGTGCCAGGGCGACGGCCTGATCAAGGTGGAAATGCACTTCCTGCCGGACGTGTACGTGCCCTGCGATGTCTGCCACGGCAAACGCTACAACCGCGAGACGCTGGAGATCCTCTACAAGGGCTACAACATCAACGACGTGCTGCAGATGACCGTCGAAGATGCGCTGAAGCTGTTCGAACCGGTGCCGAGCATCGCGCGCAAACTGGAAACCCTGGTCGATGTGGGCCTGAGCTACATCAAGCTGGGCCAGAGCGCGACGACCCTGTCCGGCGGTGAAGCGCAGCGCGTGAAGCTCTCCAAGGAACTGTCGCGCCGCGATACCGGACGCACGCTGTACATCCTGGATGAGCCGACCACCGGCCTGCACTTCCACGACATCGAGGCGCTGCTCGGCGTGCTGCACAAGCTGCGCGACGAAGGCAACACGGTGGTGGTGATCGAGCACAACCTGGACGTGATCAAGACCGCCGACTGGATCGTCGATCTGGGTCCGGAAGGTGGCCACCGCGGTGGCACCATCCTGGTCACCGGTACGCCGGAAGACGTGGCGGCCTGCCCGACCTCGTACACCGGCCAGTTCCTGGCCAAGATGCTGCCCTCCACCAGCGCGCGCCCGGAACAGCCGGCGGCCGTGGCCAACAAGCCCGACGCCCGCCCGCCGCGCAAGGCCAAGCCGGAACCGAAAAAGGCGGTGCGCAAGACCGCCGCGACCAAAGCCCCCAGCAAGAGCAAGAAGAAGACCGCATGAGCAACGAGCACAAGATCCTCGCCCGCGTGCCGATCAGTGTCCGCTGGCGCGACATGGACAGCATGGGCCACGTCAACAACGCCAAGTACATCTCCTACCTGGAAGAGGCGCGCGTGCGCTGGATGCTGGGGGTGGAGGGCGTTTCGATGACCGACCGCATCGCACCGGTGGTGGCGGCGACCAACGTCAACTACCGCCTGCCGATCGTGTGGCCCAACGACATCGTGGTGGAGCTGTTCGTCGAGCGTCTCGGCAACAGCAGCGTGACCATCGGCCACCGCATCGTGGACGAGAAGAACGACAGCACGCTGTATTCGGATGGCAACGTGGTGGTGGTCTGGATGGATACGCAGACCGGCAAGAGCGCGCCGTTGCCCGAGGCGATCCGCACGGCATCGAGCTGAGCGACTGCAGAACCGATGGAACGAAAAGGCCGCCCACGGGGCGGCCTTTTTTTCGGGTGGGCGAACACGCGCACCGCTACTTCACCGCGGTGCGAACCTGCAGCATGCCATCCACCTTGCGCCCATCTTCCAGACTGAGCCGCAACGGCAGGGCGGCGCCCTCCTTCAAGGCCACCTCCGGCTGCATCAGCATCAGGTGCAGGCCACCGGGTTTGAGTTCGACCGTCGCCCCGGCCGCGATCGGCAGGCGTTCCACCGCGCGCATGCGGCTGACGCCGTCGACCAGCGTGGTTTCGTGCAGCGACACATCGCCGAACGCCTTGCTGCCGGCAGCGACCACCACCACCGGGGCGCGACAGTCGTTGCGGATCTGTCCGTACCCGGCCGCCATCGGCATCGGCCCCGGCGGCAACCGTACCCAGCCCTCGCGCACCGACACGCAGGCTGGCTCGGCGGCGGCGGCCGCCGATGCTGCGAACGCACACAGCCCCAACAATACGCACACGAATGGTTTGGTTATCATCGGCCTCGTTCCCTGTCCGCAACGAGACTGCAGCATGACGACGCTCATCGAGGTGATCAACCATGGTCCCATCCGCGAACTGCGGCTGGCGCGCCCCCCGGTCAATGCGTTGGATACCGAGCTGTGCCGGCACCTGATCCAGGCAATCAACCAGGCCATGGCAGATGACGTGCACGGCATCGTGCTCTCGGGCAGCGAGCGCATCTTCAGCGCCGGCATGGACGTGCCGCACCTGCTCAGCCACGGCGAGGACAAGCACAAGCTGCTGGACAGCTGGCAGGCCTTCTTCGGTGCCGTGCGCACCCTGGCCGAATGCCGGGTGCCCGTGGTCGCTGCCCTGACCGGGCATGCCCCGGCCGGCGGCTGCGTGCTGGCCCTGTGCTGCGACTACCGGATCATCGCGCGCAGCCCGGACGCCGCCCATCCCACGGTGATCGGCCTGAACGAAGTGCAGGTCGGGCTGGTCGCGCCGGAAGGCATCCAGCGCCTGATGCGCCGCGTGGTCGGTCACCACCGGGCCACCACCCTGCTGGTCGGCGGCGAGATGGTGCCGGCCGAGCGTGCCTTGCAGATCGGGCTGGTCGATGAGGTGGTCGACGCCGATCTGGTCGTCGCCCGCGCCGTGGCCTGGCTGCAGGGCCTGCTCAAGCTGCCGCGGCAGCCGATGCTGCTGACCCGCACCATTGCCCGCGCCGACCTGCATGAGGCCCTGCACGCCGACCTGATCCAGCTCGACCGCTTCGTCGAGGCCTGGTACGCCCCGGACGCCCAGCAGGCGCTGCATGGGCTGGTCGCGAGGCTCGGAAAAGGCTGACCCGCGAACGCGGACACCCCCGCAGACACCGGTAGTGCCGGCCAGCGGCCGGCCCTACCGGACCCCGTATAATCAGCGGCAGTCCAACCCAGGTTGCCGCCTTTGTCCGCCACGCACGAACCCGTCGTTTCCGAGCTGATCGACCTGCTCTCGCTCGAACGTCTGGAAGACAACCTGTTCCGCGGCCAGAGCCGCGACATCGGCACCAAGTACGTCTTCGGCGGCCAAGTGCTGGGCCAGGCGCTTTCGGCCGCCCAGAAGACGGTCGAGAACGGCCGCCACGTGCATTCGCTGCACGCCTACTTCCTGCGCGCCGGCAACATCGACCACCCCATCGTCTATGACGTGGACCGCACCCGCGATGGCGGCAGCTTCTCCGTGCGCCGGGTCACCGCGATCCAGCACGGCAAGGTGATCTTCTTCTGCGCGGCCTCGTTCCAGCAGGCCGAGACCGGCGCCGAGCACCAGCACAAGATGCCGGAAGTGCCGCAGCCGGAAGACATTGAGCCGAACCAGCCGCTGCCGCAGGCGGTCCTGGATCGCCTGCCGATCAAGGTCCAGCGCTGGCTCTCGCGCGGCGGCCCGTTCGAGTTCCGCCATGTCTACCCGCGCGATGAACTCAACCCGCCCAAGCGCCCGCCGTACCACCAGGTCTGGCTGCGCCTGAACGAGACCGTTGGCGATGCCCCGGAGCTGCACCAGGCGCTGCTCGCCTACGCCTCGGATTTCCACCTGCTCGGCACGGCGACCTTCCCGCACGGCATCAGCTACTACCAGCCGCATGTGCAGATGGCTTCGCTGGACCACGCGATCTGGTTCCACCGCCCGTTCCGCGCCGACGATTGGCTGCTGTACTCGCTGGACAGCCCCAGCGCGCAGGATTCGCGCGGGCTGGCGCGTGGCCAGTTCTTCACCCGCAACGGCCTCCTGGTCGCCAGCACCGCGCAGGAAGGCCTGATCCGCGTGGTCGACGACAGTGCCGCGGCCGCCGCCGTACCGGCCAAGGACTGACATGAGACAGATTTTCAACAGCCAGCGCGTGGAAACCGTCGAGGGCGTGGCCCAGCTGTTGCGCGACGCCGGCATCGAAGTGCGCATCACCAACGGGCGCTCGTACCACAGCAAGCGCGGCAGCCAGTTCAGCTATCTGGACAAGGAAAAGGCCACCACCCATCCAACCCTGTGGGTGGTGCATGCCGACGACCAGCCGCGCGCCCGCGAGATCCTGCGCGACGCACGCCTGCTGGAAACCACCCGCCGCGACCATCCGACCGCGCAGTTCGCGTTCCGCGACGAGGTCGCCCAGGCCGACGCCCCGCGCAACTGGGCCTGGCGGATCCGCATCGGCCTGCTGCTGGTGATCGCCGCCGTGGCGATGGTGGTGGTCATGCGCCACCGCAGCGCCCCGACCGTGGCGCCCGCCCCGGCCCCGGTGGCCCAGCCGGCCTCGACGCCGACCTCGCCGGCTGCCACGCCGCCGGAAGAAGAGGAAGTGCGGGTCCGGATCCAGCCCACCGAGTAACAGGTAGTGCCGGCCGCTGGCCGGCTCCTCGTGCGGTTGGAAGCCTGCAGCGCCGGCCAGCGGCCGGCACTACCCGGTCACATCCCGGCCCGACACGCGTCATGATGGAACCATCCCCGGGGGAGGACACCATGACGCCGCATCCGCTGACCACCACGCTCGAACGCGAACTGCCCGCCGCCGCCGGTGGCTGCCAGCAGTCCTACGGCCGCATCGTGCTGGCCTGCCAGAACACGGTCACCGCGATCGCGCTGGCGATCACCCGCGACGTGCACGCCAGTGAGGACATCGCGCAGGAGGCCTTCATCAAGGCCTGGCAGCAGCTCAACCAGCTGCACAGCCATGCCAGCTTCCTGCCGTGGCTGCGCCAGATCACCCGCAATCTCGCCCGCGACTGGCTGCGTGCCAACCGCGGTCGCCCGCTGTCCGGAGAGGCGGCCGAGATCGCCATCAACATGGCTGCCGATCCCAGCCCAAGCGCGCCGGAGCACCTGCAGCGGGTGGAAGAGGAACTGGCGGCCGAAGAGATCATCTCGGCGCTGCCCGAAGACAGCCGCGAAACCCTGCTGCTGTATTACCGCGAAGGGCAAAGCTCGCAGCAGGTCGCCGATCTGCTCGGACTCAGTGATGCGGCCGTGCGCAAGCGCCTGTCGCGCGCACGCGCCACCGTGCGCGAGGAGATGATGCGCCGGTTCAGCGACTTCGCGCGCAGCAGCGCGCCGAGCGCCGCGTTCGCCACGACCGTCGTGTCGATGGTGCTGGTCGCGGCGCCCGGTACGGCCAGCGCCGCGATCCTGCTTGGCACCGGGCTGGGCACCAGCAAGCTCGGGCTGGGCGGTGCCAGTGTCTCCGGTGGCGCCGCCCTGGGCTCACTGAGCGCAGCGGCCAGCCACAGTCATGTGCTGCCACCGGATTTCGCCTGGGGCGCGATCATCGGCGGCATGATCGGCGGCGTACTGGGCAGCTATCTGGGCGGCCGCTATCTGCTCTCGTATGCCGAGAGCACTGACGAGCGCACGGCCATCCGTGGCTTCGTGCACTACAGCACCTTCACCGCCATGGTGACCTGCGTGGCCGTGTTCGCGTTGAGCTTCCTGCCGCTGGCCTGGTACTGGCCGGTGGTGGCGTTGGCGATCGGCCTGGCCGTGATCAACTATCAGTGCCTGGGCCCGCTGCAGCGGATCATGGCACCGATGATCGCGCGCGATGCGGCGCGCCACGGCCGCAGCGGCCCGAACTGGAAATACGAGTCGTTGTATGGCCGCAAGGCCCTGTGGGTGATGAACCTGTTCGTGATCGGCAGCATCGTCTGGGCGATGTACAGGAACGGCAGCGTCTGAAGCAGAAAAGCGCCGGTCGATGACCGGCGCTTTTCCTCGTGCAACACCAGCGTATCGCTTACTTGGCGGCCGGTGCCTTCGGCGCCATCGGCGGCTTGCCGTCGCGGTGCTTGCCATCACGGTGATCGCCGCGCGGGCCACCGAACGGGCCCTTGGCCGCATCGAACTCGGCCTTGCTCAGCTGGCCGTCCTTGTTGGTGTCGGCCGCGGCGAACCAGGCATCACGATGCTGCTTCATGCGCAGCTCGCGGTCGGCCTTGTCCAGGTAGCCATCCTTGTTGACGTCCATCTCATCGAAGCGCGCGGCCAGGCGCGGATCGGCCTTGGCCTCCTCACGGCTGATGCGGCCATCCTTGTTGGTGTCCAGCTTGGCCATCCAGTCGCCCCGGCCACCCGGGCCACGCCCGTGGCGCTTGCCGTGCCAGCGCGGTAGTTCCTCGCGGGAGAGCTTGCCGTCCTTGTTGATGTCCAGGGTGTCGAACTGCGCGGCCAGACGCGGCGCCTTCGCCGCTTCGGCGCGGTCGATGAAGCCATCGCCATTGGTGTCCAGCTTGGCACGGGCGGGCTTGTCGCCGGCGGCGGGGGTATCGGCAGCGACCGCCAGGCCGGCAGCACCGGTCGACAGCAGCAGGGCCAGCAGCAGGAGGGATTTGCGGTTGCGCATGGGTAACTCCGGTTCGTAAGGGAATCTGCGTGCGGTGCATGGCACCCACACCGGTAACAACGCATGGGCACCCGGGGCGTTGACAGCGCGGCCGGCCGTGTTCATTTGGCAGACAGTCGCGGCGGCTGCGACGGCGCGGGGCTATGCTGTCGGCATGGCAATACACGGCGACCGCGACGACGAGCTGCGACTGTTCCAGACCGGCGACCACCCCTGTGGCTACTGGCCGGAACGGGCCGCACGCGATCTGGTGCTCGACCCCAACGACCCGCGGCTGGGTACGCTGTACCCGATGGCGCTGGGCTGGGGGTTCCGCCGCTCCGGCGATCTGGTCTACCGCCCGCACTGCGCCGACTGCCACGCCTGCGTGGCCGTGCGCATCCCCGTGGCCCGCTTCGCACCCGACCGCAGCCAGCGCCGCTGCCTTTCCCGCAATGCGGATCTGGAAGTGCGGATCGTCCCGGCCGAACAGACCGACGAGCAGTTCGCGCTGTACCACCGCTACCTGACCCATCGCCACGCGCAGGGCGGGATGGACGAGCACGGTCCGCACGAGTTCGACCAGTTCCTGATCGGCCGCTGGTCGCAGGGCCGTTTCGTCGAAATCCGCGGCCCGGCCGAGGACGGCCATCGCGGCCCGCTGATCGCGGTCGCCGTGACCGACGTCACCCCGCAAGGGCTCTCGGCGGTCTATACCTTCTTCGACCCGGACCAGGCCCATCGCGGCCTGGGCACCTTCGCGATCCTGCAGCAGATCGCCTGGGCCCGGCGCGAGCAGTTGCCACACCTGTACCTGGGCTACTGGATCCGCGACCACCGCAAGATGGACTACAAGCGCCGGTTCCGTCCGCTGGAGGCCTACGACGGCCGCCGCTGGCACGCCTTCGATGACGAACGGGACGGCCGCTGACGCAACACTGACACCGTGCCGGGTGCAAAATAGGCGGATGAAAGCCCATCCCCTGATCCTTGCCCTGGCCCTGCTCTGCGGCGCCTGTGCCCAGTCCCCCGCCAAAACCGCCACCATGCCGGATTCCACTTCCGCACCGCTGCGGATCGCCACCTACAACACCTCCCTGTACAGCGACGAGACCGGCGGCCTGATCGCCGAGCTCGAAGGCGACAGCGAACACGCGCGCAAGATCGCCGCCGTCCTGCAGCAGGTCCGCCCGGATCTGGTCCTGCTCAACGAGTTCGACTACGACGACGCCCACCGCGCCGCCGACCTGTTCCAGCAGCGCTACCTGGAAGCCGCCCAGCCCGGCGGTGGCGAGCCGCTGCACTACGCTTACCGCTACCTCGCCCCGGTCAATACCGGCGTGCAGAGCGGCCTGGACCTGGACAACAACGGCGAGATCGGCGGTGAAGGCCGCGCCCGTGGCAACGATGCCTGGGGCTACGGCCTGCACCCGGGCCAGTACGGCATGCTGGTGCTGTCGCGCTACCCGATTGACGCGGCCAAGGTCCGCAGCTTCCAGCTGCTGAAGTGGAGCACGATGCCCGGCGCCCTGCGCCCGATCGATCCGCGCACCGGTAAATCCTTCTACAACGACCACGTCTGGTCGCAGCTGCGCCTGTCCTCCAAGTCGCATTGGGACGTGCCGGTGAACACCCCGAACGGCACCGTGCACGCGCTGGTCTCGCACCCCACCCCGCCGGTCTTCGACGGCCCGGAAAAGCGCAACGCCGCCCGCAACCACGACGAACTGCGCCTGTGGCAGGACTACCTCAAGGACCGCGACACGTCCTGGCTGTGCGATGACCGTGGCCACTGTGGCGGCCTCGCGCAGGACGCGCGCTTCGTCATCCTCGGCGACCTCAACAACGACCCGGTCGACGGCGATGGCCGCCACGAGGCCATCGTCGAACTGATCGAAAACCCGCGTGTCCTTCGCTACCCCACCCCGCGCAGCGTCGGCGCCGAACAGACCAGCCTGGCGTACGCCCAGAAAGGCATCGTCCGCAAGGGCGCACCGTTCCATGCCACCGGTGACTTCGGCCCCAAATCCGGCACCATGCGCCTGGACTACGTGCTGCCCTCGGTCGGCTTCAGCTACATCGGCAGCGGCGTGTTCTGGCCGTCCAAAGACCTTCCCGAAGCAAAAATCGCCGACGGCAGCGACCACCACCTCGTGTGGGTCGACCTGGAGTAAGGCCCGCGTCGCTCTTAACAAAAAACGGCGAGCCAGGGCTCGCCGTTTTTCGTTTGCTCCGCTGTTCGAACCGCGCAACCGACCTTCCACGAGGAGGTGATCGGGCAGCCCGATGAAGGACCGTGTGCGGCATGGATGCCGCACTACGAGCCCCCATGGATGGGTTTACGGCGGGTCCTGCATCGGGCAGCCCGATCGCCTCACACCGACAGCACCCAAGGCGCCCTGCCTCACGACCGCAACTCGATCCCGATTGCCTCAGCGGCCTCACGCGCAATCTTCCGCGCTGCATCGATATCCGCACCACGCGCCAAGGTCACCCCCACCCGGCGATGCCCGTGCACGCTCGGCTTGCCGAACAGACGCAGCGCCGAATCCGGCTGCACCAGCGCCGCGGCCACATTGCTGAAGAACGGCACGCCCTCGCCATGCGCCAACAGTGCGCACGAGGCCGACGGACCGCTCTGGCGGATCACCGGAATCGGCAGCCCCAGGATCGCGCGCGCATGCAGCGCGAACTCGCTCAGCTCCTGCGAAGCCAGCGTCACCAGACCGGTGTCGTGCGGACGCGGCGACACCTCGCTGAACCACACTTCGTCGCCCTTCACGAACAACTCGACCCCGAACAGGCCCCAGCCCCCCAGCTCATCGGTGATCGCCTGCGAAATTTCCTCCGCCCACGCCAGCGCGCGCGGCGACATCGGCTGCGGCTGCCAGCTCTCGCGGTAGTCACCGTCTTTCTGCCAATGCCCGATCGGGGCACAGAACGAGGTTCCGCCCGCATGGCGCACGGTCAGCAGCGTGATCTCGTACTCGAAGTCGATGAACCCCTCCACGATGCAGCGCCCGGCACCGGCACGGCCGCCGGTCTGCGCGTACTCCCAGGCCGGCGCGATGTCCGCGTCCTGGCGCAGCGTGCTCTGGCCCTTGCCCGAGGAGGACATCACCGGCTTGACCACGCACGGCAGCCCGATCGCGGCGACTGCTGCACGGTACTCGGCCTCGGTGTCGACGAACCGGTACGGCGAGGTCGGCAGGCCCAGGGTCTCGGCGGCGAGCCGGCGGATGCCCTCGCGGTCCATGGTCAGGCGCGCGGCACGCGCGGTCGGCACGACCCGCAGGCCCTGCTCCTGTTCCAGCTGGACCAGCGTTTCGGTATGGATCGCCTCGATTTCCGGCACCACCAGATGCGGCTTCTCCAGCGCGATCAGCGCACGCAGGGCCATCGCGTCGAGCATGTCGATCACGTGCGACCGGTGCGCCACCTGCATCGCCGGTGCGTCGGCATAGCGGTCGGCGGCAATCACTTCCACCCCCAGCCGCTGCAGTTCGATGGCGACCTCCTTGCCAAGTTCGCCGGACCCCAGCAGCAGCACACGGGTGGCGGAAGGAGACAGCGGCGTACCGAGCGTGGACATGGCGGTGTTCCGGGCAACAGAGACGGGAGGGCATTCTAGCCGCTGCGGCCGCCCCATGGCCGGCTGGGCCGGCACTTGCAGACTGATATCAATTTGATATCTTCCAATCAACTACCCAAGGACGCCCTGCCATGAAAGAGAAGTCGATCCGCTCGCTGTCCGGCCTGCCCTTCCTGCTGCTGGTGCTGGCCCTGACCGCAGTGGCCGTGTGGATGTTCGTGGTCGGGGTGGACAAGGGAAACCGCAATCCGGCGCTGATCGTCGGCAGCCTGGTGCTGGCCACCACCGCCCTGCTCAGCCTAGTCGGCCTGTACACCGTGCAGCCCAACCAGGCCGTGGTCGTCAGCCTGTTCGGCAAGTACGTCGGCACCGTGAAGGAGAACGGCCTGCGCTGGAACAACCCGTTCTTCACCAAGGTCAAGGTCAGCCAGCGCGTACGCAACTTCGAAAGCGGCAAGCTGAAGGTCAACGAGTTGGACGGCAGCCCGATCGAGATCGCCGCGGTGATCGTGTGGCAGGTGGTGGATGCTTCCGAGGCCGTCTACAACGTGGACGACTACGAGAGCTTCGTGCACATCCAGTCCGAATCGGCGCTGCGCGCGATGGCCACCAGCTATCCGTACGACCAGCACGAAGAAGGCCAGCTGTCGCTGCGCAGCCACGCCGCCGAGATCTCCCAGCACCTCAAGGACGAGCTGGCCGAGCGCCTGGCCGATGCCGGCGTGCAGGTGATCGATGCGCGCATCAGCCACCTCGCCTATGCGCCGGAAATCGCCCAGGCGATGCTGCAGCGCCAGCAGGCCAACGCGGTCATCGCCGCGCGGACGCGCATCGTCGCCGGCGCGGTCGGCATGGTCGAAATGGCCTTGGCCGAACTGCAGAAGAACGGCGTGGTCCAGCTCGATGAAGAGCGCAAGGCGCACATGGTCAGCAACCTGCTGACCGTGCTGTGTTCGGACCGTGGCACCCAGCCGGTAGTCAACGCCGGTTCGCTGTATTGATTCGACAGCGTGCCGACCCGAGGTCGGCACCTACCAACGCGACGCGGCGCCGAGGGGACGGCATGCGTTGTAGATAAAGGACCCCCGCATGACCGAAAAGAAAGCGTACCCGCTGCGTATCAACGCCGACGTTCTGGCGGCGGCGCAGCGCTGGGCCGACGACGAGCTGCGCAGCCTCAACGCACAGATCGAATACGTGCTGCGCGATGCGCTGCGCAAGGCCGGACGCCTTCCCAGGCCCACCACCGACAAGGAGAGCAGGACATGAGCAAGCGCTGGAGCTATCTGACCGTTGAAGTGAAGCCGAACCTGATGGGGATCGTCAAAGCCGAGCAGCTCCAAGAGGAACTGACCCAGCAGGGCCAGCTGGGCTGGGAGCTGGTCAACGCGATCAGCCTGGTGTCGGCACCTCCCTTCACGACGGCGGTGCTGATCTTCAAGAAGGAGGCGTGAGATGGGTGCATCCCACCCCTTCGAGGTTGCCCCATCCCCGGTCTGGCGACTGCTGTGGCTGTGGGTTCCACTGCTGCTCGTGGCCGGCCTGATGGTGGGCACCGCGCTGGACGCGCCGGAGCGTTCACACACCGAACTGTTCATCACCCTGCCGTTCCTGGCGGTGCTGGCGGCCGCGCTGACCTGGGCCTACACCCGCCGCCGCATCGTGCTGCACGAGGACACGCTGGACGTGCAGTCGACCTTCTACCGCAAGCGCGTGCCGGTGAGCGAGATGCGGCTGGACGAGGCGCGCATCGTCGATTTCGCCGAGCATGGCCGCTACAAGCCCTCGATCAAGACCAACGGCTACGGAGTACCGGGCTTCCAGTCCGGGCATTACCGGATGGCCGACCGCAGCAAGGCGTTCTGCCTGATCACCGACAGCAGCCGCGTACTGCACCTGCCGCTGCGCGATGGCAGCGCGCTGGTGATCAGCCCGGAACACCCACGTGCACTGCTCGATGCCCTGCAGGCGCTGGCCGGACCGCCGTGCGCGCACTAAGCTGGCAGCATGCGCCGCTCCCCTGCCCTGCTGATCAACACCGCCGAGATCGAACTGTGGCCCGGCGGGCTGCTGCGCGCGCGCAGCTCCGCCGACGCGCGCGCCCTGGCCCGTGCACAGTGGGTACTGCGGCGCAAACGCGATGGACGTTACCTCGCCGTAGCCACCGCTGATGGCGTGCTTCCCCTGGTGCCGCGCCTGATGCGCGAGCCGGGCATCGAGGAGGCGCTGGACGCGCTGGACCGCCAGCTGCTGGACCGCCGCCGCGGACGCGCGCCCGATACGATGCTGCCCCTGAGCGGGCTGCAACACCGCCTCGAAACCCTCGGGATCGATGCCGATGCCTACCTGGCCGCCACCGGCCTGGCGCTGGAAGCCGAACCGGCCCAGCTGCACCTGGCCGGCTTCGACCGCTACCGGCGGCCACTCTGGCTGCAGCGTGACGCCGCCCGTGGCTGGCAACGCCTGCGCGCGCAGGCCGCTGCCGATGGCATCGCCCTGGATGCGATCTCCGGTTACCGCAGCCACGACTACCAGCTCGGGATCTTCGCCCGCAAACGCCACCGCGGGCTGAGCGTGGAGGAGATCCTCAAGGTCAACGCCGCGCCCGGGTACAGCGAGCACCACAGCGGCTACGCGCTGGATATCGGCACCCCGGGCGAACCGCCGGCGGAAGAATCGTTCGAGTCGACGGCCGCGTTCGCGTGGCTGGGCGAGCATGCCGGTCGCTTCGGCTTCCAGCTGAGCTACCCGCGCGACAACCCGCATGGGATCGTCTACGAGCCGTGGCACTGGTGCTGGCGCCGGCCCGGCTGACGCTCAATCCTGCGAACGGTTGGTCGTCGCTTTCGGATCCACCGTGAAATCGGCGATCCGCCACAGGTACAGGCTCGCATAGGTCCGGAACGGCCCCCACTTCTCGCCGCGGGCGAGCAGCTGCTTCGGGGTCGGCATCAGCTCGGCCCTGTCCACGCGCTGGGCGCCCTTGCGCACGCCGAGGTCATCCACCGGCAGGATGTCCGGGCGGCCCAGCCGGAACATCAGCATCATCTCCACCGTCCAGCGGCCGATGCCGCGGATCGGCACCAGGGCCTCGATGATCGCGTCGTGGTCCATCACCGACATCCGGCGAAGATCCGGGATTTCCCCGGCCGCCTCGCGCCTCGCCAGGTCGCGCAGGGCCAGTGACTTGTTGCCGGACACCCCGCACACCCGCAGCCCGGGATCGTCGATCCGCGACAGCGTATCGGCGTGCAGCCGGGTGCTGCCGATCGCCGTCTCCACCCGCCCGACGATGGTCGAGGCGGCCTTGCCGCTGAGCTGCTGGAACAGGATCGCCCGCGCCAGCGCATCGACCGGATCGAAGGTCTTCGCCCAGCCAGGCTGCGCCTCGATCGGGCCGAGCCGCTTCATCCAGGCACCCAGCCGCCGGTCGCGGCGGCTCAGCCAGTCGTGCGCCTCATCGACATCGAAACCGCGGCGGTAACGGGGCATGTCAGCGCCTCAGCGCATTCAGGCCGTAGGCCAGCCAGCCGACCATCAACGCGGTGCCACCCACCGGTGCCAACTGCGTGCCGAGCTTCCACAGCGCGCCGGCCACCAGGCTGCCGGAGAACAGCAGCGTGCCGATCAGCAGGACATACAGGGCCAGTCGCCCCAGCGTGTTCTGCTGGGTCGGGCCAAGCAGCGCCAGGGCCACGCCATGCCCGAACGCATACAACGCCGCCGTGGTCACGTGCGACTGCGCCAGCGGATCGGCGATGCCATGCGAGGCATAGGCGGACAGGCCGACCGCCGTGGCTGCCAGCAGGCCGCCCAGGCCGGCCAGCAGGGAGGGTTTGCGCGTGCGTCGTTCCAGATTGAGCATGCTTGCGTCCTTCAGACAGTGCCCCGCTGCCGGAGCCCAAAAAAAACGCGCCGCAGGAAGCGGCGCGTTTCAGGTCGTGCGTTACATCACGGCAACCGTCGGCTTACTTGACGGCCCAGTAGATGTCGTACGTGCCTTCCGGAGTGAACGACTTGTCCACGCCATCCTTCCAGGACTCGTACGGACGATCGATCACTTCGTTGCCGCCGGTCACCGACCATGCACGCAGGGCGTTGCGGGCGATGTCCAGGCCGGCCATGTGGCCGGTGTACGCCGCGTGGGCCGAACGGTGCGGAGCGACATGCACGTACTTGACCGGTGCACCACCGTCGATCTTCACCGTCAGGGCTTCGGCGGTCGCGCCTTCAGCACCCTTCTTCTTGACCGGCTGGGCCACGTCGAAGGCGTACTTCTCGGCGCCGAAATCGGTGGTGATGATGCGGAACGGACCGGCGGCTTCGAGGTTGTTGGCCTCCATCACGCGCTTGATCCACTCCTGGTTGTCCTTGATGGACTTGGTGATGGTCTCCTGGCCGCGGTCCACGTTGCCGGCGGTGACGACCAGCAGGTCTTCGGCCGGGACGTCCACGATGGCCAGATCGGTCAGCGGGGCTTCCGCGGTGCGGTAGTCCACGTTCGGCACGGTGGCCAGCATGTTGGCCATGCGCGACAGACCCAGCTTCAGGTCGTCACCGGCGTGACGGCTGACGTACAGGCCAGCGTAACGACCGAACAGGTTGAAACCGTACTTGACGCTGTAGTCCTGCGTGATCTTGACGTTGCGGCCACCCTTGCCGGTCGGCTCGAGGGTGAAGTTGGTCACCTTGTCGTGGCCCTTGCTCTGGTCCTCGATGGCGATGGCAACGTGCTTGTTCTGCTCGGACTCGGTGATCACCCAGCTACCCTGGCCCAAGGAACCTTCCTTGGAGGTGTAGTCCAGGCGTGCGCCGACGCCGGCAGCCGGGCCGGAGTGCTTCAGTTCAACGGCGGGATCGCGCAGCAAGAGCGGGTTCCAGTCCTTGAAGCGGCGCAGGCTGTTGACCGTGTCGAACACGATCGTCATCTTGCGGTTGGTCTCGATGCTTTCGGAAATATGGCGCTCGCCCGGCAGACATACGCCAATGATGACGAACAGGCCAGCCACGATCCCCAAGGCGATCAGGAACTCGATAATACGGGTCATTCAGGAGTCTCCGGGGCCGATCCCACGGCCGGGTTGATTGAAGCGAAGCGCCAATCCTAGCAGGCTTCGCCGGTGTTGTTGATCAGGGTTGGCACACCGGTTTCCATGTCGGCAGCGGTTTTGCATAGACAAGGAGCGGAAAGATAACGCATCGCGCGTGTCAGCACGTAGCGGATGGACAATATTTCTTTGCCGGATTCGGCCATCGGGCCCGGAAACAGCCCTGCATCGCTTGCGCGGCAAGGGTTTCACGAAATTCAGCAAATACCGCCGGGCCGGCGGTCGCCCGAAGGCATCCGCCGGTCGGGGCGGCTCAGACCAGTTGCAGTTCGAAGGCCTTGAGCACGGCCCGGGTGCGGTCGCGTACGCCCAGCTTGGACAGGATGTTGGACACGTGGTTCTTGATGGTGCCCTCGGCCACGCCCAATGAATTGGCGATCTCCTTGTTGGAGAAGCCGCTCGCCATCAGCCGCAGGATCTCCGTCTCGCGGTCGGTCAACGGGTCCGGCCGGTCCAGGCTGACGAACTCGTTGCGCATGTGCTCCAGCCCGGACAACAGGCGCTGGGTGACCGCCGGCTGGACCAGCGAACCGCCATCGGCCACGGTCCGGATCGCCCCCACCAGCTGGTCCAGGGTCACATCCTTGAGCAGATAGCCCTTGGCGCCGGCCTTGAGCCCGGCCAGCACCAGCTGGTCATCATCGAAGGTGGTCAGGATGATGGTCGGCGGCAGCTGGTTCAGCCGCGACAGCATCTGCAGCGCCTCCAGCCCGGACATCACCGGCATGCGCATGTCCATCAGGACCACGTCCGGACGGACCTGTGGAACCACCTCCACTGCCTGGCGGCCATCGGCGGCCTCGGCGACCACCTCGATGCCGTCATCAAGCGCCAGCAGTGAGCGGATCCCCTGCCGCACCAGGGTTTGGTCGTCGACCAGGCAGACGCGAATCATCAACGCACTCCTTCAATGACAGCGGTCAGCATCAATACTGGCACGCCGGGTACCGAGGCACGAAGGCGGAAGCCCTGTCCCCGGCGGGTTTCGATCTGCAGCTCACCACCGCATTGTTGCAGGCGCTCGCGCATCCCGCGCAGCCCGTTGCCGACCACGATGCCGTCGGCACCGACCCCATCATCATGCGCTTCCAGCACCACGATGCCCGGCGGCTCGCGCCGGACCTTGATCCACAGGTTGCGGGCGCCGGCGTGGCGCACCGCATTGGTGATGATTTCCTGGGTGCAGCGCAGCAGCACATGGGCCCGCTCGGGGTCTTCCACGCTCAGCGGCTCATCGATGTCCAGGTGGATCGCCAGCGAGGGGACCTGCTCGGTCAGCGGGCGCAGGGCGGCGGCCAGGTCGATCGCCCCGCTGTCACGCAGCTGGCTGACCGCCTCGCGCACGTCGGTCAGCAGCAGCTTGGCCAGGGTGTGGGCCTGGTGCACATGCTCCTGCGCCTGGCCCTCGGTGATGTGGCCGGCCACTTCCAGATTGAGGCTGAGCGCAGTCAGGTGGTGGCCGAGCAGGTCGTGCAGCTCGCGGGAGATCCGGGTGCGCTCGTTGACCCGGGCGCTCTCGGCAAGCAGCACGCGGGTGGCGCGCAGCTCGGTATTGAGCCGCCGCTGCTCCTCGCGGGCATCGGTCTGCTGGCGCGCGACCAGGCTGGTCACGAAGATGAACATGGAGAAGCCGCCGTACAGCAGCGACTGCATCACCGCTTCGAACAGCGAGAAATTGAGGATCAGGTAGTAGACCGGCAACACCGCCAGCTGGCTCAGCAGCAGCCAGATCACGCCACCGCGCACCGGCAGCATCCACGGGATGACCCCGGCCGCGACCATCATCAGGATGCTGCCCAGTCCCGACCCGCTCAGGTAGCTCACGCCGAGCGCCGAGGCGGTCAGCAGCACCAGCATGACCCGGTCGTACCAGCGCGAGTGACCGCCGTTGCGCAGCCCGCGGGTCAGCCAGAAGTAGCCGGCGCCGAAGGCCAGGTACGCGGCGAACAGCCACAGCGCCCAGGCATCGACGCCACCGCCGCGGCGCAGCAGCGCTTCGTACTGCGAATAAACCAGAGGAAGTCCGACCATGACCCAGGTGAACAGGCCGGCCAGTCGCAGTACTCGGGTGTGGCTGAGGTATCCCAACATGGACGCATAGTAGGCTGAACCTGTTCCCCTGCACTCCCACAGAAGTCATGCCTGTCGGCTCGCGGGGGGAAGCCACCCATGCAATAATCGGACCGAGGGCCCCTCGATGGGCCAACCGCGTTACCCCACGGAGTCACAATGTCGATTGTCATCCGCGACGTGCGCGAGCACGAGCTCGATTCCGTCCTGGCCCTGAACAACAATGCCGGCCTGGCCATCCTGCCGTTGGATGCCGCCCGCCTGCGTCTGTTCTATGAAACCGCTGAATATTTCCGCGTCGCCGAGCGCGACGGCAACCTGGCCGGCTTCCTGATCGGCTTCGGCAGCGACAGCCAGCACGACAGCAGCAATTTCGCCTGGTTCAAGCAGCAGCTGGACACCAAATTCTTCTATATCGACCGCATCGTGGTCGCCAGTCGCCGGCGCGGCGGTGGCGTCGGGCGTGCGTTCTATGCCGATGCGCAGAGCTATGCCGAGCTGCGCTACCCGCAGCTGACCTGCGAAGTGTTCCTGGACCATGGCGCCGATGCCGCCCTGCTCTTCCACGGCAGCTTCGGCTTCCGCGAGGTCGGGCAGAACAACATGGCCCACGTGGACGTGCGCGCCAGCATGCTGCTCAAGGACCTGTGCAGTTACCAGTGGGTGCACGACACCTACGGCGACCAGCTGCCGGATGTGCCCTGGGTGGGCCATCGCCGCGAGCCGCTGCGCGTCCAACGGCCGACGGGGACCTGATCGGTGGCAGCGAACATGGATTTTGAACAGGCCGGTGAACTGAAGATCGGCCAGGTCGGCATCGCCAATCTGCGCATCCGCACCCTCGACGTCGAACGCCTCACCCGTGAAATGCAGGAACGCGTCGCGCGTGCGCCGAAGCTGTTCGGGCGTGCCGCGGTGATCCTGGATTTCGGCGGGCTCAGCAGGATGCCGGACGTGGCCACCGCCAAGGCACTGCTGGACGGCCTGCGCAAGGCCGGCGTGCTGCCGGTTGCACTGGCCTACGGCACCACGGAAACCGACCTGCTCTCGCAGCAGCTGGGGCTGCCGCTGCTGGCCAAGTTCCGCGCCCAGTACGAGCGCGCCGAGGCCGAGCCAGTGGCCGCCGCCCCGGCGCCAGTCGCCGAGCCGCCGCGTCGTGCGCGCGCCGCGGCTGCGGTACCTGCCGCCCCTGCACCCACTGCCGTCGCCACCGGTGGCGCTCCCCAGCCGGGCCGCATGCAGACCAGCAACGTCCGCTCGGGCCAGCAGCTGTATGCGGAAAACTGCGACCTGACGGTCATGGCCACCGTCGGCGCCGGCGCCGAAGTGATCGCCGACGGCAGCATCCATATCTACGGTACGCTGCGGGGCCGTGCCCTGGCAGGTGCCCAAGGCAACACCACGGCGCGTATCTTCTGCCGTGAATTCCACGCTGAACTGGTCGCCATTGCCGGCCATTACAAGGTACTGGACGATGTCCCGGACTCCCTGCGCGGCAAGGCCGTGCAGGTGTGGCTAGAACAGGACCAGATCAAGATCGCTGCGCTGGACTGACGCAGCCCCCAAACAGAAGAATCAGGAGAAATCCTTTGGCTGAAATCATCGTAGTCACCTCCGGCAAGGGCGGCGTCGGCAAGACCACCAGCAGCGCCAGCCTGGCCTGTGGGCTGGCACGTCGTGGCAAAAAGGTGGCCGTGATCGACTTCGACGTCGGCCTGCGCAACCTGGACCTGATCATGGGCTGCGAGCGCCGCGTGGTGTACGACTTCGTCAATGTCGTGCACGGTGAAGCGACCCTCAAGCAGGCCCTGATCAAGGACAAGCGCTTCGACAACCTGTACGTGCTGGCTGCCTCGCAGACCCGCGACAAGGACGCGCTGACCCAGGAAGGCGTGCGCAAGGTGCTCGACGATCTGGTCGCCGACGGCTTCGAATACATCATCTGCGACTCCCCGGCCGGCATCGAGAAGGGCGCGTTCCTGGCGATGTACTACGCCGACCGTGCGGTCGTGGTGGTGAACCCGGAAGTGTCCTCGGTGCGCGACTCGGACCGCATCATCGGCCTGCTCGATTCGAAGACCCACAAGGCCGAATCCGGCAAGAACGTGCCGGCCTTCCTGCTGCTCACGCGCTACAGCCCGGTGCGGGTGGAAAGCGGCGAGATGCTCAGCATCACCGACGTGGAAGAAGTGCTCGGCCTGAAGGCCATTGGCGTGGTGCCCGAATCGGGCGACGTGCTCAATGCCTCCAACAAGGGTGAGCCGGTCATTCTGGACCCCGAATCGGCGGCGGGCCAGGCATACGAAGATGCGGTTGGCCGCATCCTTGGCGAAGAGCGTCCGATGCGCTTCACCACCGTGGAGAAGAAAGGCTTCTTCAGCAAGCTGTTCGGAGGGTAAGCATGGGACTGTTCGATTTCCTGAACCGAAAGAAGACCACTGCCGAAACGGCCAAGAACCGCCTGCAGATCATCATCGCGCAGGAACGCAGCCATCGCGGCGGCCCGGACTACCTGCCCCTGCTGCAGCGCGAGCTGCTGGAAGTGATCAAGAAGTACGTCAACATCGATGCTGATGCGGTCAAGGTCGATCTGGTCAAGGACGGCGAGCACGACGTGCTCGATATCTCCGTTGCCTTGCCGGAAGGCCCGCAGCAGCCCTGATCGACAGCGCCCCTTCCACCCGGAAGGGGCGGTTGAGCGACACCCCATGAACGACGCTGTCCCCACCGCCGAGCCGCAGGTCACCCGCGTCGGCGATATCCGCTTCGACGAGGCCCATGCCCTGCTCGCCGCCCACGATCTGCGCCTGCACCGCGTGGCCGATGGCGCGCCGATTCCGGGCAGCTATTGGGGCGAACCCGAGGCAGGGATCATCGGCAGCGATGTGTATGTCCGCGATGACACCCCCGTGCACTCGATGCTGCACGAGGCCTGCCACCTGATCGTGCTGCCGCCGGAGCGGCGTGCGCTGGTGCACACCGATGCCACCGATTCGGTGCCGGAAGAAGACGCCACCTGTTACCTGCAGATCGTGCTGGCCGGGCAACTGCCGGGTGTAGGCAGCGCGCGGTTAATGGCCGACATGGATGCGTGGGGGTATACGTATCGGTTGGGGTCTACCAGGGCGTGGTTCGAGCAGGATGCGGAAGATGCCAGAGCGTGGCTGGTCGAACGCGGCCTTCTTGCTGCGTAAATCCGTACGCGCGGTCAGTCCCGGGCGCGTGGCGACGCGCCAATCACATCGGCGCCTGGGGGTTCACTTGGCGCGGTTCGAGCAGGACGGTGAAGATGCACCTGCCTGGTTGATTTAGCGTAGGTTGCTTCTGCCGTAGAGCCGACCGTTGGTCGGCTGTCGTGCGCTGTGACGCGACGTTACCGCTGCCGACCAACGGTCGGCTCTACCCCGCCATCGCGCGCAGCGTGATGCCCACGATGTAGGCCAGGTACGTGCCCGTCGCGTAGCCCATCGTGCCCAGCAGCACGCCGACCGGTGCCAGCGAGGGATGGAATGCCGCCGCGACCACGGGCGCCGAGGCCGGCCCACCGATGTTGGATTGCGAGCCGATCGCGAAGTAGAAGAACGGCACCTTCAGCGCGCGCGCCAGCGCCCACAGCAGCACGATGTGCATTGCGATCCAGATCAGGCCGAGCAGGAACAGCCACGGGCGGTCCAGCAACGCCAGCAGGTCCATCTGCATGCCGATGCAGGCGATCAGGAAGTACAGCAGCAGCGAACCCAGCTTGGAGGCACCGGCGCCTTCCAGGTTGCGCGCCCGGGTGAAGCTCAATGCCAGCCCGCAGGTGGTCGAGATCACCACCACCCACACGAACGGCGCGTCCAGGCTGAACTGCGAGACCCAGGCGACGTGGCCCTTGAACCACGCCGACAGCGGGCCGGCGATCGCGTGCGACAGTCCCACCACACCGAACGCGACGGCGACGATCAGCATCAGGTCGGTCAGGCTGGCCACGCGCTCGTGCTGTGCCTGGAAGGCCTGGATGCGCAGCTTGAGCGCATCGATGCCCGAGGTATCGGCACCACTGCGCGCGTCGATCTTCGCCGAACGCCCGGCCATGAAGATCAGCACGGCCATCCACACATAACCGACACCGACATCGACCACCGCGAACTGCCCGAAGGTGGTCGCGTTGACGTCGAACACTTCGCGCATCGCCAGCATGTTGGCGCCGCCGCCGATCCAGCTGCCGGCCAGTGCGGCCATGCCGGCCCAGGTATCGCCGGCGACGGTGGCCGGGTGCAGCCACTTCATCAACTGGAACGCGACCACTGCGCCGATCATGATGCTCAGCGAAGCGCCCAGGTACATCACGATCAGTTTCGGGCCCAGCCGCAGGATGCCCTTGATGTCCACCGCCAGGGTAAGCAGCACCAGCGCAGCGGGCAGCAGGATGTCGCGGGCGACCGGGTTGTAGAGATGGGTGTTCTGGCCATCGATCAGGCCGACGGTGTTGTACACGCCGGGAATCAGGTAGCACAGCAGCAAGGCTGGCACGTAGGTGTAGAAGCGTTTCCACAGCCCCTGCTCGCGCGAGGCGGTCCAGAACACGGCGCCGAGGGTGGCGGCGATCAGGCCGAAGACGACGATGTCGTTCTGGATCAGGGCGGGTGCTTTCACGGGTGTGGAGTGCCTGGACGATGGGCGTGCGATTCGGCACGTTTCGGGAAACAATCACCGGCGACGATGGCCGGTGACACCACAGCCAACGAAACCCGGTGCCATGCAGAAGCGCCGCCCCTGGGGGCGGCGCTTCAAACCGGCTTACTCGCCGATGTGCTGTTTCAGCCAGCCGTTGACGGTGTCGTGCCACTGCACGCTGTTCTGCGGCTTGAGCACCCAGTGGTTCTCGTCCGGGAAGTACAGGAACTTGGACTCGATGCCCTGGCGCCGTGCGGCAGTGAACGCGGCCAGGCCCTGCTCCACCGGAATGCGGTAGTCGAGCTGGCCATGCACGATCAGGATCGGCTTCTTCCAGTCCGATACGTGGTTGACCGGATTGAACTTCTCGTAGTTGGCGGCCTTCTCGTAGGGCGTGCCACCCTGCTCCCACTCGGTGAACCACAGCTCTTCGGTGGCATAACCCATCATGCGCTGATCGAACACGCCGTCATGGTTGACCAGGCACTTCCACGGCTCGTTCCAGTTGCCGGCGATCCAGTTGACCATGAAACCGCCATAGCTGGCGCCCAGCGCGCACGCCTTGTCGCCATTGAGGAACGGGTACTGCTTCTGTGCCGCCGCCCAGCCCTTCTGCAGATCTTCCAGCGGGCGATCACCCCAGTGCTGGCTGATCGCATCGGTGAAGGCCTGGCCGTAACCGGTGGAGCCGTGGAAGTCGATCATGACCACCGCGTAGCCCTGGCCGGCATAGGTCTGCGGGTTCCAGCGGTAGCTCCAGCCGTTGCCGAAGCTGCCCTGCGGGCCGCCGTGGATCAGGAACGCGACCGGGTAGCGCTTGCCTTCCTGGTAGTTGTACGGCTTGACCACGTAACCGTGCACGGTCTCGTTGTTCCAGCCCTTGAACTGGAACTGCTCGTAATCACCGAAGGCGACGTCCGGCAGCATCTCACCGGCGCTCGGGGTGATCTCGCGCGGGTTCGCGCCGTCGAAAGCGGCCACGACGATCTGGTCGCCGCTCTTGAGGCTGTTCTTGGTGTACGCCAGGGTCGTGCCGGCGATCACCGGCGAACCGATGCTGCCACCGTCGACCACCACCTCGGCCTCGCCGGTGGCGATGTCGACGGCGAACAGGCGGTGCTCGCCCATGTCATCGGCGCTGGTGTAGATCAGGGTGCCGTCACCGGACAGCACGATCTCGCCGGCCGAACGATCCCACTTGGGTGCGATCTCGCGGGTCTTGCCGGTGGCCACGTCCATCGCCATCAGGCCGAAACGGTCCGCTTCGAAGCCCGGGCGCTTCATGGCGCGGTAGTACAGGGTCTTGCCGTCGGCGCTGAACACCGGGCCGGCATCCCAGGCCGGGTTGGACGCGGTCAGGTTGACCGGTGCCTGCTTGCCCTCGGCGTCCAGGCGGTACAGGTCGAAGTTGGTCGACCACGGCTCCTGCTTGCCGGCTACGCGGATCGCGGCGACCACGGTCTTGCCGTCCGGCGCCCAGGTGAAGTCATCGTTGCCACCGAACGGCTTGGACGGCGCATCGCCGGCCAGGGTCGCGCTGATCGCCGAGGCGCCCTTCACCGCGGCGGCCTTGGCGGCCGGCAGCGGCGCCACGAACAGGGTGTTGCGGCGGCCGTCGGCCCAGGTGTCCCAATGGCGCACGAACAGGTTGTCGAACACCTCGCCGGTGTTCTTGCGCGCCTTGTGGGCGTCCAGCTTCTTGCTGGTGCAGGCCAGGTCCGAACCGCAGTCCTGGAACACGCCGCTGCTGAAGGCCACGCGGTCGCCCTGCGGGGAGACGTGGAAGCTGTCCACATCGACCGGGAAGTCAGTCAGCTGGCGCGGGGTGCCGCCGGTGGTCGGCTGCGCATACAGCTGCTGGCTGCCGTTCTTGGCGCTCAGGAAGTACACGGTCTGGCCATCGGCCGACAGCGCGGCGGAATTGACGTTCCAGCCGGCCGGGGTCAGCGGCTTGGGCGGGGCCAGGTCACGCGTGCGCAGGTTGCGGATATACAGGCCGGTGCTGGCCTTGCTGTCGGTGCCGACCACGCGCTTGGCGAAAATGACGTTGCCGCCATCGGCGGTGAGCAGCGGGCTGGAGACCCGATCGAGCGCGATCATGTCGCGCACATCCAGGCCACGCGTGGCCGCCAGCGAGGGCATCGCGGTCAGCAGGCACAACGGCAGCAGGGCGTAACGAAGTTTCATCGGGGTCTCCGCGGAACGGCAAAACGCCGATGTTAGGGCCGCAAGGGCCGCACATGCAAAGGCCATCGGTCATGCCGGCGCTTCGGCTGAGGGCAGAAACGACAAACCCCGCCAAGGCGGGGCGTGTCGTGACCCGGATCGGGGTCGTTCTTGCTTAGACCGACCCCACGGCGCGCTTGCCGGTGCGATAGATCAGCCAACCGACCAGGAACAGCACGACCAGACCGATCCACTGTGCGCCCGGCAGGTGGAACGGCAGCGCCAGCACGTCGGCGCGGCTGCTGATCACGATCGGGATCGCGATGGCGATGCCCATCAGGGCTTCACCGGTGATCAGGCCCGCGGCGAACAGCACGCCCGGCTTGTGCACGCGGTCGCGGCCTTCTTCATCGTCGCCCCGCACCTTGTGGAAACGCTCTACCAGGTAGGCGATCAGGCCGCCCAGGAAGATCGGCACCATCAGCTCCAGCGGCAGGTAGATACCGATCGCGGCCGCCAGCACCGGCACGCGGAAGCGGGCATTGCGCGACTTCAGCCAGCTGTCGAAGGCGATGATCGCCGCGCCCACCACGGCGCCGATGCCGATGAAGGTCCACGGCAGCTCGCCACCGAACAGGCCCTTGGCCACCGAGGCCATGAGGTTGGCCTGCGGTGCGGCCAGCGCGTTGGGATGCAGCTCGGACTTGACGCCGATGCCGTAGGCGGTCGCCAGCAGGTTCAGCACCGGGGCCATGATCAGTGCGCACGAGAACGCACCGATGCCCAGCATCAGCTGCTGCTTCCACGGGGTGGCGCCGACGATGTAGCCGGCTTTCAGATCCTGCAGGTTGTCACCGCCGACCGCGGCCGCACAGCACACCACCGCACCGATCATGATCGCGGCCACCGCACCCAGCGGGGCGCCGCCGATGCCGACCGGGGTCAGGCCGTCCTTGCCGAGCAGCAGCACCAGCACCGCCGAGGCGAACAGGATGGTGGAGATGGTGATGCCCGAGACCGGGTTGTTGGAGGAACCGATCAGGCCGGCCAGGTAGGCCGAGACCGAGACGAACAGGAAGCCGGCCACGATCATGATGAGGGTCATCGGGATCGAGACGTGCCACTGGCCCACGATGGCCTGGTACAGCGCCAGCAGCGGCAGGGTGAACACCACCAGGGCCACCAGCATCCACTTCATCGGCAGATCGCGTTCGGTGTGCGCCAGCACCGGGCCACCGCTCTTGCGGGCTGCGGCGAAGCCACTCTTGACGCCGTTGAGCAGCGACTTGCGCAGCGAGATCAGGGTCCAGACGCCACCGATCAGCATCGCGCCCACGCCCAGGTAACGCATTTTCGCGCCCCAGATGGCGAATGCCGCCTCGGTGGAACTGGCGGTGGCAATCGATGCCGCCAGCGCCGGATCGGTGTTCATGAAGAACGCCTGGTACAGCGGAATGGCGATATGCCAGGTCAGGATCGAGCCGGACACCACCACGATGCCGACATTCAGGCCGACGATGTAGCCCACGCCCAGCAGCGCCGGGGACAGGTTGGTGCCGATGAAGGCGGTGATCTTCGAGGTGCCGACGTAGGCCGAGGTCGCCCAGGCGTCCGGAATCAGGCGCAGGCCGCTTTCCGCGGCCAGCTTCACGAAGGCGCCGATCACCGCCGAGACGGCCAGGATCTTCAGCCCCGGGCCCGGGTTTTCACCGGCCTTGAGCACTTCGGCGGCGGCCTTGCCTTCCGGGAACGGAAGCGGATCTTCCACGATCATCGAACGCCGCAGCGGCACCGAGAACAGCACGCCCAGCAGGCCACCCAGGCCGGCGATGCCCAGCACCCACCAGTACTTGAAGTCCGGCCAGTAGCCCATGATCACCAGCGCGGGGATGGTGAAGATCACGCCGGCGGCGATCGACGAACCGGCCGAAGCACCGGTCTGGACGATGTTGTTCTCCAGGATCGTGCCACCGCCGAGCAGGCGCAGCACCCCCATGGAAATGACCGCGGCGGGAATGGCGGTGGCGATGGTCAGGCCTGCGAACAGACCGAGGTAGGCGTTGGCGGCCGACAGAATCACCGCCAGCACGATGGCAAGCACCACCGCGCGGAATGTGAGCTGGCGTGGCGCAGCGTCGTTGTTCATGGAAGCCCCTGCTGGCAAAAAATCCCTGCCACGCTAGCGTTCATGTACGGGCAAGTCCAGTGTGGAACGGCCCTGCCCGCATCCGGTCGGCCCTCCATCGCCCCGTGCAGGGCCGCGCCGCAGCACTGCCGACCGGCCATTGCGCCCGAACCGGCACGGTCGGGGCGGGCCAAGGCTCCTATACTCGCCCCCTTGCCCGCCCTGCCCTATCCCTCGATGACCGCAGCCGCCCTGCCCGCCTCCGCAGCCTCGCCCGCCACCGACGACTTCCTCGGTCACCCCAAGGGCGTCTACATCTGCTTCTTCACCGAGATGTGGGAGCGGTTCTCGTTCTACGGGATGAAGGCGCTGCTGCTGCTGTACCTCACCAAGTACCACCTGTTCGGCGACAAGGCCGGGCTGGATCTGCTCGGTGCCTATGGTGGCCTGGTCTACTGCATCCCGGTGTTCGGTGGCCTGCTCGCCGACCGCTGGCTGGGCATGCGCAAAGCGGTGGTGTTCGGTGGCGTACTGCTGGTACTCGGCCATCTGGGCATGGCATTCGAGGGCCACGCGGCGGTCCGCATCGATGGTGCGGTGGTCCGCGATGACGCGGCGCTGGGCATCACGTACCTGTCGCTGGCCCTGATCATCATGGGCGTGGGCTTCCTCAAGCCGAACATCTCCACCATCGTCGGCAAGCTCTACCCGGAGAACGATCCACGCCGCGACTCGGGTTTCTCGCTGTTCTACGCCGGCATCAACCTGGGGGCGCTGTTCGCGTCGCTGGTGTGCGGCTTCCTCGGCGAGGCCTACGGCTGGAAATACGGCTTCGGCGCGGCCGGCATCGGCATGGTGATCGGGCTGGGCATGTTCCTGTGGGGCCAGAAGTATCTGCAGGGCCATGCCGAACCGTCCGATCTGCCCGCGCTGCGCCAGCGCGTGCTCGGCATCCGCCGCGAATGGCTGATCTATGCCGTGGCCGTGCTCGGCGTGATCCCGGTGGCCGCGCTGATGTGGGCGGCCGCCAACGGCGCGTTCGCGCTTGGCGGCGAAATCAGCCTGGCCTTGATGTTGATGATCGTCGTGCTCGGCGGCGTGCTGGTCTGGTTCGCCTGGTTCACCGGCACCCGCTGCACGCCGGTGCAGCGCCAGCAGATGATCGCGCTGATGGCGCTGATCTTCATGGCGCTGGTGTTCTTCACCCTGTACGAGCAGACCTACGGGTCCTGGGTGACCTTCACCGACCGTCTGCTGACCAAGGACCTGGTGCCCTCGCTGGTGATCCAGGGCGGAACCCCGCTGCCGTGGTCGATCGCCTCACTGCTGCTGGCGCCGCTGGGCTTCGTGGTGGCCGCACGTCTGTCCGAGCGCAGCCCCGGCTCATCGGCACCGCGCCATCTGTTCATCGGCATCGTCGCGCTGATGCTGGTGATGCTGATCCGGGACTGCCTGGTGATTCCGCAGACCGCCGGCTCGCTGACCTACCTGGGCGGCCTGTTCCTGATCGTGCTCGCCCCGCTGTTCGCCATGCTGTGGGCGTGGCTGGACCGACGCCGCATGGATCCGTCCAAGCCGATCAAATCCTCGATCGGGCTGATCTTCGCCGCGCTCTCGTTCGTGCCCCTGGCACTGGCCGCCCAGCAGGTCGGCGCGACCGGCCAGATGGCCAGCGTGTGGTGGCTGGTGCTGGCGTACCTGATCCTGGAGATCGGCGAAATGTGCCTGTCGCCGGTCGGCCTTTCGGCGGTGACCCAGCTTGCCGCGCCACGCGTGGTGAGCCTGATGATGGGCACCTGGTTCCTGGCCACCGCGTTCTCGGAAACGCTGGCGGCCCTGTTCGGCAAGCTCGCTGCGATCGAGGTGCCGGAAGGCCAGAGCATGGACATCGTCAGCGCCGCCGCCAGCTATGAACACCTGTTCTGGCTGCTGATGTGGATCGGCCTGGGCTGCGCGGCCGTCGCACTCATCTGTTCGCCGCTGCTGAAGCGGATGATGCACGGGGTGAAGTAGACGATCCGCGCGTGCTGTTTTCCGGACCCACGGACGCCGTCTTTCCTCCCAGGCTCCGCGACAGGAACGCGAGCAGCTTGCCGTAGTACTCGCGCTGGTGCTCCAGCGTGTAGAACCCATGGCCTTCCGTTTTGTAATACAGACTTTCCACCGGCGTGCCGGCACGCCTGAGGGCAGCCTCCATCCTTCTGGTGTGCAGGATCGGCGCGCGCTCGTCTTCGCCACCTGCCGCCAGGAACACCGGCACGCGGACCTGTCCGGCCAGGTTCACCGGCGAACGCGTCGCCAGCGCCTCGGGGGCACCGAGCCATTCGCGCAGATAGTTCCGCCCGGAGCGGGCATCGCGGATGTCCCCGCGCGCATGCATCATCGGCAGGTCGTAGATGCCCACGTAGCCAGCCGCACACTGATACAGACCCGGCTCCCGGATCGGTCCCATCATCGCGGCGTAAGCACCGTAGCTGGCACCATAGATACAGATGCGGGCCTGGTCCGCCACCCCCTGCGCGATCGCCCAGCGGGTGGCATCGGTGACATCGTCCTGCATTGCCGCGCCCCACTGCTGTCTGCCGGCCTGGGTGTGCGCACGGCCATAGTTGGACGACCCCCGGAAATTGACCTGCAGCACCGCATAGCCCGCGGCCGCAAGCAGCTGCGTTTCGCGATCGTAGGTGCCGTCGTCGAACACCCCGAACGGGCCCCCGTGCGGGACCACGACCATCGGCAGATTGCGCCCCGCGCTGCCGTGCGGAATCGTCAGGAAACCATGCAGCGGCAGCCCGTCGCGTGCGGTCATCGTGAATGAGCGGACCTCCGCGCTCTCCGCCGGATCGATCCACTCGCTGCGGCTGGTCAAATGCCTGGCCGCCTTTCCGACCGTATCGTACAGATAGAAATCGCCGGGATTGCGTCCCGACCAGGTCTCCACCAGCACGGTGCGCGCATCGCGGGTACTGGAGGTGACATACACCGGCCCATCGAACGCCGCCTGCAGACTGCGGTACAGGCGTGCGGTGGGCGCTGCCGCGTCGAAGAAGCGCGCCTGCGGTTGCGCCCCGAGGTAAAGCGCCCCCACCGGGATGCGCGAGCCGGGCTGATGGATCACCCGGGCCGGATCCACCACCTCATCGCGCAACAGCTCCTGCCGTTCGCGGGTCTGTGGATTCCAGCTCACGATCGCATCGGGTCCGCTGGATTGTTCGACCCACAGGTAGGCCAGGCTGCCGTCGGCCGAGAAACCCAGCGGCATCTCCACGCGATGGCTGACGGCCTCGTCGTTGAGTATTTCCCAGTCGGTACCGCCGCGGGCACGGTAGTAGAGCTTCCTCAGGTTGTCCGGGCCAGCGCCATGGGCGAAGCGCACCTCGCCGCTGTTGTCGGTCACGAAGTTGGCCCGCTGCACCGGCGACCGGGCCACGACCGTACGCCGCCCGCTGACGACGTCCAGACGCTCGATCCGCGTCTGGGGGTTCTCGGTGAATGGCCAGACGGCGATCAGTGCGTTGCGATCATCGTCGACCAGTTCATCGGTGAGAAATGCCGCCACGTTCTCGTTGTTCGCCCTTGCCCGATAGCCGACCAGCAGTTCGCCGCCCTTGCCATCGGCATTGATGGCGTAGAGCTCGCCGGTGGGCTGTGGTTCGTCCAACCGACCGGACTTCAGCGCCAGGCCGATCACCAGGCGCTGATTGCTGACCCAGTCGAAGTTGCTGGCATGGTTGTTGCGCGGCGGCCGGAAGGAGCCGATCAGGGTCATGTCCGCGGTACGCAGGATGGCCACCGCCGTGGCGTCCTGAAGGGGAATCGAGGCTGCGAGGTACTCACCTCCCGGCGAAATCTTGATGCTGTTGAACACGTCCTCGCGGAGGAAATGATCCAGCTCCACAGCGCTCCCCGTCGCCGGCAGCCATGCACAGCCCATGCACAGCAGCACGCCCAGCATCTCCTTGCGCATCCTTCCCCCCGATTCCGGACACCCTGTCCGGCTGGTCGATTCTAGGCAGAACGCCGTCGTGCCGGCCAGTGGCAAGGCGGGCGGAGACGACAACGGCGCCTTCCAGCGCCGTTGCCGCATCGCAAACGGGACGTCGACTTACGGTTGCGCAGGCGTCGACGCCATCGCCGTCTGCCCACCCAGGCTGTTGGACAGGAACGCCAGCAGCTTGGTGTAGTACTCGCGGCGATGCGGGTCGGTATAGAAGCCGTGGCCCTCGGTGGGGTAGTACAACGCGTCCACCGGCACCTTGATCCGGTCGGCGAGATTGACCGGTGAAACCGCGCCCAGCTGGGTGCGGTCGCCGATCCACTCCTTGAGGTAGGTTTCGCCCGAACCGCGGCGCTGGATGTCACCGGTGGTGAACATCATCGGCAGATCGTAGACCCCGACATAGCCCGCGGCGCACTGGTACAGCGACGGTTCCTTGGCCACGCCCATCAAGGCCGCATAACCGCCATAGCTGGCCCCGTACATGCAGATCTTCGACCCGTCGGCAATGCCCTCGGCCACTGCCCATCGGGTGGCGTCGGTCAGGTCGTCCTGCATGGTGCCACCCCACTCCCGGCCACCGGCATGGGCGTGCATGCGGCCATAGTTGGACGAGCCCCGGTAGTTGACCTGCAGCACGGCATACCCGGCAGCCGCCAGTAACTGGCTTTCCATGTCGTAGCTTCCGTCGTCGTAGACGAAGAACGGCCCTCCGTGCGGCATCACGACCATCGGCAGGCGCTTGCCCTCGCTGCCCTTGGGGCGGGTGACAAAGCCGTGCAGCGACAAACCGTCGCGGGCCTTCAAGGCGATCGGCGTCACCACCGCCGCCTGCTCCGGATCCACCCACTGGCTGCGGCTGACCACCAGGTCGGCCTTCCTGGCCTGCGTGTCGAACACGTAGAAGTCGCCCGGATTGCTGCCGGACCAGACCTGCACCATCGCCAATCGGCCATCGCGCGAGGAGGAGGTAATGAAGACCGCCTGCCCGAACGCCTGTTCCAGGCTGCGCTGCAGGCGTGCATCGGCCGAGGTTTCGTCGAAGAAGCGGGTCCGCGGCTTATCGCCCAGGTACAGCGCCCCGATCGGGATCGAGGTACCACGTTTGTAGATCACCCGGGCTGGATCGACCACCTCGTCGCGCAACACCTCACGGCGCTCGTTGGTCGACGGGTTCCAGGACACGATCACGTCCGGGCCACTGGGTTGCTCGACCAGCAGATAGGCCAGTGCACCATCCTCGGAGAAGCCCAGGGCCCGCTCGATCCGGCGGCTGACGCCTTGATCGTTGATCAGCTTCCAGGCCGTGCCACCGCCGTCGCGGTAGTACAGCTTGTTGATGTTGTCGGTGGCGGCCCCGTCGGCGAAACGCACCTCGCCCCGGCCATCGGCTACGAAGTCGGCGCGCTGCACCGGCGCGCGGGCGACCGGGGTGCGCTTGCCGCTGTTGACATCCAGCCGTTCGGCCGAGGTGTAGGAATCGGGCGAGAACGGCATCACCTTGACCAGCACCCGACGGTCCTGGTCGGGCAGTGCATCGATCAGGAAGGCGGCGACAGCTTCGACCTTCTTCGGCTGGATGCGCGTGCCCGGGCCGTTGCCCTGGACCCGGTAGCCGATCAGCAGTTCACCCCGGCCGCCATCGGCGTTGATGCCGAACAGTTCACCGGTGGGCTGCGGCTGGTCCAGCGAACCGAGCTTCTCGGCCAACCCGATCACGACGCGCTGGTCGTTGACCCAGGTGAAGTCATCGGCATGATTGTTCTTGGGCGGGACGAACGAGCCGACCACCTTTCCATTGTCGCGGCGCATGATCGCCAGCGCGGTGCGGTCCTCCATCGGTATGGTGGCCGCATAGAACTCACCGGTCGGCGAAATCTTGATATCCGCAAAGGCATCGCGGCGCAGATAGTGCTCCAGATCCACTGCACCGGCCTGGCCCGAGAGGGCCAGCAACACCGTCATTCCCCACACGCGTATGCGTTTCATCCTTCCCCCCTGCTCCCTTGGACATCGTGTCCGGAACGGCGATTCTAGGCAAAAAAATGGCACCGCGAACGGTGCCATTTTCCAGGACCTGCATCGAGGAGAGAGTTCAATGCATGCCGCGGAACGCGAGGCTGAGCGCCAGGATCGACAGGATCACCGCGATGGTGCCGTCGAGGATGCGCCAGGTCTTGGGCTTGGTGAACAGCGGGGCCAACAGGCGTGCACCCAGGCCCTGTGCGGTCAGCCACAGGCAGCTGGCGGTGAACACGCCGGCGGCGAAGGCCATCCGCGCGTTGCCGAAGTTCTCGGCGATTCCGCCGATGACCATCATGTCCAGCCAGAAGTGCGGGTTGATCAGCGAGAAACCGACCGCCGAGATCAGCACGGCGCGGCGCGAGGTGCTGTCGCCCTCGTCCACGTGCATGCCGCCGCCACCGGCCAGCGCGCGCCGCGCCGACTGCCAGGCGTACCAGGCCAGGAAGGCGACGCCGCCCCACAGCACCACGGTGGTGAGCCACGGCAGCGCCTGGGTCAACGTGCGCAGGCCGGCCACGCTGGCGAAAATGAAGATGCCATCGATGGCGGCGCAGGTCGCCACCACCGGAATGATGTGCTTGCGCAGGATGCCCTGGCGCAGGATGAACGCGCTCTGCGCGCCGACCACCGCGAACAGGCCGATGCCGGTCGCGGCACCACTGAGCCACGCGCTCAGCCCGGCGCCGCCGGAAATGATCGAAAACATGGGATACCACCTGTGTCTTGCCGGGGGGCGGTGCCTCGCCAAGGCGTACAGCACCGGATGGCGCATATTGTCGCGCCGCAACATGAAAAAGTAGAGCTAAACTTACTTAACCATCTTTAGCAGAACTTAAGATCATGCGCATCGACCATGCCCAGCTCCGCGCCCTGGCGGCGGTGATCCGCGAAGGCAGCTTCGAACGTGCCGCGCAGTCGCTCAATGTCACCGCCTCGGCGGTCTCCCAGCGGGTCAAGGCGCTGGAAGACCGGGTCGGGCGGCTGCTGGTCAAGCGCTCGTCACCGGCGGTGGCCACGACCGAGGGCCAGGTGCTGGTCCAGCTGGCCGAGCAGACCGCCCTGCTCGAGCATGACGCCCTGCACCGGATGGGCATCGCCGACGAGGACCTGCCCCATGCCAGCATCCCGGTTGCAGTCAATCACGACAGCCTGGAAACCTGGTTCCCCGACGCGGCCCTGCAGTTCGCGCGGCAGACCGGCACCACCCTGGACCTGCGCTCGGAAGACCAGGACCACACCGTGGCCCTGCTGCGCCAGGGTGCCGTGCTGGGCGCGGTCACCACGCTGGACGAGCCGGTGCAGGGCTGCCAGATCCACGCGCTGGGCAGCATCCGCTATGCCGCCACCTGCACCCCGGCGTTCCATGAGCAGTACTTCGCCAAGGGTGTCAACGCGCAGTCGCTGGCCCAGGCACCGGTGCTGGTGTTCAACCGCAAGGACGACATGCAGGCGCGTTTCGCCCGGCGCCTTGCTGGCAACGACCTGCCGCTGACCGCGCCGACCTGGTGGATTCCCTCCACCCGCGCGTTCGTCCAGGCCAACCTGGGGGGGCTCGGCTGGACCATGAACCCGCTGCCGCTGGTCAAGCGCCACCTGGACGCCGGGCGCCTGGTGCACATGAAGCAGCGCGCGTGGGAAGACGTCCCGCTGTACTGGCAGCACTGGAAGGGCGACGTGCAGACGATGGCGCTGCTGACCCGCGCGGTGCTGGCGGCCTCGGCGACGCTGGTGCGGAAGAAGCGCTGACCCCGCCCACCGGTAGCGCCGACCGTGCGTCGGCTGCCGTACCGGAGCCGTGCCGGGGCACGTATCCGGGCCCTACACGACCCGACGACCCGCCCCGATGCAGCATCGGTGCATTCCAGCCGTGGGCACGTCGATGGACAGCGATCCGGTCTACCTGCATATCCGGGTAGTGCTCAGCATCATCCTGGGGCTGAGCATCACCACCCTGCTGCGTGGGTTGGCCTCGATCATCGAGCACCCGAAACGGCGCGGCTGGTCGTGGATCCACCTGTGCTGGGTGGTGTGGGCGCTGCTGTCGGTGGTGACGTTCTGGTGGTGGGAGTTCCGTCTCGGCGAAGTACGCCACTGGAACGTCGAAACCTACCTGTTCGTGATCGGCTACTGCGCTTCGTGGTTCATGCTGTGCACCCTGCTGTTCCCCGACGACGTACGCGAGTTCGGCAGTCTGGAGAACTACCTGCTGCAGCGGCGTGGCGGGTTCTTCGGGGTGCTGGCACTGATCACCGTGCTGGACCTGGTGGACACCGCGATCAAGGGCCACAGCCGCTGGCAGATGCTGGGCCAGGCGTACTGGGTACATACGGTGCTGATGCTGGCCATCGCCGCGTTGGGCATGACGATGAAAACGCGGCGGGGGCACCTGTGGCTGGCACTGGCGGCGCTCGGCTACCAGTGCGGGTACTTCGCCGCGGAGTACTTCACGCTGGGCAGCGACTGAGCCACCCCGCGCCAGGCCTCACATCCCGACCCGGCCGTCCACGATGTGCAGCTTGGCGCGCACGATGGTGGCATCGGCGCCCTTGCGCTCGGGCGTGATGTTCAAACCGAACACCGCGTCCAGATCGACCGGGCGCAGCGCGAAGTCGGTGATTTCCTTCGGGGTGATCGGCCAGGTGAAACGCACCGACTGGCCCGGTGCCAGCGTCTGCAGGTCCTTGAGCATCAGACCGTCGACGGGATTGCGCCGCAGCTGCTTTTCCTTGCCCGAATGGCGGTCCACCAGGCGCACCGCCGGGCCACGCTTGCGCAGGAAGGCCACCGGCAGCGCCACCTCGCTGCGACCGCTGTTGCGCAGTTCCAGTTCGACACGCACATCATCGCCAAGGAAACGGCACTGGGCATCGTCGATGCAGCGGGCGTGGAGTTCGATCATGGGGGCGGGTTCCGGGGTCTGGGCAAACGTGGGCGAAGCGGCAAACAGGGCAATCAGCGGAATCAGGAAACGGTGCATGTTATCTCCCGGCCAAGGTCGCGGCTGAGCAGCTCCTGCACCTCGCGACCGATGTTCCAGGCGTGCCTGGGGTGGGTGCGGGTGGCATGGTAGGTGGACATGAGGGTGGCCAGCGCATCGGTACTGTCGCGGAACGCCAGCGCTTCCACCGTGGCCGGATCGACACTGCCGTCCGGGCGCATGTAACGCACGGTGTCCGGCGCGTCGTCTTCGTTTTCCGAGTACTCGTCGGGCAGGCCCAGGCAGTGGGCGAATTCATGCGCGTAAGTCCACCCGTCGGTCGTGGTGGCAACGTAGACCGTGGGCGGATCGACCATTTCACGATCGTATTCCTTGTGCAGCAGCAGCGTGTAGTCCTGCCCGGCATCGACCCAGTGGATCTCGTAGCGGATCGGGAACGAACGCGTGCCGCACTGCGGGTCATTCACCGCCAGGGTGAACTTGCCGTTCCAGTGGCTGGCCACGCCTTCCATCATGCGCAGTTTGGCGCTGGTGACATCGCCCGGCGTGACCCCGGCCAGCGCGGTGACGCGTGCCTTGATCGAGACCACCACATCGCCACCGGACTTGGCCGGCACAGCGATGTGGTAAGACACCGGGAACGGACCTTCGTACTTGCTGCCCTGCGGGTCGAGGGTTTCGAAATAGCGCCCATCGGCATCCACCGCGATCTGCGCTTCATGGTCACGCACCCAGCACTGCGGCGGTGGCGGGCTGGGCGAGGGTGGCGGCGTGGCGGCATCCGTTTTTTTCAACAGCGCCCCAGCCAGGGACACTGCCGCGGCGATCACCGCCGCCTTGCCCGCGCCACTGCTGCCCTTGGCGCCCCCGCCACCACCAGCATCCACGCTGACCATCGCCTGTTGGCCGGCCAGCAGCGTGCAACCGCAGCTGGCCTTGTCGCCGTGGCGGGCCACCGGATTGCCGTCGATGATGAGAGTGGCATCGCCGCTGGCGATCACCCCGGGGCCATGCACCTTGCACACCACCCGATCGTTGACCCGGGCAACGGCGCGCCCATCGATATCCGTGAAGGGGGAGCCGGCCACCACCGTACCGCCCAGATGGAGGTGATCACCGACCACGACCAGCATCCTTGCCATTGCGTACCTTCTTATCTTGAAGTATTCAGCCTTGTCAGTTTAACCGGAGAGCGCCCGCGACCGGCACCCAGTCGGATGCTGCGTTGCACCAAATCCGTACCGGAAAGGGCTAAAATGGCGATCAAGGTACCGCTGTGACGCCCGTCTTCACGGGCGTTCCCGGCAGCGGCGGCATCCTTCCCATGTCTCCCTACCTGAGATCCCCATGAAAAAACTAGCGAAGGTCGTCCTCGGCCTGCTCGTGCTGTTGCTGTTGGCAGCGGCCCTGTTCCTGTACTGGCCACTGCATCAGCGCTCGGTCCCGGCCGCCGGCAACGACAAGCCGGTCGACGTCGTGCTGGTCGGCGGCGGCATCATGAGCATCACGCTCGCCACCTTCCTCCAGGAGCTGCAACCGGACTGGAACATCCAGGTCTACGAGCGCCTGGACGGGGTCGCGCTGGAAAGTTCGGACGGCTGGAACAACGCCGGCACCGGCCATTCCGCGTTCGCCGAACTGAACTACACCCCGGAACTGCCGGATGGCAGCATCGAGACCAAGCGTGCGGTCGGCATCGCCGAGCAGTTCGAGATCTCGCGCCAGTTCTGGTCCCACCAGGTACGCGAAGGCCGCCTGAGCCAGCCCAGCGACTTCATCAACCCGACCCCGCACATGAGCTTCGTCTGGGGCGATGAGAACATCGCCTATCTGCACAAGCGCCAGCAGGCACTGGTCAAGAACCCGCTGTTCTACGGCATGCAGTACTCCGAGGATGCCGCGCAGATCAAACAGTGGGCACCGCTGCTGATGGAAGGCCGCGACCCGAAGCAGAAGGTCGCCGCGACCTGGATGCCGCTGGGCACCGACGTGAACTTCGGCGTGATCACCCGCCAGCTGACGGCCGGCCTGGAACGCAGCCCGAACTTCTCGTTGCACCTGAACCATGAAGTGCGCGCCCTGCGCCAGAACGATGACAAGAGCTGGAACGTGACCGTCAAGGACCTCAAGTCCGACAACGAATCCACCCTCAAGTCGCGCTTCGTGTTCATTGGTGCAGGCGGCGCCGCGCTCAAGCTGCTGCAGCTGTCGGGCATCCCGGAGTCGAAGAACTATGCCGGCTTCCCGGTCGGCGGGCAGTTCCTGGCCTTCCAGTCGCCGGAAGTGGCCGGGCGTCATTCGGTCAAGGCCTACGGCATGGCGGAAACCGGCTCGCCGCCGATGTCGGTCCCGCACCTGGATGCGCGCAAGCTGGATGGCAAGCCGGTCGTGCTGTTCGGGCCGTTCGCGCTGTACAGCACCAAGTTCCTCAAGCACGGCTCGTGGTTCGACCTGTATTCCTCGGTCAACCACAACAACGTGGCGGGCATGGTCGATGTGGGCCTGGAGAACCTGGACCTGGTGAAGTACCTGATGGGCCAGGCGCGCCTGAACGATGACGACCGCCAGGCCGAGCTGGTCAAGTACTACCCCAATGCCAAGCGTGAGGACTGGAAGCTGGTCACCGCCGGCCAGCGCGTGCAGATCATCAAGAAGGACCCGGAAAAGGGCTCGATCCTGCAGTTCGGTACCGAAATCGTCACTGACCAGGACCACACCCTGGCCGCCCTGCTCGGTGCTTCGCCGGGTGCCTCCACCTCGCCGCCGATCATGCTGGACCTGCTCAAGAAGGCCTTCCCCGAGCAGATGGCGGCGGGCTGGGAAGCACGCCTGAAAGAGATCGTGCCGTCGTACGGCCGCAAGCTCAACGACAGCCCGGCGCTGACCAACGAGATCCGCCGGCTGACCAGCGACACCTTGAAGCTGCCGTATCTGGACGTACCGGTCGAGACCAGCCCGGCCGTGATGCTGACCCCGCCGCCGGCCGCCAAGCCGGCCGAGGCCAAGCGCAACGCCAACGAAGAACTGCAGGCGCTGTAAGCCTGCCCCGGCAGGGCCTGCGGACCCTCGCCACGGTTTCCCTCCGGCCACCCTTGCGGTGGCCGGTTGCGTTCCGGGGTCCATCGCCGAGCTCCGGCTCCTACGCCGACGCGACCGATTGTTCAAGAATTGTAAAGCGGCTGAGAACGATTTACATTTACACCTCGCAGGGTGATCGCGTCGGCGCTTGACGGTCTCAATGGATTGCCGTCGCCCCGCCGCTGCCCCACCCCCTGCTTTCCCAGGATGGATCTAGCCGTGCCTGGCGCCTGTGCGCCGGCGTTGCCTGCCTGTTGCCCTTCATTCCCTGCTGCCGCCCAGAGACCCCCCATGTCCCGTTGCGCCCACCCGCTCCGCTCCCGCCGTGCCCCGCTCGCCCTGGCCCTGCTTTCCGCCCTCTCGCTGACCGCTCCGCAGGCCTTTGCCGATGCGCTGGCCGATGCCGCCGGCACTGCCGATGCCAAGACCCTGGACAAAGTCAGCGTGGTCGGTGACCGCGCCACACCGTCGAGCACTACGCGTCTGCCGATCACGCTGCAGGAGACCCCACAGTCGACCAGCGTGCTGGGCCTGGAGCGGCTGCAGACCGAGTCGCTGTTCAGCATCAACGACGTGATGCGCAACATCACCGGCGTCAATGTGTCCTTCTACGACACCCAGCGCCCGCTGTATTACGCGCGTGGCTTCACCATCACCGACTTCCAGGTGGACGGCCTGCCGACCTACAGCGGTTCGACCAACCAGGAGTACGACACCGCCTTCTACGATCGCGTGGAAGTGATCCGCGGCGCCAACGGCCTGCTCAGCGGCGCCGGCATCCCTTCGGCCACGGTCAATCTGCTGCGCAAGCGGCCGGGCCGTGATTTCGATGCGTCCTTCGCGATCAGTGCCGGCAGTTGGGATTTCCGCCGCATGGAGGCGGACGTCAACGCCCCGCTGACCAGCGATGGCCGCTTCCGCAGCCGTGTGGTCGCCGCCTACCAGGACCGCGACTACTACTACGACCGCTATACCGAAGACAAAATGTCCGGCATGGCCGTGGTCGAAGGCGATCTGACCGACAGCACCACCGTCACCCTGGGCTATCAGCGCCAGGACAACAACCCGGTCGGCTCGACCTGGGGCACGGTGCCGTTCTTCAACAGCGACGGCAGTTTCGCCCATCTGCCGCGCTCGACCAACATGGCCCCCAAGTGGACCCGCTGGCAGCGCGAAACCAGCACGGCGTTTGCCAACCTGGAACAGCGCTTCGGCGAGAACTGGCTGCTGAAGGTCAATGCCGCGCATACCGAAGGCAACGTGCAGAACGTACGCGTCTACGGCAGCGGCTACCCCGATCCGGTGACCGGCAGCGGCACCTACCTGCTGGCCGGCGCCGGCGATGCCGAAGACACCCGCGATGGCGTGGACGTGTTCCTGTCGGGCAAGTTCCCGCTGTTCGGCCAGGAACACGATGTCGTCGTCGGTGGCAGCTGGTCGGACCTGGAATCGACCACCTGGACGCTGACCTCGGTCGCACGCTGGCGCTATGACATTCCCAACATCCACACCTGGAACGGCGACATCCCCGAGCTGACCGCTTCGCGAACCGGCGCCAGCCGCATCGCGCGCACCCGGCAGAGTGGTGTGTATGCCTCCACGCGGCTGCGCCTGGCCGATCCGCTGTCGCTGATCGCCGGTGCCCGCCTGAGCCGCTGGGAAACGATGACCCGTTCCTACAACACCGCTGGCGCATACACCGGCACCAGCGGCCAGTACAAGGTCACCGATGAGGTCACTCCGTACGTGGGCGTGGTGTACGACGTCGTGCCGGACTTCTCGGTCTATGCCAGCTACACCGAGATCTTCAATCCGCAGAACTACAAGGACAAGAACGAGAACCTGCTCGCCCCGGTGGAAGGCTCCAACCTGGAAGCCGGCATCAAGTCGCAGTGGTTCGATGGCCGCCTGACCGCCAACGCGGCGATCTTCGAAGCCAAGCAGGACAACTACGCGGTGCGCGACATGAGCCAGCCGGACGGCTCGCTCAGCGACGGCACCTCGGCGTACGTGGGGGTCAACGGCACCAAGTCGCGTGGCTGGGAACTGGACGTCAACGGCGAGATCCGCCCGGGCTGGACGGTCAACGCCGGCTACACCCACGTCAAGGTCACCCGCGCCGCCACCGACCTGATCTACGCCAACCTGCCGGAGGACTTCCTGCAGTTGAACACCACGGTGCAGCTGCCGGGCAGCTGGGATCGGTTGAGCATCGGCGGCGGCTTCTCCTGGCAGAGCAAGGTGCAGGCCTTCAACGTGCCACACCCGTCGGGTGTCGGCGTGACCGTCAACCAGCCGGCGTACATGCTGGTCAACCTCAACGCCAACTACCGCATCAGCGACAACTGGCTGGCGACGCTGAGCGTGCGCAACGCGCTGGACAAGACCTACTGGGCCAACCTGGATTACAACAACTACGGCGAGCCGCGCTTCGTCTCGGTGAGCCTGCGCTGGAAGTACTGAGGCCGGACGCCCTGCGGCAGGTTGGGACAGACGGGTCGCCTCCGGGCGGCCCGTTTTCTGTTCGCCCACCCGGCACTAGCGCGGCCGCGTCTCGCGCAGCGTCCACGTCACCGGGAGTACCAGCACGGCGACCAGGGCGATCATCGCGCCGGGTGCCGATGACCAGCCGGTGTGCCGCACCAGCAGCTCGGCCAGCAGCGGCGTGGCGCCGCCAAAGAACGCGGTGGCCATGGTGACGCCAAGGGCCAGCCCGCTGAGCCTACCCTCGCCGGGGAACTGCTCGGCGGTGGCAGGTGCCGCTACTGCGCTGACCCCACCGGCCAGGCAGGCCAGCACCACCGCGGCCAGCCCGATCGTGACCGTGCTGGCGCCGGCCATCACCGAGAACATCGTCAACGGCAGCAATGCGGACAGGCCCGCCAGCGCGATCAGTACCGGCCTACGACCCACCCGGTCCGACAATGCACCGGCCAGCGGCGTCACCACGATCACCGCCACCGCCGCGACCGTGGACAACCACAACGCCTCCGATTCACTCACCTGCCCCACCGAACCGAGGAACGCCGGGACGTAGGTGATGCCCACGTAATAGGTGATCGAACCCAGTGCGGAAATCGCGAAGGTGCGTGCAATGGCCGCCTTGTGGTGCCGCCAGGTGTCGCGGATCGGCGATTCCGGCACGGTGCCTTCGGCCTGTTGCCGCTCGAATTCGGGTGACTCGTGCATGGTCGAACGTGCCAGCAGGATCGCACCGGCCAGCGCCGCACCGACAAAGAATGGAATGCGCCAGCCCCAGCCATCCAGCTGGGCCGGGCTCAGCAGCGCGACCGTCAGCGCCGACAGCGCCACCGCCAACAGGGCTCCCACCTCGCTCGCCGCAGAGGCCAGCGAGGTCACCAGGCCGCGCCGCCGCGCGGGGGCGGTTTCCAGCAGGTACGCCACCACCCCGGTGTACTCGCCGCCGACCGAGAAGGCCATCAGGCAACGCAGCAGCAACAGCAGCACACCGGCAGTGGCCCCGATGCTCCCGAAGGTCGGCAGCAGGGCCGTGGCCAGCATGGCCAATGTCATCAGCAGCATCGAGGCCAGCAACATGTAGCGCCGACCGAAGCGATCGCCGAGGTGGCCGAACACCAGCGCGCCCAATGGCCGCATCAGGTACGACACCGCGAATCCAGCCAGGGTGGCCAGCAGCGCGTTCTCGCCACCGCCGAAGAACACCCGTGACAGCACCGTGGCCAGATACAGATAGAGCGTGAAGTCGTACCACTCCACCACGGTCGACAGGCCAGCGATGATCATCGAGCGCGTCCGCGGTCGTGCATCCGGCAGGGGGGTGGCCGAGCTCAAGCGTGCGTCCTGCTGGCTCGCAGGTCATCGCGGCTCGACCGTGGTCGACAGTGCATCGCGTACTCCGGGCCACCTGGGCCGCATCTGGACGGCGACAGCCTACGACAGCCGATCTGCACGCCGCGTCACGGCAGGCCGCCAGTGTCGCAACGCGCCCGGCCCGTGCTCAGGCCACGACCGCCGGCTGGACAGCGCCGCGTCGATAGCTCAACAGCCGGCCGTTGCCCGGCGCATTGCCTTCGTCCTCGAACAGGCCCAGCGCTTCGGTTACGCCGAAGCCCTGCAGCGCCATGCCGCGCGAGAATGCGCCAACGTTGCCGCGCCCGGGATCGGTGATCAGCAGTTCGGCATCGGGCTTGGCATGCCGCAGCATCATCGCCGCGATCTGATGGGCATGGCCACGTTCGTAGAGGATGTCGCTGCCGATGATCAGGTCGAAGCGCCCCAGCGAGCCGTCGGGGACTTCCCAGGGCAGGTCGCGGTAGGTCACGGCCGGCAGGTCGTTGAGCCCCGCGTTGTAGGCCAGGAAGGATTCGGCCAACGGGTGGTGATCCGTCGCGACGACGTCCGCGCCACGGTGCGCCAGCACCAGACTGGACAGCCCCAGCCCGCAGCCCAGCTCCAGGATGCGCTTACCCGCCACGTCGAAGTGGCTCATGGTCTCGGCCAACGCGCGGCCGGCCGGCCAGATCTGGCCGAACAGGCTCCACAGCGAGGAGTGGATGCCGGCGCGTTCGGCGCGACCGGTGGGATCGGAGAACTGCTGCAGATCGCTGAGCGCGCGGATACGGAAGTCGTGACCGCCGACCGGGATGGTGAGGATGCGGGTGGTATAGCCCGGCATGAGCGCTCCGTGGGACACGGGAGCCTTCATCCCGGGATCGGCAGGAAGGACTCGGAGAAGGGAGCGAGGGCGATCGGACATCGATCGCGCAGGACGCGCGTATGTGCGGGTGACAGCCCATCCTACGCCATGCGCGGGGACCTCGCTGAACGCGCCGGTGCCGCCTTGCGTGCGCGCGGTGCGGTCTTGCGTACCGCTTTGGGTGCCGCCGGGACCGGACCGTAGCGTACCTGGCAGACTGGGCAGAAGAATGTCCGCCGCCGGGTCGTCCCCGGGTAGGTCTTGCCGAGCGGGCCACCGCAATGGGGGCAGGTGCGCTTGGTGTGCACCAGCCAGTGCTGGCGAAGCACGAATGCCCGTTTCCACGCCAGGAAATCGACACTGTACTGCCGCGCCTGTTTGATGACCTCGCCCAGCTTGCGCGGCGGCAGCGCGCCGACCGTGGATTCGGGATGCACGCGCGTGCGGAACAGCACCTCGTTCTTGATGATGTTGCCGACGCCGGCAAAGATGTCCTGGTCCAGCAGCGCGTCGCAGATCAAGGTGTCCGGGTGTTGCTTGAGCTTCCTGCGCGCCCGTCCGGGATCCCACGACGGGTCCATCACATCGCCACGCCAGTCGTAGGTGTCCTCCAGCGCGCCTTCGATGTACTTCACCGACGAGGCATAGATGTTGAGCTCGCCGTTGTCGAACTGCAGCGACACCCGGGGCGGTGATGGCTTGCGCTCATCGATGCGGTAGCTGCCGAACATCAGCATGTGCACGCGCAGACTGAAGCCACGGAACTCGATCAGGAAATGCTTGCCCCAGCTGCGCAGGGCGACCACGCGACGGCCTTCCATGCGGGTCAGATCGAGCGAGCTGTTGCCGGTCGCCAGGCGCACGGTCTTGCCGCGGAATTTCGCCGCCGCTTCGCGCAGGATGACGATGGAAGGACCTTCAGGCATGTGCAGGCTCCAGCAGGGATGCCCTCCGAGCAGGTCCTGCAGCCGCGCCGCGTTGGCAACCGCGAACCCGTGGGCGGTGTTGTCGAAGATGACCCAGCGCGTACCGGAACGCTGCGCAGCAAGCTCCGTCGCCAATGCATTGAGCGCCACCTCGCTGTACGCGCTGTAATACATCCGCGGCGCGCCATGCCAGCGCCAGTAGCGCCACCTGGCATCGCCGCCGGGTGTTGCCGCCGCGGGGACGCGCGCAGGATCGGCTGCAGCGCGCGCCACCGCGTGCCGTTGCAGCATCCGCTCGGCCTGCGGGGTGAACCAGCTGGCATGGCGCGGCTCGCAGACCACGGGCGCCTGCGTGCGCCGGCGCAGCATGCCGAAGAAGCTCGCCGCCACCCGCGCATCGTATGCATGGCTCGGTGGCAGCTGCAGCAGGAGTCCGCCCAGCGTGCGACCGAGCCCGCCGACCTCCTCCAGGAAACGGTCCAGGGCGGGGCCGCACCCTCGCAGCGCCGCCTCATGTGAGATCGCCCTGGGCAGTTTCACCGAGAACCGGAAGTCCGCCGGCACGCTCGCCGCCCAGCGTGCATACGTGCGCTGCTGGTGCGGGCGGTAGAACGAGGAGTTGATCTCCACCACGGAGAATCGCGTTGCATAGCGCGCCAACATGCTCTCGCCCTGCCCGGTCAGCGCCGCATGACGGCCGGGGATCGACCAGCCTGCACATCCGATCCTGACGGAGGCTGCCCCCATGGCTTACAGCCGGATCTCACCGTCGTCTTCGCCGGACCAGTAGTGGATGCGGGTCGCCTTGACCTGGATGAGCACGATCCCGGGGGTATCCACGCCCTGCTTGAACCAGCGCTCCAGGTCCGCGACCCAATGCGCCTGCAGGGTCGCGCGGTCGCGGCTCAGCGTGGCATGCCCTTCCACCGCCACGAACAGCGGCGGCTTGCCCAGCAGCGACTTGCTGCCGGTGAAGGACAGCGCGACCTTCGGGTCGCGCTCGATCTCGGTCACCATGTCGGCACTGTCGAAGGCGAAGAAGTAGCTGTCACCGTCGTAGTCCACGTCGCCGTTGTTGCTCATCGGCCGGCCGGCGATCTCGCCGCTGGCGGTGTGGGTCTGCAGCATGGCGAAATCGATGCCGGCCATCTTCTTGGCCAGTTCGGGCAGGGTCAACGTGGTCATGGAATCTCCGGGTGGGCGTGGCGTGTGCGCCCAGCCTCCGCGCAGCGCGGTGACCGAAGCGTGCACGCCCACTGCCGGAAATTTCACACGGCCCGGGAGGTGCTCCCGCTGGGCAACAGCGCCAGCGACATCACCCCCTCCGCAGCGTGATCAGGGTGATCTCCGACGGCACGCCGATACGCGCAGCGAAGCCCGGCCACAGCCCGGCACCGTTGCTGACATACAGCGTCATCCCGTCCACCTGATAGCGGCCGGAAACATAGCCACCATTGGCACGCTTGACCAGTTGATCCATACCGAGGATGTGCCCGCCATGGGTATGACCGGACAGCTGCAGCGCCACGCCGTGCGCGGCATTGGCGCGGGCTTCGACCGGGCGATGGTCAAGCAGGATCACCGGTGCCTGCGGATCCGCCCCGGCCAGGGCAGCGCCGAGGTCCGGCATGGGCAGGCCGTAGCGCGCGGCCACCGGATCGGTGACCCCGGCGATGGTCAGCGTGGCGCCGTCGCGCTGCACCTGGGTGTGGGTGTTCTCCAGCACCTGCATGCCCTGCCCGCGGAAAGCCTGCATCCAGTCGGCGTACTGCGCGTAGTACTCGTGGTTGCCGGTGATCGCGATGACGCCATCGGGCGCATGCAGCCTGCCGAGTGGGGCGAAGTCGTTGGCACGGGCGCTGACACTGCCGTCGATCAGGTCACCGGTGATCACCACCAGGTCCGGTTGGAGGGCATTGCTTTCGGTGACCACCTTCTCCACCCAGGCACCGGTGAGCAGGCGGCTGGCGTGGATGTCGGTGAGCTGCAGCACGCGGTAGCCGTCGAACGCGGCCGGCAGCCCCTTGATCGCCACGTCGATCTGGCGCGGCTTGGGGACCGCCATGCCCTGCCAGATGCCATAAGCGGACAACAGCAGCGCCAGCGCGCCGGCCATGGGCCGCAACCCTGCAGCGCGCAGCGTCGGCACCACGCGCTGCCAGCGCAGCAGGCGCGCGATCAGCAGCAGCGCATCCAGCAGCAGTACGAACACCGCGCTCAGCAGCAGCGTGGTGAAGCCGGTGGCGAGCACGGCGATCATCGCCTTGGGAATCTCGGGCGAGGCCATGGTGCCGGCGAACTGGGCCACGATACGATGGTGCAGCGCCAGCGCCACCACCAGCAGGCCCAGCCCGATCCGGACCGGAGCCGGCAGTCGCAGCGGCCAGATCACCCGCCACACCAGATACAACGCAAGCAAACAGCCGATCGCACTCAGCACGGGCACATCCTGGAAAACGTTGGGGGAGTCAGCCGCCCATCGTTCCTGATTCAGGCCGTGTGTTCCAGTGCAGGAGGTCGTGTTGATTCAGGCAGAGCGCTTGGTCGCCTTCGGGCGCGACGCAGGAACATTGGTCTTCGCTGCCTGGTTCAGCGCCATCGCCGCCCGGATCAACGCCTTGAACGCGGCCGCATCGAGCGTCTCGCCTTCATGCAGATCAATGGCGCGGCGGGTGTTGCCGTCCAGGCTGGCATTGAACAGGCCCTTGGGATCGGCAAGCGACGCGCCCTTGGCGAAGGTCAGCTTCACGGCCGTTTTGTAGGTCTCGCCGGTGCACAGGATGCCGTGGTGCTCCCACACCGGCACACCACGCCACTTCCAGGTCTCCACCACGTCCGGAGCGACCTGGTGGATCAAGCCGCGGATCCTGGACAAGGCCGCGCCTCGCCAATCGTCCAGCGATTGGATGCGGGCATCGATCTGCTGCGATGCGGACGGCCCGCTGGCCGCGCTGGCAGCTGCGGTCTTGCTGGCGTTGGGCTGGGTCATGGGCTCACCGGTCACCATGGGCGGCCCGGTCGGCAGCGCCCTTCGTGCGCGTTATAGACCTGATCGGAGGGGGCTTCAAGCCGGCGCTTACATCCGCTCGCCGGGGAGCCGGCTGGCCTGCGTCACCCACGCGCGGAACTGCGCCTCATCCCATGGGACGCCCTCCTCGATGTGCAGGTAGCGCGTGTCCTGGCTCTTGGAGGCGACCGGCGGGAGCGGCTGCAGGGCCATCCCTCTGAAAAATGCCACTTTGATGTAGCGGGTGAAGCAATGCAGGCTGAGAAACCAGCCGTCGCCATCAATGCCATACAGCGGTGAATTCCATTTGACCGCTTTGTGTACGCCGGGAACGGTGGCCACGATCAGCGCATCCAGCCGGTCGCCGACGGCACGCTTCCAACCCGGCATGGCGGCGATGTAGGCCTGCACCGGGCCATCGCCATCGCCCTTGGGAATCTGCGGATTGCCGCCGGACAGCAGCCGGGGCTCGCCGGACGCCAGCGGAGGCAGCGACGTCTTTCCTGATGCGCAGGGTCGGTTCGCGGCCATGCTGCCGTTCCTGTGTGAGACCTGCCTGCGTTATAGACCGCGCCGTACCAGGCAGCAATGCACGGCCACGGAAATTTGAACATTCTTCTATGGCATCGTGGCAGCGGGTTCTCCAGCATCCTAGCACAAGATCAACAGGAGAGTCCGCCTTGCAGCAGAAGCACCCGTGGCGCGCGGTCCGCCATTTCAACCTGGCCTACGACAAGGCGCGTCAATGGCAATGCCCCCCCGTTCAGGCGTGGCTGGTCGCGGTGCGGTTTGCACTGACCGGCAACAGTGGCCGCTTCCTGAGCCACGGCGGCTACCGGAAATCACGCATCTTCAGGTCCGTCTGACACGGATCCCGGGCCGGCGCGCAGCACCGCATGCGGCCGGTCAGACCTGCACCGGGCTCCCGTAACGGTAGACCAGATCCGTCGGGTCGCTTCGTGCGGCTGCCGCATCCAGCACCCCGCCAAGGCGGCACGCGACCTGCGCCGACGCGGTATTGGCCGGTGTCATGTAGCTGACCAGGGTAGGCAACGCCAGTGCGGAGAACGCCCACTCACGCAGCGCTGCAGCGGCTTCGGTGGCATATCCCCGGCCTTCATGGCCGTCGTACAACAACCAGCCCAGCTCTTTCTCCGGGAACAGCGGCCCATGGTTGATCCCCACCTGCCCGACGCACTCGGCGGTCGCGGTCAGCTCGATCATCAATGCGCCATGCCCCAACAACGGCCACTGCGCCAGGTCATGACAGAACAGCCCCCAGGCCGCGCGTTCGTCCATCGGCCCGCCCACGCCGACCGCGCGTGGTGAGGACAGGAAGGCCGCATAGGCGGGAAAATCGGCCATGACCTGCGGGCGCAGGGTCAGGCGCGCGGTGCTGAGGGTGATGATGTCGTAAGACGGCATGGGCGGTTCCTGACTCAGATCCAGCGCTGGTCCAGCAGTTCGCGCTTGATGTAGGCATAGAACACCGGCGCCGCGACCAGGCCCGGCAGACCGAATGCCGCTTCCATCACCAGCATCGCCAGCAGCAGTTCCCAGGCACGTGCCTGGATTTCGCCCCCGACGATGCGTGCGTTGAGGAAGTACTCCAGCTTGTGGATGACCACCAGGTACAGCAGCGCGACCACGGCCACGTAGAACGACACCGACAGCGCGACGATGGTGATGACCGTGTTGGAGATGATGTTGCCCACCACCGGCAACAGGCCAGCCAGGAAGGTGATCAGCACCAGGGTCTTGGACAGCGGCACGTGCACGCCGAACAACGGCAGCACGCCGAGCAGGAAGATCGCGGTGAACAGTGTATTGAGCAGGGAGATCTTCACCTGCGCGAACACCACCTGCCGGAACGCCGTGGCCATGCGGCTGGTGCGCCCGATCAGCTCCTGCGCCAGCGGCCCCATCTTCGGCAGCGGCAGTTCGTCGTACAGCGCGATCATCGCGCCCAGCACCATGCCGATCAGGATCCGCACGCTGATCTGCACGGCCGAGGTGCCGGCGATACCAAGCTGCTGGCGATGGGTGGCGGCCCAGTCGTTCATCGCCGTGCGCAGCGCCTGCAGATCTTCCGGGATGTAAGGCTGCAGCAGGTCCGGAACCTGGTGGCGGGAGGTATTGAGGATGTCCATCAGGCGCATCAGCAGCGCATCGGGGCCGCCGGTCTCATTGCGGAAGAACGAGGCGATGCCGATCGCCGCCAGGGTCAGCGCGCCAATGATCAGTGCCGACAGCACGATCACCGAATAGGCGCGGGCGCGACCGGGCGGCAGCCTGCCTTCGACGGTGGAGGCCAACAGATGGGTCAGGTGGAACACCAGCAGGCCCGACAGCAGCGTCACCACCAGGCCCAGCTTCAAGGTCAGCCACATCCCCAGCAGCATCAGCAGCCAGGCCGCGATGCGGGCGGTGGGCGGCTTGGGCAACGCGGGGATCACGAGGGACATGCGGGCGCATCCTGACGGGTGGCCCATGGTAGTGGATCACGCTCGGAGGAACGTGGACCGCCGGCACGAACGGTTCATCCGGCTCAGCCGGGTTTAACGTTAAACCCGTTCCAATACCCGCTGTTCTCCAGCAGGCGTTTCGATGGCGCACCGTCCAGGCCCAGGCCAACCTCCGCACCGCCCTGCAACGCTGAAGACGGTTGCCGATCGCACCGGCGTCTCGACGATGACCGTATCCAACGTGATCAACGGCACCGGCAAGGTGGGCGCGGAAACGCGCGCGCGGGTCAGGGAAGCGATCCGTGCGACCGGCTACGTCCCCAATCTTGAGGCGCGGCGTCTCGCCGGTGCGGCGGGAACCCGTCTCGCACTGATCCATTCCGGTGACCGCTCGCCCTTCCTGACCGACGCACTGCTCGCGGTGCTGGCCAGCTCCAACGCGGCAGGCGCCGGACTGATCGTCTGCGAAGGCACCTCGCCGACGCTTGAACATGCCGAACAGCGGGCCATGGATGCGATCAAGGCCGGCGCCGAAGGCTTGATCCTCATCCCACCGTACGCGGAGCTGTTGTCCGGCTCGGACGCCTTCATGCGGCTCGGCATTCCCACCGTTGCCCTGGCCGGTGCACAGGTACTGCCGGGCATGCGGACGATCCGCATCGACAACCGCCTGGCGGCCGATCAGCTCACCTTGCACCTGATCGACAGCGGCCACCAGCGGATCGCGTTCCTGGCCGGTCCCATGGAGCATGGCGACAGCCGGGAGCGTCTTGCCGGATTCGAGGAGGCGATGGCGCGGGCCGGACTGCCGATCCCGCCGGAGCTGATCCGCCATGGCCGCTTTTCGTTCCAGTCGGGCTGCGACATCGGCGAAGCGCTGCTCGGCATGTCCTCAGCACCGACGGCCGTGCTGGCCAGCAATGACGACATGGCGCTGGGCGTGCTGTGGATCGCGCATCGCGCGGGCCTGCGGGTTCCGCAGGATCTGTCACTGGCCGCCTTCGATGACACTGCCGCCGCGCGGCGCGCCTGGCCACCGCTGACCGTGGCCAGCCAGCCGATGGCCGGGATGGCGGCCGCGGCGACCCGGGCGCTGCTCGACTGCCTCACCGGCAATGCCGGGCTGCCCTGCGGCGAGCAGATCCTGCCCCACCAGCTGCTCATCCGGACCTCCTCGCAGTCGACCCCGATCGCCTGCGACTGACCGTCGCCGCGCTGGCGGTTTACCGATCAACCTCTTTTCATAGCCTCATGTAACCGATTTCATGAGGCTCCAATGACATCCCGTATCGATGCGCTGATGGCGCAGATGACCATCGAAGAAAAGGTCGGCCAGCTCAACGTCACGGCCGACATGGTTCGCCCCTTCGTTCCGGATATCAATCCGGTCGCCAATGAGCAGAACGCCGGGCAGGTGCTCGAGCTCATCCGCCAGGGCAAGGTCGGCGCCCTGTTCAACGGCAAGGGCCGGCAGGGCGCGGTGGCGCTGCAGCGGGTGGCGGTGGAAGAGAGCCGCTTGGGCATTCCCCTGATCCTGGCAGCCGACGTGATCCATGGCATGGGCACGGTGTTTCCGATCCCGCTGGGCGAGACCGCGACCTTCGAACCAGACCTGGCGCGCCGGACCGCCCGCGCCACCGCCGTGGAAGCGACCGCCGCAGCGATCCACTGGACGTTCGCACCGGCCATCGACGTGACCCGCGACCAGCGCTGGAGCCGCGGCGCCGAAGGCACCGGCGAAGACACGCTGCTTGCGTGCCGGTTTGGTGCCGCACGCGTGCAGGGGTTCCAGGGCGACGACCTGCGCCGCGAGGATGCGCTGCTCGCCACGGCCAAGCACTATGTTGCCTACGGCGCCTGTCTGGCGGGCCTGGATTACAACACGGTCGATATCGCCCCGCAGACCTTGCAGGATGTACACCTGCCCCCGTTCAAGGCGGCAGTGGATGCCGGCGTCGGCAGCATCATGACCGCGTTCAACGATATCAACGGCGTACCGGTCAGTGCCAACAAGCCGTTGTTGACCGACCTTCTGCGCGGCGCGTGGCGGTTCGATGGCGTCACCATTTCCGATTACACCTCGGAAATGGAGCTGGTCGCACACGGCTATGCCGAGGACATGCAGGACGCGGTGCTCAAAGCCTTCATGGCCGGCCTCGACCTCAGCCTGCAGAGCGGACTGTACCTGCAGCATCTGCCTTCGCTCGTCCGCGACGGCCGCGTGCCGATGTGGCGCCTGGACCAGGCGGTCCGGCGCATGCTGGAACTCAAGGAGCGCACCGGGCTGCTGGACAACCCGTATCGCTCGCTGGAGATGGACGATGTCTCCGACGCATGCCTTGCGCGGCATGAGGAGCTCGCGCGCGAGTCGGCGCGGCGCTCGATCGTGATGCTCAAGAATGCGGGTGACGTGCTGCCACTGGCCAGGACCGGGCAGCGCATCGCGCTGATCGGACCGTTCGCCCGCGACCGCGACAACATCGAAGGCTGCTGGACGCTGTTCGGCGATGCCGATCGGTACGTTTCGCTTGAAGAGGGCCTGCGCGACGCGCTTGGCGACATCGCGCAGCTGGAGATTGTCGACGGGTGTGGCATGGAGGACGCGATCGACGGCGGTCTGGCGCTCGCCGTCCAGGCCGCCCAGCACGCGGACGTGGTGATCCTGGCCGTGGGCGAGCCGCAGCGCTACTCCGGCGAGGCGCAATCGCGCATCGAGATCGTGTTGCCTGCCGTCCAGCAACAACTGGCCGATGCGGTCGCCGCCGCTGGCACCCCCGTGGTGGCCTTGGTCCGCAATGGCCGCGCGCTGGCCCTGCAGGGCGGCGTGCGGGATGCCGATGCCGTACTGATCACCTGGTTCCTGGGCTCGCAGACCGGCCATGCCATCGCTGACGTGCTCTTTGGCGATTACAGCCCGTCGGGCCGGCTGCCAGTGTCCTTCCCGCGCGCATCGGGGCAGCAACCGTATTACTACAATCATCCGCGCACCGGCCGTCCCGAACTGCCGGAAATGAAGGAGTTCAAGACGCGCTGGCGCGAAATTCCGCATGAAGCGCTGTACCCGTTCGGGCATGGCCTGGGTTACGGCAAGGTCGACTACGGTCCCACCCAGGTGGACTCAGCCGTGCTTCGGCGGGGCGAGTCGGTCCGGGTCAGTGCGCGCGTGCGCAACCTCGGCCAGCGGACCGTCGAGGAGGTCGTGCAGTTGTACATCCACGACCGGGTCGCCAGCCGGGTCCGGCCGGTCCGCGAGCTCAAGGGCTTCGACAAGATCACCCTGGCAGGCGGGGAGTCACTGGACGTCGCCTTTCTGTTGAACGAATCGATGCTTGAGTTCACTGGCGTGGATGGCATCCGCCGTGCCGAAGCGGGTACATTCGATGTGTGGATCGCGCCGTCCTGCACGACCGGCGAGGCGACACAGGTCACCCTGGACTGAGTCGACTCCATCCGCGCGCATCGCTGCCCCTCCCCTCGTCCACACGCGCGTGACACCACCGGCGCCACCGTGTCGCGGCCGCCGTATGACGCTCTGCCTCAACTGCGTCTGGGGGAGGCAGTCGAGCCGCGCAGCATCAAACTGAAATCCAGCGTCTGCTGAAGCGGCACGTCGGCGCGTTCGATGATCGCGAGCAGCAGGTTGACCGCGCGGGCACCGATCTCCCGCATCGGCTGCCTGATGGTCGTCAACGGAGGCGTGAGGTAACGCGACGATGCAAGGTCGTCGAAGCCGACGACAGACAGATCACCAGGCACCTGGAGGCCCAGATCACGGCAGGCCGCCAGGACGCCCAACGCCATCTGGTCGCTGAAACAGAACATCGCCGTCGGCACCGGCGCGCGGGCCAACAGCGCCATCCCGGCCGCGTGACCGGATTCGACGGAGAAGTCGCCCGGCACGATGCCGAGCTGGCGCAGGCGGCCGCGCGCCTTGGCGGCGGCCCGTACGCCTTCCAGTCGTTGCTGGTGCAGGGGATTGTCCGGCGGCCCACCCACCACGGCGATCCGCTCGTGCCCCAGCCCGTAAAGGTGTTCCATCACGGCGCGTGCGGCGGCCGCGTTGTCGATATGGACGCTGGGGATGCCCAGTGCGGGATCGAATTCGCAGCCATTGACCACTGGCGCGGCAGCCCCCTGCTGCTGGACGATCGCGCGTGCCGTGGGCGGCAGGCGATGGCCCAGCACGATCAGACCGTCGGCCTCGTTGCGCCGGAGCATCTGCGCGTAGCGTTCCTCGCGCTCCGGCAGGTTCTGGGTATCGCCCAGCAGCACGGCGTAGCCAACGGCCTGCGCCGCGTCTTCCGCGCCCTGCAGGATCTGCGCGAAGAACGGGTTGGCGATGTCCGGCACGGTCACCAGGATCTTCCCGCTGCGCTGGGTCTTGAGTGTCCGGGCAACCGTATTGGGGACATAGCCCAGCGCCGCCGCAGCCTGTTCGATGCGCGTGCGGGTGGCCGGCAGGACCTTTTCCGGCCGGGACAGCGCCCGCGACACCGTGCCGGCGGAAACACCAACGTGCTTTGCGATGTCGTAGATGGTGGCCATGGCGCTACCTCTTCCTTCCGCTGTGCAGTGCACAACAGCTCTTTCGAATGCCCCTGCTAGGATAATGCAATCGATTGCATCGAGGGCGAATCAGCTTGAAAACGCTCAAGGGTCCAGCACTGTTCCTGGCGCAGTTCATCGGCGACACACCTCCCTTCGATCGGCTGGACACGCTGGCCGGATGGGCCGCGGCGCTGGGCTATTCTGGCGTACAAGTGCCGACCGGTGCTCCCGCGCTGTTCGATCTGGCCGAAGCTGCGCGCAGCCAGGGCTACTGCGACGAGGTCATCGGCATGCTGGACGGACATGGCCTGCAGATCACCGAACTGTCCACCCACCTGCAGGGGCAACTGGTCGCCGTCCATCCCGCCTATGACACGCTGTTCGACGGATTCGCGCCGCCGGACAAACGCGGTGATCCGGCGGCCCGGCAGGCTTGGGCGGTGGAGCAGTTGCTGCTGGCCGCCAAGGCCAGCCAGCGCCTGGGCCTGACCGCGCATGCCACGTTCTCCGGGGCGTTGGCCTGGCCCTACTTCTATCCCTGGCCGCAACGCCCTCCCGGGCTGGTCGACGAAGCCTTCGCCGAACTCGGCCGCCGTTGGCGCCCCATCCTGGACGCATTCGACACGTGCGGCGTGGATCTGTGCTTCGAGATCCACCCGGGCGAGGACCTGCATGACGGCGCGACCTTCGAGCGCTTCCTCGAGGTGGTCGACCATCACCCCCGCGCGAAAATCCTGTACGACCCCAGCCACCTGCTGCTGCAGCAGATGGACTACCTGGGTTTCATCGACCGTTACCACGATCGCATCGGCATCTTTCACGTCAAGGACGCGGAGTATCAGGCCAGCGCGCGCAGTGGCGTGTATGGCGGCTACCAGGACTGGATCGATCGTCCTGGGCGGTTCCGCTCGCTCGGGGACGGCCAGATCGATTTCAAGGCGATCTTTTCGAAATTCGCGCAGTACGACTTCCCGGGCTGGGCAGTGCTGGAGTGGGAGTGCTGCCTGAAGCACCCGGAGGACGGCGCGCGGGAGGGGGCTGCCTTCATCCGCGACCACATCATCCACGTGACCGGGCGCGCCTTCGACGACTTTGCCGACAGCGGGACCGATCCGGAATCACTACGCCGCATGCTGGGGATCTGAGCCATCACTGCCTGGGAGGGCAATCCATGACGCACACCATGTCGCGCTTGGGCGCGATGATGTTTCTGCAGTTCTTCATCTGGGGAGCATGGTTCGTCACCCTGGGAACCTATCTGGTCCAGGGGCCGCTTCAAGCCAGCGCCAGCCAGGTGGCAACGGCCTTCCTCAGCCAATCCATCGGTGCCATCGTGGCACCCTTCCTGGTCGGGCTGATCGCCGATCGCTACTTCGCGGCGCAGCGCATCCTCGCGGTCCTGCACCTGGCCGGCGCGGTGCTCATGTGGCTGGCGTCCACGGCCACCAGCTTCAGCATGTTCTCCGCCTGCGTGATGGGCTACATGCTGCTGTTCATGCCGACGCTGGCACTGGCCAACAGCGTGGCGATGCGGCACATGCAATCGCCGGAGAAACAGTTCCCGCTGGTGCGGGTGGCCGGCAGCGTCGGCTGGATCGTGGCCGGCGTCCTGATCGGCTGGCTGGGCTGGGAGCAGGCGCACCGGCTCGAGCTGACGTTCCGCATGGCGGCGATGGCCTCGCTGGCGCTGGGCCTGTATGCATTCACCCTGCCGCACACGCCCCCCCTGGCGCAACAGCGTGATGCCGGGCTGGGACAGATCCTGGGGCTGGACTCGCTGCGGCTGTTGAAGTCGCGCTCCTACCTGGTGTTCTTCCTGGCCTCCATCGCCATCTGCATCCCGTTGGCGTTCTACTACAACTTCACCAACCCATATCTCAACGATCTGGGCGTGCGCGGTGCGGCGGGCCTGCAATCGCTGGGACAGGTCTCCGAAGTCCTGCTGATGCTGGCCATGCCGTTGCTGTTCGTGCGGCTGGGGGTCAAGACGATGCTGGCGGTGGGCATGGCCGCGTGGGTGGTGCGTTACGTCATGTTCGCCTTTGGGGATGCGGGCAGCGGCTTCTCCCTGCTGGTGATCGGCATCGTGCTGCACGGCATCTGCTACGACTTCTTCTTCGTCACCGGCCAGATCTACACCGATGCGCACGCCGGCCCCGCCGCGCGCAGCAGCGCGCAGGGCTTCATCACCCTGGCCACGTATGGCGTGGGCATGTTGATCGGCACGTTCCTGTCCGGCGCGGTGGTGGAGCACTTCACGACGGCGGCCGGACCGGACTGGCAACGGATCTGGCTGTTCCCGGCAGGCGTCGCGTTGCTCGTGCTGATCGCCTTCCTGCTGTTGTTCCGCGACCGGCCAGTGGTCGCGGCCACATCGTCCACGCCCTGAGGACCGCAGCTGATGCCAAAACTTGGAATCGCCATCATCGGCACCGGCATGATCGGCGCGGTGCATCGTCGCGCGGCGCTGCTGGCCGGTGCCGAGATCCGCGGCGTGGCCGCCTCGTCACCGCAGCGCGCACAGGACATGGCGCAGGCATGGGGCATCCCGCGCGCCTATCGGAACATCGAAGAGGTGGTCGCCGATCCACAGGTGCAGGTCGTGCACGTGTGCACGCCCAACCACCTGCACCGTCCCATGGCACAGGCCGCACTGGAAGCCGGCAAGCACGTGGTCTGCGAGAAGCCGTTGGCCACCACGCTGGAAGATGCCAAGGCGCTGGCGTCGCTGGCCGCGGCGGGCGGACTGGTCGCCACGGTACCCTTCGTCTACCGCTACCACCCGGTGGTCCGCGAGGCGCGTGCACGCATCGCCAGCGGTGAACTGGGGCCATTGCACCTGATCCACGGCAGCTACCTGCAGGACTGGCTGCTGGACCCTGCCAGCAACAACTGGCGCGTGGATCCGGCGCTGGGCGGCGCGTCGCGCGTGTTCGCCGACATCGGCTCGCACTGGTGCGACCTGGTGGAATGGGTCAGCGGCGAGCGCTTCGCCGAGGTCAGCGCGGCGTTCGACACGGTGATCGCCGAACGCAGCACCGGCACCGGGCAGAGCTTCACCACCGCGGTGGCCGGTAGCGCGATGCAGCCGGTCAGCAGCGAGGACGTGGCGGCGGCGATGTTCCGTACCGGCGCCGGTACGCTGGCGTCATTGACGGTCAGCCAGGTGTCGGCCGGACGCCACAACCGCCTCTGGTTCGAGATCGATGGCGCCAGGGCCAGCGTGGCCTTCAACCAGGAAGATGCCGAACGGCTGTGGATCGGCCAACCCGACCAGCGCGAGGAAGTCTTCGTGCGTGGGCCGGGCGCCGGCAGTGCCGAGCAGCGCCGGCTGTCGGTGTTGCCGGCCGGGCACGCGCAGGGCTACGGCCACTGCTTCGAGGCATTTGTCGCCGACACCTATCGCGCCATCGACGGCGAGCGACCGGACGGCCTGCCCACCTTCGACGACGGTGTGCGCTCGGCGCTGATCGTCGATCGCGTCATCAGCTCGGCCAGGACGCGCGCCTGGACCACCATCGGTTGAATCCCGGGAGGATATCTTGATGAACACGTCTGCACGCAGAACCGCAACCCTCGCACTGCTGCTCCTCGCGTCCCTGCCCGTCTTCGCACACGAAGCCGTCAGCCCGCCGAAGCCCATCGCCGTGCAGATGTACTCACTGCGCAACGCCGGGACGCTCGACCAGCAGTTGAAGATCGTCCACGACGCGGGCGTGGATGCGGTGGAAACGGTGGGCACGCAGGGCGTCAGCGCCACCGAACTGAAGCAGCTGCTGGACAGGTATTCGATCCGGGCAATTTCCTCGCACGTGCCACTGGCCGAACTGCGCAACGACCTGGACGGCGTGATTGCCTTCAATCGGTCGATCGGCAACACCACGCTGGTGGTGCCTTACCTGGACGCAAAGGATCGGCCGACCGATGCCGCAGGCTGGACCGCGCTGGGCCAGGAACTGGGCGCGATCGCCAAACAGGTGCGGGGCAAGGGCATGCGCCTGGCCTACCACAATCATGACTTCGAGCTGGTCGACTTCAATGGCAGGACCGGCCTGGAACTGCTGTTCGCAGCGGCCGGGCCGGACCTGCAGACCGAGCTGGACCTTGCCTGGGTCGCGCGTGCAGGCCTCGACCCGGCGGTGATGCTGGCGACGTTCCGCGGCCGCATGTTCGCGGTACACGCCAAGGACAATGCACCCAAGGGCCAGGCCGAAGACGAGGGCGGCTTCGCGGCCGTTGGCCAGGGCGTGCTGGACTGGGATGCGATCCTGCCAGCCGCAGCCGCTGCCGGCGTGCAGTGGTACATCCTCGAGCACGATCAGCCACGCGATTCGGCCAAGGTGATCCAGACCGGCGCGGACTACCTGCGTGAACGCCTGTCCGCCAACGTATCCGCCCGAGCGCAGCACTGACGCCTGAAGGAGGCCCCACATAAAGACGATCCTGGCAATGGCCGTGGCCCTGGGCAGCATGAGCGTTGCGACACCAGCATGGTGCAAGGATGACCCGGCCGCCGGTGCGAAGCTCTACACCGTCAACTGCACGGCCTG
>NZ_JBWKWI010000012.1:0-67893 GCF_059422145.1 Stenotrophomonas sp. GW821-FHT01H02A
ATTACCACTGCAGATGTCCATCCCTACGCGGGCTTCCTTACAAGCATGAACAACGTACTCGGTCACACATTCCTTGCGCAAATCTAGCTCTGCCTCGCCACTGACGTTACTTTTGGAACTCGTCGCTGACTTTCAGCGACTTCCTTCTCATAATCCTGGCCTCAATGAAAACTCGATTGATCAGAAATATCTCCGTTACGGATCGATCTACCCTGGAAGACCTGATCCTCGTTATGGCGATGAACATAGAAGAGTCGTTGTTGGAAGCGGGAGCTATCGCCGGAAAGGACTACACCTATAAGGATCTTTGGACCATGGCTATGCCGTTCGCCCTCGAAATCTTCAAGGACAAGGAATCTCGTATCACTTTCAGAACAGCCTCAGGCGCCTGACGGCCCGTTCCTTCAGCTATGCCAGCCGTTGTCGCAGCGCGGTTGAGGCGTGCTCAGGGCCGCGCACGCAGCAGCGCCAACCCGAACCCGATGAAGATGGTGCCGACCACGCGGTCGAACACCTTGCGCAATCCGGGCTTGGCCAGATGACCGGCCAGCCCGCGCCCGCCAGCTGCATACACCGTGTACCAGAACATCTCCATCAGCGCGAAGGTGCCCACCAGGATCACGAACTGTGGCAACTGCGGCTGGGTGAGATCGACGAACTGCGGCAGGAATGCCGAGGCGAACAGCAGCAGCTTCGGGTTGCTGATGCCGATGATGAAGCCGTCGCGGAACAGGACGGTGCGTGAGCTCGGCACCAGCGTCGTGGTACTGCCGACGTCGATCGGCGCATCACCGCCGCGCCACGCCTTGATCCCCAAGTACACCAGATACGCCACGCCCGCGTAGCGCAGCACATCGAACACCATCGGCGAGGCCTTGAGCACGGCCCCCAGCCCGGCGGCGGAGAGCGCCAGGGCCAGCACCAGCGCGGTCAGGCACCCGGCCATGGCGGCAGTGCTGCGGCGGAAGCCCACGCGCACGCTGCGGGTCATCACATGCAGCATGTTCGGGCCCGGCGTGCCGCACAGGACGAACACGGTGACGGCGAAGATCCACCAGGTATGCAGGTTCATGGCAACAGACGTCAGGAAGGGGAGGGCCGCCGCGGTGGCCGGCACCTCAATGATGCCTGACGGATGCTGCCCCGGCATGCCGGGCGCGCGAAATGGCCGGTCCGCGCAACAGGGTTGTCCGTCCGGACCGGGCCGGGGCGCCCCTGCGGCGCCCCGGCGTGCCGCTCGTACATCAATCCACGATCAGAACCGCAGGTCCGCGCGCACGTACCAGTAGCGGCCGCGCGGGATGTCGTAGGTCGAGGCGTCATAGCCGTTGAGCGAGCACGACAGGCAGATCGGCGGATCCTTGTCGAACACGTTGTTCAGGCCGGCGCTGAGCTGCAACCCCTTCATCCAGTCGAACTTGTAGCCCACCTGCATGTCATGGAAGGTGGTCGCCGCCAGTTCGTTGGTACCCTCGGCCTGGTTGCTGCAGATCGGGAAGGCCGCCACGTCACCGCAGTCCTCGGTGAGCTTGGAGATGTGGCGCACTGTCCACGAGGCGTTCCAGTTGGACAGATTCCAGCTCACCGTGGCATTGCTGGTCCATTCGGGAATGGAACTGTCGGCCACCTCGACACCGGGCTTCTGCGGCTGCCGCTGGCCGGCCGCGCCCAGCGCCTCATAGCGCCCGACGAAGGTGTTCTGCCAGCCCAGTTTGAACTGGCCGATCTCCGTCTGCGGCAGGGTCCAGAACAGGTCCACGTCCCAGCCGTCGGTCTTGATCGAGCCAAGGTTGGTCAACCGGTTGTTGAAGCTGCTGACCGCACCGGTGGAGGCACGGGTGATGCCATCGCAGTACAGCGGGTCCAGCGTATCCACGCACAGGTCGAGCTGGGTCTGCGCGTTGATCGCCTGGATCGCGCCTTCGATGTGGTGGCGGTAGAACGTCACCTCCACGTCGAACCGCTCCGACCAGGCCGCATTGCTGCCAAACCACGGGCTCCAGACGAAGCCGGCACTGAAGCTGCGCGAACGCTCCGGATCGAGTTCCGCGTTGCCGCCGGTGGTGACCGAGATCTGCGAGTTGGCCTGCTGGAAACCATCGGGCACGCCAAGTGCGGCACAATTGGCCGCGCTGCCGCGTGGCGGTGTGCCCCCCAGCCCGATCGAGCAGGGATCGAACAGCTGCAGATCCGCGCGCGCGGCAGACCCGTACAGCTCGCCGATCGAGGGCGCACGGAAGCCTTCGGCGTAACTGGTACGCAGCACGAAGTCATTGGTCACCTGCCAGCGCAGGCCGTACTTCGGGGTGAACTCGCCACCGAACGTGGAGTAGTCCGAGTAACGGCCGGCCAGGCTCAGGTCGAGCTTTTCGCCGAGCGCACTCTTGGCGAAGATCGGCACGCTCAACTCCAGGTAGGCCTCGTTGACATCGTAGGAACCCGAGGTCGGCAGTGACGGGACGCCGTTGTAATGTCCGATCACGGTCAGCGGATCCGGATCGTAGCGGCCCTCGTACTTGCGGTACTCATACCCGGTGGCGAACGAGACCGGGCCGGCCGGCAGCGTGAACAGCTCGCTGCTGAGGTTGGCGGTGAACAGGCTCAACTCGTTCTGGCTGCGGTCGCGCACCACCGGCTGGATCCAGCGCAGCATCTCCGGCGTGATCGAGCCGACGCCACCGAAGATGTTCAGCGGCACGCAGCCGGGCGTGGCCGCGCAGACCGCTGGATCACCCAATGCCATGTTGACCTTGTAGATGTCGTAGCTGCCGTAGTTGGTCTGCTCGGCCTTGTTCTTGCTGTACATGCCATTGAGGTCCCAGAACCAGCTGCGGTCGGCCGCCTGGAACTGGCCGACCAACCCGGTGGCGAAGTACTGGGTGTTGACCTCCTGCTCGAACACGCGCGGGCCGCCCTCGACCGGACGACGACCGATCAGGCTCATGTTGTCCGATGCCGCCAGGTCGAAGCCGAACGGGTTGTACGGATTGAGCGCGGACACCACGATGTTGTCGGCCAATGGATTGCCGGTGGCGCCATCCGGGCCGAAGAACAGGGGCTCCGGGCCGGCCTGGTTGGTGGACTCGCGACGATTGCCCAGCGCCTTGATGTACCACTGGATGTCGTCGGTGAGGTCGAACCGGAACTGGCCGAAGATGCCCTTCCGCTCGGACGGGGTCAGCACCATGTTGTACTCGGCGAAGTTGAAGCGGTCCGCCGAGCTGAAGCAGTGGTAATCGTCGCTGCGGTCGCAGCCCGCGCTGCCGTCGTAGCGCGGGTTGCTGACGCCGGTGTTCGGCACGATGTCCTGCGCGGCACCGGTGTTGGGGTCGACGAAGGAGAAGCGGCCCTGCGGAATGCCACCGCTGCCGAACGCCAGGCCTGTGCCCGGGATCGGGAACCGCGACTGCTCGCGGTCACGCGCATACACCGGATCCTGCTTGGTCCAGCTCGCCCCCAGGAACAGGCTGTAGCGATCGCCGCTGGTGCCCCAGGCCAGGTCCACGCCCTTCTGGGTACCGTCGCCCTTGCTGTACTCACCGTAGTTCATCGTCACCTGCGCGCCATCGAATTCACGGCGGGTGATGATGTTGACCACGCCGGCGATGGCATCGGAGCCGTACAGCGACGACGCGCCGTCTTCAAGCACCTCGATGCGCTCGACGATCGCCAGCGGAATGGTATTCAGATCGGTCGCCGCGCCCACGCCGGACGCGGAGGATTCATTGACCCAGCGGATGCCGTCGACCAGCACCAGCACACGCTTTGCGCCCAGATGGCGAAGATCGACCTGGGCCGAACCCGCGCCGACACCGCTGCCGTCCGGCGGGAAACCGAAGTTGCCCGACGAATTGAATTTCGCATTGAGCGCCGAGCCGGAGCCGGTCAGCTGCTGCAGCACATCGCCGATCGAGGTCAGGCCGGTGCGTTCGATCTCGGTGCGGGTCAAGGTCTGGACCGGCACCTGCCCCTCCACTTCGGCCCGCTTGATGCGGCTGCCGGTCACTTCCACGCGGTCCAGATCGGTCGTACTGCGTGGTGCGTCCTGCGCGCTGGCCAGGGCCGGCGCAGCCAGCAGCAGGCACAGCGATACGGCAACCGCCAATGGGCGGTGATGCAGGTTGTTCATTCGCTCTCTCTCCAAAGGAATGTTGGGCTTGACTGCCGCTCCCCCCTGCATGGCGGCAGTGTCTCCTTTGTAAACAACTTGTAAATGTGAAGGAGTGACGCGCGCCTCACTTTCACGTGGAATCGACAAAGCCGACTACGCAATGGCGGCATTCGGAAGTCACGTGAGCCTGGGCCTGGCGATAAAAAATGCCGTTGTTTCCAAGGGCGTTTGGCCTCTGCCAGGCATCATCAGGCGACTACTGGACGAAGGCGTTCCGCTCCATGCCTGGCTTGTTCGCGGCCGCCAGAACCCTGGCCATTACGTCATCGTGCGTGTCGGGATCGGCTGCGAAGCGCAGCGCATGCCATGGCAGGGATCCGTTCATGCTCGAGTCGGCTTGCCCTCACCGCCTTTCACCGGGCCCCGTTATGCTTTCGGCATGACTCGACTTCCCCTCTGTTTTTTCAGTGCGACCGTCCTGCTGGCCTGCTCCGGGGTCAGCCCGGTGGCCGATGCCCAGAACCTGGATGCGCAGCGCGCGCAGCTCAAGGCCGTGATCGACAACGCCGAGCGCGGTCAGTTCGACCCGGCCCAGGCCGCGGCACTGAGCAAGCACCCCCTGTATGGCTGGGTGGAATTCGCCAACCTGCGACGCAACATCGATACGGTCAGCAACGTGCAGGCGCAGGATTTCCTCAAGCGCTACAACGGTCAGGCTGTCGCCACCAGCTTCCGCAACGTCTGGCTGCCGGCGGTGGCCAGGCGCCAGGATTGGCCGACGCTGCTGGCCAACTGGACGGACACCTCCAATGTCGGCCTGCGCTGCGCCCAGCTCAATGCGCGCCAGGCCACCGGCAAGGCCGATGCGCAGTGGGTCACCGAGGCGCAGGCGATCTGGCGCAGCACCGGCAAGTCGTTGCCCGATGCCTGCGATCCGGTGTTTGCAGTCCTGGATGCCAAGGGGGGCATGAACGCCGAGCTGCGCTGGGCGCGCATCGATGCCGCGGCCGACGAGCAGCAGCCGGCGGTGATGCGCAGCGCCGCGCGCGGGCTCCCTGCTGCCGATCTCGCGCTGGCCAACACCTATGCCGCCTTCGTCGACAAGCCCAATGCCAGCGCACTGAACTGGCCACGCAATGAGCGCAGCCGACGCATCGCCACCGATGGCCTGGCCAAGCTGGCCAAGGCCGATCCGGGCGCGACCGAGCAGCAGCTGCCGCAGTACGCCGATGCCCTGCAGCTGAGCGCCGCGCAGCGCGCGCAGGTGCTCTACCAGATCGCGTTGTGGACGGTGGCCTCGTATGGTCCCGAGTCCGCCCGTCGCCTCAATGCGGTACCCGAATCGGCCTACGACGAGCGCCTGCACGAATGGCGCGCGCGCGAAGCGCTGGCGCGTGGCGACTGGCCGGCCGCGCTGACCGCGATCCGCAAGATGGGCGCCACCCAGCGCGCCGATTCGCGCTGGCGCTATTTCGAAGCGCGCATGCTGGACAAGACCGGCAAGCGCAGCGAGGCCCAGGCGGTGTACCGCGATGCCGCCCGCGCCGCCACCTTCCATGGCTTCCTGGCCGCCGACCAGCTCGGCCAGAGCTACACGCTGTGCCCGTGGGAACCCAATGACAGCGCGCAGGCGCAGGCTGCGGTGGCCCGCGACCCGGCGATCGTGCGCGCGATGGAACTGTTCAAGATCGAGCGTGCCGGCTGGGCCGTGGCCGAGTGGAACGACGCGCTGAGCCGCTATGACACCACGCAGCGCCGCCTAGCGGTGGAAGTCGCCCGCGACAACGGCTGGTTCGACCGTGCAGTGTTCTCGCTCGGCAAGACCCCGGACGAGCAGCGCCTGTATTCGCTGCGCTTCCCACTGCACCACGACGACAGCATCCGCCGCGAATCCGCGCGCAATGCCATCGACCCGGCGTGGGTGGCCGCGGAGATCCGCGCCGAGAGCATCTTCAACCCGAAGGCGCGCTCGCCGGCCAACGCGATGGGCCTGATGCAGGTCCTGCCCGCCACCGGCGCAGCGGTGGCCAAATCGATCGGCCTGACCAACTATGGCGGCGCGGCCAGCCTCTACGATGCCGACACCAACATCGCGATCGGCACGGCCTACCTGCGCCAGTTGATGAACAAGTACGAGGGCCTGCCTTACGTCACCATCGCGGCCTACAATGCCGGCCCCACGCCGACCGCGCGCTGGCAGTCGCAGCGACCGGGCTTCGATCCGGACATCTGGATCGAGACCATCAGCTACAAGGAAACCCGCGAATACGTCGCGCGCATCCTGGCCTTCAGCGTGATCTACGATTGGCGCTTGAATGGCGACGCGCTGCCGGTGACCGACCGCATGAACGGGCGGCTGCAGGCCAAGCGCAAGACCTTTACCTGCGCTGCAGACGCCGACAAGGGCGGCGACTGAGCCGGCCGGCTGCCGTGATGCGCACGGCCCTGCCCGACTGCGGCATCATGGCGGCATGAAGATCTATCTGGTTGGCGGCGCCGTGCGCGACCGCCTCTTGCAGCGTTCCCCCGGCGACCGCGACTGGGTCGTCGTCGGGGCCACCCAGGCGCAGATGGAAGCGCAGGGCTACAAGGCCGTGGGCCGCGATTTCCCGGTGTTCCTCCATCCCGACACCGGTGAGGAATATGCCCTGGCCCGCACCGAGCGGAAGTCCGGTCGCGGCTACCGCGGCTTCGTGGTCGATGCCGACCCGTCGGTGACGCTGGAAGACGACCTGCAGCGCCGCGATTTCACCATCAATGCGATCGCCTGCGATGAGGCCACCGGCGCGCTGGTGAATCCGTATGGCGGCGTGCGCGACATCGAGCAGCGCGTGCTCCGCCACGTCGGCCCGGCGTTCGGCGAGGATCCACTGCGTGTCCTGCGTGCGGCCCGCTTCATGGCGCGCTTCGCCCCGCTCGGCTTCACCGTCGCCGCGGAGACGATGGCACTGATGCAGGACATCGCCGCCAGCGGCGAGCTAGATGCCCTCGTCCCCGAACGCGTCTGGCAGGAACTGCGGCGCGCGCTCGCCTCCGCGCGACCGTCTGCGTTCCTGCGCACGCTGCATGACGCTCATGCGCTGGGCGCGATCCTGCCCGAGCTGGAGGCCCTGTATGGCGTGCCCCAGCGGGCCGAGTTCCACCCGGAGGTGGATACCGGCGTGCACCAGGAAATGGTCAGCGACATGGCCGCCCGGTTGGCACCGGGCGATGACCTGGTCGGTTTCGCCGCGCTGACCCATGACCTCGGCAAGGGCCTGACCCCACCGGCCGAATGGCCGCGCCACATCATGCATGAGCAGCGCGGGGTCGCCCCGCTGCGGGCACTGGCCGAGCGCCTGAAGGTGCCGGTCGATCACCGCCAGCTGGCCGAAGCGGTCTGCCGCGATCACCTCAACGTGCACCGCATCGACGAACTGCGCGACGCCACCGTGCTGGAGCTGCTCGGCCGCTGCGATGGGTTCCGCCGTCCCGAGCGCATCGCGCAGATCGCGCTGTGCTGCGAAGCCGACAAGCGCGGCCGGCTCGGCTTCGAGGACAGCGACTATCCGCAGGGTCGAACGCTCAAGCGCCTGCACGAGGCAGCGCTGGCGGTGCAGGCCCGCGACCTGGACTTGAGTGGATTGAAAGGGCCGGCCGTGGGTGAAGCACTGGCCAAGACGCGGGTGAAGGCGATCAGCGCAGTAAGGATGCGCTGACCGCGGGCCACAGCTTGCCAGCGCATGACGCTGGCAAGCCGGACCGCCCCCAGGCGACACCAGAGGTCACCAGGGGTCACCAATCGAAGCGCAGACCGATGTTGCCTTCGATGACCTTGCGCTCCTTCTGCTGGCTGCTTTCCAGATCCCGCGTGTAATCGGCCACGGCGAAGGCGCTCACATTGGCGTTGAAGCGCGCCACCACGCCGACGCCCACTTCCAGCGCGCGCGCGCCCTGCTGGTTGGTCAGCTGATTGGTGCCGAAGTTGATGCGGTCCTCGCCATCGAAGGTCTGCCAGTAGTTCACCTTGAGATACGGCTGCCAGCTGTTGCCGGCCAGGTTGTAGTCGGCCGCCAGGCGCAGGCCGACCCGGCTAGTCCAGGCGTTGTCATTGTCGTAGCTCACCGTGGAAATGCGGTCGGCACTGTCATCCAGTGCGCTGCGCTGCCAGATCACCTGCGCCTGCGGCTCCAGCCACCAGGCCGATTGCCCGAGCTGCAGCAACGGCTTGCCGACTTCCAGTGACGCCGTGATGCCATCGCCGCGCAGGTCGATGCCCAACCCGCGCGCGGACCAGGCGTTGCCGTCGTAACGGCTCTGCATCACCACCGCGTCCAGATAGCCACCTGCACTGCCCACGCGGGTCCAGTACAGGCCGACATGCTTGTCGTCCAGGCGAGTGCGGCCGACGGCGACGTTGTCCCAGCCGATCGCGAAGCCGTTGACGTTGCCCTGCGCGCGGGTGCGCCCGACAAACACGCCGACCTGATTGCGCGCGTGATCATCGGCCGTTGCGAACAGATCCACACCGGCCTGGATGCCCTGGATGTCACCATCGAAGCTGGGCTTGGCATCGCCTTCCCAGTACTGCTCATGGCTCTGGCCGATCATTCGTGCCCACGCGGCGCGGAAACCGCCCTGGCCGGCGGGCATGCGCTGTTCGCCCTGGCGTTCGTGGAAGGTCCCCAGGCTGAGCAGGCTGATCTCGCGCAGCAGCGGCGGCACCACTGCATACGTGGCCGCTTCCACGCGATACAGCGGAATGATGTCGCCTGCCGCCGGCACGGCGCCCGGGGTCGGCGGCACGGCCAAGGGGCCGGGAACGGCCGCCGGCGTGGTCGGCACCGGCGGCGGGGCGTCGGCCTGCGGCGGCGCTACCGGTGACGGTTCGGGCGGCGGCGGCGGCGGCGCGGGCTCGGGCGCGAGGGGGTCCGGGTTCTCCGGTACGTCCGGCGAAGGCGGCGGGGCCAGTGGCGGCGGCGGGGTGCCGGCATCCTGCGGCGGCGGGGGCGGCGGCGTCACCGTCGGCACGCCCGGCGGGGCCGGCGCCGGCGCCGGCGTGACACCGGCCACCAGGGTCGAGCGCAGGTACCAGTTCTCGCTGCTGCCGGCGCTGACGCCGCCCTTGAACAGGAAATACTCGAACGCCCCGGCCGCGATCGGATTGTACAGCGCGAACGCGTTGGGCGCAGTGCTCGCACCGTTGATCGACTGCACGACCAGGATGCCGTCGGCCCTCGTCGCCGCGCCGCTGCCCCCGGTATTGAGGATGCCCAGCCCGGTGCTGCCGCTGGCCACCCCATTGGAGATCACCAGCCGATCCGATGGCGCACCGTCACCGGCCAGCACCGACTGCAGATACACCCCGCCGTTGTTGCCCACGTAATTTCCGTTGACGGTGAACGCATCGCCCGGACCGCTGCTGCTATTGCTCAGATCGATGCGACCGGCATTGATCACGTTGACCTGCTGACCAGCGGTGAACGGGCGCACGTTGGCATTGAGGCCGCCCGCGAAGACGGTACTGGTGCTGTCGATGTCCAGCGTGCCGCCGGTGGTGGTGAAATCGGACAGCACCAGATCGCCATCGAAGGTCAGCTGGCTGCTCTGGCGCAGGTTGATCTGCTCCCAACCAGTGAACCGCGCGACCCCCGTGGTGTTAACGTTGTTCATGGTCAGCAGATCGGTGCCCAGCCCCCCGGTAAACAGCGGGATCGCCCCCAGATGGCTGTTGTTGAGGTTGCTCAGGGTGGTGACGTCGTTGCCCTCGCCCATGTCCACCGTGCCGTAGACCACTCCGCCACCGGACCAGTCCAGACGATCATTGCCGGTACTGGCGCGGATCTCGCCGCGCACGGTGCCGCCGGTGATGGTGATGGAATCATCGCCACCGCTGACGCTGATGTTGCCGCCGATGTAGCCTTCGGAGAGGAGGATGGTGTCGTTGCTGAAGCCTGTGACGAGGTTGCCGTCGATGGTGCCGCCGGACATGTCGAAGGTGTTGTTCTCCAGCTTCATGTTGACCCGGCCGATGCGCCCGCCGCTCATCTCGGCGTAGTCACCATCGTCGAAGCCGCCGATGATCTGGCCGCCGGTCATGCGAAAACGGTCGGTGCCATCGCCCTGCAGCAGCGCCCCGATGGTGCCGCCAGTCATGATGAAAACGTCCTGTCCACCGCCCTGTTGCACGGTGCCGGTGATGGTGCCGCCGCTGATCTCGAGCTGATCGACATCGTCGCCCTGGTCCACCGAAGCCAGCGTGCCGCCGCTCATCAGCAGGACATCGGCGCCCGCCCCCTGGGTGACCGCGCCGGCGATGCTGCCACCGAGCATCTTCAGCCGGTCGTTGCCCAGCCCCTGCGCCAACGTGCCACCGATGCTGCCACCCGGGCGCATGATGGTGGTGTCGTTGCCCGCCCCTTGATCGACGTTGCCGACGATGACGCCGGAAACATCGAGCAGATCATCGCCGTCGCCGAGCAGCGCTGAGCCGGTCAGCCGGCCGTTGACGATCAATGACTGCGCGCCACCCGCGCCGTTAACGTTCGCCGCGCCCCCGCCCTGCTGCTGCAGCGTTCCGTTGATCTGCAGCGTGGTGGCGTTGGCCATGGTCAGGCTGACGGTCTCCAGCGTATCGTCCAGCACCAGGGTGCCGCCGTTGAGTGTGCTGGCGCCACCCACGCTGTTGAGGCCGGTCAGGGTGAGCGTGCCGGCACCGGCCTTGTCCAGCGCGCCTGTGCCGTTGATGCTGCCGGCATAGCTGCCGTCATCGGGCTGGGTGAAGCGGACCAGGCCATTGTTGGTCACGCCGGGCGGCAGGCTCTGCGCCCGCGCCTCCAGAATGCCGGCCGAATCGACGATCACCGGCCCGGTGTAATTGGCATTGTTGCCGGTGAGTGCCAGGGTGCCCTGCACCACCGTGGCCACGGTCACCCCGGTGATGGTACCGGTCAGTATCCATTTGCCCGCATCGTTCTTGGTCAGCGACTCGAAACCGACGAAATTGCCCGGCAGCGTGGAATCACCGGTGCCGCTCAGGAAGATCGCGTCGTTGCCGGCGCCCCCGCTGAAATTGCCGGTGATCGACGATCCCGTATACAGGCGCAGGATGTCGTTGCCGCCGGCCAGCGAGATGTTGCCGATGACCTGGCCGCGGTTGGTGAAATCCAGCGCGCTGTTGCCGGAGCCACCGATGACCGTGCCCGGTGCCTGAATGATGCCGGTCTCGGTGTTGATCACGGTGTTCAGGCCGGTGGTGTTCTGCGACCAGATCGCCACGGCGTTGTTTGCGCGGATGGTGCCGCTGTTGAGGATGGTGTTGCCCGCGCCCTGGAAGTCGATCACTTCGGCACTGCCCTGGCTACCCAGCGCGAGCACCTCGCCCCCGGCATCGACGGTCAATGTTCCGCCGATGCGGAATTCCAGTGTGTTGCCGCCCGCGCCGAACAGCCCCGGCACGTTGACCGAGGCCGCGCTAACGGTGGCACCGGTGCCGACGTGGATGTTGGCGTTGTCGCGCAGCGAGATGGCGTTGGAGTCCCCCACCATCAGCTCGGCGCCGGCCTGGACATCCACCGTGCGTCCATCCTCGATGGCGATGTTGCCGTTACCGACGCGGGTCGCATAGGGATTGGGTGCGGCCGTGGTGCAGGTGGTGGTGGTGCCGATGGTGACGCAGTCTGCCTGCGCGCCGAACGACGCCAGCACGACGGCACTCCCCAGCAGGCAGCGTGAACGGAGCAGCGTGGCGATGCTGAGCGCGAGGGGGTGGCGGGTGGACCTGGGCATGCGGCTTCCTCTGGACATCACGGAGGGCGGCGGCGTGACAGGTCATCGAAGCCTCCTGCTCCTGACTGCACGCATCACCATGAAGTTCACGACGGCAGCGGACGCTGCCTGGGACTGCATTTCCGGCGGTACAACATCAAGGAGGGGGCAGGCGGCGGGCGGCACACGGGCCACGGCCAGGAACAGGCGGTTTCGTCAATTACGCAGATGTAGTGCGGTACTTTTACTGGTCAACTGTGATGTGAACGTAAAATTCAGACCGTGGATCGCACGCATTCGCTGCGCGCAGAGCGATCCTGCAGGTGGTCGCTCAGATCTTCAGATAGATACGCCGGCGATCCAGCGCCCACACCACGCCCCACCAGAGCGCCACGAAGCCCACCGCGCACGCGAGCGAGGCCAGCTTTGGCACCTGCGGCAACGCGCTTTGCAGGGCATGGAAGGCCCAAGCCCAGGCACCGCTCGCCGCGAGCACCAGCGCCATCGCCGAGGAGCCGAGATAGGCGGCGATCGCATTCACGCCGAAGCGTCGGCCCAGCGCAGGCGCGCCCCAGTGATCGATCAACAGATGGGCCAGCAGCAGCGCGGTCGCGGACAGCCCCCCGGTCCACAGCACGAAACTGGGCGTCCACAACTGCTTGTTGAGAGGCAGCCACAGCGTGGCCAGGGCGCCGACCGCCAGGCAGCCCGCTGCCAGCGCCGCCAGCTGCGGCGCCCTGCCGGCACGCAGCCACGCACCGGCGCGCAGACCGAGCAGCGTGGTGGCGATCGCGCCGAGGCTGCTCAGCAGACCTTCCGGGTCATGCCCCAGGCCGGTGAGCGCGGAATACTTGTAGAGGAACGGGGCGAACAGTGCCGTGTCCAGGCGGCTGGCCGGATTGACCCACGGCTCCATCGAGGTGGCCGAGAGCAGGATCGCTGCATAAGCGACCAGCAGCGCGACGATCACCGCCCATTGCGTGCGCGCCCGCGTGTAAACCGCCAGCACGCCGACCGCGGCCACGCACAGGGCGATGCGCTGCATCACGCCCCACAGCCGATAGGCCGGCAGCTCGAACAACCACCATGCCAGCAGGTGCAGCAGCGCGCCGGCGACCAGGATGCGCAGTGCGCGTTGCAGCACACCACGCACCAACGCCGGGCGCGCGGCCGGATCGGCCGCGCGTGGCGCCAGGCTGAAGGCCATCGAGACGCCGGCGATGAACAGGAACAACGGGAAGATCAGATCGGTCGGCGTGAAGCCATGCCAGTCCGCATGCAGCAGCGGTGCGTAGACATGACTCCAGTCGCCGGGGTTGTTGACCAGCAGCATCGCCGCCACGGTCAGGCCGCGCAGCGCATCGATCGAACCCATCCGTCCCGACGGCGCGGCGCTCATACGTCTTCGCGCTGCCCGGCGATCCAGGTGCTGCGCACCTGCAGGGCATCATCGAGCAGGACCAGATCGGCGTGATGGCCTTCGGCGATGTGTCCGTAACGGTCATCCAGGTTCAGGAACTGCGCGGGATAAGTGGAGGCCATCCGCGCCGCCTCGGCCAGCGATACGCCGAGCAACTGCACGCTGTTGCGGACCGCGGTGGCCATGTCCAGCGCCGAGCCGGCCAGCGAGCCGGCGGCATTGCGCACCACGCCGTCGACCGCGGTGATGACCTCGCCATACAGTTCGTAGCTAGGCTCCTCCGCGCCCACCGGCGGCATCGCATCGGTGACCAGCATGACCTTGCCGCGCGGCTTGGTCGCCAGGGCGACGCGCAGGCTGGCCGGATGCACGTGCACGCCATCGGCGATGATGCCGACCCAGCTGCCCCGATCTTCCAGGGCCGCCCCGACGGCCCCGGGCTCGCGCCCGGTCAGCGGCGACATCGCGTTGTACAGATGGGTGAACCCACGGATGCCCGCTTCAAGGCCCGCACGCGCTTCTTCGTAACTGGCCGCAGTGTGGCCGGCGGCGACCACCACGCCACGCTCCACCAACGCGCGGATGCTCTCCAGCGGCACCCGCTCGGGGGCCAGCGTCAGCAGGGTGACGCCATTGTCCAGCGAGGCGGCCAGGGCGATCTCGGCCGCGTCCGGCACGCGGAACTTGTTCGCATCGTGCGTGCCCTTGCGCGCCGGCGCGATGTACGGACCTTCCAGATGGATGCCGAGCACGCCCGATACGCCCTCGCTGATCGCCTGGCGGGTCGCGGCGATCGCCGCGCGCATCACCTGCACATCGTCGCTGATCAGCGTGGGCAGCAGGCCGGTGGTGCCGAAGCGACGGTGCGCCCGGGCCAGCGTGCGCAACGTGGCGACATCGGGGCTGTTGTTGAACAGCACGCCGCCGCCGCCGTTGACCTGTGCATCGATGAAGCCGGGCAGCAGCCAGCCCCCGCCCAGGTCCACCTGCTCATCGGCCTGGCCGAGCATCGGTGCGGCATCGGAGACCAGCGCGGTGATCCGGCCACTCTCGATCACCACCGCGAGGTCGTCGCGGAAGTCGTCGCCCGCGAGGATGCGGGCGTTGCGCAGGACAGTTTTCATCAGACGGTTTCCGTCACCTTGTTCAGATGCGGCGGCAGGTCGGGGTTATGGCCGCGACGCAGCGCCAGTGCGTTGATCGCGCGGTAGAAGCTCTGGATGGTCAGCAGCGGGGCACACGCCGGGTGCGGCGCGACCGGCAGCGGCAGATCGCCGTCGACATCGACATCGGCCAGCCACACCTGCGCACCGCGCGCGGCGAACTCGCCCAGTACCGCACGGGTGCCGGCGCCGGTTTCATCCGGCTGGGCGAAGGCCAGCACCGGGAAGCCGGGACCGACCAGCGCCATCGGCCCGTGCTTGACCTCGGCCGAACTGTAGGCCTCGGCATGCAGGCCGCAGGTCTCCTTGAACTTCAGCGCCGCTTCCTGCGCGGCCGCCAGGCCGAGGCCGCGGCCCAGCACGAACAGGTTGTGGGCCGGCACCAGGCCATCGGTCAGCGACGACCAGTCGTTGTTCCAGGCCTCGCGCAGCGCATCGGGCAGCGCGCGCAGCGAGGCGATCAGCGCCACGTCCTGAGTCCAGTAGGCCACCAGCTGCAGGATCGCCGACAGCGAGGCCAGGTAACTCTTGGTCGCCGCCACGCTGCGCTCGGCACCGGCACCGAGCGGGATCACCGTCTCGGCCAGCTGCGCCAGCGGCGAATCCTCGACATTGACCAGCGCCACCACGCGCGCGCCGGCGGCGCGGGCCGCTTCGGCGTTGCGCAGCAGGTCCGGGCTCTTGCCCGACTGCGAGATCACGATGTACAGCGCGCCGCGCAGCTTCAACGGTGCTTCATAGACCGAGCCGACCGACGGCGAGGCCGAGGCCGTCACCAGCCCAAGCCGGGTTTCCAGCAGGTACTTGGCGTAGGTGGCGGCATGATCGGAACTGCCCCGCGCGCAGGTCACCACGAACGGCGGCGGGGCCGCACGCAGGCTGGCGGCCAGCGTCTCCACGGCCACCTGGTTGCGCGCGAACTGCGCGGCGATCACATCGGCAGCCTCGGCGGCTTCGCGGTACATCAGGGTGTCGTGGGGAGCAGGCAGGGACATGGGAACTCAGGTCGTTTCAGGAGAGGGAAGCCGTGCACCCTGCGGGCGCATCGGCGCGGTGGAGCCACGTACCACCAGCTGCGGCACGAAGCCCTGGTTCTGCAGCTGCAGCGGCGCGTCGTCGTAGGCATCGCTGCGCAGCTGCGCGATCAGCAGGCGCGCGGCATGCCGGGCGATGTCCTCGGTGGCCTGCTTGGCGGTGGTCAGCGGCGGCCAGGACTGGCGCGAGAACGGGCTGTCCTCGAAGCCGGCGATGGAGAGGTCGTAGGGCACGTTCATGCCGGTGGACTTGGCGGCCGCCAGCACGCCGGCGGCGATTTCATCGTTGGAGCCGAAGATGGCGGTGGGCGGTTCACGTAGTGCCAGCAGGCGCCGCGCGCCCCGGAAGCCGTCATCGAAGGTGTAATCGCCCTGCACCACCAAATGCTTGTCGATGGTCATGCCGTAGTCGCGCAGTGCGGCCTCGTAACCGGCATAGCGCTCGCCACTGGAGCGGTGCGAGGTGCCGCCCCAGAGGAAGCCGATGCGCTGGTGACCCAGCTGGATCAGGTGCTCGGTGATCTCATAGGCGGCCTCGCGGTCGTCGACGAACACACAGGCACCGTCCTGCGGATCGGCGGTGGCGGCGATGATGCGCACCAGCTTGATGCCGCGGGCGGTGAGCGCGGCCACCAGGTCCTTGCGCTCGGACATCGGCGCGGTCAGCACCAGGCCGGCCAGGCGCGAACGCTGCACCCAGTCGGCCAGTTCCTCGGCCAGCATCGGCGAGCTGGAATCGCAGGGGTGGATCTGCAGCCCGAACCCGGTCTCGCGGCAGGCGGCGAGCACGCCGTTCTGCACGCCGATGATGTGGTACGGATTGGGGTTGTCGTAGACCAGCCCGACCACCAGCGTGGTCCCGGTGCGCAGGTTGCGCGCGGCCGGATCGGGCTCGTAATCCAGCTCGGCGATCGCGCGCAGGACGCGCGCACGGGTGGCCTGCATCACCGAGGGCTCGTTGTTGATCACCCGCGAGACTGTCTTCAGCGACACCTTGGCCCGTTCGGCGACATCCTTGATGGTCGCTCTACGCATCGTCTTTTCCTGGCTGACCGGTTGAGCGTCCATGATCGCCGATCACTGCCCGTCGCGGGACAGCCCGACGCGGTGGCCGCGCATCGAATAGAACAGGATGTAGACATAGCAGGGCACCATCAGGCCGGCGAACACCCACTGGAAGTCGAAGTGCTGCTTGAGCACGGCAAACAGCTGGGGAATGATCGCGCCACCGGCGATGGCCATCACCAGCAGGGCCGAGCCGGTCTCGGTGAAGCGGCCCAGGCCGCGGATCGCCAGCGGGAAGATCGCCGGCCACATCATCGCGTTGGCGAAACCCAGGGCGGCCACGAAGCCCACCGACACATAGCCATGGGTGAACAGCGCGCCGATGCAGAACACCACGCCCAGTACCGCCGAGATGCTCAGGTAGCGCGACTGCGACACCAGGTGCGGAATCAGTGCCAGGCCGGCCAGGTAGCCCAGCAGCATCGCCCCCAGGGTGATGGAGGTGAACATCTTGGTCTGGTCCAGCGGCAGGTCGAAGCCGTGCCCATAGGTACCGATCGCATCGCCGGCCATCACTTCCACGCCGACATACACGAACAGGCACAACACGCCCAGCCACAGGTGCGGGAACTGGAAGATGCTGGTGCGCTCGGCGACGCCCGGGGCGCGCGCCGGGGTGGCGTTGGCTTCAGAGGTTTTCAGCTCGGGCAGCGGCGAGAACAGCACGCCCACCGCCAGCACCACCAGCAGCCCGGCCATGGCCATGTACGGCAGCTGGATCTTGGCGGCGAAGTCGTTGAGCAGCACCGTCTTGGCCGCGGCATCGGCCACCTTCACCTGGGCATCCAGATCGCCGATCCCGTGCAGCACCAGCGTGCCGATCAGGACCGGTGCCAGCATGCCGGCGATCTTGTTGCAGATGCCCATCAGCGCGATGCGCCGGGCGGCGGTTTCGATCGGGCCGAGGATGCTGATGTACGGATTGACCGCCGTCTGCAGCAGGGCCAGGCCACTGCCGATGATGAACAGGCCGCTGAGTGCGCCCGGGTACCAGCGCTGCTGGGCGAAGTGGGCGAACACCACCGCACCGGCCGCCATCACCAGCAGGCTCAGGCTCAGGCCCTTCTTCATGCCGGTGCGCTTGAGGATCCACGACGCCGGCAGCGCCAGGAAGAAATACGACAGGTAGAAGACCATCAGCACCAGGAAGGCGCCGACCTCGTCCAGCTCGAACGCAAGCTTGACGAAGGTGATCAACGGGCCGTTGAGCCAAGTGAAGAAGCCGATCAGGAAAAACAGCACGCCGATGATCAGGATCGAGGTAAGCACGCTCGAACGCGCGGAGGCAGCAGGCACGGCAGACATCAAGGAGGCTCCTGCATCGACGGCGCCGGAGCGGCGTCGGAAGAGTGGCTGGGAACAACGTTGTCACATTTATTCGTTGCCGCCGCCGGGTTTGTCAACAACTGGTTCACGCCGTGACCGCGCATTTTCTTTTGCTGCACCTGCGCAATCTGGCGGCAGCGTTGGCCGTGGCCGGACCAGAGGCCCTATTCACGGCAGTTTGCGAAAACATGACGGCAGCGTGATGAAAACGCTTTCCCGCGCAAACCCGCGTTGCGGCGCAGCATCGAAAGTGTGAGATTATCGTTGACATCGTTGTCAGAACGATTACAGACTCCGCCTCAATCGCCGGGTCAGCCCTGGCCACGCCCAACCGATGGAGTCCGTGTGACCATAGCCGCCCACGCTGTTCCGGCCCATGCCCCGCCCGCCGCGATGCCGCCGTTCCTGGCCGCCGACGTGGGTGGCACGCATGTCCGGGTTGGCCGGGTCCAGGCCAGTGCCGATCCGGCCCATCCGGTCGAGCTGCTGGACTACCGTAAATTCCGTAATGCGGATTATTCCGGCCTCAGCGCGATCCTCGCCGACTTCCTGGCCGATGGTCCGCGCCCGTCCCATTGCGTGGTCGCCACCGCCGGCTATGCCCGCGAAGACGGCACGGTCATCACCGCCAACCTGCCCTGGCCGCTGTCGGCACGGCAGATCGAGCGCGATGTCGGCCTGGACCAGGTCTATATCGTCAATGACTTCGAAGCCGTGGCCTACGCCGCGGCGCAGGTCGACGCCAGCGGCGTGCTGCAGCTGACCGGCCCGGCCACCGCCCCGCGTGGCCCGACCCTGGTGGTCGGCCCCGGCACCGGCCTCGGCGCGGCCGTGTGGATCCCGACGGCCCATGGCGCCGTGGTCCTGGCCACCGAAGCCGGCCAGCCGACCCTGGCCACCACCACCGAACTGGAGATGGCGATCGTGCGGCAGATGCTGCGCGAGCGCTCGCACGTGTCGGTCGAGCAGGCGCTGTCCGGCCCCGGCCTGATGAATCTGTACCGCGCGCTGTGCGCGTTGAACGGCCAGTCGCCCGCGCTGACCACCCCGGATGCGATCACCGCGGCGGCGATGGCCGACCAGGATCCGCTCGCGCGGCAGAGCCTGGATGTGTTCTGCGGGCTGCTGGGCAGCACGATCGGCGACATGGCGCTGCAGTATGGCGTCACCGGCGGTGTCTACCTGGCCGGCGGCATCCTGCCGCAGATCCGCGACTTCCTGTTGAACAGCACCTTCGTCGAGCGGTACCTCAACAAGGGGCCGATGCGTGAGGCGCTGGAACGTATTCCCGTGAAGGTGGTCGAGCACGGGCAGCTGGGCGTCATCGGCGCCGCCAGCTGGTACCTGGGCCGATCGGAGACCTGATCTGCCACGGCGCCGGGATCGGCGCTGCGGACAACGCACCACGCAGTACGTAGTACCCAAGGCGCACCCGCACAACAGGCGCGCGGCACAGTCGTACCAGACGCAAGAAAACAGACGCCGTCGCCGGCGACCATCGAGTGATGAGGAGAGACATCATGAACACCCGCAAGTCCCTGCTTTCCGCAGCCATCGTCAGCTGCCTGGCCTTCAGCGCCCACGCGCAGCAAGCCGCCCCCACCGCCACCGATCTGGACACCGTGCAGGTCACCGGCATCCGTGGCTCGATGGAAAAGTCGCTGGACACCAAGCGCGACGCCAATGCGCGCCTGGAAGTGGTCACCGCCGAAGACGTGGGCAAGCTGCCCGCGCACAACGTCGCCGACACCCTGCAGCGCCTGCCGGGCGTGAACATCAGCTCGTCCAGCGCCGATGAAGGCGGCTTCGACGAAGCCGACCGCGTCAGCCTGCGCGGCACCAGCCCGAGCCTGACCCAGACCCTGATCAACGGCCACACCGTCGCCTCGGCGGACTGGTTCGTGCTCAGCCAGGGCAACAACGTCGGCCGCAGCGTCAGCTACTCGCTGCTGCCCTCCGAGCTGGTCAGCTCGGTGGAAGTGAACAAGTCCTCGCAGGCCAAGCTGCAGGACGGTGGCACCACCGGCACCGTCAACATCATCACCCGCCGCCCGCTGGAGTTCGCCAAGCAGATCACCGCCGAAGCCTCGGTCGGTGCCGTGAATTCGGACCAGGCCAAGTCGACCGACCCGCAGCTGTCGGCGCTGTTCAACTACAAGAACGACGACGGCACGTTCGGCGTGATGGTGCAGGGCTTCTACCAGAAGCGTGAGCTGCGCCGCGAAGCACAGGAAATCCCAGGCGGCTTCTTCACCCTCGGCCCGAACGACCCGGTCGTCGCCGGCATCCCGGATCCGGCCAACCCCGGCCAGTTCCTGCAGGGCCCGCGTCCGGACCTGGAGGGGCTCAAGATCCCCGGCCTGCTCGGTTCGACGCTGTTCGAACAGACCCGTGAGCGCAAGGGCGGCCTGATCTCGGTGCAGTTCAAGCCCACCGACACCCTGACCCTGGGCCTGGAAGGTTTCAGTTCCAAGCTGGAAGCCAACAACTACAACCGCAACTTCATGATGTTCGGCGCCAGCTTCGCCAAATCGCAGGCACCGGATCCGGGCTATGTGGTCAAGGATGGCGTGATCACCAACGCCACCTACAGCGGCAAGCCGGGCACCGACTACGGTGTGTACGACATGATCTACCGTGAAGCCACGGCAGAGACGAACTACATCACCTTCGATGCCGACTGGCAGATCAACGACAACCTGACCGCCAAGTTCCAGGCCGGCAACACCAAGGGCACCGGCGAAACCCCGCGCCAGTACATCGCCGAAGTCACCGTTGGTCGCGGCGGCGGCGCCAGCTGGGCCACGCACGGCAACGGCTCCCCGGTCGACTGGAACATCGGCGGCGACATCAGCCCGGACGGCGTGACCAGCTTCGGCACCTGGGGCAACCAGCAGGTCACCGCCGAAGACAAGGAAAAGTGGGCCAGCCTGGACTTCAGCCAGTACTTCAGCAGCGGCAGCGTGCTGAGCTCGATCGACTTCGGTGCACGCTTCGCCGACCACAAGCGTGAGTCGCTGTCGCCGGAAGGCGCGACCCCGGGCAATATCTGGGCCGCGCTGCAGGGCGCCCCGACCGGCAACTACCCAAACGGCTTCGCCGGTGACATCGGCGGCACCTTCCCGCGCAACATCTGGTACTACACCCCGGGTGCGCTGAAGGATGCGGTGACCAACAACTCCACCTGGCTGGCCAACAATGACGGCCCGGACGGACGCCACAACTACGGCGCCGAATGGAAAGTGGCCGAGAAGAACTTCGGCGCCTACGTCCAGGCCAACTTCGTCGGTGACAGCTGGGCCGGTAACGTCGGCCTGCGCTACGTCAACATCAAGCAGGACATCGACACCTACGTGGCCGTCACCAGCAACCCGGACGTGAGCAGCCTGTTCGGTGCCTGGGATGCGCTGAAATTCGAAAACAAGCACAACCGCGTGCTGCCCAGCGCCAACCTGAAGTTCGACCTGGCCGACGACCTGGTGCTGCGCTTCGCCGCCTCCCAGACCCAGACCCTGCCGGACTTCTCGGCCCTGGGTACCTCCTCGTGGGGTTCGGATCTGAACAAGCTCGGCGGCGGTGGCAACCCGAACCTCAAGCCGGTGCTGTCGACCAACTTCGACGCCAACCTGGAGTGGTACTTCATGCCGCGCGGCCTGCTGTCGGCCGGCGTGTACTCGATGAACCTGAAGGACTACGTGGCCTTCGGCACCGAGACGCAGATGCTCTTCAGCGAGCTGACCCACCAGCTGGAAGCGTATGAGATCTCCAAGCCGATCAACGCCAACGGCAAGGTCCGCGGCGTCGAACTGGCCTACGAGCAGCCGATCGGCGAGTTCTTCGGTGTCAACGCCAACTACACCTATGCCGATGGCAGCACCTCGCACACCTGGGAAGACGGCACGCAGAACCTGCTGGGTACCTCGAAGAACACCTACAACGTCGGTGCCTACTTCGAGAACGACACCTTCGGTGCGCGCGTGGGCTACACCTACCGCTCCTCGTTCCTGATCGGCCTGTCCGGCGCCAACCCGTACTACCAGGATGACTTCGGCACGCTGTCGGCGTCGTTGAGCTACAAGGCCACCGACTGGCTGAGCGTCAGCTTCGATGCGCTCAACCTCAACAACCCGACCTACAAGTACTACCAGAGCGCGTCGGTCCCGACCTCGTTCTACAGCAACGGCCGCCAGTACTATCTGAACTTCCGCTTCAAGTACTGATCGCCGCGGTAACACGCTGCACACCTGAAACGGGCCCGGATTTCCGGGCCCGTTTCACAGGTGGAACCCGATTCGCTACAAAGGAATGACCCGATGCACACCCGCACCCGTCGTACCTCGCTGTCGCTGCTGTCCTTCGCACTGGCACTTTCCCTCGCACCGCTGGCCCAGGCCACCGACGCACAGGCACCGAACGGCCCGCAGGCCCTGCCCGGCTCGCTGATGCTGATTCCCGCACCGGCCAGGGTCGACCGCCTCGACGGCGCCGGCTACACGGTGACCGCCACCACCCCGGTGCATGCACAAGGCCAGGCCGCTGGCCGCGTTGCCGCGCAGTTCGCCACCCTGCTGCGTGACAGCGGCGGTCCGGTCGTGACGGTCAGCGAAGGACGCGGCAAGGACGGTATCCGCTTCGTGCTCGACGCCACGCTCAAGACCGGCGCCGAAGGCTACCAGCTGCGTTCGGACGCGCGCGGCGCGACCGTGCAGGCCGCGACCGAAGCCGGTCTGTTCTATGGTGCGGCCACCCTCTCGCAGCTGCTCACCGGCGGCAGCGAGGGCAAGCTCCCGGCGCTGCGCATCGACGATGCGCCCCGTTTCAGCTGGCGCGGCCTGATGCTCGATTCGGCCCGCCACTTCCAGAGCCTCGATGAGATCAAGCAGGTCCTCGATGCAATGGCCGAGCAGAAGCTCAACACCTTCCATTGGCATCTCACCGATGACCAGGGTTGGCGCATGGAGATCAAGCGCTACCCGAAACTGACCGGGGTCGGCAGCTGCCGCATTCCGGCCGGCGATGGCGGCCGCGATCCGGTCACCGGCGCCGAGCGCCCCTACTGCGGGTTCTATACGCAGGCGCAGATCCGCGAGGTGATCGCGTATGCGGCCGCGCGCCATATCCAGGTCATTCCTGAAATCGACGTGCCCGGCCACGCCACCGCGGCGATCGCGGCCTATCCGGAACTCGGCACCCTCGATACCCCGCTCAAGCCGCTGAGCGAATGGGGCGTGTTCCCGAACCTGTTCAACACCGAAGACAGCACCTTCGAGTTCCTCGAGAACGTGCTGGAAGAAGTCATCCAGTTGTTCCCGGCCAAGTACGTGCACGTCGGTGGCGACGAGGCGGTCAAGGACCAGTGGGAAGCCTCGGCACGGGTGCAGGCGCGCATGCGCGAGCTGGGTGCCGGCGATGAGATGGAGATGCAGAGCCACATCATCAAGCGCCTGGAAACCTTCCTGGAGCAGCACGACCGGCGCCTGATCGGCTGGGATGAGATCCTCGAGGGCGGGCTGCCGCCGGAAGCCACGGTGATGTCCTGGCGCGGCACCGAAGGCGGTCTCAAAGCCGCCAGCGAGGGCCACGACGTGGTCATGTCGCCGGTCACCGACATGTACATGGATTACCTGCAGACCAACTCGCCGAACGAGCCACCCGGCCGCCCCGCGACCATTCCGCTGGCCCGCGTGTACGGCTTCGAGCCGGTGCCGGACGCGCTGGCCAAGGACAAGCAGCACCACATCCTCGGCCTGCAGGCCAACATGTTCACCGAGCACACGCGCAGCTACGCACGCCTGCAGCACAACCTGTTCCCGCGCCTGGCCGCCGTGGCCGAGACCGGCTGGTCGCCGCGCGAACGGCGTGACTACGCTGATTTCCTGGCGCGCCTGCCGGCGCAGCTGCAGCGTTACCAGGCGATGGGGATCGCATACGCGCAGACACCGTTCCAGGTGGAACTGGACAGCCGGGACGACCGCGCCGCCGGCACCGCGACGCTGGCCCTGCGCAGCCCGCTCGGCTACGACATCCACTACAGCGTGGACGGCAGCGCGGTCACCGCGCAGTCACCGCGCTACACCACTCCTCTGCAGCAACCGCTGCCGGTGGCGCTGCAGGCGGCCACGTTCTTCAATGGCCAGGCGCTGGCCAAGGCGGCCAGCCGCTTCGACATCACCGCTACCTCGCTGCTGTCGCGCACCGACGAACATCTCGCGCAGTGCCCCGGCGAAGGCCAGCTGCTGCTGCGCCTGGAAGATGACGGCCCGGCCGATGGCGAGCGCGCGATCTTCAACGTGGACATCTTCAACCCGTGCTGGCTGTGGAAGGACGCAGACGTCGATGGCATCGCCAGACTGCGTGTGCGTGCCGGGCAGATCCCGTACTACTTCCAGCTGGCCCACGACGAGCCCAACCGCCGTTTCGCGCCCAAGCGCAGCGCGCATGGGGAAATGGACATCCTCGGTGGCCAGTGCGATGGCAAGCCGCTGGCCAGCGTGAAGCTGCCGGCCGCGCCGGGCGCCGATGGCTTCATCACGCTGGAGGCGGCGTTGCCGCGGTCGCTCAAGGGCACGCAGAACCTGTGCGTGCGCTTCACCGGCGATACCCGGCCGACGATGTGGGTGCTGGATGAGCTGACCCTGTTGCCGCGGTAACGCCGCGGCCACTGTCGGTAGTGCCGGCCGCTGGCCGGCACCTCCCGCCATGCACTGCCAACATCAACCGCGCAGGCGTACCAGCAGATCGCGCAGCGGGGTGAACACGATCGCCATGCCGGCCAGCACGCCAACGCTGTTGGCCAGGGCGTCCATCGGGTCGGCCATGCGGTTGACGGTCAAGGCGCCTTGGGCGAATTCGATGCCGATGCCCAGCCCAACCAGTCCGACCGCTGCCCAGACCAGGGCAGCGCGTCGCTGGTAGATCTGCACGGCGGACGAGGCCAGCAGGAAATAGGCGAGGAAGTGCTCGACCTTGTCGCTGTTGTCCGGCAACGGAATCGGCGGCGGCGGGATCAGGCAGACCACAATCGTGCCCAGCACCGCCAGCCACCACAGCGCCAGCCAGAACCGCGGCCAACGCAACGGCTTCAACAGGTTCGTGGCGGCCACCTTACAGGCGCCAGGTCAGATCGCCGAGCACGAACGCCGGTTCGAAATCCACGTCGCGCTGGAAGCCCATCACCTGGAAGCGCTCGCCCATCTCGGTCGGCAACGTCAGCTTTTTCACCTGGTCGCGCAGCCGCACACGGCCGATCTCGTCGGTGCGCGCATCGGCTTTTTCCAGCAGCGTATCCAGCCCGTTGCCAAGCAGGAAACTGGCCTGGGTGCAGTAACCGGCCAGCTCGAAACCGGCGCCCGTACCGGCCTCGGCCAGCGCGGTGAAATCCACCGAGGCGGTGAGATCCTGCAGGCCCGGCCAGCGGTACAGATCGTTGTGCACGTGGTGGCGGTAGAACGCGCGCACGGTGCCGTCGTCGCGGTCGTCCTGGTAATACTCGTTGCGCGGGTAGCCATAATCGACGAACAGCATCGCGCCGCGCTTCATGCCGCCGGCGATCGCCTGGATCCAGTACGGCAGCTGCGGCAGCAGTTCGGAACGGTAGCCGTCGGCGAAGGGCTTTTCGCGGTAATGCTCGACGTGGCGGACGGCGGCGCTGAGCATCGCATCGGCCGGCTGCGCGCCGCGCACGAAGGCGCCCCCGGCGTCCAGCTCGACGGTCTCTTCATAGACCATGCCATCGCGCGCGAGGAAGCGTGGTGTCGGCAGGGCATCGATGACCTCATTGGCGAAGACCATGCCGTCCCAGTCGTCATCGAACGGACCGTCCAGCCATTCCACCAGCGCGAACACCGGCGGGATCAACGCCCGCTCCAGACGCTCGCGCTGCCGCTCGCGAAGGTCCGCGCTGGGCTCCAGGATCGCGTAACGCTCGGGCAGCGCGTCCAGTTCCAGCATGCGCTTGAGCATCACTTCGGCAAAGGCGCCGCTGCCGCCACCGACTTCCATGAAACGCGCTTCCGGGCCGAGCTGCTGCATCACCGGGGCGACCGCATTGGCCAGGGTCGCAGCGAACAGCGCGCCGATTTCCGGCGAGGTGGTGAAATCGCCAGCGGCACCGAACTTGCTGGCACCGGCGCTGTAATAGCCCCAACCGGGCGCGTACAGGCTCAGCTCCATGAAGCGGGAGAACGGCATCGCGCCGCCGTTGGCGAGGATTTCAGCGCGCAGCGCCGCAGCCAGCTCGTCGCTGTGGGCCAGGGCGTCGGATTCGGGGAAGGGCAGTGGGGAATGCATGGCGCGGGCGATTGCGGTGACAATGCACAGCATAGCCTGAGCAGGGAGTACCCCCGATGACCGATACCGCGCCCGTCGCGCTGATCACCGGCAGCGCGCGCCGGATCGGCGCGGCCATCGCCCGCCAGTTCCACGCCTGTGGCTGGTCGGTGGTGCTGCACGCCCACACCTCTACCGCCGAGCTGCAGCAGATGGCCTTCGACATGGACATGCTGCGCCCGGGCAGCGTGCTGGCCCTGCAGGCCGACCTGCGCGATGCCGATGCCCTGCCCGACCTGATCGACCAGAGCGTGGCCCAGTTCGGCCGGTTGGACGCGCTGGTCAACAACGCCTCCAACTTCTACCCGACCCTGCTTGGCCAAATCAGCGCCGCCCAGTGGGACGACCTGTTCGCGGTCAACGCTCGCGCGCCATTGCTGCTGGCCCAGGCCGCCGCACCGCACCTGCGCCGCCAGCAGGGCAGCATCGTCAACCTGACCGATCTGCACGGCACCCAGCCGATGCGCGACCACCCGGTGTACGCAGCGGCCAAGGCGGCCCTGGAAATGGTGACGCGCTCGCTGGCGCTGGAACTGGCGCCCAAGGTACGCGTCAACGCGGTCGCGCCCGGGGCGATCCTGTGGCCCGAGCAGGGCAAGGACGATTTCGCCCGGCAGGCGCTGCTGGCGCGGACCCCGCTGGCACGCACCGGCACGGTCGAGGAGATCGCCGAGGCGGTGTACTGGCTGGCCACGGAGGCGGCGTTCGTCACCGGCCACACGCTGCGCGTGGATGGCGGGCGGACATTGTCGTAGCCCCCCGCACCGGCCAACGGCCGGTACCTAGCCGGGCAACAGGTCCATCGTCTCGAACGGCTCGCCGAACTGCCGATGGGCCTGCCACAGCGCGTCCAGGGTCAACCCGCTGACCGGGTCGCGGAAGTGCGGGGCGATGTCTGCCAGCGGCTTGAGCACGAAGGCATGCTTGAGCTCCGGGCGCGGGATGCGCAGATGGCCTGGGCCTTCCACGATCAGATCGCCGTAGAACACCACATCGATGTCCAGGGTGCGGTCGCTGAAGCGCGGACCGCTGCGGTCGCGACCATGGGCGTCCTCCAGTGCATGCAGCCAGTCATCCAGCGTCTGCAGCGGCAGATCGGTCTCGATCGCCACCGCATTGTTGAGGAAATCCGGGCCGTCGAAGCCCACCGCCGCGGTGCGGTAGGCCGGCGAGACCGCGATCGTGCCGAAGCGCGCGCGCAGGGCCTCCACCGCGGCGTGAAGGTGCTGTTGCGGCTGCAGGTTGCTGCCCAGGCTCAGGAGCGCAGTGGTCATGGTATTCAGCATACGTGGGGCGATTCCACACCGGGCCAACAGGGCCAGCGCATAGAATCGGGGTGCACATCATAGGACACCGACATGACCTATTGCGTCGGCATCGAGGTGGACGAGGGCCTGGTCTTCGCCGCCGATACCCGTACCAACGCGTCGCTGGACGACGTGCGCGTGCACCGCAAGCTGCACGAGTTCGAGTTTCCCGGGGAAGCGGCCTTCGTGATCATGGCCGCCGGCAACCTGGCGACCACCCAGCTGCTGATCTCGCGGCTGCGCCGCGACGTGGAAGAACAGCGGCCGGAAAACCTGCGCGCCTACCGGCATCTGTTCGAGGTGGCCGAATACGTGGGCCGGGTCCTGCTCGACAGCCAGGTCAAATCCAGCACGCATGAGGCTGGCCAGGACGGCATCGTGACCCAGGCGACGCTGATCCTCGGCGGCCAGATCGGCGGCGAGCATCCCGGGCTGTACATGATCTATCCGCTCGGCAATGCCATCGCCGCCTCGCCGGAAACTCCGTTCCTGCAGATCGGCGAGTCCAAGTACGGCAAGCCGATCCTCGATAGGATCCTGCGCCCGCAGACCCGCCTGGAAGACGCCGCGCGCACTGCCATCGTGTCGCTGGATTCGACGATCCGTTCCAACCTCTCGGTGGGGTTGCCGGTGGATCTGGTGCTGATCCGCAAAGATGACCTGCGCATCACCCAGCGCATGCGCCTGGCTGGCGACAGCCCGCTGTACGCGGAGATCCACGGCAACTGGTCCTACAAACTCGAGCAGGCCGTGGCCAGCCTCCCACGGTTTCCGTGGGAGGGATGATCAGGCGGTTTCCAGCGCCTCGGCCACCGAACGGAACACCTGCTGCATTTCCAGTGGCTTGCGCAGCACGTGCACGTTGATGCCGGGCGGGAACACCGCCAGTGGCACGGTGACCTCTGCATCTTCCAGCACCAGCGCCGGACCGCGATAGCCGAGCGTGGCCATCTCGCCCAGCAGATGGCTGGCCGAGAGCAGCTTGGAGCCGGCGTCGGCGATCACCAGCGCGGGCATGCTTTCCTGCTGCATCCAGCGCAGCGCGGCCGCGCCATCGGAGGCGAGCTGCAGGTGGTAGCCCTGGCTGGATAGTGCATTGCCCAGCAGCGACAGACGGGTCGCCTCACCGTCCACGACCAGGATCGACTGCCCGGTACCGGCGGCGATCGGCCCATCCACGGCGTCGGCGGTGTCGGTGATCTCGCGCATCGGCAGCAGCAGATCGAAGCGGGTGCCCACACCCGGCTGGCTGTCGACGTGGATGCTGCCGTGCGCGCCTTCGATGATGCGCTTGCACGAGATCAGGCCCAGGCCGGTGCCGGCGGCCTTGGTGGTGAAGAAGGGATTGAACAGATGCGACAACGTGTCCGCATCCATGCCGATGCCCTCATCGGTCACCGAGATGCGCAGCCAGTCGTCGCCATGGGTATCGGCGGCCGGTGCGGCACGCAGGGTCAAACGGCCGCCATGGGGCATGGCCTGGATGGCATTCAGGGACAGGTTGAGCAGCACCTGCTGCAGCTCGGTGTAATTGGCATCCACCGCCAGGCCGTCGGCTACCTCCAGGTGCAGGGTTACCTTGGCCGGCAGGTTGCTGCGCAGCAGCAGTTCCACACCCTCGAACAGGTGGACCAGGCAGATGTGTTCGCTCGGCTTGCGCGACCCGCGCACGAAGGACAGCATCGATTCGGCCATCTCATGACCGCGCCGGCCGCACTCGGCGATGATGTCGGCCAGGTGGTGCAGCTGCGGGTCTTCGGTCCGCGCCTTCATCAGGTCGGGCATGATCAGCAGCGGCTGCAGGATGTTGCGCAGGTCGTGGCTGAGCCCGGCGGCCAGCAATGACAGGCTTTCCAGCCGCTGTGCACGCATCAGCTCGGCTTCCACGCGCTGGCGGTCGATCGCGCTGCGCGCTTCGCGCACTGCACGGGCCACCGCCGAAGGCAGGCGCGCCGGCTGGTGCTTGATGATGTAATCGTTGGCGCCCTGGTGCAGGGCCGCCACCGCGTTTTCCTCACCCATCGTGCCGGACACGAAGATGAACGGAACGTCGGGCAACGCGGCGCGCACGATCTGCAGCGCCTCGTTGCCGGAGAAACCGGGCATGCTCAGGTCCGAGAGCACGATGTCCGGTGCGGCGCGCTCCAGCGCCCCACGCAGTTCCTGCGCGCTCTCGACCCGCTCGAAGCTGGCCTCCAGGCCAGCGTCGAGCATCTGCTCGCACATCAGTTCGGCATCTTCCGGCGAATCCTCGATGAGCAGGATCCGCAGGGCACCCAACGCAGGGCCGGTCAGCGGCATGGGCTTACTCGATCTCCGGTGCCTGGTTGATCAGGCCCCAGAACTTGCCCAGGGTCTGCACCGCGCCGAAGAACTGGTCCACGTCCACCGGCTTGACCACGTAGGCGTTCACGCCCATGTCCCAGCTGCGCGCCAGATCGCTTTCCTCGCGCGAGGAGGACAGGATCACCACCGGCAGCCGCTTGAGCTCCTCGGTGTTGCGGATTTCCTTGAGCACTTCCAGGCCGTCCATGCGCGGCATCTTGATGTCCAGCAGCAGCACCGCCGGCAGGCCCTCGTCACGGTTGGCGAAGGCGCCACGGCGCAGCAGGTAATCCATGGCTTCCACGCCGTCTTCGACGTGCACGATCGGATTGGCCAGGCGGGCCTCCTTCAATGCGTCGATGGCCATCTCGGCGTCGGCGGGGCTGTCCTCGGCAAGGAGGATGGTGCGGAGAGCGGTCATGCGGCGGAGCCCTTGTTGATTGCGTCGAGCGCGGGTGGAAGAACGAAGTAGAAGGTGGCGCCCTGATCGACCGCCGACTCGGCCCAGATGCGGCCGCCGTGACGGGTCAACACCCGGCGCACACTGGCCAGGCCGATGCCCGTCCCCGGGTAGTCGCTGGCCTTGTGCAGCCGTTGGAACACACCGAACAGCTTGCCGGCATAGGCCATGTCGAAGCCGGCGCCGTTGTCGCGGACGGTGAACAGATGGCTGCCGTCAGGCTGCTGTTTGTAGTCGACCTCGATCCGGGCCGGCTCGCGGTTGGAAGAATACTTGATCGCGTTGCCGAGCAGATTCAACCAGACCTGCCGCATCATGTTTTCATCGGAAACGATGATCGGCAGCGGCGCGATCTTCCAGTCGACATGGTGCGGTACGCCGGTGTTCTCGGCCTCGCTCTGCTGATTGGCATCGAGCATGGCGCGGGTATCGGCGACCAGCGACTGCATGTCCACCGCCTGCAGTCGCATCGCCGCCCGGCCCAGTCGCGAATAGACCAGCAGATCGTCGATCAGCGCGGCCATGCGCCGGGCGGAGTTGGAGATCACGCCCAGGTAATGCAGGGACTTTTCGTCCGCCTCCTCGCCCAGGTGGCGGGTGAGCTTGTCCGAGAAACCGGCCACGTGGCGCAGCGGTGCGCGCAGATCGTGCGAGACCGAATAACTGAAGGCTTCCAGCTCGCGGTTCACTTCGGAGACCTGCTCGACCTTGCCTTCCAGCTGGCGGTTCAGTTCCTCCACGCGCAGCTGCACGGCGCGCTGCACGGTGACGTCGCTGACGGTCATCAGCACCACTTCGTCATCCTTGTCAGGCAACGGCATGCGCCGCGCGTTGATCAGCATGATCCGCGCCACGTCATCGGCGGTGCGCTGCTCGTGTTCGTAATCCCACAGCTCGCGGCCGCGCAGCAGCACGTCGGTCAGGCGCTGGCGGACCACCGCGTCGGACCAGGCACCGTCGCCGATGCTGTCCAGCGGCAGCCCTTCGGCCGAGCTCTCTTCGTCCAGCCCGTACAGTTCGGCGAACGCGGGATTGTGCATCTGCACGCGCAGGCTGCGGTCCAGCAGCACGATCGGCTCGCGCACCGTGTGCAGCACCGAGGCCGCACGACCGGCCGCGCGCAGCGAGGCACGTTCGGCGCTCAGGCGGTGGCGGATCTGCCGCTGCAGCAGCCACAGCACCAGGCCGAGCAACAGCAGCTGCACCACCAGCGCCGACCAGGAGATGAATTCGCCCTGGCGCTGCTGGGCCGCGAACACTTCGGAACGCTTGACAAGCAGCTGCTCTTCGGTGGCCTGCAGGTCTTCAACCAGTCGGCGGATGGGATAGCGGGTGGTCAGGTCGGCCACCAGCTGACGCTGGTCGGCATCCGGCGCCGAGCGGGCAAGTTGCTTGGCCAGCTCCATGCGGCGTTCCAGCATGGACTGGATGCGACCGATCCGGACCAGCTGATCCGGATTGTCCCGGGTCAGCTCGGCCAGCCGCGCCAGCCGCCCGGGGATATCGTCGGCCTGGGCCAGGCGCTCGCGCAGGCCGGGCGCATCGATGCCCTTGGACATGGTCAACGCGGCCGATTCGACATCACGCACGTCAGCCTGCAATTGATACACCGCCACGCCGACGTCCTGGGTATGGGTAACCCAGTTCATCGCATCGACGTTGTCATCGGCCAGCTTGCGCAGGGTAAGCCACGGCACCACGATGATGGCTACCGCTGCCAGGGCCAGTGCCGGCAATCGCCAGCGGTCCCAGATTTGATCACTGAACACCAGCGCCATAGTCCCTCGTCAGCTCGGTGCCACCCCTGCTCCGGCCCATGCGCGTACAGCCGGCATGCGCACCGCATGGCGATGGCGAAGCGCTGAATATACTCCACCCCTTTGTGAATACGCGGTCCCTCACCTGACTGAACAGCGCGTGGGACCGGCCAGCGCCCACAAAAAAGCGCGCCCGAAGGCGCGCTCTGTGCAACGGTGCAGCAGGCCTCAGCGCTTGGCAGCGGCGGCGGCGACCTTCAGTCCAGCGGCGTCGACACGCTTGACGCCCTTGATCTGCTGGGTCACGCGCACGGCCTTGTCATGCTCGGCCTGGCTGGCCACGGTACCGGTGAGGGTGACCACGCCGTTGACGGTCTCCACCTTCACTTCGGTGCCCGGCACGTTCTTGCTGGTCAGCAGGTCGGTCTTGACCTTGGTGGTGATCCAGCTGTCGGTGACCGGCTCAGCCGAATCATGGGTATCGGCGTGGGTCATCGCGGCATGATCGGTGGTCTTCGGCGGGTCCTTGGCCATTGCGGACGAGGTGCCCAGCACCATGCCCAGGGCCAGCGAAGCAGCAAGCAGATTACGGGTCGTGTTGGTCATGTTCGAATTCCTTTGCGGATGTGGGGCCAGTGTCCGTGGCGGGCCGTGGACGGGACGTGCGCGCCGCATAACGTCGCCGTGAACCGCTCAGCTTGGCGCCGAACCGTTCATGTTTCCGCCCCGCGCGCGCAGCCGGTACGCTGTCCTGCCCCGTTATGTTGGAGCGCACCATGACTGCCGTACTGCAGGTGGGATTGATCGGCTACGGCTTGGCCGGCAGCGTCTTCCATGCGCCGTTGATCCTGCACACACCGGGCCTGGCCCTGCACAGCATCGTCAGCTCGCAGCGCGATCGGTTGCTGCGCAGCTTCACCGATGTGCACATCTGCGATGACCCGCAGCAGCTGTTCGACGATCCGGCAGTGGATGCGGTGGTGATCGCCACGCCCAATGATGCGCATGCGCCGCTGGCCCGCGCCGCACTCGCCGCAGGCAAGCATGTGCTGGTGGACAAGCCGTTCGCGCTGTCCGTGGCGGAAGCCGAATCGGTGGTGCAGGCCGCGCGGGTGGCCGAGCGTGTCGTCACCGTATTCCAGAACCGGCGGCATGACGCCGACTTCCTCACGCTGAAGCAGGTGATCGAAGATGGGCGGATCGGTCGTGTCGCCGAATGCCATTCCCACTTCGACCGTTTCCGCCCACAGGTGCGCGATCGTTGGCGTGAAAGCGATGCGCCCGGCAGCGGCCTGTGGATGGATTTCGGTCCACACCTGCTGGATCAGATGCTGCAGTTGTTCGGCTGGCCGGGCGCGATCAGCGTCGACCTGATGGCGCAGCGTGAGCATGCCGTGGGCAACGACTATTTCCACGCGGTGCTGCAGTACCCGCGTCACCGCGCGATCCTGCACGCCGGCTCGCTGGTGGCCGCTTCCGGCCCGCGCTTCATCGTGCACGGCGATGCCGGCAGCTATCTGAAAGACGGGCTGGACGTACAGGAAGACCAGCTGCGCCGCGGCATCGCACCGGGGGCGCCGGGCTGGGGCCTGGACCCGCAGCACGGGCACCTGGTGCGGATCGATGCCGACGGCCACACCCAGCGCAGCACCGTGGACAACGTGCCCGGTGATTACCGTACCTTCTATGCGCAGTTCCGCGATGCGATGCTGGGCGTGGGTGATGCGCCGGTCAGCAGCGCGCAGGCGCTGCAGCTGATGCGCCTTTTGGAAGCCGGTGCGGAGAGTGCGCGCAGCGGGCGGCGGGTAACGCTCTGAGGCAACGCCCTGGACCCACCACGGTGGCCGGGGTGGATCCACGCGGCAAGGGCTGCGGGCCGGACGCTCACGTTCGCCGGCCCGCATCGATCGGGCTTACGTTGTCTTGATCGCGTGGCCACCGAACTCATTGCGCATCGCCGCCAGCAGGCGGTCGCTGAAGGAGTTCTTCTCGCGCGAGCGCAGGCGTTCGAGCAGGGACAATGTGATCACCGGTGCCGGCACGTCCAGATCGATCGCTTCGGCGACGGTCCAGCGGCCTTCACCCGAATCTTCGACATACGGCGCGATGCCCTCCAGCTGCGGGTTGCGGCCCAGCGCATCGGCACTGAGATCGAGCAGCCACGAGCGCACCACGCTGCCGTGCTGCCAGGCCTTGGCCACCTGCGCCAGATCGAGATTGAAATCGGTCTTGTGCTGCATCAGCGCGAATCCTTCCGCGTAGGCCTGCATCATCCCGTACTCGATGCCGTTGTGGACCATCTTGCAGAAGTGCCCTGCCCCGCTCGGACCGACATGCGCCCAGCCGCGGTCCTCACCCGGTGCCAGGGTGCGGAAGATCGCCCCGATCCGCTCGACCGCGGCCGTGTCGCCGCCGATCATCAGGCTGTAGCCCTCCTGCAGGCCCCACACCCCGCCGCTGGTGCCGCAGTCGATGTAGGTCACGTCCTCGCCCTGCAACTGCTCGCTGCGGCGCATGGAGTCCTTGTAATAGGAGTTCCCGCCGTCGATCACCACGTCACCTTCGGACAGATGCGGCGCCAGTGACGCCAGGGTCTGGTCGACCACGCCGGCTGGCACCATCAGCCATACCACGCGCGGCACTGGCAACGCTGCGAGCGTCTCGGCGATCGAGGCGCTGACCTCGAAGCCGCGCTCGGCCGCCGCAACACGCGCGGCCTCACCCGGGTCGACACCGATCACGTGGTGCCCGCCGCGATGCAGGCGCTCGGCCATGTTGGCGCCCATGCGACCCAGCCCGATCATTGCAATATCCATGACTCACCTTTGCTCAGCTTGCGAATGCGATTGTGTTGCGGGAGGTACCGGCGCTGCCGCGCACTGTCGCAGCTGTGCGTCGATCCAGCGCCGGTACAACGTCGTGTGCAGATTGTGCAGCCCCAGCTCGATCGCGAATGGCGTCCGCGGATTGCGATCGAGCAGGCGCGCGATGTGATATCCGATGGGACGTATACCGCGAGGGTGCACGTAAATCAGGAACCCCTGGTAGAACGGATCGTCCAGCAGCGCGTCCAGTTCCTCCAGCAGTGGTTGCTGCTCGGCCGGCACCTCGCGCCGCCAGATCGGATCGCGCTCGATCAACAGGCGCTCGAAGCGGCGCGGCCCCGGGCCCGGCATGCGCTGGGCCAGTGACCAGATGCGTCGGTTGATCTGGTCGTAGTACGCGAAACCGTCGTGCTCGCGCAGCGCGCGTGCCGCCGCATCGCTGACATCGACCACCACGAAGTTCTCGGCCTGGTTGTTGATGTCGTCCAGGTACCTGCGCTCGAACACGTGCTCGATGAAGCCGGGCGTTCCCACGAAGGCCTGCCGCCCACGCTGGGCGGTCTTTCTGGCCTTGCCGTCGGCCAGGAATTCACCGGCATGCCGGCCCAGCAGGATGCTGTCGGTCTCGTGCAGGGTGAGGAAGGTGCCGATGGAGAGTTCATCGGCGGAGAACTCGCGATCGAAGGCGGCATCGCCGTACAGCTCGCGCTGGGTCGCCAGCTGCGCGACCTGGCGGCCGACTCCGCACTCCGCGCGCACGCGGCCATCGTAAAACGTCTGCAGCGCCGCGCTGTTGGCCTCGGCTGGCTGATAGCCACGGCCGAAGCTGCGGAAGCGCTCCCAGCCCTTGGCCTGTGCGCCGCCGGCGCCGAAGCCGATCCAGCCCAGCTGCAACGCCGAGAAGCGGAAGCCGTCGTTGTCCTGCAGGGCGGTGGCGGCCCGGCGCGTGGCTGCGCCGAGCTTGAATGCATACGCGCAGACCGTGGCCGGGTCATCGAACAAGGTCGGCAGCCACGACCGCCGCTGGTCCGCCGACCACTGCCGCGGCAACTGCACGCGCAGGTCGCCGGCCGCCTGCGCCTGGCGCAGATCGGCGCGCTCGCAGACCGGGCCGCCATGCACCTGCGGAGCGTCGATGTCGGCCGCGTCGATCTGCCAGCCGAGGTCCTCCAACACGCTCTGCGCGCAGGATGCCGCGCTCCACGCACTGCCTGCCGGGATCAGCCCCAGCAGCGCCGCGAGCGCACCGCAGTGCCAGCGCCAGCGCCGCGATCCTGTTGCCATGGCGCGCCGCACCGCTGCCCGCTCAGCGCAGGGACGCCGGGGTATCGCTTACCACCGTGGCAGGCGTCGGCTCCACCGCCGCGGCGGGGGCTGCGGCCGGCATGGCTGCCGGGGTGGGAGCGGGAACAGCCGCCGCTGGCAGGTACTGCTGCAGGCGCTCGAAAAAGCGGCGATAGAAGGTGGCGTCCTGCACGGTGCTGCTGGCGACTTTCACCAAGGAGTCGTCATTGCTGCCGAACGGCAGCGACACCGAGCCCAGCGCGCCCACGCCGACACTGGCCGAGGTCGGGCTCTTCTTCAATGCGTAACGGTCCTGCACCGCGCTGACGAACACCAGCGCCTGGTCGCCGCGTGGCGCACACGAAATACGCAGCACCAACTGCTCGTGTTCTTCATCCTTGGGCTGGAAGTTCTTGTTGCCTTCCACTGCATCATCGCCCGCACGGGCGATCGCATAGCCCTGGCTGAGCAGGGTCCGGCGCGCGGCTTCGCAGGCCTGGGCCGGCGGTCCGGGCACGGTGCGCGAATAGGTGTCCCCGGAATCGAACGACTCGCGGATCAGGGTGGAATCGGCCGCGCGGCCGCCACAGGCGGTCAGGGCGGCGAACACCGCCAGCATCGGGATCGAACGTACACGACGAAAGCGCATGGCCGCTCCTGCGGAAATCCAGCCTCCAAGGATAGACCTGTGCGCGTTGGCAGGAGGTGGATACGCACAGGCCGCCCCGAAGGGCGGCCTGTGGAGTTGTCACCTGTTCAGCTGGCGGCGGCCGGTGCGGTCAGTCCGCCCAGCGGCCGACGGCGGTCGACTGCGGCAGCACCTGGGCCGACAGCGGGCGATCGGCCTCGAGCAGGTTCACCGCATCGGCCAGGATCGCGGCCGACTCGCGCAGGAGTGGATCCGGACGCTTTTCAGCGGCCTTCTCGCGGGCGGCATCCTTGACGATGTCGCGTTCGTTGCCGGTCAGGCCATCGTCATTGCTGTCGTCGGCCAGCGGGTCCAGATCCAGGCCCAGCTGCTTGCGGATCGCCTGGCGATCGGTGCGCTGCTTGTCCTGCTTTTCACGCTCGGCGCGGCGCTCGGCCTCGTTAAGCGAGATGTACTTCTTGGCCTTCTCGGCGCGGAACTGCTCGACATCCTCGTTCCACCACTGGAACTCCTTGTCGGCAGCGATACGGGTGCCGTGGCGGCTTTCCAGCTTGGGCAGCAGCGGGCCGAAGTTGCCGTACTGGGTATGCGGCACGGCGGCGATGCGGGTCCACGGCAGCGCGTTGTCGTAGGTGCTTTCCCCGTATTCGCTGGCGTCCACGCTGGCCGGGAAGGCCAGGTCGGGCACCACGCCCTTGTGCTGGGTGCTGCTGCCGCTGACGCGGAAGAACTGGGCGATGGTCAGCTTGACCTGGCCGAAGCGCTGAGACTCGCCACTCGGCCAACGGTCGAGGTCGACGATGTTCTGCACGGTGCCCTTGCCGAAGGTGGTCTCACCGATCACCAGGCCACGGCCGTAATCCTGGATGGCACCGGCGAAGATCTCCGAGGCCGAGGCCGAGCCACGATTGATCAGCACCGCCAACGGGCCGTCCCACGCCACCACGTCGCTGCGGTCGCTGTTGACGGTGACGCGGCCACCGGATTCGCGCACCTGCACCACCGGGCCCTGCTCGATGAACAGGCCGGTCAGCTCGATCGCTTCATCCAGCGAGCCGCCGCCGTTGTTGCGCAGGTCGAGCACGACGCCGTCGAGCTTGTCGGCCTTGAAGCCGGCCAGCAACTTGGCCACGTCGCGGGTCGCCGAGGCGTAATCGGCCGCATTGCGGCGGCGGCCCTCGAAGTCCTGATAGAAGGTCGGCAGCTTGATCACACCCACCTTGCGCTCGGGTTCCCCGTCCTTGGCCGGGATGGTCAGGGTCTCGCCCTTGGCGGCCTGTTCGGCCAGGCGCACCTTCTGGCGGGTCAGCACCAGGGTATGGTGCTTGCCGTCCACGCCTTCCTCGGCCGGGATGAATTCCAGACGGACCTGGGTGTCGCTCTTGCCACGGATCTTGGCCACCACATCATCGATGCGCCAGCCGATCACGTCTTCCAGCGGACCGGACTTGCCCTGCCCGACGCCGACGATGCGGTCGCCCGGCTTCAGCGTGCCGTTGACGGCAGCCGGGCCACCGGCGATGACCTCGCGGATCACGACCATGTCGTCCTGCCGCTGCAGCTGCGCGCCGATGCCTTCCAGCGACAGCGACATCGCCTGGTTGAAGTTCTCGGCGGTGCGCGGGGTGAAGTAGTCCGTGTGCGGATCCACGGCGCTGGTGTAGGCGTTGAGGAAGAACTGGAACACGTCCTCGCCCTTCAACTCATTGACCGACTTTTCCAGGGTGGCGTAACGCTTGTCCAGCGTCTTGCGGATTTCGGCCGGCTGCTTGCCCGCCAGCTTCAGGCGCAGCCAGTCGTTCTTGACCGACTTGCGCCACAGGTCGTCCAGCTCGGCGCTGCTCGCCGCCCACGGCACGTCCTTGCGGTCGTACTCGAAGCGTTCGTCGGTGCTGAAATCGAAGTCCTGCTTGAGCAGCTTGCGCGCATAGCCGACGCGCTCGCCGACGCGCTGCTTGTAGACCGCGAACACCTGGAACGCCGGTTCCAGCTCGCCGCCGCGGATGGCGGAGGCGATGTTGGCCTCGAACGGCGCGAAGCGGGTGATGTCGGCCTGGGTGAAGAACTGCTTGCTGCTATCGAGCGATTCCAGATAGCGCTTGAAGACGTCCTTGGAGGTCGCTGCATCGAGTGCGCGCGGCCGGTAGGCGTAACGGCTGTCCGACAGCAGTCCGTAGACCAGCTTGGAGGTGGTCACCTGGTCGGCCGTGGCGGCCGAGGGCAGCGCGGGCGAATCGGCGTAGGCGGCCAGTGCCATCGGCGCGGTGAGCGCCAGGGCCATCAGGAATGCGGGGGCTTTGAATTTCATGGACTAGCTCGTGGCACCTTGCCAAGGGAGAGACTGCGTGCATTACAGACACCACGACAGTGCCGAAAGTTGCCGCGTTTGTCACCGGGGCCTTCAGCCTACCGAGGCCGTCGGAGAAATTTGTGAATACCGGGGGGGACGGCGCGCAGGCGCGGGCCAGCGGCCATCCGCGGTTCAGGGCCGCGGCCGGGGAGAGGCGGGTGGGATTGGCAGAACGGGCCCCGAAGGGCCCGCTGCATCAACCGGCGACGCCAGCGTCGGCGGCCTGGCGGTCGGCGTGGTAGGACGAGCGCACCATCGGACCGGAAGCGACGTGGCTGAAGCCCAGCGCGTTGCCGTACTCCTCCAGCGCCTTGTATTCCTCGGGCGTCCAGTAACGCAGCACCGGGTGGTGGTGCGCGGTCGGCTGCAGGTACTGGCCGATCGTGATCATGTCCACATCGTGCTCGCGCAGGTCGCGCAGGGTGGCCTGCACCTGCTCCAGGGTCTCGCCCAGGCCGAGCATGATGCCGGACTTGGTGGCGATCTCCGGATGCTGGGCCTTGAACTTCTTGAGCAGGGTCAGCGACCACTGGTAGTCCGCACCCGGACGCACGTTGCGATACAGGTCCGGGACGGTTTCGATGTTGTGGTTGAACACATCCGGCGGATTGGTCGCCAGGATCTCCAGCGCGCGCTCCATGCGGCCCTTGCCGCGGAAGTCCGGGGTCAGCACTTCGATCTTGGTGTTGGGCGACTTGGCGCGGATGGCACCGATGCAGTCGGCGAAGTGCTGGGCACCGCCGTCGCGCAGGTCATCGCGGTCGACGCTGGTCACCACCACGTACTTCAGGCCCATGTCGGCCACGGTCTGGGACAGGCTGGCCGGTTCATTGGCGTCCGGCGGCTTGGGCCGGCCGTGGGCGACGTCGCAGAACGAACAGCGGCGGGTGCAGACCTCGCCGAGGATCATGAAGGTCGCGGTGCCGTGGCTGAAGCACTCGTGGATGTTGGGGCAGCTGGCTTCCTCGCAGACCGTGACCAGGCGGTTCTCGCGCAGCTTGGCCTTGAGGTTCTGCACGGCGTTGCCGGAGGGAATCCGCACGCGGATCCACGACGGCTTGCGCAGCACCGGCACGTCGGCGAACTGCACCGGCGAGCGGCCGATCTTGTCACCGCCGATCTGTTTGACGCCCGTCTGCAACGGGGCGGCGGACGGCGAGTCGCCCTGCACGACCTGCAGGGGAATGATGCGAGCGGTGGTTTCAGTCATGGCCTTGGTCGGCGGCGTTCACGCCGCGTCAGTCAAATCGGGTAATTCAGCGGCCGGCTCGAGGGCCAGGCCGAACTGGCGGGCCAGATGGCCCAGCAGCACCGGCGTGACGGCCGCCATGCCGGACGGTCCCCCCAAGTCTACCACCGAGGTCACCTGCAGCCCTTGATAGCCACAGGGGTTGATCCGGCGGAACGGTTCCAGGTCCATCGCCACATTGAAGGACAGGCCATGGAAAGTGCAGCCGCGGCGGACGCGGATGCCGAGCGCGGCCACCTTCGCCCCGCCCACGTAGACCCCGGGCGCGCCATCCAGGCGCCCTGCGCTGATGTTCCATTCATCCAGGGTGTCGATGATCGCCTGCTCGATGCGGCACACGTAGTCGCGCACGCCGATCCCCAGCCGCCGCAGCTGCAGCAGCGGGTAGATCACCAGCTGGCCGGGGCCGTGGTAGGTCACCTGGCCGCCACGGTCGACATGCAGGACGGGAATCTCGCCGGGGGCGAGCACGTGCTCGTCCTTGCCGGCCTGGCCCAGGGTGAACACCGGGTCATGCTCGACCACCCACAGTTCGTCGCGGGTGGCTTCGGTGCGGGCATCGGTGAAGCGCTGCATGGCGTGCCAGACCGGGGCATAGGGCTGGCGGCCAAGGTCACGCGCGATCGCCGGCTGCGGCGCCCGGTCGCCCGGGGCCGCGGCGGTGGCGCAGCTGGTTACAGCGTCCACTTCACTTCCGGGTGGTCGCGCAGGGCGTTGTGGGCGGCGTCGTACTGCTCGCGATTATCGGCCTTGAACACCAGCCGCACCGACACATACTTGCCGTTGGACGAGTGTTTCCAGCTGATGCGCTCGCTCAGCACATCCACGCCGGCCAGCTCAAGCAGGCGCGGCAGTTCGCGTTCCAGATCCTTGCCGGCCGCGCCCATGGCGCTGAGTTCGAACTGGCCGGGAAACTGGAAGCCGTGGTCGGGGTTGTCAGACTTGATCTCCATGTCCGGGATTATGGGGATGCCCGCCCCCGAACCCAAGCGCTGCATGATCGTGCCCACAGCGGCACCGAACGGCACGTGAAAACCCCGCTATCGCCGCTGATACACAGCAGTGCGTGCGCGGAACTGTTCACGGCATCACGCTCCCACTACCCTGTATCGGCTTAAGAAAGAATAAATCCCTGTCTGGTATCCCATGTCCTTGAAGCCCTTTGCGCTGCCGGCCGCTCTCGCCGGCGTCCTGGCCTTGGCCGCGCCCGCCGCCCACGCCGCCGCTCAATGTGGGCCCGATGCAATGCGCGAGCACCCACCCCAGATCAACTTCCGCGTCGATAACGACCTGTTCGGCGGCAAGGACCAGGATCAGGGCTATACCAATGGCGCCCAGATCACCTTCGTGTCGCCTAATCTGGTCGATTACACCGACGATCCGTGCCTGCCGCGGTTGGCGCGCTGGGTCAACAGCCATCTGGAACGGCTGCACCCGGGCGAGTTCGAGCAGCAGAACATGATCTTCAGCGTGGGCCAGGGCATTTTCACCCCCACCGATTTCACCCGGAAGGATCTGATCGAGGACGACCGCCCATATGCCGGGGTGCTGATCGCCAGCTTCGGCTACAACGCACGCCGGGGCGACCGCCTGCAGACCACCCAGCTGGCGTTGGGCGTGGTGGGTCCGTGGGCGCAGGGCGAGGAAGTGCAGAACGCGGTGCACGAGCTGCTCGGCGATGAGAAGTTCCAGGGCTGGGACAACCAGCTGCACAACGAGCCGGTGTTCATGCTCACGCACGAGCGGATGCGCCGGTGGCCGGCCGATGCCAGTGAGAACCTGGGCGGCTGGGGCTGGGATGCGATCAGTCACTACGGTGGCGCGGTAGGCAACCTGGCCACCCACCTCAATGCCGGTGGCGAAGTCCGTTTCGGCTGGAAGCTGCCGGACGATTTCGGCAGCACGCCGCTGCGCCCGGCAGGTGAGAACACGGCACCGACACGTGGCGGCAAGCCGGGTGGATGGTCGTGGCATCTGTTCGCGACGACGGATGCAGCCTGGGTGATCCGCGATATCACGCTGGACGGTAATACCTTCCGCAACAGCCACAGTGTCGACAAGCGCTCGGTGGTGGGGACCGCCGGTTATGGCCTGGCGGTGATGCGTGGTCGCTGGAAGTTCGCGCTGGCGCGTTACCACAGCACGCGCGAATTCGATGGGCAGCGTGAGGCACCGGTGTTCGGCAGCTTCACGATCAGCCGCTCGATGTAAGCCCGCGACGGGCGTGAGACAAAAAAAGACCGGCGTTCGCCGGTCTTTTTCTTTGGTGCGATCGAACCGGATTACTCCGATTCCCACCACATCCAGAAGCTGTCCCACAGCCGCTTGAAGAAACCGGCCTCTTCCACGGCGGCCACGGCGACCAGCGGCGCCTGGGCGACCACCTGGTTGTCCAGCATCACCTTCAGGGTACCGACCTGCTGGCCGGCAGTGAACGGAGCTTCGAGCGTCTTGGGAACATCGATGCTCGGCTTGAGATCGTTGTAGCGGCCGCGCGGGACGCTGACCAGCATCGGCTGGGCCACGCCCAACTGCAGCTTGTCGGTCTTGCCCTTCCACACCTTGTGCTCGGCCACGACCTTGCCCGGCTCGTACATGCGGTGGGTTTCGAAGAAGCGGAAGCCCCAGTTGAGCAGCGCCAGGCTGTCATCGGCGCGCTGCTTCTCGGAGCCGCCACCGAGCACCACGGCGACAAGGCGCTGATCACCGCGCTGGGCCGAGCTCATCAGGCAGTAACCGGCTTCGGACGTGTGGCCGGTCTTGATGCCGTCCACGCTCTGGTCCCGCCACAGCAGCAGGTTGCGGTTGGGCTGGGTGATGTTGCCGACGGTGAATTCCTTCACCTTGTTGTAGGCGTAGGTTTCCGGGTAATCACGCACCATCGCGCGGCCGAGCAGGGCCAGGTCGTAAGCGGTGGTGTGGTGGCCCGGAGCACTCAGGCCGTGGGCATTGACGAAGTGCGAGTCCTTCATGCCGATCTTGGCGGCGTAGCTGTTCATCAGTGAGGCGAAGGCCTCTTCGCTGCCGGCCACGTGTTCGGCCAGGGCGATCGCGGCATCGTTGCCGGACTGGATCGCCATGCCCTTTTCCATGTCTTCCAGGCGGGCGGTCTGATTGACCGGGAAGCCACTGTAGCTGCCATCGGTACCGGCGCCACCCTCGCGCCAGGCGCGCTCGCTCATCATCACCTGGTCGTCGGTGCGGACCTTGCCGTTCTTGACCTCGGCGGCCACGACATACGAGGTCATCACCTTGGTGATGCTGGCCGGGGCCAGTTGCTCGTGCACGTTCTCACCGGCCAGGACCTGGCCGGTGGCGTAATCCATCAGGATCCAGGCTTTGGAAATGCTGGGCTTGGGCGCCGGCGGGGTCGCTACGGTGGCCGGAGCGGCGGCGGCGGCGGGAGCAGGCGCCGGTGCCGGGGTCGGTAGGGGGGTCTGGGCGGAGACCATGCCCACGAACAGGGTCGTGGCCATGGCAGCGGCGGCAAAGCGGAATTTCATCGGACAGCAAGCTCCTGGAGGGCGCCAAGGGGTGGATGAGGGATAACGGGCATTGTAGGCCCAAGGAGCGGCGGCACGCGCTGGCGTGCCGCAGGCAGTGGAAGGCTCAGTCCTTCACGATCTGCGGCGCCCCGAAGCCCAGACCGGCAATCCGGCCGGCAAGTTCCGAGGCGCTGGCATGGTCCGGGGCCGGGACGCGCAGGCGCCACAGGGTGCGCCCGCCACTGACGATATCGCTGATGCTGGCCCCGGCGATGCCGGCCGAGGACAACTGGCCGAGCGCGCGCGTGGCATTGTCGCGGCTGGCGAAGCTGGCGACCTGCAGCAGCACGCTGCCGAGCACCTGCTGGGAGAGTGTCGCGCCGGGCGTCGGTGCCGGGCGCGCCGCGGGTGCGGCGGCGGGCAATGCGGCCACCTGCACCGGCGCACTGTCCACGCTGGCAGCCTGGGTGGTGGCGGGCTTGCCGGTGGCCACGCGCACGCCGTTGTCGCGCATCCAGTGATCGAAGTTGTCGGCGTTGCCCGGCTTGGCCGCATCGGCCACGCGATAGCGATACTGCTCGCCGGCCGGTTTGGCGGCGGCGGTCGCCGTGGCGGCCGGCAGCTTGCCGACCAGCGCATCCATCTCGCTGGCGCTGCGCACGGCGGCGCTGGGGGGCGCGGCGGCGGCGGCCGCAATCTCGCGACGCTCGCGGCGGCTGGGCTTGTCGGCCATCAGGTTGTCGTCGCCCGGGGCGAGCGCACGCACTTCCACATTGCCGGTGCCGCGCTGGGTGATGCCCAATCGCACGGCGGCGGCGTAACTGAGATCGACCACGCGACCCTCGTGGAACGGGCCGCGATCATTGACGCGCACGATCACCGATTCGCCGTTGTCCAGGTTGGTCACCCGGGCGAAGCTCGGCAGCGGCAGCGTCTTGTGGGCGGCAGTGAAGGCGTACATGTCGTACACCTCGCGGTTGGAGGTCAGCCGGCCGTGGAACTTGGCGCCGTAATACGAGGCGGTCCCCTTCTCGGCATAGCCGCGGGTCTTGTCCATCACCTGGTACTGCTTGCCCAGCACCACATACGGCGATTTGTTGCCGATCGGCGAGCGCGGCAGGTCGACCACTTCCGGCTCGGGGATGCAGGCCACGTTGGGGATGTAGGTCGGGGTGCTGTCATTCACGCCTGGCTTGTACAACCCGCCGGCGCGGTAATCGCCGCGCGTGCTCGGATCTTCCGCAGCGGCCTTGTAGGGGGAACCTTCGGGGCAATGCGCCGGACGCCCGCCTTTGCCCTGCACCACCGCGCCGGACGGCTTGCTGCTGCCGGCGCTGCTGGCACCGGGTTTCTTCGGCGCACTGCTGCAGGCGGCCAGTGCCAGTATCAACAGACCCGGGATCAGCCATCTGGAGCGTGCGATCGTGTTCATGCCGGCGGCAACTCCTGTCCGGCGATGGCCTGGGACAACTGGTACACGGCCATCGCATACATTTTCGAGAGGTTGTAGCGGGTAATCGCGTAGTAATTCTGGAAGCCCAGCCAGTACTGCTTGCCGGTGCTGCCTTCCAGCGTGATCGGGGTGGCGGTCAGGCCCGCCGCGACCGGCACGCTCGGCTGGTAACCACGCTGGGCCAGCTCGGACAGGGTCCAGGTGGGTGCCCATTCGGTCGGATTGAATTCTTCACGACCGGCCTGCAGCGTGGCCGGCACGGCGACCGGGCCACCACGGACCCAACCGCCCTTCTTGACGAAGTAGTTGGCGATCGACGAGAACACATCGTCGTAGCTGTTGAACAGGTCGCGACGACCGTCGCCGTTGCCGTCCACCGCATAGTCGAGGTAGCTGGAGGGCATGAACTGACCCATGCCCATCGCGCCGGCGTAGCTGCCCTTGATCGCGGTGATGTCCAGCTTCTCGTCGCGGGTCAGCGCGAACAGGCGTGACAACTCGTCGCGGAAGAACAACTCGCGGCGCACTTCGCGTTCGAGCTTGGCCGGGTCGCCGCTGCGCGGATACTTGAAGGCCAGCGTGTACAGGGCATCGAGCACGCGGTAGCTGCCGGTGTTGCCGCCATAGCTGGTTTCCACGCCGATGATCGCCACGATCACTTCGGCCGGCACGCCGGTGCGCTGCTGCACGCGCATCAGCTCATCGCGGTGCTGGGCGAGGAATTTCTTTCCCCCCTCGATCCGCGCCTGGCTGATGAACATCGGCCGGTACTCGTTCCACGGCTTGACCCGTTCGGCCGGACGCGACATCGCGGCGATGATCGGATCACGGATCTGCGCCTGGGCCAGGGTCGCCTCGATCTGCGCGGCGGGAATGCCATAACGGGCCGCGGTGTCACGCACAAAGTTGGCGCGGGCCACCTCGAACGGTACCGGGGTCAGGTCGACCGGGGCGGCATTGGCGCCGGCGGCCTCGGGGGCGGCTTCGGCCGGGCCTCTGTTGCCGGCAACCGGCGGCCTGACAGGGACACCCGAGGCCTGCGGCGTCGGTGAAGGAGTCTGCGGCTGGGTCGCACAAGCGACCAAACCGAGCGTGAGCATGCAGGCCAGGGAGCGTCGAATCATCGCGGCAGGTTAGCAGGTCATGGATGAATTAAAACCCCTAAGACCATGAATCTCAACGGATTGCCTGAGTTTGATCGTTACCGTTAAGGCCGCGTGTAGAGCGGCGCAGTGCCGTCGCCCATTCATCTCCCGTCGAAGTGCAACGCAACGCACGTCTCACTTGGAAGAGCACGCCTGACGCACAAGAGGTCTGCCGGTTGCGTCCCCATCCCCGCAGACGCAACCGGCGAAACCAGACCTGATCGGCAGCGGCGCGGCGCGCATCTCCCCAGCGCGCGCCTCGTCCTCTCCCTGTGAGGTCAACTACTCCCCGCCAGACTCCCCCTCCGCGATGCTTGGCTCAGCGCGTCGTTGTTGGCGGGCCGCCATTGTGCAGGCCGTATGCGACAAGTCCATTGATCGAGATCAAGTAGCTCCATATCTGTGCGCCACTTCTCACTTTTGTCGCCGCGCGTTGACAACGTTTGCACCTGAAACCGTTTCCGCCTGGATGCATGCGCACGGGCTTGCGCACGAATGACTCAGGTCGAATGCACCGGCTGGTGCTGTCGCGCCGCCATGACCAGGCCGAAACTGGCCAGCAGCGATACCGCCGAGGTGCCGCCATAGCTGATCAGCGGCATCGGCACGCCCACCACCGGCAACAGGCCGGAGATCATGCCGCCGTTGACCAGCACGTAGACGAAGAACACCAGGCCGGTGGTGCCCACCAACAGGCGCGAGTAACCACAGCGCGATTGGCTGGCGATCCACAGGCAGCGCGCGGTCACGAACAGGAACAGGCTGAGCACCACCGCCACGCCGATCCAGCCGAACTCTTCGGCCAGCACCGAGAAGGCGAAGTCGGTCGTGTACTCGGGCAGGAAATCCAGCGTGGCCTGGGTCCCTTGCCCCCAGCCTTTGCCGTGCATGCCCCCCGAGCCGATCGCGATCTTGGACTGGATGATGTTCCATCCGGTGCCCAGCGGATCGTTCTCGGGATACAGGAAGGTCAGCACGCGGTCTTTCTGGTACTGCCGCAGCAGACCGAACCACGCCAGCGGCGCGGCCACCGACAGCCCGCCCAGCGCCACGGCCATCCACCACCAGCGCAGTCCCGCCAGCAGCAGCGCGAACACGCCGCTGGCGGTCACCAGGGTTGCCGTGCCCAGGTTGGGCTGCAGCAGGATCAGCACCGCTGGCCCTCCGATCAGCACGGCGGCGGTCAGCACCGCACGCGGCCGCGGCGGCAACGGCTGCTTGTGCAGGTACCAGGCCATCATCATCGGCAGGCTGAGCTTGAGCAGCTCGGAAGGCTGCAGGTAGAACACGCCCAGGTTCAACCAGCGCTGGCCGTACTTGCCGGTGCCGACCACGTACACCGCCAGCAGCGGCAGCAGGGACAACGTGTAGATCCACGGCGACCACGCGCGCAGCTCCACCACCGGCAGCCGCGACAGCCCCCACAGGGCGGCAAGACCGGCCCCGTAACGCATTGCCTGCGCATGCACGGGTCCGTCCACGCTGTGCAGCACGGCCAGGCCGGCCACCATCAGCAGGCACAATGCGCCCAGCAGGGGCAGGTCCAGCGTACGGAGGAAGAAATGGAACACGGCGCGTGCGCGCTGCAGTAGTTCGACCATGCGGGCGACTCCTGTGGATGACGCGACGCACAGCAGGAGGCGACACGGCGAACAGAAAGCGGACCCGCTAGGAGGCGGGCCGGCGCGAGCGCAGGACCGTAACACGCGCGGGCACCCCAATCCTTAGCCGATACGTACCGCCGGGCCACGGCGCACGCATCGCACGCACTCAGCCGTAGCCGCCGTGCACCGGATTGTGGCGACGCACCGCCATCACCAGACCAAAGCCGGCCAGCAGCGACACCGCCGACGTACCGCCGTAACTGATCAGGGGCATCGGCACGCCGACCACCGGCAACAGACCGGAAATCATGCCGCCGTTGACCAGCACATAGACGAAGAACGCCAGCCCGGTCGCGCCGGCCAACAGCCGCGAATAGGTATCGCGCGACTGCGAAGCGATCCACAGGCAGCGCCCGATCACCACCAGGTACAACGCGAGCACGATCGCCACCCCGATCCAGCCGAACTCTTCGCTGAGCACCGAGAAGGCGAAGTCGGTGGTCTGTTCGGGAATGAAGTTCAGGTGCGACTGCGAGCCCTGGCCCCAGCCCTTGCCGTCGAAGCCGCCCGAGCCGATCGCGATCTTGGACTGGATGATGTTCCAGCCGGCGCCCAGCGCATCGCTCTCCGGGTCCATGAACATCATGATGCGGTCCTTCTGGTAGGGCCGCAGCAGCCAGAACCACGCCACCGGCGCGGCCGCGGCGACACCGCCCACCGCCACGCCCACCCACCACCACGGCAGGCCGGCCAGCAGCAGCACGAACGCACCACTGGCCGCGATCAGCACGCCGGTGCCGAAGTCCGGCTGCAGCATCACCAGCCCGGTCGGCACGCCGATGATCACCGCGCTGGTCAGCACCGTGGAAAAGCGTGGCGGCAACGGCAACCGGTGCAGGTACCAGGCCACCATCATCGGCAGGCTGACCTTGAGCAGTTCGGCCGGCTGCAGGTAGAACAGTTTCAGATCCAGCCACTGCCGACCGTATTTGCCGGTGCCGAGCACGAACACCGCGAGCAGCGGAAGCATCGAGATGGCATAGATCAGCGGCGTCGCCGACCGGATGCGCAGGATCGACACCCGCGAGATCGCCCACATCGCAGCCAGGCCGACCGCGAAGCGCGCGCCCTGCGCGAACACCAGACCATCACCGCCGGCGCTCTTGAGCACCGCCAGGCCGATCAGCATCAGTGCGCCCAAGGCCAGGCACAGCACCCAGTCCAGCGAGCTGCTGAAGCGGACGGCCATATCGACCGCCCAGCGCAGGAAGACCTTCATCGTGTCCGCTCCGGTGCGGTCGGGGGCGGCGTGGCACCGGGCACCGGTGCACCGGGTTCAGGCGCAGGCGCAGGCGCGGGCACGCCCACCACCACCGGCAGCAGCTCCAGCGCAGCGACGGCGGCATCGCCGGCTTCGCGCGCCGCGCCGTCGCCGCCATCGAAAGCGGTGATGCCGATCGCGGTGGTGCCGCGTTCGCTGTCCAGCGGCTCCAGGCCGTCGGGCATCTTGCCCAGCAGCCAGGCATCGAAAATCTTGCGCGCGATCGGTGCCGCCGCCGAACCGCCATAACCACCGCCCTCGACCGCGATCGCCACCGCGATCACCGGATGGTCGGCCGGTGCGAAGCCGACGAACAGCGCGCGGTGGCGCAGGTGCAGCGGCAGGCTGCGCGGATTCACCGCGGCCGTGCCGCGGCGACTGATCACCTGCGCGGTACCGGTCTTGCCGGCCATCACGTAGGGCGCGCCGGCCGCCGCACGCGCGCCGCTGCCGCCCGGCTGCATGGTGCCCATCATCCCTTCGCGCACGGCCTGCAGATTGCCCGGCGTGGGGCTGATCGGCTTGCTCTCGCCCGGCGGCGTGGCCGTCCAGTCCGCATCGAAGCCGGCGCGCTGCTGCATCACCAGATGCGGCTGGCGCAGCTGGCCATCGGCGATGCCGGCCACGCCATGCACCAGCTGCAGCGGCGTGACCTTCCAGTCACCCTGGCCGATGCTGACGTTGACGGTATCGCCGGGGTACCAACGTTCCTTGCGCGATTTGTACTTCGCCGCCGGCGAGGGCAGGATGCCGCCGATCTCGCCGGTCAGGTCGATGCCGGTCGGCGCACCGAACCCGTAATAGCCCATGTAGTGGTCGAAGCGCTCGATGCCCAGATCCAGCGCGAGCTTGTAGTAATACGTGTTGACTGACTGGGTGATCGACTTGCGCAGATCGGTCCAGCCATGCCCGCCACGATTGGCATCGCCCCAACCACGCGAGGTGCCCGGCAGATAGAACATGCCGGTGGAGAGGATCTTGTCTTCCGGCCTGCGCACGCCGCTGTCCAGCCCGGCCAGGCCAATCAATGGCTTGATCGTGGAGCCGGGCGCGACGCCGCCGAGCACCAGGCGGTTGAACTGCGGCCGCGAGGGATTGTCGTTGAGCGCTTTGAAATCGGCATGCGAGATGCCGTTCACGAACAGATTGGGGTCGTACGACGGCAGGCTCACCATCGCCAGCACCTCGCCGGTGCGCGGGTCCATCGCCACCGCCGCACCCTCGAACTCGCCGAAGGCGGCGACCATCGCACGCTGCAGATCGGCATCGATCGACAGGCGCAGATCGCTGCCCGATTGCGCGGCGACCCGGCCGATGGTGCGGATCGCCCGGCCCTGCACGTTGGTCTCGACCTGCTCGTAGCCGACCTTGCCGCGCAGCTGCTGCTCGTAATACCGCTCCAACCCGGACTTGCCGATGTGGGTCAACGCGGCATTGCCCTCGCCCAGCATCTCCAGGTCCTTGTCATCGACCCGGCCGACGTAGCCGATGATGTGCGCGAACAGGTCGCCGTACGGATAGCGACGGGTCAGGTACGGCTCCAGCTCAACGCCGGGGAAGCGCCAGCGGTCCACGGCGAAGCGCGCCATTTCCTCATCGGTGACCCGCAGCTTGAGCGTCACCGGCAGGAAGCTGCGGCGCGCCTTGCGCGACTTGTTGAACGTCTCGATGTCTTCCGGGCTGAGCGCGAGGATGCTGGACAGGCCGGCCAGGGTGGCGTCCATGTCCTTGACCTTGTCCGGGGTGATGTCCAGGCGGAACGCGGGCACGTTCTCGGCCAGCAGGCGGCCGTTGCGGTCGTAGATCATCCCGCGCCCCGGCACCACCGGCCGCGGCTTGATCCGATTGGCCTCCGAGCGCGTGGCATAGATGTCGTGGTCCATCACCTGCAGCTTGAAGTACCAGCCGCCAAGGCCGAGCAGGCACACCAGCACGCCGAGGAAGCCCAGCGCGGCGCGGCGCCGGAACTGTTCGGCCTCGGCATGCGGATTCTTGGCCTGGCGGCGCATGTACATGTCAGCGCCCGCGTCGCCCGAAGCGCAGCGCGTCCAGCAGCACGAACACCAGCGGCCACAGTGCCATGCCCAGCAGCGGCGCCCACCAGTACGACCATGGCAGGGTCGGCTCGCCCACCACGATGTGCACCACCGCACTGACGATGCGGTCGTTGAACAGCAGGCCGCCGATCGCCAGGATCTGCTGGGACATCGGGAAGAAGCGGATCCGCGCGCGGAAGCGCTGCAGGATGAAGGTCAGGATCACCAACCGCAGCGCCTGCTCGCCGAGCACGCCGCCATACAGCAGATCGGCGATCACGCCGCTGGCAAACGCGATGCCCAGCCCGACCCGGTCCGGCGTTTCGATCACCCAGTAGGCCAGCACCAGCGCCAGCCAATACGGACGCAGTGGCTGCAGCAGCGCCGGCAACGGCAGCAGGCCGAGCAGCAGCGCCACCACCAGACTGACCGGCAGCACCCAGGGTTTGTCGCGCAGGCGGCTCATCGTTGTTCCTCCGGCGGCGTGGCGCCGGTTTCAGGCGCAGGCGCAGGCGACGCCGCGGCACGACGCGGGACCGTCACCGGGACCGGCGCGGCCGGGCCGGGCCGATTGGCCTGCGGCACGTTGGCCGGCGCGCTCGCCGGTGCGGTGCCCGGCGGGAGCGCGCCGCCTGCCGGACTACCGTCCTGCAGCGGCGCGGCGGCCGGGCCACCGGCTTCACCGGCGTCGCGGCGCAGGTTTGGCGGAAGGTGGATCGCTTCGCCCGGGCGCAGCAGCAGCACGTCGCGGCCACGGTCGAGCTGGGCGGCCGGCTTCAGTTCGCCGACCAGGAACGCATGCGTGTCATCCGGGCGCAGCGCGGTGATGCTGCCGACCGGGAAGCCGGCCGGGAAACGCCCGCCCAACCCGGAGGTGACGATCTCATCGCCGACTTCCACCCCGGCGCTGAGCGGGATGTCGCGCAGTTCCAGCTTGTCGCCGCGACCGTAGACGATCAGGCGCACGCCGTTGCGGGCCACGGTGACCGGCACCGCATGGTCGGGATCGGTGAGCAGCAGCACGGTCGCGCTGTTGCCGGTGGTGGCGATCACCTGGCCCATCAGACCACCGGCGTCGATCACCGCCTGGCCCACATGCACGCCATCACGGGTGCCGGCTGCCAGCACCAGGCGCTGGCGCACCGGGTCCAGGTCGATATCCAGGATCGGGGCGAGCTGCACGTCCAGGCCACTGCGTTCGGCCACGTTGAGCAGCTCGCGCAGCTGGGCGTTGTCCAGCGCGGCGGTCTGCAGCCGGGTCAGCCGCGCATTGGCGATCAGCAACTGGTTGCGCAGCTCGCGGTTCTCGCTGACCAGCTGGCCATGGCTGGCCGCGTTGTCCTTGACCTGGGTGCCGAGCCGGCCCGGCAGGCCGGCCAGCGCCCACACCGGCTGCACCAGCACGTTGGCCTGCGCGCGCAGGCGCGACAGCCAGCCGGCCTGGTCATCGAGCACGATCAGGGTGATGGCCAGGGCCAGGTAAGCGAGCAGGCGCAGCGGACTGGCGGCATCGCCCTGGCGGGAGGCTACGGGAGGACCGGCGTAAGGCGGCACAGGCGTCGACTGGGAAAAGTGTGAGTGAAGCGCGTTGCAGCACAGCGCAGCGGGAACAGCATGCGACAACGCCCCGGCGGGGCGATGCCCGGTGAGCAGCGCTCACCGGCATCACGCCGCAGAGGCGCGTCCACGATACACGGCCGGTACGGCTTACTCCGGCGCAAAGAACTCGTTGCCGTGCATGTCCACCAGCTCCAGCGCGCGACCGCCACCGCGGGCCACGCAGGTCAGCGGATCATCGGCCACCTGCACGTGCAGGCCGGTCTCTTCGGAGATCAGGCGATCCATGTCGCGCAGCAGGGCGCCACCACCGGTCAGCACGATGCCGCGTTCGGCGACGTCGGCGCACAGTTCCGGCGGGGTCTGCTCCAGTGCCAGCTTGACCGCGCTGACGATGCCCGACAGCGGCTCGTGCAGGGCTTCGAGCACTTCGTTGGAGTTGATCTTGATCATCTTCGGCACGCCCTCGGCGAGGTTGCGGCCGGAGATTTCCATTTCGATCACTTCCGCCTGCGGATAGGCGCAGCCCAGCTCCACCTTGATGCGCTCGGCGGTGGCTTCACCGATCAGCATGCCGTGGTTGCGGCGCACGTAGTTGGTGATCGACTCGTCGAAGCGGTCGCCGCCGATGCGCACGGAGGCCGAGTAGACGATGCCGTTGAGCGAGATCACCGCCACTTCGGTGGTGCCGCCGCCGATGTCGATGACCATCGAGCCGCGCGCCTCGGTGACCGGCATGCCGGCGCCGATCGCGGCGGCCATGGGCTCTTCGATCAGGAACACATCACGCGCACCGGCCTCCTCGGCCGATTCCTTGATCGCGCGACGCTCGACCTGGGTCGAGCCGGCCGGCACGCAGACCAGCACGCGCGGGCTCGGGCGCAGGAAGCGCGACTTGTGGACCTTCTTGATGAAGTGCTTGAGCATCGCCTCGGTGTAGGTGAAGTCGGCGATGACGCCATCCTTCATCGGGCGGATAGTGGTGATATGACCCGGGGTACGGCCGAGCATCTGCTTGGCCTCGGCGCCCACGGCAGCCACGAAACGGGTGCCACCGATGGCACGGTCCTGGCGCACGGCCACGACCGACGGCTCGTTCAGCACGATCCCCTGCCCACGGACGTAGATGAGGGTGTTGGCCGTGCCCAGGTCGATGGACAGGTCATTGGAGAACATGCCACGCAGTTTCTTGAACATCTGGGAGTTGATCCTGAGGGGTGTCGCGCCCAACGCGGGATGGCGAAAAAATGGGCAGAATTCGAGGCCGACAAGCCTAGCAATCCCCCTGTGCGCGAGCAAGAACAAATCTGGCCGAAAGCCAGCCTTCACGGCCATTCAGGCCAATCCGGACAGCCCGGGTTCTGGCCCAAAGCCGCCTCACCCGTTAACCTTTGCGCCGCAGGGCGCCGCAGGGCGCCGTTTCGTTGCCCGCCCGACGGGCCTCAGCCCCCCTTCCGCATAGGCCTTACTCGATGTCCGCTTTGATCTGTGGTTCTCTTGCCTTCGACACCATCATGGTGTTCCCGGACCAGTTCAAGAATCACATCCTGCCGGACAAGGTGCACATCCTGAATGTGTCGTTCCTGGTGCCGCGCATGCGTCGTGAATTCGGCGGGTGCGCCGGCAACATCGCCTACAACCTGTACCTGCTGGGTGGCGAGCCGATCCCGATGGGCACCGTGGGCTCGGACTTCGGCCCGTACCGCGAATATTTCCAGGGCCTGGGCATCGACCTGAGCCGGGTCAAGGTGATCGATGAGCTGTTCACCCCGCAGGCGTTCATCACCACCGACCACGACAGCAACCAGATCACCGCCTTCCACCCGGGCGCGATGATGCGTTCCTACGAGAACCACGTGAAGGACGTACCGGGCGTGACCCTGGGCCTGGTCGGCCCGGACGGGCGCGAGGGCATGATCCAGAATTCCCAGGAATTCTTCGAGGGCGGCGTGCCGTTCATCTTCGACCCGGGCCAGGCCATGCCGCTGTTCAACGGCCCGGAGCTGCGCACCTTCATCGAGCAGGCCGACTACGTCGTGGTCAACGATTACGAGTCCAACCTGCTGCAGGAGCGCACCGGCTGGGATGAAAAGGAGATCGTGAGCCGGGTCAAGGCCTACATCACCACCCGCGGCCCGAAGGGCGCGGTCATCCATACCCCGGAAAAGACCTATGACATCCCGCCGGCGCACGAGCGCCGCGTGGTGGACCCGACTGGCTGTGGCGATGCGTTCCGCGCCGGCCTGATCTACGGCATCGAGAAGGGCTACGACTGGCTGACCATCGGCCGCATGGGCAACCTGATGGGCGCGCTGAAGGTCGAGCACCCGGGCACCCAGAACCAGCGCTTCACGTTTGATGAGTTCAATGAGCAGTTCAAGCAGCAATTCGGGTACGCGCTGAGCGTTTGATCGCATTGCGATCAAACGCGGCCCACGATTCGCCAAAGCGAATCGCGGGTCCCAATTGCATTCCACCTCATCCCCCCGCCTTCGGCGCGCCCCCTTGAACATCAAGGGGGCTCTCCACCAGAGGGGAATCGGGGGGGATTGGGTAGAGCCGGGCCATGCCTGGCTGCTTTCCGGCTCCGCCGCGTGCGGGTTGTGCGGCAGGTACTTGTCCGGGGCGATCAGGCCGGAACCTGCTTTCCTTCCCATGTCGCCAGCACCTGCCCGCGATCGGCCAGGTGCCAGCAGGCCATGCCCGGCCAGGGGTTGTCCGGGGTGTTGACCAGCAACGTGCGGGTGCCGGCGGCACGGCCGCATTCCAGGTCGAAGCGGTAGTCGCCGACCATCACCACCTGGGCGGGATCCACCTGCCAACGCTCAACAAAGTATCGAAGGCCCGCCGGCGACGGCTTGGGCGCGGCTTCGTCGCGGCCGATGATGTCCTCGCGGGCGAAGACGTCGCCGACACCGATCGCCTGCAAGGTCACGTCGGCGAGTTCGCGCGCATTGCGGGTCAGGATGCCCAGCCGGCAGCCGTCGGCATGCAGCGCGCGGATCAGGGGACAGCGCCGGGGGCGGCCTGCGCCTCCCCGGCCAGCGCGCGTTCGTGTGCGAGCAGCCAGGCATGCTTGGCCATAGCCTCCTCGGTCGGCAGCGCGGCGAGGTGGGTCAGGATGTCGTCATCCGGTGGAATCGCGAGCTCGCGTTTGATGCGCTGGTGATGCGCTGGAAATCGTGCACCGCGACGGTCAGCGTGCCGTCCATGTCGAACACCCAGTGACGGATCGCCGCAAGCCCGCTCACTTCCACCGCTGCGGCATCCGGCTGGCATCCACGCCGCCGGTTTCGAACACGGCCGTGCGCGTGCCACCGGCCTTGACCGGGAACTCGATGCTGATCACCCTGGCCTTGCGCGCCAGGTTCCACAGCGCTTTCTGGTCGGTGATGAACATCGCGATCGCTTCATCGGTATCCGGACGCCAGGCGGCCATCGCGACTGGCTTGCCATCATCGACGGTCACCTTGACCTGGCACTTCGGGCAGCGGAAATCGCCGGCCTGCAGCACCAGGTAGGCGTGCCGTTTCCATTCGGGATGATCGCGGAAGACCAGCTGTACCGGCTTGGGGCCGCTGCCGTCCACGTCCACGCGGTCCTTGCTGTAGATCTGCGCCGAGGACTGGATGCCCTTGGTGCCGACCGGAATCTGGTTGTACTGCCACAGGGCCTGCAGACGGCGCGTTTCGCGCGCGGCTTCGGCCTTGGCCTTGACCTCGGCGTAGCCCGGTTCGATCCGGGCGGCGACGTCGGTGTCCTTGTACTGGTCCAGCAGCGAGCCACCGTGGATGCGGGCACTCTCCCAGTCCTGCGCGGCGACGGCCATGTCGTACTGCTTGGCCACGCCTTCGGCCTTTTCTTCCTGCTGCGCCTTGGCGGCGGCCGCAGCAGCCTGCTGCGCCTGGCGTTCCGCTTCGGGGTTGCTGCAGGCTGCCAGCGCGAAGGCGCAGGCCGCTACCAGGATCAGTCGTTTCATCGCGTGCTCCGTGTTGGACGATGGCGCCGGGGCGCCAGCGCCTACTTTATCGCCAAGCGGCGCATGCCGGTGCGGCCGCGATGGTGGCCTGCTTCACTTCGCGGCGGGCTGTCCTTCCCGCCACCAGTGGGTGGACGGTGCCGGCGCGCGGATGTCCAGACGTTCGCCCATGTGGGGGGCAGTCAGCGGCACGCCCTGTTCCTGCGCCAGGGTGGTGATGCGCTCGAACGGTTCGGTCCACGGGTGCAGGGCCAGATCGAAGGTGCCGTTGTGGATCGGCATCAACACCTTCCCACGCACGTCCAGATGCGCCTGCAGGCTCTGCTCGGGCTGCATGTGCACGTCCGGCCAGTCCTCACCGTAGGCCCCGGTTTCAATCATGGCCAGGTCGAACGGGCCGTAGCGCTCGCCAATGCGGGCGAAGCCATCGAAGTAGCCGGTGTCGCCGCTGAAGAAGATCCGGGTATGGCCGGTATCGATCACCCACGACGCCCACAGCGTGCGGTTGCCGTCGGCCAGGGTACGGCCGGAGAAGTGCTGGGCCGGCGTCGCGACGATCTTCAGGCCCTCCACGCGGGTGTCCTGCCACCAATCCAGCTGCACGACCTTCGCCGCCGGCACGCCCCAGGCGATCAGGCGGTCGCCCACGCCCAGCGCAGTGACGAAGTGCTGCACCTTGGGCGCCAGCGCCTGGATCGCGTCGTGGTCAAGGTGGTCGTAATGGTCATGCGAGATGATCACGCCGGTGATCGGTGGCAGTTCGTCGATCGTGAGCGGCGGCGCATGGAAGCGCTTGGGGCCCATGAACGACATCGGCGAGGCACGCTCGGAAAACACCGGATCGGTCAGCCAGAAGTGCCCGTCCAGCTTCATCAGCATCGTCGAGTGTCCCAGCCGCCACAGGCTGTCGTCGGGCGCGTCGAGCAGGGCCTGGCGGGTCAGCGCCTGCACCGGGATCGGCGCCAGCGGGCTGGCATCGGCCGGCTTGTTGAACAGGAAGCGCCACATCACCCCGACCGTGCGGAAAAAGCCGAAGTCGGTCTTGCCGGTGGGGTTGTGGAAACGCCCGTCGCCGAACTGCGGCGACTGGTCATAGGCGGCGGCCGGGCGGGCGCCGCAGGTCAACAGGCCAATGGACATGGCGATCAACACCGTCAGAAGGAGGAGGACACGAGGCAGGCGACGTTTCATGTGGGGCTTGCCCTGGAAAGTACACCTACCAGTTTACTTACCTTTCCCGAAAAGTAAACTGAACGGTGTAAAATAATTCCATGAGCACCCCCGATCGCCCCACCCGCCTGACCGACCGCAAACGCGAGGCCATCCTCGGTGCGGCCGTGGCCGAGTTCCGCGAATTCGGCTTTGCCGGCACCAGCATGGATCGCATCGCGGCCACCGCCGAAGTATCCAAGCGCACCGTCTACAACCATTTCGCCAGCAAGGATGAATTGTTCGCCGCCATCCTGTGGCAACTGTTCGAGGCCAGCCAGGCGCTGGATGTCGTGCCCTACGATCCGGCACGGCCGCTGCGCGAGCAGTTGCTGGTGTTCGCGGCACGCAAGATGCGCCTGCTCGACGACCCCGGCTTCATCGATCTCTCGCGGGTCGCGATGGCCGAACTGGTCCATGCCCCGGAGCGTGCGCGCGCGATGATGGACAAGCTGGCCGAGAAGGAAGAGGGCCTGACCGGCTGGATCCGCGCCGCCCAGGCCGACGGCCGGCTGCGCGCGGAGATGCCGCCGGCGGAGGCCGCGCATCAGTTGCAGGCGATGCTCAAGGCCTTTGCGTTCTGGCCGCAGATCACCTTCGGCCAGCCATCGCTCACGCCGGCGCAGCAGCACCAGGTGGTGCACGACTGCGTGGACATGTTCCTGGCGGTGCGCGCGGTGTGAGCACGGCCGCCGAGGCATGAAAAAACGGCGGGTTTCCCCGCCGTTTTTCGTTCAACCGATACGTCTGGCGATTACGGCTTGGCCGTGCCCGCCTCCGCCTTGTCCAGCATGTCCTGGACCGAGCCGGTGGTGATCGGGTGGTAGCCCGGCTTGGCCTTGGCGAAGGCCGCCTTGGCGAAGGCCAGGCCTTCCGGCGTCTTCACCAGTTCGGCGTAGATCGGCATGATCAGCTTGCGGCGGCCGACGCGCTCGATGAAGGCACCGGCGGCCTCGTTGGCTTCGCTGTAGCCGCTGCGGATCGTCAGCGGATACCAGCGCATCGCGATCTCGCCATTGGCGGTGCCGGTGAAGTGATAGGCCTTGTCCAGTGCGGCCAGCTTCTCGACCGGCAGGGTCTTGCCCAGGCCATCGATGAAGTGCACCCATTCCTGGGTGCCCCACTCGCCGGTGATCTGTGCATTCGGCAGCGTGTTGCTGCCCTGCCAGGCGATGCGGGCGGTATCGACGATGGAGAAGTTGCGCGAGCGGGCCTTGGTCGCGAACGACGGAATGCCCGGCTCGTCCAGCCATGCTTTCAGCTCGGCGTCGGTGACGGCGCCGGGCTTCTTGGACAGCAGGTTCTTCTTCAGGTACTCGATGAACTGGTCCGTGTTCGCGCTCTGGAAGGCGTGGTCATCGAACCAGCCACGCAGGAACGGATCGAAGGTGTCGCGGCCGAAGCGCTGTTCCAGGAACTGCAGGAACCACGCGCCCTTGACGTAGGCGACCTGGCTCAATGCCTCGTCCGGGTCACGCTCGCTCAGCGGTGGCAGCGCCAGGGCCTGGTCGGCCGGGCTCATGTCCTTCACTTCGGCAAGCAGATCGTTCTGGTCGATCTCGCGCTCCATCTCGGCCATCTCCTGGCCGTACAGCGCCTCGGTGATGCGGCCCTGCACATAGGTGGTGAAGCCTTCGTTGAGCCAGATGTCCTTCCAGCTGGCGTTGGTCACCAGGTTGCCCGACCAGCTGTGTGCCAGTTCGTGGGCGACCAGCGAGACCAGCGACTTGTCGCCGACGATCACGGTCGGGGTGGCGAAGGTCAGGCGCGGATTTTCCATGCCACCGAACGGGAACGACGGCGGCAGCACCAGCATGTCGTAGCGGCCCCAGCGGTATTCGCCGTAGAGCTTCTCGGCGGCGCCGATCATCTTTTCGGTGTCTTCGAACTCCTTGGCGGCCTTGCCGACCATGGTCGGTTCGGCCCACACGCCGGAGCGGCCGGAGATCGGCTCGAACACCAGGTCGCCGGCGGCGATGGCCAGCAGGTAGGACGGAATCGGCTGCGGCATCTTGAAGGTGTAATCACCATCACGCGCGGCCTTGGGATCGTTGTCGGCGCTCATCAGCACCATCACGTCCGGGCGCGAAACCACGTGCGCGCTGTAGGTGAAGCGCACGCTCGGGGTGTCCTGCAGCGGCACCCAGGAACGGGCGTGGATCGCCTGCGACTGACTGAACATGAAGGGCAGCTTCTTGCCCTCGGTCATCGACGGCTCCAGCCACTGCAGGCCCGAGGCGGTCGGTGCGGTGTGATACGTGATCACGACCTTGGCCGGCTGATCCGGCGTCTCGATGCTCAGCTTGCTGCCGAACACCTTGTCGGCCGGCGCCAGCACGAACGGCAGCGGCGCGGCCTTGCCGTCGGCGGCGATCGCCTCGACCTTCTCCACCGTAAGCTCGCGGGTGTCCAGCACCAGCTGCTTGGCGGCCTTGTCCTTCCACTCCAGCGTGTAGGTCGCGGTGCCGCCGATCTGCTTGCTGTCGAAATCCAGCTTCAGGTCCAGCGCGATGTCCTTGACGACGACCTTGTCCGGCTCGGCGTAGGAGCTTTCATCGTGGCTGCGGCTGTCGGCTTTCATGGCGGTGCTCGCCGGGGCGTTGGCAGTGGGATCGACGGTCGGAGCCGCCGGTTCTTTGGAGCAGCCGGACGCCAGGGCGACGGCCAGGGGAATCAACAGGAACGGAGATCGCATGAACTCGGGACCGATCAGGGTGAAACCACCAGTTTACCCCTGTCGCCGGCACCCGCGCAGGCCATGCGTGGCGGTTCGCGCATTCAGTCCTCGGCGCGCAGCAGCCGCCCGCCCCCGGCGTACTTGGCCCGGTACATGGCCGCATCGGCGCGCCGGTAGGCCTCGCGCAGATCATCGCCAGGACGGTAAAGGGCCGCGCCCGCACTCGCCCTGACCGGCGGCTCACCGGCATGCGCCGGTGCGGCCAGCTGGGCCAGCCAGCGGGTGACCCGCTCGCCGGCCTCGTTGCCGTCGGCGTGCACCGCCAGCAGGAACTCGTCGCCACCCCAGCGCCCGATCCAGTCGGGGCCGCGCAACCAGAGCCGGGCCGTCTCCACCAGCCGCACCAGCACCTGGTCGCCGGCCAGGTGGCCGTGGGCGTCGTTGATCGGCTTGAGGTTGTCCAGGTCGACCACGAACAGGGTCAGCGGGCGTGCCTGTTCGCCCGCCCACGCGGCCGAATCGGCCAGCGCCTGCTCGCAGCCGCGCCGGTTCAGGGCCTGGGTGAGCGGGTCCAGCAGCACGCTGCGGCGCAGATCGCGCAGGCCGGCGTCGACGCCATGCAGGTTGCGGTTGATGCTGCGCAGCAACCGGCCGATTTCATCGTGGCCCAGATCCGGCAGATGCGGCAGGCGCTGCTCATCGTAGTAGGCCTCCAGCGCATCGGCGGCCTGGCGCAGCGGTGCCATCAGGCGGTACAGCGCCATCATCGCGATCGCGGTGCCGAGCAGCGTGGCCAGCAGCACCACCCCGACCACGGTCCACATCATCCCGCGCTCATAGTGGCCGGTGGCGGCCATCCACAGCAGCAGGACCAGCAGCGGGACGTGCAGGCCAAGGAACACCACCGCCATCAGCTTGGCGGTGAACGAGCGGGGAAACACACGGGCAAGCCCGCGGTAGAGACGCATGGCAGGCCCTCTTCGACAGCCTGCCTGCAGTGTGGCCGAGCCCCCTCAGCGGGAACCGGACCTCTGTCTCAAAGTTTGTAGCCGGAGTGGATCGAAACAATGCCGCCGGTCAGGTTCTTGTAGTGGCAACGCTCGAAACCGGCCTCGGCCATCATGGTCTTGAGCTGCTCCTGCGGCGGATGCTTGCGGATGCTCTCGGCCAGGTACTGGTAGCTGTCGCCATCACGCGCGAACAGCTGGCCCAGCTTCGGCAGGATCTTGAACGAGTGGAAATCGTAGATCGGCTTGAACCAGTCCGCAGTGACCTCGGAAAACTCCAGCACGCGCGCCTGGCCGCCCACCTTGAGCACCCGGTGCATCTCGCGCAGGCCGGCTTCCTTGTCGGTGACGTTGCGCAGGCCGAACGCGATCGTGACCAGATCGAAGCTGGCATCCGGGAACGGCAGCGCCTCGGCGTTGCACTGCACGTAGTTCAGGCCTGCGACCAGCCCGCGGTTGGTCAGCCGGTCACGGCCCACCGAGAGCATGCCGGCGTTGATGTCGCCGAGCACCACTTCACCCTCATCACCTACCCGATCCTTGATCAGCGCGGCGATGTCGCCGGTGCCGCCGGCCAGGTCGAGCACACGGTCGCCCGGCTTCACCTGCGCGGTGGCGACGTAGTAGCGCTTCCACGCCCGGTGGATGCCCAGGCTCATCAGATCGTTCATCAGGTCGTAGCTGCGCGCGACCGAGGTGAACACTTCGCCCACCAGCTTCTGCTTGTCCTTCGCAGCGACATCGCGGAAGCCGAAATGGGTGGTGCCAGTCTTGTAGGGGGATTCGCTCATGGGGACGATTATCGCACCGCCGGCGCCGTTGCGGCAGGCTGCCCACTATCATGAAGGCCTTCACGTCCCTGGATTGCGCATGATCACCACCCCCGACTACGCCGCCCTGCTTGAAACCGCCATCGCCGAAGCCCGCCAGGGCCTGGCCGAAGGCGGCATCCCGATCGGCGCTGCGCTGTACCACAACGACGGCCGCCTGCTCGGCTGCGGCCACAACCGCCGCGTGCAGGAAGGCGACCCCTCCGTGCACGGCGAGACCGACGCCTTCCGCAAGGCCGGCCGCCAGCGCCGCTACCAGGACACCATCATGGTGACCACCCTGGCCCCGTGCTGGTACTGCAGCGGGCTGGTGCGCCAGTTCAACATCGGCACGGTGGTGGTCGGCGAGTCGGTCACCTTCCAGGGCGGCATCGATTGGCTGCGCGACAACGGGGTCAAGGTGATCGACATGCAGAGCCAGGCATGCATCGACCTGCTCGGCGGCTTCATCAGCGCCCATCCCGAGGTCTGGAACGAAGACATCGGCGAGTAAGCGCGACCGATTCCGCGCGGATCCGCGTTGACGTTGCCCGCGCGATGCCGAAACGCAGCGCGCGGGTACGGCAACGTTCTGAATGCTTCAGTGAGCGGGCCGGGCCGCAACGCCCTGTGCCGTGGGTGTCTGCGGGTGATGCCGTCACGCGCCGACGACGGACGCCGGACACCGCGAACACGCCGCACTAACAACCCCGCTGCATGAACGTCTTAAGGTGGTCGCACAGGGGGCACCATCGTCGAGGAGACGTCATGCATGCCCGAACCCGCCGCACCTCCTCCGTCGAACCCGAGCTGACCGATGCCTGGGAACGACTGCAGGTGCACTACGCACGCCACCACAACGCCGCGCCATTCTGGGACGCCTACCAGGCGATCCAGGATGAGTTGACGCGGTCCCATCCGCATCATCGCGTCGCGGTCTGCAACCGGCTGGCCACCCTGGCCGAGCGCCTCGGCGTCGTCCACCACGCGCATCTGCTGGGCGAGCACCGTAGCGAAAGCCGCCACACCGGCTCCACATCGCCATGACACCGCTTGCACCGCGCTCTACCCCATCATCCAGATTCCCTTCTTCCCATATTGAAGTGACCATGTCCTCCGCCCAGATCTCCATCCCTGCCGTCATCGATGTCGACGCCGAAGTCAGCTACTGGCGCCAGCGTCATGCCGACGGCAACCTCGGGACGGGCTCGTTCGGCCATTACGTGCCGTGGATCAAATTCGCCTGCGATTCGCTGATCACGCAACCGCGTGCCAGCGATGAGCAGCGCGATGAAATGTTCCAGACCCACTACGCGCTGCAGATCATGCCGCGCCTGTCCGAAGAACAGGCACGCCAGTTCGTCGATCAGTGCTGGGAACACATCTACCATGCCGGCCGCCAGGACCTGTCCTCGCGCCCGCGGCTGCATGCCCGCGCCTGACCCACGCCGGCTGCACAGCGCCTGCACGGCGCCCCGCCAATGATGCAGGCACCTCGGCTCTTCCCTGTCGTGCCTCATGAAACTGCGCAGCCTCTTCAACCTTGTCGCCAAGAAGGCGTCCTACGCGGCGGGAACGCCGTGGACCTTTCTGGCGGCGGTCACCATCGTGGTGATCTGGGCCTTGAGCGGGCCGATCTTCGCGTTCAACGACACCTGGCAGCTGGTGATCAACACCGGCACCACCATCATCACCTTCCTGATGGTGTTCCTGATCCAGCACAGCCAGAACGCGGACACCGCCGCGATCCAGATCAAGCTCGATGAGCTGATCCGCGCGACGAAAGAAGCCAACAACGAACTGCTGGACCTGGAAGAGCTGGACGAAGAGCGCCTGGAAGAAATCCGCCGCGAATACGAACGCATGGCACGCGAAGCCGGCAATGCGCTGGACCGCGCACGGCGCTGCCATGGTGATGGCCGCGCCGACGACCCATGAGGGGCGCGGATGCGACCGGCTGGCCGCACCCGCGCAGACTCACCCGCGCTCGTGCCAACCGCCGCCGAGCACCTTGTACAGCGCCACCTGGTTGGACTGCTGCGCCAGCTGCGTGCTGACCAGCGACTGCCGCGCCGTGTAGGCCGTCCGGCGTGCATCGAGCAAGGTCAGGAAGCTGTCCAGACCGGCGTCATAACGCGCCTGCGACAACCGCTGCGCTTGCTCCGCCGCGGCCACCAGCGCCTGCTGCGAAGACAACTGCGCATCCAGGCTTTCGTTGAGCGCCAGTGCATCGGCGGCCTCGCGGAAACCGGACTGGATCGCCCGCTCGTACTGTGCCAGCGCGATATCGCGGTCGGCCGTGGCCATGCCCAGGTTCGCGCGCAGCTTGCCGCCCTGGAAGATCGGCAGGTTCAGCTTTGGAATGAAGCTCCACGCGCGCGTGCCGCTGTCGAACAGGCCCGACAGCTCCGACGAGGCCGATCCGATGCTGCCGGTCAGGCTGATCGACGGGAAGAACGCCGCGCGCGCGGCACCGATGTTGGCATTGGCCGAGAGCAGCACGTGCTCGGCCGCCATGACGTCGGGCCGCCGCAGCAGCACATCGCCCGGCATCCCGGCCGGCAGCGGCCGCACGCTGGCGACCTCGGTCACCTCGGCCTGCGGCAGCAGCGTGGCATCGACCGGCCCACCGGCCAGCAGCACCAGTGCATTGCGGTCCTGGGCAACCTGCCCGGCGAAGCGCGCTACATCGGTACGCGCGGTTTCCACCAGGGTACGGGTCTGGCTCAGTTCCAGCGCCGAGGCACCACCGAGCTCCCGGCGTGCCTCGGTCAGGCGCAGCGAGTCCTCATACGTCGCCAGTGTCGCCTGGGCGATCCGCAGCTGTTCGCTGTCCGCGCCCAGGGTCAGCCACGCATTGGCCACCTCGGCCACCAGCGACAGCTGTGCGCTGCGGCGGTTGGCCGCCTCGGCGAAGTACTGCTGCAGCGCGGCCTGGCTGAGGTTGCGCACGCGGCCGAACAGATCCAGCTCGAACTCGACCACGCCGAGGTTGGCACTGAACTGTTCGGTCACGGGCGCGTCGCCGCCACTGCGCGTCATCTGCCCCTGCACGCCGACCGCCGGTACGCGATCCGCGCGCTGGATGCGGTACTGCGCCCGCGCACGCTCGACATTGAGCACGGCCACGCGCAGGTCGCGGTTGTTCTCCAGCGACTGGGTGATCACCGCCTGCAGGCGCGGATCGACGAAGAAATCGCGCCAGCCGATGTCGGCCACCTCAGTCGTCGCAGCGGCCTGCACCCCCGTCGTGGCCGCTCCCGGCCACTGCGAGGGAATCGCCGGGGCGGCTCCGGTGCTGCGCGGCTCCAGCGTCGAGCAGCCGGACAGCACCAGGCTCACGGCCAGCGCCAGGCTGGCCATCATGGGCTTACGCATCGGAACCTCCGGCATTCTTGCCGTACTTCTTGCGATTGAATACGCGCTGCACCACCACGAAGAACAGCGGGATGAAGAACACCCCCAGCAGCGTGCCGACCACCATGCCGCCCAGCACGCCGGTACCGATGGCCTGCTGTGCGCCGGAACCGGCACCGGAGGCGATCGCCAGCGGCAGCACGCCCAGGCCGAAGGCCAGCGAGGTCATGATGATCGGGCGCAGACGGTCGCGCACGGCATGCATCGTCGCTTCGATCAGGCCGGCGCCCTTCTCCAGGTTTTCCTTGGCGAACTCCACGATCAGGATCGCGTTCTTGCTGGTCAGGCCCACCGTGGTCAGCATCGCCACCTGGAAGTAGATGTCGCGCTCCATGCCGCGGAACGTGTTGGCCAGTACCGCGCCGAGGATACCCAGCGGCGCCACCAGCAGCACCGAGGTCGGCACGCTCCAGCTTTCATACAGCGCGGCCAGGCACAGGAACACGATCAGCAGTGACAGCGTATACAGCAGCGGTGTCTGCGAACCGGCCTGGCGTTCCTGGTAGGACAGCGCGGTCCACTCGATGTCGAAACCGACCGGCAGCTGCTTGGCGAGTTTCTCCACTTCGTTCATCGCATCGCCCGAGGCCACGCCCGCGGCGGGCTCGCCCTGGATCTCCATCGCGGACACGCCGTTGTAGCGTTCCAGGCGCGGCGAGCCGTAATCCCAACGCTGGCTGGCGAAGGCCGAGAACGGCACCATCTCCCCGGCAGTGTTCTTCACCGACCACAGGTTGAAGTCTTCCGGGTTCATGCGGAACGGCGCATCGGACTGCACATACACGCGCTTGACCCGGCCACGGTCGATGAAGTCATCGATGTAGCTGCTGCCCCAGGCCGCTGCCAGCGTCGTATTGACCGCCTCCAGCGACAGACCCAGCGCGCTGGCCTTGCCGACATCGATGTCGATGCGCAGCTGCGGCGTGTCTTCCTGCCCGTTCGGGCGCACGTTGGCCAGCAGCTTGCTCTGCCCGGCCATGCCGAGCAGCTGGTTGCGTGCATCCAGCAGCGCCTGGTGGCCGGCCCCGCTGGTGTCCTTCAGGAAGAAGGTATAGCCCGAACCGATACCCAGCTCCGGCATCGCCGGCGGCGGGAAGGCGAAGATGAAGGCATCCTTGATCCCGCCCAGCGCAGCCATCGCACGGCCGGTGATCGGCATCGCGCCCTGGTCGGCATCACGGTCCTTCCAGTCCTTGAGCTTGACGAAGGCCATGCCCGCGTTCTGGCCCATGCCTGCGAAGCTGAAGCCCTGCACCGAGAAGATCGACTCGATCGCGTCGGCCTCGTTCTCCATGAAGTGCTTTTCAAGCTTGTCGATCGATTCCAGGGTACGTTCCTGGGTGGCACCGACCGGGGTCTGCACCAGCGCCATCAGGATGCCCTGGTCTTCATTGGGCAGGAACGAGCTGGGCAGGCGCATGAACAGCAGGCCCATCACCAGTGCGAGCGCAGCGAATACCCCCATGAAGCGCCACGGACGGCCGAGGATGCCGCGCACGCCGCGCTGATACTTCGCGCTGGAGCTGTCGAAGCCCCGGTTGAAGGCGTTGAAGAAGCGACCCGACCAGCCCTTGTGGGCCACGTGGTGCTCGCCCTTCTTGAGCGGCTTGAGCATGGTGGCGCACAGCGCCGGGGTCAGCACGATGGCGACCAGCACCGACAGCGCCATCGCCGAGACGATGGTGGCCGAGAACTGGCGGTAGATGACGCCGGTAGCACCACTCATGAAGGCCATCGGCACGAACACCGCCGACAGCACCAGGCCGATGCCGACCAGCGCGCCGGTGATCTGGCT
>NZ_JBWKWI010000013.1:0-62721 GCF_059422145.1 Stenotrophomonas sp. GW821-FHT01H02A
CGTGGGCAACCAGTGGGGGGCATTTGGCCTGCGCGCCGGTCTGGGCTATTCCCGTCATGACGTGGACAGCAAGCGTCAGCTGACGTTTGCCGGCTACCAGGACGCGCTGTCGGCCAAGTACGACGCCACCACCCGCCAGGGCTTCATCGAGGGCGCGTACCGCTTCGGTGGTCGCGAGGCAGGGCTGGAGCCGTACCTGCAGTTCGCCCGCGTCGAGGTGGATGTGGACGGCATCACCGAGCAGGTCTGATCCGGGGCTATCAGTAAAACGGAAAAAGGCGGCCATTGGCCGCCTTTTTCCAATCTGCTGCCGCGATGTCGCGATCACCACTTGCGCCGTTGTCATCCAACGTGGGAGCTTCGAACACGCGGGTAGCCCGCGTCCACAAGCAAGCGGACGGTCACATGGATGCGTCGATGAAGGGTAACCGAAGGCTCTTATCGCAAGCACACTAGGAACTACTACATGTTACTTGTCCTGCTGGCGTTCGCGTCCGGTCTCATGCTGGTGGCCAGATTCTTCGAGCAGTCGCCGAGCGGGCTACCCAAAGAGATGCGCATCATCCTCGCAGCCCTCTCCCTGTTGTCGGCCACCGCCAGTTACCTGATGATCAAGCGGATCCCGTACTCCTTCCTCTTGGTCGGCATATCCTTAGCGGCCTCGCTGTGGGCCTTTGGTGCACCGGCGGCCTTCTTCCTACTGGTCGCCATCCCGACCGCCCTGCCTTCGGTGGTCTCCTTTGTCCTCCAGGGCAGGGTCGATAGGATCGACCACCCGGATTGAGTGCCCGCCCTCGAAGTTACGAGGCAGGTCTCGCAGAATTGTCGCCTGTTGCCTGTCGGAACACCGCCATGAAAATCAAACAGGACATCGTCGAAAACTGGCTGCCGCGTTACACCGGCGTGCCCTTGGAGCAGTTCGGGGGACATATCCTGCTGACCAACTTCGGTGGCTACCTGCATACCTTTTCCCAGCTCACCGGGGGGCGCATCCAGGGCGCTGACCGGCCGATGGCCAGCGTCACCAGCGACGACATCACCATGATCAACTTTGGCATGGGCAGTCCGAACGCAGCGATCATCATGGACCTGCTGTCGGCGGTCATGCCCAAGGCCGTGCTGTTCCTGGGCAAATGCGGCGGGCTCAAGCGCAAGAATCAGCTCGGCGACCTGATCCTGCCGATCGCGGCGATCCGCGGCGAGGGCACCTCCAGCGACTATCTGCCGCCAGAAGTCCCGGCCCTGCCGGCCTTCGCACTGCAGCGGGCGGTCTCGACCATGGTCCGCGACCTCGGCTACGACTACTGGACCGGCACCGTCTACACCACCAACCGTCGGGTCTGGGAGCACGACGAGGCCTTCAAGGAAAAGCTGCGGGTGACGCGCTGCATGGCCATCGATATGGAGACGGCGACCCTGTTCGCCGCCGGTTTTGCGAACCACATCCCGATCGGGGCCTTGCTGTTGGTGTCCGACCAGCCGATGATTCCCGACGGCGTGAAGACCGAGGTCTCCGACGCCAAGGTCAGCTCACAGTTCGTCGAGAACCATATCCAGATCGGTATCGAGGCGCTTAAGCTGATACGGCGCAACGGCAAGTCGGTCCGCCACCTGCGTTTTGACGAGTAACGGCATTGGAACGGATGGACGTCTTGGGGCGTGCCATCCACAGGGGTAGTGAATGGACGTGGCGGCACAAGTAGTGGAGTTCTGGCGCGACGCCGGACCGCAGCAGTGGTTCGCGCGCGATGACGCGTTCGATGCGCGGTTTCGCCAGCAGTTCCAGGAAGAGCATTTCGCCGCCGCCCGGCGTGCCCGCGAGCATTGGCTCAGCAGTGCCGATGGCGCGCTGGCGCTGATGATCCTGCTCGACCAGTTCCCGCGCAACTGCTTCCGCGACACGGCGCATTCCTACGCGACCGACGGCCTGGCGCGGCATTACGCCATGCGTGCGGTGGAGGAAGGCCTGGACCTGCAACTGGTGCCCAAGCTGCGGGCCTTCATCTATCTGCCGTTCGAGCACTCCGAGGATCCGCAGGACCAGGAGCGTTCGGTGGCGATGTTCGATGCGCTGGGTGACAAGGAATACCTGCAGTACGCCGAACTGCATCGCGACATCATCCGCCGTTTCGGCCGCTTCCCGCACCGCAATGCGGTGCTGGGGCGGATGCCGACCCCCGAAGAGCTGGATTACCTGGCCGAAGGTGGGTTTGTCGGATAGCCGGTGGAGTGCCCTGCATGGAGGGACGCCATCGGCGCCCTGGACAAAAAAACGCCGGCAATGCCGGCGTTTTTTCATCCAATGACGCGCTGAAGATCAGTACTTCGGCACGCCGTTGTCCACCTCGTTCGACCAGGCATCGATGCCGCCGGTGATGTTGGACACCTTGGTGAAGCCCAGGGCGCGGAACTGCTCGGCGGCCTGTGCGCTGCGGCCGCCGTGATGGCACAGGAAGGCCAGCGCGGTGTCCTTGGGCAGGGCTTCCAGACGGGCGCGGTTGTCGCCGTCAAAGGTTTCGAACGGGGCGTTGATCGCCGCGATCGCACGCTCGTCGGCCGGGCGCACGTCGACCACGGTGATGCTGCCGGCCCGCAGCTGGTCGTCGGCGTCGCGCACGCTCAGTTCCTGCACGGCCTTGGGGGCATTCGGGTTGTCGATGGCCAGGCCCTTGCCACGGATGTCGTCGACCCAGTCGATGGTGATGCCATCGGCGCGGCGTGCGCTGGCCAGGTCGAACTGCACGCGCAGACCGTTGGACTCGGCGGCGATCGCGTTGTCGTCATGCGGGGCCAGCTGGAAGTTCGGCTGGAAGCGGGCGTCGATGCCCAGCTGCAGCGAGGCACCCGGGGAGTCGGCCAGCGCGCCGCGCAGCATCTCCACCGCGGCCGGGGTCACGGTGATGCGGGGCGGGGTACGGTCCGGCGCGGCCAGGCCAAGCACGCTGCTCAGCTCACCGCTGCCGGCCATCTGCAGGATGATGTCGCTGCCACCGATCAGCTCGCCGTCGATGTACAGCTGCGGGATGGTCGGCCATTCGCCGTAGGCCTTGATGCCTTCGCGGATCTCCGCGTCGGCCAGGACGTTGACGTGGTCGAACTCGAAGCCGAGGTCCTGCAGGGCGCCGACGGCCTTGGCCGAGAAACCGCACTGCGGCATGCTCGGCTGACCCTTCATGAACAGCACGACGCGGTTGGCGTTGAGAATGGATTCGATGCGCGAGCGCAGGGCGGGATCAAGGGACATGACGGTCGGGGTCCGGATATGCGAACCGCCTATTCTACGCGGCATGGCATCATGGGGCATGACCGTACCGGAAACGTTGTATCGCATTCCCCGGCGCCCCTGGCGCTGGCTGCCATGGCTGGTGCTGTCGCAGGTGCTGGTGGTGCTGGCCTGGGTCACCTGGGGCTGGCGCTGCGGGCTGCCGCTGATGGTGGCGACCCATGCCCTGTTCATGGTGCCGGTGTTCCTGCCCAACAGCCGCTTCTATGCGCCGGTGCTCAGCCACCTGCCCGGCGATGCCCGCAAGGTGTGGTTGACCATCGATGACGGCCCTTCGGCGGAATCGGCGGCAGTGCTGGACCTGCTGGACCGCTACGAAGCCAAGGCGACCTTCTTCCTGGTCGGTGACCGCGCGCAGGCGCGGCCGGACCTGGTCCGCGCGATGCTCGCCCGTGGGCACAGCCTGGGCAACCACAGCTACCGGCACCCGCAGACACGCTTCTGGCGGCTGGGGCGGCAGGCCATGGCGGCGGAGATCGGCGAGTGCCAGCAGGCCCTCACCGCGATCGCCGGCACGCCACCGCGCTGGTATCGCTCGGTGGTCGGGATGACCAACCCGTTCGTGGGCCCGGCATTGAAGCAATGGCAGCTGACCCGGGTCGGCTGGAGCGCGCGCGGGTTCGACGGCGTTGATTGCAGGCCCGATCAGGTGGTCGAGCGGATCACGCGTGATCTGGCGCCCGGCAGCATCGTGCTGCTGCACGAGGGGGCCGCGCATGGCCACAACCTGGCCATCATCGAAGCAGTGCTGCAGGCGGTGCAGGCGCGTGGCCTGCATGCCGGGCTGCCGGACTGACGCCAGGGCGATGACCGTCGCGGGCCGGGGTCAGGTCAGGGCGCCGAGGATCATCAGCAGGATCACGCCGAGCATGCTGCCGATTGAGATCACCAGGCCGAGCACGGCGAACACGCGACGGCGGTCTGCCTGGAATACACCGGCAACGCCCAGGCCGAAGGCCACCAGCTGCATCATGGCGGTACCCATCAGGCCAAGGCCGACCAGGATCGCCGACATCGAGGTTTCATCCATTCCCCCGGGCGTGGTGGTCTCGATGATGCCGGCGGTGACGATCAGGCCCAGCATCGACATCGCGCCGCACAGGGAGGTAATGAAGGCGGCAATGCCCATACCGGAATGAGGGGTGTGCATCAGGGCTCCTTGTCGATGCGGTGGAACAGAGGAAGGTCAGCGGGCGATGGGCTGCGGGACCGCAGCGGCGGATGGCGGATGCGATGCATGCCACTGGTCGCGGATCCAGCCGCCGAGCGAGAGCTGGGCGATCAGCAGGCCCGCTGTCACCAGCAGTGCGATGACGCCGAACAGGCGGCGGCGGCGTGGCTGCAGCACGCTGCCCAGGCCGAGCAGCAGGGCCAGGATGGCCAGGCCGACGCTGCTGCCCAGAAGTGCCGCCAGTGTCCACGGCAGCTCGCGCATCGCCGCGTGTTCGGGCGCATGGGCGTAATGCATGCTCAGCAGCAGCATCACCAGGCCACCGGCACTGACGATCAGCGCGGCGATGCCCAGCGCGGAATGTCGGGTCTGTCGGGGCATGGGCGGCTCCTTGCCGGAAAGGGGCGCGAGTATGCGCGTGTATGGCCGGCGACGCGAGCCACGGTCAGGCGCCGAGCGGACGGTCGCCGACGATCAGCCAGTTGTTGAACGGCGTATTGCCGTACAGCGGCGTCATCCGCAGCTGCAGCCCGGCGCGTTGCAGCGGCGTGCGCAGGCTCTCGGCGTCCGGGTAATGGCGTGGCCGCGTGTCCATCCAGCCGACCAGATGCGCGAGCATGTCGGTGATGCGCGTGGCGCGGTCACGGCCGCTGTGGTCGGCCAGCATGGTGCGGATCACCAGCCGCGCGCCGGGTGCCACGCGTGCGGCGGCGTCGTGCAGCAGCTGCGTCTGGGCCGGGGCTGGCAGGTACTGCAGCACGTCGAGCAGGGCGACATTGCCTTGGTGCGTGGGCAGGGCTGCACTCGCGTCCACACAGGTGAACCGGGCCTGCGGCAGCGCGGCGCGAGTGCTGGCACGCTCGGCGCGCGCGACCTTGTCGGCATCGATATCCAGCCCGTGATAGGCCAGTGCATTGCCGTGCTGGCGCAGCACGTGGGCCAGCAGGCCAAGACCGCAGCCGATGTCCAGCAACGGGACGGCGGGCGCATCGTCCAGCGCGGCGAGCACGCCGGGATACAGCGGATCGCTGCCCAGTTTGCCGCGGCTGTAGTAGTAATCGCGGCGATTGCCGAACCGCCCTGCCGGCAGGAACGCCGTGGCGATACGACGGGCCTGTTCCCTGGCCAGCGGCAGCGTCGCCTCGCTCAGCGGGTCGGCTCCGCCCACAGCACGCGGACCACTTCGAAGGCACGCTGGTGCCACAGCGCGTACATCGCGGCAGACGGATGCAGGCCATCGTCTGCCAGCATCACCGTTTCGCCACCCCATTGGCGGCTCAGGTCGGTGATGTCGACGAACGCCACCTCGTGCTCTGCACAGATTGCCATCGCCGCCGCGTTGTAGGCATCCAGCGCCTGCCCGATCTGCACGCGGTCGCGACCGGATGCCATGGCATACGGGGTCACGCCCCAATCCGGGATCGACAGGACCAGCACCCGCGGTGCACGGTCGCCGGCGCAGGCCAGCGCGCGCTCCAGCAGGGCGGTGAAGCGCGGGCGGTACTCGTCCACGCTGCGCCCGCGGTATTGATCATTGACCCCGATCAGCAGGCTGACGAACGCGAACGTGCCCTGGGGTGCATCGGCATCGATGCCGGCCTCGAGCTCGTCGGTGGTCCAGCCGGTGGTGGCGATGATCGTCGGATCGTCGACCTCGACGCCGATATCGCGCAGGGCGGCGGCCAACTGCATCGGCCAGCGTCCGGCGGGGTCAACGCCTTCGCCGATCGTATAGGAATCGCCCAGGGCCAGGTACGGCAGGCCCATCAGGCCACCGCACTGCGCGGCTTGAGCGGCACCACCTTGGTGTTGGCCTCGGCACGGCGCGCCAGGGCGCGATCGATGCGCGCGAACACATCACGCATGACCTCCGGCTCGGGCAGCAGGGTCACGCGGAAGTGGTGGCGGTAGGGCACGTTGAAGCTCGACCCCGGGACCACCAGCACGCCTTCCTCGTTCATCAGTTCCAGCGCGAAATCATGGTCGTCGAAGCTGCGCGCCGCCGCACCGACCACCGCCGGGAACGCGTACAGCGCGCCGGCCGGAGCCACCAGCGACAGGTGCTCGCTGGCATTGCAGGCCTCGATCACCGCGCGGCGGGTTTCATACAGGCGGCCACCCGGCGCGCACAGGGGCGAGATCGTGTCCGGTCCGTTGACCGCGGCGTCGATGGCGTACTGGCCCGGCACATTGGCACACAGGCGCAGTGCGCTGAGCAGATCCATCGCCGCACGGAACTCGCCCAGCCGCTCGGCCGCGCCGGACAGCATCGCCCAGCCCACCCGCCAGCCGCAGGCGCGGTGCACCTTGCTCAGGCCGCTGAAGGTGATGCACGGATGCTCGCCGGCCAGCGGCGCGACGGCATGGAACTGGGCGTCGTCGTACAGGATCTGGTCGTAGATCTCATCGACCATCAACAGCAGGTTGTGCTTGGCTGCGATGGCGACGATGCGCTCCAGCAGCTCACGCGAGTAGCTGGCGCCGCTGGGGTTGTTCGGGTTGATCAGCACGATCGCGCGGGTGCGCGAGGACACCAGCGCCTCGATCTCGACCGGGTCGGGCTGGAAGCCGTTCTCCGGCGCGCAGCGGTAATAGACCGGGCGGCCATCGTTGAGGATGGTCGCGGCCGACCACAAGGGATAGTCGGGCGAGGGCGCCAGCACTTCGTCGCCCGGGTTGAGCAGGGCGCGCAGCGACAGGTCGATCAACTCGCTGACGCCATTGCCGATGAAGACCCGGTCCGGGTGCGCATCGGGTGCGCCACGGCGGGCATAGGCGGCGGCGATGGCTTCGCGCGCCTCCGGCAGGCCCTGCTGGTGGGTGTACGGATCGGTGCGGCCCATGTCATCGGCGATCGCGCGCTGCAGATGCTCGGGCGCCCGGAAGCCGAAGTTGCCGGGGTTGCCGATATTGAGCTTGATCAGCTTGCGGCCCTGGGCCTCCAGCTCCCGCGCTCGTCGCGCCAGTTCGCCCCGGATCTCGTAGCGGACTTCGGACAGGCGCTCGCGGGTGGCGAGCGGCTTCAGCGGGGGCGTGGACATGAACGGGCCGTCATTCAGGCATGGAAACCGCATGGTAGCGGAATTGTTGCGTTGCAGGGCAAGCGTTTCCGGCCGGATTCCGCGCCCTGGCAAGGCGGTTTCAGATGAAAGGAATTCCGCGCGTCCTGACCCGCGCCAGTCCCCCGCGGCGACGCCCGGTCGCCACACCCCTTAGAATGGGCACGATGAGCGAACCCACTGATTACCTTGCCCTGCAGACCATTGGCTGGCCCTGGCCGGGCGGCCCGGAGCTGCCGGCCTGGCAGGCCCTGTTCGAGCAGTTCCCGCAGGCGCGCCCCGGCCGGGTGATCGAGCAGCATCGGACCGGGTACATCGTCTCCGATGCGCCCGAAGCGGCGATCAAGACCGAGTCGCCGCCGGAGTGGCAGCGCCCGCGCTTCCCCAGCCACGAGCGGGCGGCGGTCGGCGACTGGGTACTGCTGGAGGGGATCAAGATCGTGGCCCTGCTGCCGCGGCGCACCGCGATCAAGCGGGGCGCGGCCGGCGAGCATTACCACCAGCAGGTGATCGCGGCCAACATCGATACGGTGTTCATCATCTGCGGCCTGGATGCGGACTTCAACCCGCGCCGGATCGAGCGTTACCTGCTGCTGGTCGGCGGGGGTGGCGCGCAGCCGGTGGTGGTACTGACCAAGGCCGACCAGACCGAATACAGCCAGGACGCGCTGGATGTGCTGGAAGAACTGGCGGCGCAGAACATCCCGCTGCTGGCGATCAACGGTAAGGACCCGGCCAGCGCCTCGGCGCTGCTGCCGTGGCTGGGCGCCGGCCAGACCGTGGTGCTGGTCGGCTCCTCCGGCGCCGGCAAGTCGACCCTGACCAATACGCTGCTCGGCGAGGAGCGGATGAAGACCGCCGATGTGCGCGTCAACGACTCGCGCGGGCGGCATACCACCACGCACCGCGCGCTGATTCCGCTGCCGGCCGGGGCCTGCCTGATCGACACCCCGGGCATGCGCGAGCTCAAGCCCACCGGTGAGGAAGCCCTGAGCGAAGGTGGCTTCTCCGACGTGGAGGCGCTGTCAGCGCAATGCCGATTCCGCGACTGCGCGCACCAGCGCGAGCCGGGCTGTGCGATCCGCGCGGCCATCGAGGACGGCACGCTGGATGAAGAGCGCCTGCTCAACTACTTCAAGCTGAAAGAAGAAGTGGCCGCCGCCGCTGCCAAGCTGGCCGTGCGCCAGGCGCAGCAGGCCATCGAGCGAAAGCACGTCGGCAAGGGCGCGCAGTGGCGCCCGGGCGGAAAGGGCGGCCGGAGATGATTGTTTAACCGGGACGGGGGGAGTTAATCGGAGCGATTAACCACCTCCGTCCCCGTTATCAGTCCCCGTTATCATTTGCTACTGTCCGTTCATGGACACGCCAATGACCGTGGATCGTGACGTTGCCCACCACACCGCGCTCGATGCCCAACTGGTCGAGGCGGTGGGCGGGATCAAACTGCTGGGGCTGACCAGTTGGCCAGCTGCGCTGCAGGCCCCGTTCCTGGCCAGCGTCGCCCGCGGCCAACCGGTGCTGCCGCAGGTCGACTATCCCAAACTCGATTTCGCCGAGACCCGCCACCGGCTGGCCGCGATCAGCGCGCAATGCGATCCAGACCATCCCATCGGCCTGTACGTACAGCGCTCGGCGCATAGCTGGGATCAGGCCGCCGGCCTGCTTGAATCGCTGGGAACCGCCGAGGTCGATCGTTACTCGGTGGAACTGTTCGGCGCGCCGGAACAGCCGCTGCCTGGCAACGGCCCCAGCACCCGCGACGCCGCCCGCCACTTCATCCAGATCGCGCAGGAACTGGACCACGAGCTGCTCGCGCCGGAAGAACAGGTACCGGTCTCGGCCACCGCGCTGCAGTTGCAGTTGCAGAGCGATCTGGATGCGTTCTTCGAGACGCGGATCATCAGCGTCCAGCTCGATCCGGACCTCATCTCCAAGGCGGCCGCCGGCCCGAACCGGATCCGCCTGCGTACCAGCGCCCGCTTCAGCGCCTATGACCGCGCCCAGCTGTTCCACCACGAAGCGCTGGTGCATTCGCTGACCGCACTCAACGGACGCGAGCAGCCGCACCTGCCCAGCCTGGCGTTGTCCTCGCCACGGGTCACCGCCACCCAGGAAGGACTGGCCACGTTCGCCGAACAGATCACCGGCAGCATCGATATCGAACGCCTCAAGCGCATCAGCCTGCGTACCGAAGCGATCGCGATGGCGCGCGAAGGTGCCGATTTCATCGAGGTTTTCCGCTACTTCTGTGACGCCGGGCAGAACAGCGAAGAGAGCTTCGCCTCGGCCCAGCGCGTGTTCCGCGGCGTACCGCCGACCGGCGGCGCGGCGTTCACCAAGGACACCGTGTACCTGCGCGGGCTGGTCTCGGTGCATACCTTTTTCCGCCACATGCTGGCCGAAGACCGCCTGCAGGTCTGCCGTTGGCTGTTCGCCGGCAAGATGTCGCTGACCGATGCGCTCGCTTTCGCGCCGCTGTTTGAAGAGGGCATCCTGCGCCCGCCGCGCTGGCTGCCGCACTGGGTGAGCCGCGCCAACGGACTGGCTGGCATGCTGGCGTTTTCGCTGTTCGCCAACCGCATCCGCATGGACCAGCTGGCCGCCGAGTAGGTCACCCCCGTTGGTGGTGACCTACTCCGCCTGCGGGTTGGCTTGCTCCCAGGCGATGTGCACGTCGGCCAACTCGTAAAGCCGCTCGACCAGTGCCATCGGCAGGCCGTCGTCGTAGTCCTCATCGTAGGCTTCGTCGAACGGATCGATGTGATGCTCGCCGTCCACGGCCTGCAGCATCTGCGCCGGCACGCGCTGCAGTTCGTCCGCCGAATGCTCGTTCGGACCGGCACCGTCCCACCGGGTCGGGTCGAAGCCGATACCGTGGTCGGCATAGAAGCCGCCAAGGAAACGCTGCTACACCACGCCGATGAACTGGTGGGTGTCGCGATCGTAGTCGGGCACGTCATCCAACGATTCGTACTGCGCATGCGAGCCCGCACCCACGCTCCAGAACAGCATCAGCGCCGTGGCGCGGTCCAGGTCGGGCTGGTCGGCCAGCCACGCCAGCGCGCGCTGGTTGTCACCGTAGTTCGAGCGCGCTACATAGAGATGCCGCTGTTCCGGCGTGGCCTGCACCAGATGCGCGTGCAGCAGGGCCCACTTGGCGGCCTCGTAGTCCTGTTCGTTCATTGCCTGCTGTCCCTGCCGTTGTGGTAAGGCGTGCATTGTACCTGCGGACGGCACGGGGGATGCGCGTGGTGTCGCGCGTGGGGGGCATTTCATCTGCCGCACGCCGCCGCGTAAGAATCCTTTCATGTTGCGCTCGCATGATGGTCACGCACCTGCAGTGCGCAGGTCATCACCCCCCACGCAACGGATTACCATGCTGACCCGACCCCTGACGATCGCCGTGGCGATTGCGCTGTGCGCCGCCAATGCCCACGCTGCCGACGCAGCTGCCAACGCAGGCCCCGATGCCACCGTTGCGCTCAGCGCGCAGACCCTGGACACCGTGTCGGTGATCGGCCAGGGCGAGACCCGCCAGGTGCAGCGCATCACCGCCGTGGACAAGGAAGTGCTGCCGCCGGGCACCAGCGGCCAGAAGATCCTCGACCGCCTGCCAGGCGTCTCCGTGCAGTCCAACGATGCCTTCGGCGCCAATGAAGAATCGCAGACGATCAGCCTGCGCGGCTTCGACAAGAGCCGCCTGGGCTACACGCTCGACGGCATCCCGCTGGGCGACAACAGCTACGGCAACTACAACGGCCTGAGCATCGCCCGTGCGCTGATCGCCGAGAACCTGGCCGGCGCGGAGCTGTCGCAAGGCATCGGCTCGCTGGGCGTCGCCTCGACCAGCAACCTCGGCGGCACCATCCAGTACTTCTCGCAGGACCCGTCCACCGAGTTCGGTGGCAAGGCCAGCGTCACCGTCGGCGACGACAACCAGCGCCGCGGCTACCTGCGCGTGGATACCGGCGACATCAACGGCTTCTCGGCGTACGTGTCCGGCGTGCACCAGGATGCGGACATGTGGGCCGAGCCGAACCAGAACCAGACCACCCGCCAGTTCAATGCCAAGGCGATCTGGAACGTCGGCGACAACCGCTTCGGCGCGTTCGCCGCGACCTCGCGGGTGAGCCAGGCCAACTATGCCTACCTGTCCAAGAGCATGCTGGCGCGGGGCCTGGGCTGGGACTGGAACATCTACGCACCGGACTGGGATCGTGCCGTCGCCGCCGCCTACTGCGCACCGGGAACCTACGCCGCGCAGAAGTGTGCCTTCAGCGGTGGTGTCAACAGCATCGATGACGCGTACTACCAGAGCCGCGCGCTGCGCGATGACAACCTGTACTCGCTGGATGCCGACCTGGCCCTGGGCGACAATGCCCGCCTGAAGCTGCTCGGCTACCACCATGAGAACCGCGGCCAGGGCCACTGGTGGGCACCGGGCCAGCCGTCCAACCCGGGTACGGCGGAGATGCTGCCGATCTCCATCCGCAGCACCAACTACACCATCAACCGCCAGGGCATCACCGCCGCGCTGAGCTGGCAGTGGGGCATCCATTCGCTGGAAGCAGGGCTGTGGTACGAGCGCAACGACCACAATGTCGAGCGTAATTTCTACTACATCACCGGCCCGTTCCTGGATGACGGCTACCTCAACCATCCGGACCGCCGCTTGTTCGACCAGGATTTCGACATCCGCACGCGCCAGTTCTACGTGCAGGACCGCATGCGCTTCCTGGACGACCGCCTGACCCTGGACGTTGGCATCAAGAGCCCGAACACCCGCATGACCGCCAATGCCAAGCCGGGCACCGAAGCCAGCTACGCATCGGGCACGCTGACCGCCAAGGAATCGGTCCTGCCGCAGGCAGGTATCGGCTTCAAGCTGAGCCCGAACCAGGAAGTGTTCGCTTCCTACTCGGAGAACATCGCCGCTTTCGTCGGTGGCGGCAGCGGCGGTCCGCTGCAGGTTTCGCCCGAGTCCTTCGCGGCCAGCGCCGGGCTGGAGCCGGAAAAGTCCAAGACACTGGAAGCGGGCTTCCGCACCTTCGGCGAGAAGTACCAGGCCTCGATCGCGGCCTACCACGTGATGTTCGACAACCGCCTGCTCTCGCTCAACCCCTGCACCAGCATCGAAGTCGGCACGCGCCCGGAGTGCATCACGCGCTTCATCAACGTTGGTTCGGTGAAAAGCCGCGGTGCGGAACTGACCTTCATCCTCAAGCCGGTGGACGGCCTGCAGTGGTACAACGCGCTCTCGTGGAACAAGACCACCTACGAGGACGACTACACCTCCGGCGGCGCGATCGTGCCGGTGGCGGGCAAGATCACGGTGGACACGCCCGAGCGCATGGCCTCCAGTGAAATCAGCTGGAACCACGATGGCTTCTTCGCCAGCCTGCGCGCGAAGTACACCGGCAAGCGGTATTACACCTACACCAACGACCAGTCGGTGCCGGGCGTGACGACCTTCGATGCGGGGATGGGCTATTCGTTCGGGCCGGGCCTGGGCCTGCGCGACGTCAAGGTTTCGCTCAATGCAACCAATCTGACCAACAAGCGTTACGCCGGCCAGCTCAGTTCGTTCGCCCCGACCGATCCGACCGGTACCCGCTACGCGATCCACGCCAGCGCGCCGCGCCAGCTGTTCATGACGGTGGCTGCGGAGTTCTGATCTCCGCTTGCAAGGGCAAGGCGAGCCACCGATCGTTGGTCGGTGGCTTTGCTTTGTGCATCGCCAAGGGCGCAATGCCAACAGTGCACCGCCCACAGCGCAGAGCTTCTCGGATGACTGAGCCAGGCGTGGGGCGTGTGGGTTCGCGGGACACGCCGTAAACCCATCCATGGGGGCTCGTGAGCCGCATCCATGCGGCACAACGGTCCCGCCAACCCACACGCCCCACGCCTCCGACAGGCCGCTGGTGGCCATGGGAACCAGAGCGGGAGCCGCGCAAGGACGAGCCGAGCTGAGCCATCTGAGTCTGAGCACGGAAAGTCGTGACCGTGCTGAAAGCACTGCAGATCCCACAGCCCCAGTGGCTCAGCGGCTCAACAGCTCACCAGGCAAAAGGCCAGACGCCCTAACTGCCACGCAGCGGAAATCAGGCGGAAAGGGGGGAGGCGCGCGATCAGCCGAATGGCCGACCAGCCGACCACAACGACGGCGCCAGGATCCGGCTTTTTCGTTGCGCACCGGTCTCCTGTCAAAGGGTGGGCACGGATGGGTTGGCGGGACCGTGTGTTGCCATGGATGGCAACACACGAGCCTACAAGGACGTACTTGCGGCGGGTCCCGACGACCCATCCGTGCTCGCCCAGCGCGAGACAACCGTGCACCCCGGCTGTTGCTCCGCTGTTGACGTTGCAGTTGCAGTTGCAGTTGCATTCGCAGTTGCATTCGCAGTTGCATTCGCAGTTGCATTCGCACTTGCTCCTTCTCGCATCCCCAGAAAGCATCAACGAGAAGAAAAAAAGCCGCGACGCCAACCAGCATCGCGGCTCACCTCGTGGGGGAGGTCACGCATCAAACAGGACGCGCAAGATCATCAGAACATGTGCAGACCACCATTCACCGCATAATCCGCCCCCGTCACATACGCCGCATCATCCGACGCCAGCCACGCACACAGACTCGCCACCTCCTCCGGTTTGCCCAGCCGACGGATCGGCACAGACCCCGCCAGACGATCCAGCACATCCGGCGGAAAACTGCTGATCGACTGACTCGCGATATACCCCGGCGAAATCGTATTCACCGTCACCCCGCGCGTCGCCACCTCATTGGCCAGCGCCCGGCTGAACCCGTGCATCGCCGCCTTCGCCGTCGCGAAGTTCACCTGCCCGATCTGGCCTTTGTGCGCACTGACCGAGCCGATGTTCACGATCCGGCCCCAGCCGCGCGTACTCATGCCATCGATCACCTGCTTGGTGATGTTGAACAGCGCATGCAGGTTCGAACCCATCACCGCATTCCAGTCGTCCGGACTCATCTGGCGGAACAACACATCGCGGCTGCCACCGGCATTGTTGACCAGCACGTCGATCTCGCCGACCTCCGCCTTCACTTTGGCGAAGGCCGCCACCGTCGACGACCAGTCCGCCGCGTTGCCCTCGGATGCGATGAAGTCGAAACCGAGCTCGCGCTGCTCGCGAAGCCAGGCCGCCTTGCGCGGCGAATTCGGGGCGCAGCCGGCGACCACCGTATGGCCGTTGCGGGCCAGCTTCTGGCAGATGGCAGTGCCGACACTGCCCATGGCACTGGTGACGTAAGCGATGCGAAGAGTCATGGCGGAACGCTCCTTGGTAAACGGATCAGGACGCAAGCGGATACAGACCGAACAGCAGCCCGCCGAACATCAGCAGCAGTGAAATGCCGATGGCCCACTTCAGGGTGAACTTCTGGTGGTCGGCGAACTCCACCTTGGCCAGGCCGACCAGCAGGTAGGTCGAGGGCACCAAGGGGCTGAGCAGATGCACCGGCTGGCCGGCCAGCGAGGCGCGCGCCATCTCCACCGGGGTGATGCCGTAATTGCCGGCCGCCTCGGACAGGATCGGCAACACGCCGAAATAGAACGCGTCGTTGGACATGAAGAAGGTGAACGGCATCGAGGCGAGCGCGGTGATTACCGCCAGGTACGGCCCCCAGCTGTCGGGGATGACCGCCAGGAAGCTGTGCGACATCGCCTCGACCATGCCGGTGTTGTTGAGGATGCCGGTGAAGATACCGGCCGCGAAGATCAGCGACACCACCGACAGCACGTTGCCGGCGTGGTTGACCACGCGGCGGCGCTGCTCGGCCAGGTTCGGGTAGTTGATGACCAGGGCGATCGCAAAGCCGACCATGAACAGCACCGGCATCGGCAGCACGCCCATGATCAGCGCGGTCATCAGGGCAAGGGTCAGGCCCAGGTTGACCCAGAGCAGCTTCGGCCGCTTGGTGTCTTCGGCGTCTTCCACGGTCGGCAGGGTATTGCCGTCATCGGACACGCTGTTGTCCATCCAGCTGCCGCCCTGCGGCAGGGTGACCACGCCGAGGCGACGGCGCTCCTTCATGCCCAGGTACCAGGCCAGCACCAGCACGCCGGCGCAGGCGATCACCATCGAGGGAATCAGCGGCACGAACACATCGGCCGGATCCACATGCAATGCCGTGGCCGCACGCGCGGTCGGGCCGCCCCACGGGGTGAGGTTCATCACACCGCCGGCCAGGATGGTCACGCAGGTCATGTTCAGCGCGTTCATGCCCAGCCGCTGGTACAGCGGCAGCATCGCCGACACGGTGATCATGTAGGTGGTCGAACCATCGCCGTCGAGCGAGATCAGCATCGCCAGGATGGCGGTGCCGAGCACGATCTTCATCGGATCGCCCTTGACGAAGCGCAGGATGATCCGCACCAGTGGATCGAACAGCCCGGCATCGATCATCACCCCGAAGTACAGGATGGCGAACATCAACATCACGCCGGTCGGCGCGATCTTCTTGATGCCTTCCAGCATCATGTCGTCGATGCCGGCCGCGAAGCCGCCGATCAGCGCGAACAGGATCGGAATGGTGATGAGGGCGACCAGCGGCGACAGCCGCTTGCTCATGATCAAGTACATGAATGTAATGACCATGCCAAAGCCGAGGATGCTCAGCATCATCTGCATTCTCCAGAAGCAACAGGGTGGAAAGAGGACATCAGAAGTCGTATTGCAGGCGGCCGGTCACGGCGCGGGTGCGGTCCACCGTGGCGTCGGCCAGGCGGTCGCGGTTGCGGCTCTCGATCAGGTTGAGCATGAAGCGCAGGTTCGGGCGCATGTACCAGTTGCCGCCCAGCGTCCACGCCTCGGTCTGGCCATCGCGCAGGTCGGGCTGGCCGATCAGATGCTGGTCGCCGCGCATCTGGTCATAGCGCAGCGCCAGTTCGAACGCGCCGGCGGTGTGCTGGAAATCCTTGACCCGGCCGAAGCGGCCGGTCTTGCGGTCGTAGACGCGCGATTCGCCGGTGACGAACCAGCTGACCAGGCCATAGCCGGCCAGCACTTTGCCGCGCTGGCTGCCGTCGTCGAAGGTGGCGCCGCTGAACTCGCCCTGCCAGGACACTGGCCCGAGCACCTGGGCGTATTCCAGTGACCATTTGTTGACGTCGGTATCGCGGCCGGCCGAGAAATCGACCAGGGTCAGGCGGCTGTTGTCGGACAGGTGGCCGGCCGGGCGTGGCCGGATCTTCAGCCCGGGGACGCCGTCGGCGCCGGGGTTGTCGTAGCGCTCGTGGGCCAGCGACAAGCCCAGGTGGAGTACATCGCCGGCAGTGGCACCGGGCGCCCAGGTGGCACGCCCACCGGCCGCACGACCCTTCACCTGCCAGGCATCGATGCTTTCCAGGCTGTAGGCGCTGGCTGCCCAGGTCATGTCGCCGCGTGCGGCCTGCCAGGAGGCGCCGAGACGATACAGCGGTGCCAGCGTGGTGCCGGCGTTGCCGCGCTCCAGGAAGGTGCCGTAGTTGGAGCTGGTACGGTCATCCAGCGAGAAGAACTGTTTGAATTGACCGACGGTCAGCTTGCCGGCATCGCCGAAGCTGCGGCTGACGAACACGTCCTTGGCCTCGACCCGGTCGCCGGAGAAATCCGCTTCCAGCTTGTAGTCGACGGCGAAGAACCTGCCGGAGACGTCGACCCACGCACGGCGGATCTCGGTGTCGTCCTTGTTCGGCGTGCCGCGGCCGTCATTGTGGAAATCGGCGAAGTCCAGGTGCAGGCGGCCGCCGAGGCTGGCGGTGACCGGGCGGTCGTCATCGCCGTCCTCGGCGGCCCAGGCCGGCGCGGCCAACAACAGCGTGCAGGCGGCTGGCAGGCACCAGCGCAATGCGTTCAGTTCCATGGACCCTCCCAGGTACCGGATGTTCGGGGATGACGCGATGGCGCAGCCTAGTGCCGGGATGCTGTCATCCACCTGTCAGTCATTGCTGCACCGCAGCGAAGCGCACGGAAGCGGCCGCACGCGCTAGCATTCCCGCACCTTTCCCGATCCCGACCGATGCGCATCCTGCTGGTGGAAGACAACCCGGACCTGGCCGACGCGATCGTCCGCCGCATGCGCCGCAGTGGGCATGCCGTGGACTGGCAGAGCGACGGGCTGGCGGCGGCGAGCGTGCTGCGCTACCAGAGCTTCGATCTGGTCGTGCTCGATATCGGCCTGCCCAAACTGGATGGTCTGCGCGTGCTGGCCGGCATGCGTGAGCGCGGCGACAGCACCCCGGTACTGATGCTCACCGCACGGGACGGGATCGAGGACCGCGTGCAGGCACTGGACGTCGGCGCAGACGATTACCTCGGCAAGCCCTTCGATTTCCGCGAGTTCGAGGCGCGCTGCCGCGTGCTGCTGCGGCGGACCCGGGGGCAGGCCAGCGAGGTGGTGCAGATCGGCGGCTTCCAGTTCGACAACGCCGCGCACCGGGTCAGTCTGGACGGCCAGCCGATCGAGCTGCCCAACCGGGAGTACCGCCTGCTGGAGATCCTGATGGGCCGGCTCGGGCAGGTGGTCGCCAAGGATGAAATCGGCAACGGCCTGTTCGGCTTCGATGACGAGGCCGGCCCCAACGCGATCGAACTCTACGTCGGTCGCCTGCGCCGCAAGCTGGCCGACGCACCGCTGCGCATCGTCACCGTGCGTGGCAGCGGCTATCTGCTCGAAGCGCAGGGCGCCACGCCCGATGGCAGTGCCGATGGCGATTGAGGCCCGTGCGCCAGCCTCGATCCGGCGCACGCTGTGGCTCTATCTCGGCGGCTTGATGGCGTTGTTCGCGATCGCGCTGTTCTTCGGTGCACGTGACTATGGCCAGCGCGCCGCCAACCGCTCCTATGACCACCTGCTGGTGTCCTCGGCCCTCTCGATCATCGATTCGGTGGCGCTGGTGGAGGCACAGTGGCAGGTCGATCTGCCGTACGCCGCGCTCGATCTGCTGGCGATGGCACCGGAAGACCGCGTCTTCTATCGCGTCTCCGACGCCCGCAACCAGACCGTCACCGGCTATGACGACCTCCCGGCGCCACCACGCGCGCCGAGCGATCGACCGCAGTTGTTCGATGCGCCCTATAGCGGCGAGACCGTACGCTTCGTCGTGGTTTCGCGCCGTGTGTCATCCCCGTCCGCGCAGGCGGAAGTGCGTGTGCAGGTCGGGCAGACCCGGCGTGCGCGCGAGGCGCTGGCCCAGGACATGGTGACCCGCGCACTGGTGGCGATCGTGGTGCTCTCCCTGTTGTCGCTGGCCCTGGTCGCGCTCGGCGTGCATCGCGCGCTGCGGCCGCTGGTACGCGTCGAACGCGAGCTGTCACGGCGCGAACCGTCCGATCTGCGCCCGCTGGATGCGGCCACACCGCAGGAAATGGACCAGATGGTCGGTGCCCTGAACCACTTCATGGGCCGGCTCTCGACCAGCCATGAAACCCTGCGCGCCTTCATGGCCGAGGCCGCGCACCAGATGCGTACCCCCTTGGCCGCGCTGCGTGCGCAGGCGCAGCTGGCGCTGGATGACGATGATCCGGAAGACATGCGCCGCAGCCTGCAGGCGATCGAGCGCAACGCCACCCACATGAGCCGCCTGCTCAACCAGCTGCTCAGCGATGCCAGCGTGATCCATCGCGCCAACCTGCAACGGTTCGCGCCGGTCGACCTGGCCGAAACCGTCCACCAGGCCCTGCATGAAGCACTGCCGCAGGCATTGCCGGCGCCGCGGGTGCAGCTGGCCGTGACCCGTGATCCGGCCTGGGTCAACGGCGATGCCCTGCTGCTGCGCGAAGCCATCAAGAACCTGATCGACAATGCACTCAAGTACGGGGGCGACGGCGCGCTGCAGGTGGCATTGACCACCGACGACGCGCATTGCGTGCTGACCATCGCCGACCATGGCCCGGGCATCGCACCGGCCGATGCGGAGCGCGTGTTCGAGCGCTTCGCGCGTGGCGAAGGTGCCGCCGCCGGTGGCGCAGGGCTGGGGTTGGCGATCGTCAAGCGCGTAGTCGACAGCCACGGCGGCCGCATCGATCTGTCCAACCGGGTGGATGGCGGCCTGGTGGCCACCATCCAGCTGCCGAGGAGGCACGCATGAAACGTTGGCAGGCGTGGTTGATGCTGCTGTTCACTGCCACCGCGCAGGCTGATCCGGGCGACGTGCAGCGCTTCCCGGCGCAGGGCGCGCCCACCGCGCAGCTGCGCATCCACGGCTCGACCGACATCGAGGTCTTCGCCACGGTGATCGCCGACTATCAACGGCTGCATCCGGGCACGGAGATCGTCTACGAGGATGTGATCGCACAGGAAATGTACGCGCGCTACCTGCGCGACCGCAGTGGCCCGAGCGCGCCGGACATGCTGATCAGCAGCGGCATGGACCTGCAGACCAAGCTGGTCAACGACGGCCATGCGCTCGCCCACCGCTCAGCTCAGACCGATGTGCTGCCGAGCTGGGCGCAGTGGCGGTATGAGGCGTTCGGGATCAGCTACGAGCCGGTGGCGATGGTCTACAACACCCGCACGTTGCCGCCGGCGCGGGTGCCGCATACACGTCGGCAGCTGCTGGAGCTGCTGCGCGCACCCGATGCCCCGCTGCTGGGCCGGGTGGGTACCTATGATGCGCAGCGCAGCAGCGTCGGCTATCTTCTGGCGACCCAGGATGGGCAGCGCGGCAGCATGGCCGGTGCCCTGCTGGGCGCGCTGGGCGACAACCATGTACAGCTGGAGGAGCGCACCGGCGTGCTGCTCGACAAGGTCAGCAGCGGCCAGCTTTCGCTGGTCTACAACGTGCTGGGCTCGTACGCGCAGGCCCGCATCGATGCGGGTGCGCCGCTGGGCATCATCGAGCCGGAGGATTACACGCTGGTCATGCTGCGGACCGCGGTGATTCCGCGCGGGGGGCGACATCCGGACGAAGCCCGTCGCTTCCTCGATTATCTATTGTCGCCCCGCGGGCAGCAGGTGCTCTCCCGCGAGGCGCGGTTGATGCCCATCCTGCCGGCAGCGGGCCAGCGCCGGGGCGCCTCGCCGGAACGCAGCTACCGACCGATCCAGCTCGGCCCGGGCCTGCTGGTCTACCTGGACGGGCTCAAGCGCCGTCAGTTCCTGGAAGCGTGGCGGGGCAGCATGCAGCAGGAGCGGTGAGGCCGCCGCTGGCCATCAACGTCATTACAATGGACGCATGAGTGATATCACCGTCCTGGTCGCCGACGACCACCCGCTGCTGCGTGCCGCGGTCGTGCATTCGCTGCGTCAGGCGCTGCCGCAGGTCCACGTGATCGAAGTGGCCAGCGCCGCCACGCTGGAAGCCGCGCTGGACCAGCACCCGGACATCGAGCTGGTGCTGCTGGACCTGACCATGCCCGGCGCCCGCGGGTTTTCCTCGCTGCTGCATGTACGCGGTGCGCACCCGGACATCCCGGTCGTGATCGTCTCGTCCAACGACCACCCGCGCGTGATCCGCCGCGCGCAGCAGTTCGGCGCCGCCGGCTTCATCCCCAAATCGGCGCCCGCCGAGACCATCGGCCAAGCCGTGGCCGTCGTGCTGGACGGCGGCGTGTGGTTCCCGGCAATGGCTGCGGAACGTTCCGAATCCGATGCCTTGCTGGCCGCGCGCCTGGCCCAGCTCACCCCGCAGCAGTTCCGCGTGCTGCTGAGCCTGGCCGACGGCCTGCTCAACAAGCAGATCGCCTACGAACTCGGCCTGGCCGAGAACACCGTCAAGGTGCACGTCACCGCCATCCTCAAGAAGCTCGAGTGCCACAGCCGCACCCAGGCGGCCGTGCTGGTGAAGGCACTGGAACCAGAAGGCGACGCCGGCGCCGGCCTGGACGGCTGAAGCAGGGTCGCGCCCAGCGGCTGATGCGTCAGCGATCCGGTTCGCATGCGATCAACATCACGCACTGGTCGCCCGATCCTACCGGCGATGGCGTACCAGCAGCTGCGTCATCAACGCCCGCAACGCCGGCGGGCGTACCGGTTTGGAGAGGAAGCCCCAGCCGTTCTCCATCGCCTGCGCCTTCAATGCATCGTCGCGTTCGGCGGTGACCAGGATCACCGGTGGGCGTGCATGCCACAGCGTGCACAGCGTTTCATACAGATCCCGGCCCTGCCACTGGCCCATGCGCACGTCCAGCAACAGCAACTGCGGCACATTTAGCGCTGAGGCGATCTCCAGCGCCGCCTGCGGTCCGTCCGCCAGTTCCACCGAGCAACCCCAGCGTTCCAGCAACGCGCGCGTGGCCGCGCACACCAGCGGGTCGTCATCGATGCTCCACACCCGGCAGCGGCGCAGCGGGCTGTCGTCGCCCGCTTCGGGCGCCGCCACCGGCTCCGCCGCGGGTGCGGGTACGTCGGCCGCACTGCCCATCGCCACCGTGACCGCGAACACGCTGCCACGTCCAAGTGTGGAACGCAGGCTGATGCGGTGCCCCAGCAGGCGGCCGATGCGCTCGACAATCGCCAGGCCCAGCCCGGCGCCGCGTTCCTGGTCCACGCCGTCATCCAGGCGGCGGAACTCTTCGAAGATCTCGCCCTGCAGGCTCTCGGGAATGCCCGGGCCCTGGTCGTGCACTTCGATGCGCAACTGGTCGCCCACGCGCCGGCAGCCGATGAGCACGCGCCCGCGCGGGGTATAGCGCAGCGCATTGGACAGGAAATTCTGCAGGATGCGGCGCAACAGCGCTTCGTCGCTCACCACCACCGCGCGCGTGTCCACCCAGTCCAGCTGCAGGCCACGGCTGTCGGCGGCCAGGCCGAACTCGCGGGCCAGCGTTTCCAGCAGCGGCGACAGCGCGAAGGCGCGCACATGGGTCTGCAGCGCGCCCGATTCCAGCCGTGAGATGTCCAGCAGGCTGGTGAGGATGGCGTCCTGCGCGGCGAGTGCGGCATCCACATGCTCGCTGAGTTCGCGTGCGTCACCGTGCAGCTTGCCGCGCAGGACGGAAACGAACATCCGCGCCGCGTTCAACGGCTGTAGCAGATCGTGCACGGCCGAGGCGACGAACCGCGATTTGTAGCGGTTGGCCCGTTCGGCTTCGCGACGGGCTTCGTCCAGATCACGGGTGCGCTCGGCCACGCGGTGTTCCAGTGCATCGGCGAGCGAGCGCAGTTCGCGTGCAGTGTTCTTGTAGGCGGTGATGTCGGCGTAGCTGGTGACGAAGCCACCGTCGGGCAGTGGATTGCCGCGGATCTCCAGCACGGTGCCGTCGTCCTTCTCGCTTTCGCGCATGTGCGGACGTCCGCTGCGCAGGTGGTTCAACCGGCGCTCGATGGCCTCATCGATCGGCCCCGGACCGAGCAGACCGCGGCGGGCGTTGTAGCGGAAGATTTCCTCGATCGGGCGCCCGACCCGGATCAGCCCGGTCGGGAAGCGGAACAGCTCCAGGTAGCGTGCATTCCACGCCACCAGCTTCTGCTCGTTGTCGATCACCACCACGCCCTGCGGCAGGTGTGCCAGGCTGCGGCTGAGGCCGCTGTCGGCCTGCTGGGCAGCCTGCAGCACGCCGTCCTGGGCGGTCCGCAGCTCCTGCGCGTGCTGCTTCAGTACGCTTTCCAGCTCGCGCCGGCTGCGCTGGCGGTGCGCGGCGAGGCGCCGACGCTGCTGCACGAACAGGCCCAGGAAGCACAGCGCCAGCCAGATCCCGCCGGCGGCCAGCGCGGCACTGCGACCGACGGCCGCGCTGGCGCTGGCGTCATGCAGCAGATGCAGTTTCCATTGTGGATCGCTCAGCGCCAACGTCTGCCACAGCACCGGCCGAGGCAGCGATGGCTGCTCGATGCGGACCATGCGCCCGCCATCGGCGAGCACCTCCACCGTGCGTGCCTGCAGTGGCTGCAGCGAGCGGTCCGCGTACTGGCGGGTGGCCAGCATCTCGTTGCGTTCCTGCGGGCCGAGCGCGCGCAGCAGGCGGTAACGCCAGGCGTCGCCGTTGGCCAGGAACACCACGTCATGTGCGTCCGTGGCCAGCACGATGTCCGGGCTCTGCAACCATTCCTGTTCGAGCGCGCGCAGTTCGATCTTGATCGCCACCACGCCCAGCACGCTGCCGCGCGCGTCGTAGATCGCCTGCGAGAGGAAATAGCCGGGCACGGCGGTGGTCATGCCGATGCCGTAGAAATGGCCGCTGCCGTGCGCCATCGCCTGCTGGAAGTAGGGGCGGTAGCTGTAATCCTCGCCGACGTTGCTGGTCGGCTGGTCCCAGTTGCTGGCCGCCACCGCGATGCCATGGCTGTCGATCAGGGTCAGGGTCGAGGCACGGGTGACGTTGTTGGCCTGCGCCAACTTGAGGTTCAGGCGCTGGCGCTCGGTGGCGGTCAGCGGATGGGACACCGCCTGGTGCAGGTCCGGGTCCAGTGCCAGCACCTGCGGCAGCGTGCCGAAGCGATCGATGCGTTGCTGCAGGGTCTGGGCATACAGACCGAGCTGGCGCCGGACCTGCAGGCTTTCATCGTCCAGTGCCCGCTGTTGCGCATAGCGTCCGGCCAGCAGCGCGCACAGCGCGGTGCCGCCAAGCATCAGGACGATGAGCAGCAGCCAGGGGCGATAGCGGGAGACGCGGTACATGCCGTCAGTCTAGGCAGGGCAGGGCAGGGCGGACGCGCGTCAACGCGTCCGCCACGCGGGCTCAGAAGTGCATCTGTGCGCGCAGTTCGAAGATTTCCGGCTGGCTGCGCACGCCACGACGGCTGGCGTCGACCTTGAGGTAATTCGCCTGGAACTTGAAGTGCGAGGTCAGGTACCAGTTGGCGCCCAGGGTCCAATCATGCTGGCGGCCACCGAACACGTCGGCATCGTCCAGATCGATGCGGCTGTAGCGGGTGACCAGTTCGACCGCGCCGTAGCCGTGGGCCGGCTTGACGTTGGCCACCGCGCCGGCGCTGTACGGGCGTGATTCGCCGGTCAGGATCCAGCTGGCCATCGCGTACTGGCCGTTGCCGGTGTAATCCGGCTTGCCGTCACGGCTGACCGTGGTCTGCAGCGCCTCGCCCTGCAGCGAGAACGGGCCGCGGATCCAGATGCCTTCCAGGCCGGTGCGGACGATCTTGTCGGCGGTGGTCAGCGCACCGGAGTCGACCAGGCGGATGTCGGTCAGGCCGGCTTCCGGGCGCGCACGCAGGCGCGCGCTGGCGGCATGCGAGACATCACGGCCATCGCGGTAGCCGCGCGGGTTTTCCTGCGAATAGGCCAGGCCCAGGTGGACCACGTCGCCTGCGGCCTTGACCGGCGTCCACACGGCGCGCACCGCCTGGGTGGTGCCGGGATTGTCGCCCTGCAGGTCCTTGCCGCCGTAGGCGCCGGCCTGCAACAGGTACTCCGGGCGTTCCAGCACCCATTCGGCACCGGTGCGGCGGCCCTCGTAGAACGCCTGCACGGGCAGGGCGGTCTCCAGGAAGCTGCCGGCGCGCGAGGAGGTGCCGGCATCCAGGCCGACCGGGGTCTTCATATAGCCGAAGCGGAAGCGGCCGATGTCGCTGCCGAAGAAGGCCTTGCTCTCGAAGCGGACGAATACGTCCAGCCAGGTGTCGGCCTGGAAATCGTAGTAGACCATGGCGTCGTAAACGCCCTTCTTTTTCAGGGTTGCGCCGAATTCCTTGCGGCGCACGGCGTCGGCATCGTCGATGCCGCTGCCGCCGGAGAAGTCGTTGAGGTCGTAGGCAATGTTGGCAGTAGCTGCCAGCTCGGTACCGTCACTGAAGGTGGTCTTGGTCGGCCAGTTGTCCCAATCGGCCGCGGTGGCGGCGAGCGGGGCGGTGGTCAGGGCCAGGGCGATGAACAGGGGCGTAGGGCGCATGGGCGGTGGCTGCAATAAGGAGTGGGGCAGAACAACAACGGCCGCGAACGGCAGATCTGTGGGGCTCTCCCCCCTTCATCCGCTGCCGGGCCACCCGCCGCCGTGGGGGCGCGGTGCAGGGGCAGTGTAGGCAGTCCGGCCAGCTGAACCGGGGGGCTAGTACCAATAGGTTATCTGCGTTGGCGAGATGCGGGCGTAAAAAGGCCACGCCAGATGCCGCCCAGCGCGGCCGGCATCCTTCGTGACAATGCCGGAGCTTCCCATGCACGTTCCCACCACCGCCCCGCTGGCGGCCAAGCCGCTGCCGTTCTACCGCCAACTGTATTTCCAGGTGGTGGTGGCGATCGTCCTCGGTGCCATCCTCGGCCATTACGAGCCGGCCTTCGCCGAATCGCTCAAGCCGCTGGGCGATGCCTTCATCAAGCTGGTGAAGATGATCATCGCCCCGGTGATCTTCCTGACCATCGTCACCGGCATCGCCGGCATGACCCACCTGCGCACCGTCGGCCGGGTGTTCGCCAAATCGATGGCCTACTTCCTGTTCTTCTCCACCCTGGCCCTGGTGGTCGGCATGGTGGTGGCGCACGTGGTGCAGCCGGGCGCGGGGATGAACATCAACCCGGCCGACCTGGACCAGACCGCGGTCAACGGCTATGTGCAGAAATCGCATGAGCTGACCCTGGTCGGCTTCGCGATGGACATCATCCCGGCCACCCTGGTCAGTGCGTTCGTCGAGGGCAACATCCTGCAGGTGCTGTTCGTGGCGGTGCTGTTCGGCATCGCGCTGGCCCTGACCGGCGCCAAGGGCCGCCCGGTGCTGACCTTCCTGGAGGCGCTGACCGCGCCGGTGTTCCGCCTGGTCCACATCCTGATGAAGGCCGCGCCGATCGGCGCATTCGGCGCGATCGCCTTCACCATCGGCAAGTACGGCGTCGGCTCGCTGGTCAACCTGGCCTGGCTGGTCGGCTCGTTCTACCTGACCGCCTTCCTGTTCGTGGCGGTGATCCTGGGCGTGGTCTGCCGCCTGTGCGGGTTCTCGGTGTTCAAGCTGGCCCGTTACCTCAAGGCCGAGCTGCTGCTGGTGCTGGGCACCTCGTCCTCCGAATCGGCGCTGCCCTCGCTGATGGAAAAGATGGAGAAGGCCGGCTGCAGCAAGTCCGTGGTGGGCCTGGTGGTCCCGACCGGCTACTCGTTCAACCTGGACGGCACCAACATCTACATGACCCTGGCCGCGCTGTTCATCGCCCAGGCCACCAACACCGAGTTGACCCTGGGCCACCAGATCGCCCTGCTGCTGGTGGCGATGCTCAGCTCCAAGGGGGCCGCCGGCGTCACCGGTGCCGGCTTCATCACCCTGGCCGCCACCCTGGCCGTGGTCCCGGAAGTGCCGGTGGCCGGCATGGCGCTGATCCTGGGCGTGGACCGCTTCATGAGCGAATGCCGCTCGCTGACCAACTTCATCGGCAATGCCGTGGCCACCGTGGTGGTGTCGCGCTGGGAAAACGCGCTGGACCGCGACCGCCTGGCGATGGTGCTCGATGGCCGCGAAGCCGAGTTGCCGTCGCTGCTCATCGATGACCTGCCGGCGACGCTGCCGGCCCCGGCGCATTGAGCCCGATGAACTGATTGTGTGGTGCATGGTCGTGCCGTTCCTGCCGGGGCGGCACGGCCATGTTTTGTTTTCAAGGCCCGGTGTGCGCTGTCATGGGCGCGCGGCAGGCTGGTCCGCATACGCCGGCGAACGGGCCGCGTGACGCGCTGGATTATGTGCGGTTGCAGCATGACCGCGACAGCGTAGCGACAGGTCCGTCCACGCCAACGGGGGTATGATCCCCTGTTCCTCTCGCCCATTCATCTGCAGAAAGCGATGTCCAACGAAGATTTCAAACAGGCAGCCCTCGACTATCACCGGCTCTCGCCGCCCGGCAAGATCAAGGTCACCGCGACCAAGCCGATGTTGACCCAGCGCGATCTGTCGTTGGCGTACTCCCCGGGCGTGGCACACGCCTGCGAGGCGATCATGGCCGACCCGCAGCAGGCCAGCGAGCTCACCGCCCGCGGCAACCTGGTCGCCGTGATCTCCAACGGCACCGCCGTGCTGGGCCTGGGCAACATCGGCCCGCTGGCCGGCAAGCCGGTCATGGAAGGCAAGGGCGTGCTGTTCCAGAAGTTCGCCGGCATCGATGTGTTCGACATCGAGATCGATGAAAACGACCCGGACAAGCTGGTCGACATCATCGCCTCGCTGGAACCGACCTTCGGCGGCATCAATCTGGAAGACATCAAGGCACCGGAGTGCTTCATCGTCGAGCGCAAGCTGCGCGAACGCATGAACATCCCGGTGTTCCACGACGACCAGCACGGCACCGCGATCATCGTCGGCGCCGCAGTGCTCAATGCCATGGTCGTCACCGGCAAGAAGATCGACGAGGTGAAGCTGGCCACCACCGGCATGGGCGCGGCGGGTATTTCCTGCGTCAACATGCTGGTCTCGCTGGGCCTGAAGCCGGAGAACATCCTGGCCTTCGACCGCGACGGCGTGATCCACACCGGTCGCAGCGATCTTGATCCGGAGAAGGCACGTTACGCGCGGGATACCGACAAGCGCACGCTGGCCGAAATCGTCGACGGCGCGGACATCTTCCTGGGCCTGTCGGCGCCGGGCATCCTGACCGCGGACATGGTCAAGACCATGGCCAAGGATCCGGTGATCTTCGCGCTGGCCAACCCCACGCCGGAAATCATGCCGGAAGTGGCCCGTTCGGTACGCCCGGACGCGCTGATCGGTACCGGTCGTTCGGATTACCCGAACCAGATCAACAACGTGCTGTGCTTCCCGTACCTGTTCCGCGGTGCGCTGGACGTCGGTGCGACCGCGATCAACGAAGAAATGAAGATCGCCTGCGTGCACGCGATCGCCGCGATGGCACGCCGCGAGGCCAGCGACCTGGGCTCGGCCTATGGCGATGAGACCCCGAGCTTTGGCCGTGACTACCTGATTCCGCGTCCGTTCGACCGCCGCCTGCTGGTGGAGCTGTCGGCCGCGGTGGCCCAGGCTGCGATGGATTCGGGCGTGGCTACCCGGCCGGTCGCCGACATGGGCGCCTACCGCGAGAAGCTGGCCCAGTTCGTCTATCGCACCAGCCTGATGATGAAGCCGGTCTACGACCGTGCGCGTTCGGACAAGCAGCGCGTGGTGTACGCCGAAGGCGAAGAAGAAGTGGTGCTGCGCGCGGTGCAGAACGTGGTCGATGAAGGCCTGGCGCAGCCGATCCTGATCGGCCGCCCGGACGTGATCGAATCGCGCATCGAGCGTCTGGGCCTGCGCATGAAGGCCGGTGTCGACTTCGACATCACCAACATCAACGACGATCCGCGCTTCAACGATTACTGGCAGTACTACCACAACCTCACCGGCCGCCGCGGTGTGACCGTGGCCGCGGCCAAGAACCTGATGCGCTCGCGTCCGACCCTGATCGCCGCGGTGATGGTGGCGCGTGGCGAAGCCGACGCGATGCTGACCGGCGTGGTCGGCCGCTTCCACAAGAAGCTCGGCTACGTGCGCAGCGTGCTGCCGCTGGAAGCCAAGGTGACCTCCACCTCGGCGATGACCGGCGTGATCAACCAGCAGGGCGTGTTCTTCTTCGTGGATACCCACGTGCAGGAAGACCCGACGGCCGAACAGATCACCGAAGCGACGCTGCAGGCGGCTTACCGCATGAAGCTGTTCGGCATCGAACCGAAGGTGGCGCTGCTGTCGCACTCCAACTTCGGCAGCCACGACTCCAAGGACGCGCTGAAGATGCGTGCGGTCCGCGAGATGCTGCTCAAGCGCAACCCGCGCCTGAACGTGGACGGCGAGATGCAGGGCGACACCGCATGGGATGAAGCCCTGCGCCAGAAGCTGCTGCCCAACAGCACGCTGAAGGGCCGTGCCAACCTGTTCGTGCTGCCCAACCTGGAAGCGGCCAACATCGCCTACAACCTGGTGCGCGTATTCACCGACGGCGTGGCGATCGGTCCGATCCTGATGGGCGTGGCCAAGCCGGTGCACATCCTGACCACCAGCGCGACCTCGCGCCGTGTGCTCAACATGACCGCGATCGCAGCCGTGGATGCGCAGATCCGGAAGCAGCTGGAGGCCGAAAAGAACGGCGCGTAACGCGCCGGTCTTTCTGACCTCCAGCTGCAAGAACGCGCCCTTCGGGGCGCGTTCTGGTTTCGGGCCACGAAACCGGTCGCTGCCGACCGTTGGTCGGTAGGCGTTTTGCATTGCCACATGCACGCCGCCCACGCGTCACCACCCTGCAACCTCCCAGGCGCCCAATAGCACCACGCGGCCCGGCCGTGGCGGCGCTCCGGTGGGGGCGTCGCCACCCTGGGCCCGACCATATCCTCCACGGTCAGCCACGGGAACGGTGTCATGCGCCATCCACGCACGAAGCGGTACTTCCAGCAGTTGTTCGCGCTGTACGCCGGGTTGGTCGGCGCGCGCTGACACACGAAAGCGTACCGACCAACGGTCGGTACCTGCCATCGACCAACAGCACCGGTAGTGCCGGCCGCTGGCCGGCTCCTCGCAAACGCTGATCGGGCACCCCGGGCAATCAGCGTGTGCGCACGTACTGTTCCCACAACACTGGCAACGCCACGCCGCTGAGCGTTTCCCACAGCGCCGGCGTATAGCGCCCCTCGCGCAGCGCGCCGTCCAGCGCCTTCACCAGCCCGGGATGCTGCGCCTCGCTCCAGGCCAGGAATGCACCGGTGACCCGGTAGCCGGTGTCGAAGTTCTGCTCCGGTTTGACCTGCATGGGCAATGCCCAGCCCGCCCCTGCGTTGTCCTTGCCGTAGCGGTCGCGGGCGTAATCGGCGATGCCTTCCACCAGCCAGCCCGGCACCCGCGCGTTGGCGTACTCCGGGTAGCCCTGCACGATATGCATGGCTTCATGGGTGACCAGGTCGATGTCACCCGGATGCTTGGCCAGCCAGGCCGGGTTGATCGTGATCGTCGCTGCCAGCGCCTTTTCGCCGACAAAGGCGATGCCGTCGTACGCCGGGTCGATCACGATGCCGACCTGCGTCGGCGCGGCCGGGTGGAAATCGGCGCGCTCACGCAGATACGCGCTGAAGAACGTCTCGATGATGCGTTCGCGTACCGGTGCGGCCAGTGCATCGCCGGGATCGCGGTAGTGCAGGGTCACGCCCTGGCGGGTCTGTGTGGTCTCGAATGCATGGGCATCGGCGAGACCGGCGGTGACGAGCAGGGCGGTCAACAGGCAACGGGAAATCGGCATGAGGGTCCTCATCGGGCAGGGGCCGGGGCGAGCAGTTCGATTTCGGCCAGTTGCAGGCGCCCGGGTGCCCCGATGCGCAGGCGGTACTCGGCATAGCGCCCCGGCTGGGCAATGCGGAACGGGCGGGTCTGCATCGCCCAGGCGAAGGCTTCGCCGCGGCGCTGGTCCACCTGCACCCAGCGGCCACCGGTGGTGCGCGCCTCCAGCGTCCATTCGCCACCGCGGATCGGGCCATTGCCGCTGGTCAGGGTGTACATCGACGGTGTGCCTGCGGCGACGTTGCTGAACGTGATCGTGCTCGAAGCACCCAGCGGCATCGCCGTGGCTGCATCGTCATCGATCAATGCCGCGGCCGCGCGGCCGTCGCCGAGCTGCGCGGTGGCATCGCTGCCAAGCAGGTCGTGCAGCAGGGCCGGCTGCTGGCCGCGTGCGGTGAGCGAGCGCGGTGCGTCATCCGCGCCGGTACCCCAGCGCGAGGGCTCCGGGCCCATGACGAAGTCCAGGGTGGCGCCCTTGGCGAGCAGCGCGTGCGGCAGCCAGGTCTTGGTCCAGGGCTTGCCGTTGACCTTCAGCGACTGCACGTAGATGTTGGTGTCCGAGTTCGCCGGCGCATTGACGGTCAGTACCGCCCCGCCCTGCAGCTCGACGCGGGCGTGGCGGAACAGCGGCGAACCGATCACGTACTCCGGCGCGCCCATGCGCAGCGGGTAGATGCCCAGCGCGGCGAACAGGTACCACGCCGAGGTTTCACCGTTGTCCTCATCGCCCGGGTAGCCCTGGCCGATCTCGCTGCCCAGGTAAAGCCGCGAGAGGATTTCGCGTACATGCTGCTGGGTCTTCCACGGCTGCCCGGCATACAGGTACATCCACGGGATGTGGTGCGCCGGCTGGTTGCTGTGCGCGTACATGCCCATGCGCACATCGCGCGCTTCGGTCATTTCATGGATGGTGCCGCCGTAGGAACCGGAGAACGCGGCATCGGCGGTTTCCGGGGTGGCGAAGAACGTGTCCAGCTTGGCCGCCAGCTGCTCGCGGCCACCGTACAGCGCGGCCAGCCCTTCGCCGTCGTGCGCGGCGGTGAAGGCGAAGGTCCAGCCGTTGGATTCAGTGTAGTCATGACCCCACACGCGCGGGTCGTAGTCCTTGGCGTCCAGCCGCCAGCTGCCATCGGGCTTGCGGCCCTGGAAGAAGCCCGCGGCGGGATCGAACAGCGTGGCGTAGGTGCCGGCGCGGTGACGGAAGTAGTCGGCCTCGGTGGCATAGCGCTCGCGTGCGGCTGGCGTATCGGCCTGCCTGGCCAGCGCTTCGGCCATGTTGGCCACGCCGAAATCGTTGAGCGCGCCTTCCATCGTCCAGGACATGCCTTCGTGCACGTCGGCGGTGGCATAGCCGCGGAAAGTGGAGCGGTCCATGCCCTTGCGCCCGACATGGCGGTCCGGCGGCACCACGCTCGCGTTCTTCAGCGCGGCGGCATAGGCCTCCTGCGCGTCGAAGCCACCGATTCCCTTCAGCCAGGCATCGGCGAAGGCCACGTCCGAACTGGTGCCCACCATCAGGTCGGCATAGCCGGGCGAGGACCAGCGCGCGACCCAGCCGCCGGCGCGGTACTGCTCGAGGAAGCCCTGCACCAGCGCGCCGGCGTCGTCCTTGGTGAACAGCGCGTAGGCCGGCCAGGTGGTGCGGAAGGTATCCCAGAAGCCGTTGTTGACGTAGACCTTGCCGTCGCGCACCGGCGCGAAGCTGCGCGTGGCGCTGCCGTCGGTGTTCTCGTCCGAGGCACTGGCCTGGCTGGCGTAACGCCAGTCAGGCGCTGCCGCGGTGCCGGCGTTCTCGTGGCCGGAGTTGGGATACAGGTAAAGCCGGTAGAGGTTGGAGTACAGCGTGGTCTTCTGGTCGTCGCTGGCATCGCCGATGTCGAAGCGGGCCAGGCGTTGATCCCAGGCGTCCTGCGCGCGTGCTGCCACGCGATCGACATCGTCAGCGGCCGACAGCTCCAGCGCGAGATTGTGGCGCGCCTGCTCGATCGAGATCAGCGAGGTGGCGATGCGCATCGAGACGCGGCGGTCGGCACCGGCATCGAACTTGATGTAGCCGGTCGGTCGGCCGGTGTCCACGGTGCCGCTGCTGCGCCACGGGCGGTCGAAGCTGGCCACCACGTACATGCGGGTCGCGCCGGTGGACAGGCCGCTGCGGGTGTCGGTGTAACCGGACAGCGTCTGGGTCGCCGCATCCAGGGTCAGCCCGCCGCGCGCGTCGACGTTGTCGAACAACAGGTTGGCATCACCACCGTCGGGGAACTCGAAGCGGAACACGGCGGCGTGGTCGGTCGGTGCGATCGAGGCAGCGATGCCGTTGTCGAAGCGCACGTCGTAGCGGTACGGGCGGGCCTGCTCGTTGTCACGCGAGAAGCTCAGCGCACGTTTGCCGCGGTCGGCCTCGGGCACGCCACGGCTGGCCGAGGGCATCACCTGGAAGGTCTGGCGGTCGCCCATCCACGGGCTGGGTTGATGGCTCAGTGCGAGCGCCTGCAGGGCAGGGCGGTTGGCGGCGTCGTTCTGTTCGTTCCAGCGGTACAGCCAGGTCAGCGAGCCGGCATCGGTCACCGGCGTCCAGAAGTTGAAGCCGTGCGGCACGGCGGTGGCCGGGAAGTTGTTGCCGCGCGAGAAGGTGCCATTGGCCTGCGTGCCGCGGGTGGTCAGCACCCAGTCCGACGGGCGCTGCGGCGTGCGGCGCGCCTGCGTCTCCAGGCGGACATCGTCGATCCAACCGGCGACCGGGGCGCCGTCTGCGCTGGCGACCTCCAGTTCCAGCGCGACCACGCGGCGCCCGCGCAGGGCGGGGGTATCGCCCAGGCGCACGGCTTTGCGCGCCCACTGCTGCGGGTACAGCGTCTTCGAGTCGCCCTGCGCGCGGGCGCCCAGCGCTACGCCGTGATGATCACGCGCCGCGCTGGCCGAGACGCGGGTGCCGTCGTCGAGGACCAGATCGAGCGAGACGTAGGTCGAGGCCACGGTGTCCTTGCCGACGATCTCGGGCAGTACCAGCCAGGACAGGGTGGTATCGGCCTCGATGGTGAGATCGGTCTGGAACAGCGGGCGGCGCGCCTGGCCGCCGGCGCTGGCGTAGTGCAGCGCATGCAGGCCGCTGTATCCGACGCCTGGCTTGGCCGCATAGGGAGCGGCCGGGCCAGCGCCGATCCGTATCTGCAGGGCGCCGTCGCTGGCCGCCGCGGCCGGGGCCGGCTGGCCCGGCTCGAAGGAGGTCTGCAGGCCCTGCGCGGCGGCCGGCAGGGCGATCGATGCGCAGGCCAGGGCCAGGGCAAGGGGGAGGGCACGGCGGACGGGGCGCAGGTCGGACAGGGTCATGCAAGGGTCTCCCGGGAAGGGCAGGCGGCAGGCAGGACCCGCATCGATGGCCACGGCGGACGGCATCGCCCCAGCCATCGGCAGACGGCAGGAAAGCGGCGATGCATGTCCGGTGGGGGGCGGGCAGGCGATCGGGTCGATGATCGGTACCGGCCGATCCTGCATCACGACAACTGGCTCTGACAAGTGCAATTAGTTCGATCTAAATCCCGCAAATTCGTTTCATATCGGATTGTTGACAATCAATTTGGATCGATTTAAAAACGTGGGTGGTCGTTCATCGGGTCGCCGGCCGGTCCGCACGTTGCGCAGCTGGCGCCGGCGGCCTTCCGCGGCCGCCAGATGCTAGAATCGACGGTCTCGCAACCCCCTTTGTGTGTCCACGCCATGAGCCATACCGCCACCGCGCCCGCCAATGCCGAGAAGCGTTACACCGTGCACCGCAGCGACCTGCCGCTGAGCTGCCCGACGCCGGAAATGGCGCTGTGGAACTCGCACCCGCGCGTGTACCTGCCGATCGAGGACGAGCCCAACTGCGAAGCCGCGTGCCCGTACTGCGGCGCCGTGTTCGTGCTCGCCGACTGACCCGCGGACCACACTGTGCGCCGACTGACCGTGGTGCAGCTGCTGCCGGCGCTGCACTCCGGCGGGGTCGAACGCTCCACCCTTGAGATCGCCTCCGCCCTGGTTGCCGCCGGCCACCGGGCCATCGTCGTGTCTGCCGGTGGGCGCTTGGTCGAGCCGCTGCTCGCCAGCGGCGCCGAACACCTGACCCTGGATATCGGCCGCAAATCGCTGCTGACCCTGCGCCACGTGCTGACCCTGCGCAATCTGTTCAGCGAGGTGGGCGCGGACATCGTGCACGCGCGCTCGCGGCTGCCGGCCTGGCTGGGCCTGTATGCCGTGCGCAACCTGCCGGCCGCCACCCGCCCGCACTGGGTCACCACAGTGCACGGGCTCAACTCGCCCGGCCGCTACAGCGCGGTGATGACCAGCGGCGAGCGCGTGATCTGCGTGTCCAACAGCGTGCGCGAGTTCGTGCAGGCGCATTACCCCAGCGTCCCGGCCGAGCGCTTGCAGGTGATCCCGCGTGGGGTCGATGTGAGCCAGTTCCCACGCGTGGGCCGCCAGGATCGGCGTGCGCGGTTGGCCGTGGCCGAGCAGCATCCCGCACTGGCTGGCGATGCACCGCTGCTGTTGCTGCCGGGCCGTGGCACTCGTCTGAAAGGGCACCGCCATGCCTTGGGCCTGCTGGCCGGGCTGCATGCGGCCGGCGTCCCGGCCCGACTGTGGATGCCGGGCACGCGCGAACCGGGGCGAGAGGCGTATGTGGCCGAACTCGAGGCGCAGGCGCGCAGCCTGGGCGTGTTCGATGCGGTGCTGATGACCGCGCCGACCTCGCGCATCGCGCAGGCGTATGCAGCCAGCGATCTGGTGCTGCAGCTCTCGGACAAGGCCGAAGCGTTCGGCCGTACCGTGGTCGAAGCGTTGTCGGTGGGCCGGCCCGTACTGGGCTGGAACCATGGCGGCGTGGGCGAGTTGTTGACTCAATTGCAACCGTCCGGCGCGGTACCCTTGGGCGACGCCGATGCGCTGCTGGCGCGCGCGCAGCAGTTGCTGCTGCAGCCGCCGGCATTGCCGTCGCGGATCCCGTTTACCTTGCAGGCGATGCAACGTGACACGCTCCAGCTCTATGCCTCCCTCATCGGCTGAGCCGACCCTTCTCCCGGGTTCGCCGGCCTCCCGTGCCGGCCGCTGGGCGCCATGGTGGGTCATCGCGTTCGTTGCGCTGTGGCCGCTGCCCGGCATCGCCGAGGGCGTGCTGGTGCTCGGTGCGCTGTACGCCGCAGTGCGCATGGTGCAGTTGCGGCTGCAGGGCAACCAGCGGCTGCTCAGCAGCCCGGCCTGGGCGCTGACCAGCATCCTGTTCCTGGGCTACTGGCTGCCGCAGGCGTTTTCCGCCTTCGATGCGATCGATCCCGGTACCGCGTGGCGCAAGGCGGCTGCAGGCCTGCGCTATCTGCCCTTCATGTGGCTGGTGGCGATCGCCGTGGCGACCCCGCAGCGGCGCGCACTGACCCTGCGCGGTCTGGCCGTGATCACCGGTCTCTGGACCGTGGATGCGCTGGCCCAGGCGATCATCGGCAGCAGTCCATTGTTCTGGTCGATGGACCAGCTCAAGTGGGCGGTCAGCGGCCACGGCCTGTGCTCGCCCGAAGAGATGGCGCTGGTCGATCGGCTCAGTGGCGTGCTCGGCCCGTGCAATCTCAAGTTCGGCCAGGTGCTGGCGAGCCTTTCTCCGTTCCTGCTGTTCGCGGCCTCGCGCCGAGCCGGCATCCTCGGCTGGTCGCTGGTGGCGGCCGCGGTGGGCGTGGTGCTGGTACTGGCCGGTTCGCGCGCGGCGTGGCTGACTTATGCGCTGGTGCTGGTGTTCTCCGGTTGGCGGCTGATCGGCGTGCGCGGACTACTGGCCTGTGTCGCGGTGGGCGCGGTGGCGGCGGTCGTGCTGACCGTGAGCGTGCCCCAGGTCGGTGACCGGGTTGCACGTACCGCCATGGCCTGGGAGGGCGAGAGCGATGGCGTCAACCAGGCGCTGTCAGGCCGCGCGCAGATCTGGTCGGCCGCGGCGTGCATGATCGAGGAGCATCCCATCAACGGCGTCGGCGCGCGTGGCTTCCGCGATGCGTACCCGGCCTGCAACCCGGATCCGTCCGCCCAGGAAGTCTGGGGTGCCGGCCCGGCGTTGCACGCACACCAGATCGTGCTCGAGATCCTGTCCGAAACCGGCATTCTCGGCCTGCTGCTGTGGCTGGCGGCGGTGGCCCAGGCCTGGCGCGCGTGGCGCTTTGCGCCGGCCGGAGCCCGTGAGCGCGCACGTCCGGCGATGCTGGCGCTGGCGGTAACCGTGTTCCCGCTCAACACCCATCTGGCGTTCTACTCCACTTTCTGGGGTGGCCTCACGCTGTTGTTGGCCGCGCTGTATGCGGGCAGTCTGCTGGCACGCGACGACGGGTAGAGCCACGCCTTGCGTGGCTGCTTGGTGGACCCGGCGTTATGTGCAGCCAGCGATGGGGTGGCTCTACCGGTAATAGTCGCTCCGGCCGCCCGGCTGTCGCTTGAACCGGCGGTGGATCCACAGATACTGGTCCGGCGCCTCGCGCACCATCGCTTCGATGGCCTGGTTGACGCGCGCGGTATCGGCCTCGACATCCTCGCTGGGAAAATTCTCCAGCGGCGCCCCGATCTTCAGGAAGTACTTGCCGCCTTCCCGACGGTGGAAATACGGGATCACCGCGCAGCCGGTCATCCGCGCCAGCTGGTGCGTGGCGGTGATGGTCGAGGCGGTATGGCCGAAGAACGGCACGAACACGGTGTCCTTGCCGCGCATGTCCTGGTCCGGCGCATACCAGAGGAAGCCGCCTTTCTTCAGATGCCGCACGGTCGCGCGGATGTCTTCGTTGGCGTACATCGCCTTGGCGTAGCGCAGGCGGCCGAACTTCACCGCCCACTCGTACACCGGGTTGCGGTGCTTGCGATACATGCCGGACAGCGCGACGTGGTCGCACAGCAGGCGGCCGCACATCTCCAGCGTCATGAAGTGGCCGGACACCAGTAACACGCCCCGGCCCTCGGCCTGCATGCGGTGCAGGTGCTCCAGCCCTTCGATCCGGACCTGCGGGCGGATGCTGTCGATGCTCCCCCACCACGCCCGCGCGAACTCGAAGATGCCCACGCCCAGGGCATCGAAGCTGTCGCGCAGCAGGCGCTGCCGCCAGGCGTCGTCCTTCTCCGGGAAGCACAGCTTCAGGTTGACCTCGGCGGCGCGCCGGCGGCTGCTGGCCAGCCGGTAGGCAACCGTACCGACGCCGCGACCGAGCGCGCGCTGCAGCAGCCACGGCAGGCGGGCGATCGCGAAGGCGAGCAGCATGAAGGCGAAGGTCGGCCAATGGCGCGGATCGCGCAGGGACGGCCGGGTGGCAGTGGAAGCGTTATCGGACATGCTTCGATTCTAATGGATGCGCCCGGATGCGTCCCGGCGGGGTCATCACGGCAGCGCGGCGTGTCTTCCCCGCGCCGCTCCCGTATCCTTTGCGGATGCGTAAAAGTCCCGTCGAATGGATCCTGCGCGGCCTGTACTCGGCCGTGCTGTACCTGCTGTTGCCGATCACCGTGTACCACCTGGTCTGGCGGGGCTTCCGGGTGCGCGAGTACTTCCAGCGCTGGGACGAGCGCTATGCCTCCTACCCGCACTCCAGCGGCCAGCCGCGGGTGTGGCTGCACGCGGTCTCGGTGGGCGAGGTGAATGCCGCCGCGCCGCTGGTGAACGCCCTGCGCGCGCTGCGCCCGGACATCCGCTGGGTGATCACCACGATCACCCCGACCGGCTCCGAGCGGGTCCGCGCGTTGTGGGGCGATGCGGTGGACCATGTGTACCTGCCGTACGACGTGCCCGGCAGCGTCGGCCGCTTCCTCGGCCACTTCAAGCCGAGCCTGGCGCTGATCCTGGAAACCGAGCTGTGGCCGAACCTGCTGTTCGGCTGCCGCGACCGCCGGATCCCGGTCTACATCCTCAATGCGCGGCTGTCGGCGCGCTCGCTGCGTGGCTATCGCCTGCTGCGTCCGCTGATCGGCCGCGCGCTGCGCACCGTTACCTGCGTGGCCGCGCAATCGGCCGACGATGCCGAGCGCTTCATCCAGCTGGGCGCGCGGGCGGACCAGGTGCAGCCGCTGGGCAACCTGAAGTTCGATATCGCCACGCCGAACGTGCAGGACTTCATCGCACGCTTCCATGATCTGGTGCCTGCCGAACGTCCAGTCTGGATCGCCGCCAGCACGCACGAAGGCGAAGAGCAGGCCACCATCGATCTGCACCGCCGCCTGCGCGACGCGGTACCGGGCCTGTTGCTGTTGTGGGCACCGCGACACCCCGAGCGCTTCCCGCGGGTGGAAGCACTGGCCCGCGAGCAGGGCTGGAAGGTCGCCACGCGCCGCCAGCAGCAGTGGCCGCAGGCGGATACGGATGTGTTCGTGATCGATACGCTCGGCGAGCTGATGTCGTTCTACGGCTGCGCGCAGGTGGCCTTCGTCGGCGGCAGCCTGCAGGCCATCGGTGGACACAACCTGCTGGAGCCGGCGGCAATGGGCACCGCGGCAGTCACGGGCCCGCATCTGCACAACTTCGCCGAAATTTCCCGGCGCATGCGCGAAGCCGGTGCAGTGGTGATCGCCGAGGATGCCAACGGGGTCGGCGATGCGCTGCTGATCCTGCTGCGGGATCCACAGGCCCGCGAAGACATGGCGCGGGCAGGCTGCGCGCTGGTGAGCAATGGGCGTGGCGCGCTGAAGCGCACCGTCGCCCTGATCGCACCGCGGCTGCCGCCGCCGGTGGCCTGAACGCCGCGGACCTGATCGCGCCGTGCGTCGACCAGGCCCGCGCGCGGGTCAGCCAGCCGCGACCAGCAGATCGCCGAGAAAGGCGTACGCGAAGCCGAAGTAGATGAACACGCCGATCAGGTCCATCACCGAGGTGATCATCGGGGCTGACAGCGTGGCCGGGTCCGCCCCGATGCGGCGTGCGGCGAAGGGCAGGAGCGCCCCGATGATGCCGCCCAGCGCGGTGCACGCGAGCATGCTCGAGCCAACCACCAGCAGCACGTCCATGCCTACCCCCTTGCTGAAGTAGGCCAGGATCGCTTCCAGCACGGCGATGCTGATGCCCAGCGCGGCGACCACCGGCAGCTCGCGCCGGATCACGAACCAGACATCGCGCCAGCTCAGTTTCAATTCGCCCAGCGCCATGCTGCGGATCACCAGCGTGGCCGATTGGCTGCCGGTATTGCCGCCCATGTCCACGATCGGGGCGATGAAGGCGGCCAGCACGATCACCTGCGAGAGCAGCTCTTCCTGCGCAGCGACGAAGGTGCTGGTGACGATGCCGAAGCAGGTCAGGATCGCCAGCCAGAACACACGCACGCGGAACATCTGCTTCAGCGGTGTGCTGCGCACGTCCAGGTCATTGCCCTGCGCGCTCACCGTGCCGCCGAAACGTGCCAGCTGCGAGGCGTCCTGCTCCTTCTCGATGTCCATCGCATCGTCGACGGTGACGATGCCGATCATGCGGTCGCCGCCATTGGTGACCGGCAGCGCGAGCAGGTCATAGCGACGGATCAGTTCGGCAGCCTGCAGCCGTGGCCAGTTCGCCTTCGCCGCGACCGGCTGCGCGTGCATGATCGAAGCAACGGTACGGTTCTCGTTGGCCAGCACCAGATCGCGCAGCGCGACCGTGCCGCGCAGGCGCAGCGTGTGGTCGAGCACGAACAGGATGTTGACCGTCTCGCTGTGCAGTGCGGTCGCGCGGATATGTGCCAGTGCCTGCGCGACGGTCATCTCCGGCGAGACCCAGACATAGTCGGAGGTGGCCGCCGAGCCGACCGTGCCTTCCGGGTAGGACGCCATCTTGAGGATGTCGTCGCGCTCGACCTTGGTCAGCGCCGGCAGCAGGTTCTGCTTGGCGTCATCGCCAAGGCGGTTGTACAGATCGGCACGGTCATCCGATGGCATGTGCTCGAACAGCTGCACCACCGCCTCGCGTGGCATCGCGGCCAGCAGCTGATCCTGGCGGAGCTCGGCGAAGTGCGCGAACAGATCGGCGCGCGCCGTGGGCTCGAGCATCATCAGCAAGGGCAGTGTTTTGTCCACGCTCAGCGCGTCGAGTGCGTCGACCAGATCGGAGGGATGCGTGGTCGCCGCGATGCTGGCAAATCCAGCCGCGTCGAGGGAAAGCGAGAGGGTGCGGATCGAGAACAGAAGGTCTTCGCGGTTCATGGTGGTGCTCCAGCAGAAAGTGGCGTGTGGGGTGGCAGCGCGCGGTGATGGGGTATACGTGTCCGACACACCGGAGTGCGTCCGGGCGAGTCGGGTAAGCGGTGTTTGCGTGGGCCGCGTGCGGAGTGCAGGCGGCCGGCGGGATCAGTCGGTGCGGTCAGCCGGCGCGCACGGCATTACCGGGTGGCGGCGAGATTGAGGCCGAGCGTGATCCACTGACCGTCGCGCTGATGGTGGGCACGCCCCGCGAGCAGATCCACGCTGGCGCCACGCCAGAGTTCGTGGCGCACGCCGAATTGACTGCTGCGCTGGCGCGCCGCATCGCGGGCGGTTTCGGCCAGCAGTGACCAGTGCGGTGCGGCCACGATTTCCACGCCGATGCCATCGGTGCGACCCCGTGCATCGCCCGTGCGCGCCCAGCCCAGATTAAGGTGCAACAGGGTCCGGTCAGACGCGCCGAGCACCATCGTCAGCGGCGCATTGAGGCTCCAATCGTCGGCGCGCGGGCGGTGCCAGTCGCTGCCGAGGCCGGCACTGATTGCCACGCCCCAACGACGTTGATCGAGATCACGCAGTACCCGCTTGGCGCCCACGGCCCACTGCGTAGTGGAGGTGGCGTGCTGATGGCTGAGGCCGAGCGACCATTCGGTATCGGCGAACGTGCAGGCCGGTACGGCCGTCCAGTCGTTGCCGGCATCGATACGGCGGCCCCAGCTTTCCAGCTGGCAGCGGCCGGCATCGGTGATGGAGGCGTCGTCCACCATCAGGCTGGCGGCGGCGCGGGTGTCGAACGGAAGCATCGCCACGGCCACGAGGGGCAGGGCGAACATACGGGAAACGTGCATGGGCAATCTCCAGGCAAACGGAAACGCCAGTGGCACCCTTCTTGGGGTCGGTGGAACGGCGATACGGATGATGCGAGGCGGGCGAGCGTGTCAGCTGCGCTGGTGGGCCCCGTCCTGTGCGGACGGAACCGACCTTGGGGTCAGTGGGTCCGTCGGCTCAGGAGCAGCAACGAGATCGACTATGACTGTCCAAGGAGGGGGCCTCTGGAGGGAAAGGGAAGGTGGTGCGGGGCGGACCTTAGTCGGCCCATGGTGAGGGGTCAAGCCATTTTCCATGCGACGTGCCGGACTGTGGACCGGTTCACGGTGGAGACTGTGCGCAGGTCGGCATTGCGCGATGCGATCGCGAGGGTTGTTGTGGCGTGGGCAGCGGCTGTGGCGTGTCGGGATCGGCACCTTGCACGCAAAAAAAACCACCCGCAGGCGGGTGGTTTTTCTCTCTCGCCGTGCGCCGTCGATCAGTTGACGGTGGTGCTCGGCGTGGCGGCCTTCTGGGTCAGCAGGCGGTTGATGTCCTGCAGTTCGGCGATGTCCAGCGTGCCGACGGCCTGGCCCAGCTGCAGACGGTTCTGCAGGAAGGTGTAGCGGGCGTTGGCGTAGTCCAGCTGCGCGGAGAACAGGATGCGCTGGTTCTGGATCACGTCCAGCACGGTACGCGTCCCGACTTCCAGGCCGACCTGCGAGGCGTCATAGGCGCTCTGTGCCGACACGACGGCCAGACGACGCGCTTCCACTTCGCTGATGCCGGCCACCAGGGTCTGGTAGGCATTGCGGGTGTTGCGGTCCAGGGCGCGCTTCTGCTGCTCGTAACCGTCCTGGGCGATGTCACGCTGGGCCAGGGCCTGGCGTACGCCGGACTGGGTGGCGCCACCGGAGAAGATCGGCACGTTCAAGGTCAGGCCGACGCTGTTGGTGCGACGGTCCGGGCTGAAGCTGCTGCCGCCGTCGCCGACGACATCGCCCCAGCTGGCCGACTTGCCGGCGGTGGCGCCGAGCGACAGGGTCGGGTAGTGCGCGCCGCGGGCGGCCGAGACGCCGGATTCGGCGGCGTTGACCTTCAGTTCCTGCGCTTTCAGCGCCGGGTTCTGCGCAACGGCTTCGGCCACCAGGGTATCGATGGTGGCGTACTTGGCCGGCAGTTCCGGACGGAAATCGGCCGGCAGGGCGCGCAGGTCGGTGACCGGCTGGCCGGTCAGTTCGGTCAGCGCCTGGTAGGCGTCGGCCAGGGTGTTCTGCGCGATGATCGTGTTGGCGCGGGCCTGGTCGTACTGGGCACGGGCTTCGTGCACGTCGGTGATCGGGGCCAGGCCCACTTCCAGGCGCTTGTCGGCGAAGTCGAACTGCTTCTTGGCAGCGGCTTCGTTGGTCTGCGCGGCCGACAGCGATTCAATGCCCACCAGCACGTTGAAGTACGCCGCCGAGGTGCGCACGATCAGGTCGTCGTTGGCCGAATCCAGGGTGAAGTCCGCTGCACGGCTCAGCTCGCGCTGCGAACGCAGGTTGGCGAACTGGGTGAAGTTGAATACCGTCTGGCTGCCGTTGATCGTGTAGTTCCGGCTCTTGGTGGTGAACGAGCTGGAGGTCAGATCATGGTTCGGGTTGGTGCGGGTGCGGTTGAGCGAGGCCTCGCCGTTGAGCTGCGGCAGCAGGGCGGCACGCGCCTGCACGGCGCCTTCCTTGTCATACAGACGGGTCGACTCGGCAGCCGACAGCTGCGGATCGCCGTTGCGCGCCATTTCGTAAACCTGCAGCAGGTCGGCGGCAGAGGCGGTCATCGGCAGCAGGGCGGCGGCCAGCGCAAAGGCGAGGGATCGGCGGATCATTGCGGCTTCCTTGGACTCAGAGTTGGAACTGGGGTGCCGGGGCGGCACCGCGCAGGTAATCGATATCGGTTTCGAACAGCGATTCGGTGGTGCCGTCCGCCTTGACCAGCACCGCCTCCATGACCGGCGACAGGCCACGGATCACGAACAGTCGACCGCCGGGACGCAGCCACTGGGTGAAACGTGACGGGATGACATCCACCGCGCCGGTGACACAGATCGCATCGAAGCGGCGCTCGGTGTCCCAGTTCAGCGCGTCAGCGGTTTCGATGCGGACGTTGTTGCCCAGGCCGGCGGCATCCAGGCGCGCGCGCGCGGTCGTGGCCAGGTCGGCGTCGATTTCAAGGCTCAGCACTTCGCGGGCCAGTTCGCCCATGCAGGCGCTCAGGTAACCGCTGCCGGTGCCGATTTCCAGCACTTCGTCGCCCGGCTGCAGATCCAGCGCCTGCAGGGTGCGGCCTTCGATGACCGGCTTCATCATCTTCTGCCCGTTGCCCAGCGGCAGTTCGATGTCGGCGTAGGCCAGGGCCCGGTGCGATTCAGCGACGAACGCCTCCCGCGGCAAGCGTGCCAGTACATCGAGCACGCGGATTTCCAGCACATCCCAGGGGCGGATCTGCTGTTCGACCATCAGTTCGCGGGCGTGGGAGTAATCGATCGTCATGAGGTTCTATATCCAGCGCAGTGGGCCGGCCATTTTACCGGTGCCGGGAGCCGGCGGCGCGCTGAGAGCATCGCTGCCGTCGCGCCGGGGTCGCAGTGCCGGAAGTCACCGCGACCTCCGGTCCATTCAGTTTAGTGCCGCCGGGCATACGCCCGCAGGAAAAAGTCGACGCTGGCGCTCACGTGAGCGTTGGCATCGCACTCGGCCGGGGCCGGCCGCAACCCGCACATCATATGCGTATGCAGCTCGCCCTTGATCAAGGTCAGGAACTGGATCGCGGCGGTCGGGAAGTCGGTCATCTCCAGCTCGCCGCGGGCCGTGCGGGCACGCAGGAAGTCGGCCAACGCATCGGTGGTCCGCTGCGGGCCGGCCAGCCAGAACACTTCGCGGATCCGGTCATCGGTATCCGGCGACATCATCACCCGTTGCACGGCCACCGCCGCATCGGAGGTGATCAGGGTGAAGAAGGCATGGCCGATGCCCAACAGCTGGTCGCGCAGCGGGCCTTCAACGTCGGTGACGAACAGCTCGTCGGGCAGCATCTCGACGCATTTGGACTGCACTGCTTCGGTGAACAGGGTCTCTTTGTCGCCGAAATGGCTGTAAACGGTCAGCTTCGAGACGCCTGCCTGGGCAGCGATGCTGTCCATGCTCACGCCGTTGTAGCCTTGGTCCACGAACAGTGATTTGGCCGCTTCCAGGATGGCCGCGCGCTTGCCCAGATCCTTCGGGCGCCCCGGTCCGGCGGCCTTGGCGGCCGGCTTGGAAGGCGATTTTGAGGGGGTCGGATCAGTCATCCAATCAATACTAGACCAATCGGTTCGATATTTATACTATACCGGTTGGTTCAATATTGAAGCGGCTGGAACAGAGCGTTTCCAGCGGTGTTTCCCGGCTTACTTTCAGGTCCAGGACCTCATGAAAAACATGCGATGGATGGGTGGTGGGTTGCTGGCACTGGCGCTGGCAGCATGTGGCAAGCAGGACGCCGAGCCGGACGCGCCGATTCCGGTGCTGGTGGTCCATCCCGGCACCGTGGCCGGCCAGGAAGTGGCCGCCTATCCCGGTGAGATCCGGGCCCGCGAGGAAAGCCCGCTGTCCTTCCGCGTCGGCGGGAACATGATCAAGCGCCATGTCGATGCCGGCCAGCGCGTGCGCAAGGGCCAGCTGCTGGCCGAACTGGATGCCGCCGACTACGCCTCCCAGGCCAGCGCCTCGCAGGCGCAGCTGGCCGCTGCCGAAGCCGATCTGATCCGTGCCCGGGATGACCAGAAGCGCTACGCCACGCTGGCCGGGCAGCAGCTGGTCAGCCAATCCGCGCTGGACAGCCAGACCGCTGCCTTCAAGGCCGCGCAGGGGCAGGCCAATGCGGCCCGCGCCAATCTGGCCGTGGCCCGCAACCAGGCCGAATACGCGCAGTTGCGGGCGCCGGCCGATGGCGTGGTCGCCAGCCGCCAGGCCGAGGCCGGGCAGGTGGTCAGTGCCGGGCAGACCGTGTTCACTCTGGCCGCCGATGGTGGCCGCGAGGTCGTGATCGCGCTGCCGGAAAGCAACATCCGTGATTACCAGGTCGGTCAGCCAGTGCAGGTGGAGCTGTGGAACCGCCCGGGCCAGCTGCTGGCGGGCACGATCCGTGAGATCGCCCCGGCCGCCGATGCACAGGCGCGTACCTATGCGACCCGCGTCAGCCTGGCACCGGAAGCGTTGACCGAAGTGGAACTGGGCCAGAGCGCGCGCGTGTTCGCCGCGGCCGGCCGCCAGGGAACGCTGCAGTTGCCGCTGGCCGCGGTGCAGCGCGGTACCGATGGGCGCAGCAGCGTGTGGGTGGTCGATCCGGCCAAGCGCACGTTGAAGGCCACGCCGGTGACGGTCGGTGCCTATGCCGCCGAGTCCGTGCCGGTGCTGACCGGCGTGAACGCAAACGATTGGGTGGTTGCCGCCGGCGGCCACCTGTTGCGCGAGGGCCAACCGGTGACGGCCGTGGATCGCCAGAACCGCCCGGTGCTCGGTACGACGCCGACCACGCCGGCGCCCGCCGCCAAGGGAGACTGAGCGCGTGCGCCGCTTCAATCTTTCCGAATGGGCGCTGAGCAATCGCCCGCTGGTCCTGTTCGCGATGATCGCCTTTGCGGTCATCGGCGCGTGGTCCTACAAACACCTCGGCCAGTCCGAGGATCCACCGTTCACCTTCAAAGCCATGGTCGTGCGCACGATCTGGCCGGGCGCCACGGCCGAGCAGGTCTCGCGGCAGGTGACCGAGCCGATCGAGAAAGCGCTGATGAACACCGGCGAGTACGAGTTCATCCGCTCCTACTCGCGGCCGGGCGAATCGCAGGTCATCTTCATGGCGCGCGACAGCCTGCGCTCCAAGCAGATTCCCGATCTCTGGTACCAGGTGCGCAAGCGCGTGGGCGATATCCGCTCGACGCTGCCGCAGGAGATCGTCGGTCCGTTCTACAACGATGAGTTCGGCGACACCTTCGGCAACATCTATGCGCTGACCGGTGACGGCTTCGATTACGCCGTCATGCGTGACTATGCCGACCGCATCCAGCTGGAACTGCAGCGCGTGCCCGACGTCGGCAAGATCGACCTGGTCGGCCTGCAGGACGAGAAGGTGTGGATCGAGCTGTCCAACACCAAGCTGGCCACGCTGGGCGTATCGCTGCAGCAGGTGCAGCAGGCGCTGGCCGACCAGAACGCGGTTACCGGCACCAGCTTCTTCGAGACCCCGAGCGACCGCGTGCAGCTGCGCGTGACCGGTCAGTTCGACACCATCGAGGACATCCGCAGGTTCCCGATCCAGGCCGGGGAGCGCACCCTGCACCTGGGCGACATCGCCGAGGTGAAACGTGGTTTTGCCGATCCGGCCTCGCCCAAGATGCGCTTCATGGGCCAGGACGCGATCGGCCTGGCGGTGGCGATGAAGGACGGCGGCGACATCCTCAAGCTCGGCGCCACCCTGGATGCCGAGTTCGAGCGCCTGCAGAAGAGCCTGCCGGCCGGCATGCAACTGCGCAAAGTTTCCGACCAGCCGCACGCGGTGGAAGAATCGGTCGGCGAGTTCGTGCAGGTGCTGACCGAAGCAGTGGTGATCGTCCTGCTGGTGAGCTTCTTCTCGCTCGGCCTGCGCACTGGCCTGGTGGTCGGCGTGACCATCCCGCTGGTGCTGGCGATGACGTTCTTCGTCATGCATTACTTCGGCATCGGCCTGCACAAGATCTCGCTCGGCGCGCTGGTGCTGGCACTGGGCCTGCTGGTCGACGATGCGATCATCGCGGTGGAGATGATGGCCACCAAGATGGAGCAGGGCTACGACCGCCTGCGCGCAGCCAGCTTCGCCTGGGAATCGACTGCGTTCCCGATGTTGACCGGTACGCTGATCACCGCCGCCGGCTTCCTGCCGATCGCCACGGCTGCCTCCAGCACCGGCGAGTACACCCGCTCGCTGTTCCAGGTGGTGACCATCGCCCTGGTGGTGTCGTGGATCGCCGCGGTGCTGTTCATCCCGTACCTGGGCGACAAGATGCTGCCGGACCTGTTCAATCCGCAGCTGCCCAAGCCGACCAGCCTGGCCGGGCGCTGGCGCGCCAGGCGCCTGCAGTGGGCCGACCGCCATCCTGCGTTCGCGCGCTGGCTCGCCCCGAAGGAACACGCGCACGACCACGATCCGTACCAGCGTCCGTTCTACGTGCGCTTCCGCGGCTTCCTGGATGCCTGCCTGCGCCATCGCTGGTGGGTGATCGCAGCGACCGTGGCGCTGTTCGTGCTGTCACTGTTGATGTTCCGCTTCGTGCCGCAGCAGTTCTTCCCGGATTCGACCCGTCCCGAACTGATGGTGGACATCGAACTGGCCGAAGGTGCATCGCTGGCCGCCACCCAGGCGCAGGCGAGCAAGCTGGAGAAACTGCTCGAGGCGCGCGAGGGCATCAGCAACTACGTGGCCTACGTGGGCACCGGCTCGCCGCGTTTCTATCTGCCACTGGACCAGCAGCTGCCGGCCACCAACTTCTCGCAGTTCGTGGTGCTTACCGAGAACATCCAGGCCCGTGAAGCGATCCGCGACTGGATGCTCAAGGACGTCATCAAGCAGTTCCCGGACGTACAGATGCGCGTGACCCGCCTGGAGAACGGCCCACCGGTCGGTTACCCGGTGCAGTTCCGCGTCTCCGGCGAGCACATCGCCCAGGTGCAGGCGCTGGCCCGCCAGGTGGAGGCCAAGGTGCGCGCCAACCCGCACACCGTGAACGTCAACCTGGACTGGAGCGAGCCGAGCAAGGTGGTGCGGCTGGTGATCGACCAGGACCGTGCACGCGCGCTGGGCGTGAGCAGTGCGCAGGTCAGCCAGTTCCTGGGCAGCTCGCTGTCGGGCATGCGCGTAAGCACCTATCGTGAGGGCAACCGCCAGATCGAGATGCTGCTGCGCGGGCCGGACAACGAGCGCGCCCAGCTGGGCCTGCTCGGCAGCCTGGCGATCCCGACCAGCAGCGGCACCTCGGTGACGCTGTCGCAGGTCGCCCGCCTGGAGTATGCGTTCGAGGACGGCATCATCTGGCACCGCAACCGCCTGCCGACCGTGACCGTGCGTGCCGACATCGGCGATGGCATGCAGCCGCTGGACGTGGTCCAGCAGATCCTGCCGAGCCTGGATGACGTGCGTGCGCAGCTGCCGGCTGGTTACCTGCTGGAAACCGGCGGCACCATCGAGGATTCGGCACGCGGCCAGGATTCGATCAAGGCCGGCATGCCGCTGTTCCTGATCGTGGTGGCCACGTTGCTGATGCTGCAGCTGCGCAGCTTCTCGCGTGCGGCGATGGTGCTGGTCACCGCGCCGCTGGGCATCATCGGCGCGACCCTGTTCCTGCTGCTGTTCCGCGCACCGTTCGGCTTCGTGGCGCTGCTGGGCACGATCGCGCTGGCCGGCATGATCATGCGCAACTCGGTGATCCTGATCGACCAGATCCAGCAGGACATCGACGCCGGGCACGACCGCTGGCACGCGATCATCGATGCCACCGTGCGCCGCTTCCGTCCGATCGTGCTGACCGCGCTGGCGGCGGTGCTGGCGATGATCCCGCTGTCGCGCAGTGCGTTCTACGGCTCGATGGCGATCTCGATCATGGGCGGCCTGATCGTCGGCACCGTGCTGACCCTGGTATTCCTGCCCGCACTGTATGCGGCGTGGTTCCGGGTCAAGCCGGATGAGGCCGGCGCTGACACGTCGCACTGACCGCCACGGCAGGTGACATCCAAAGGCGCCGCGGATGCGGCGCCTTTTTCTTGATCAGCGTCAGTAAACGCCTTGCGCCAGCATTGCATCGGCCACTTTGACGAAGCCGGCGATGTTGGCGCCATCCACGTAGTTCACGCTGCCATCGGCGCGATTGCCATGGCGCACGCAATTGGCGTGGATGTCCTTCATGATTCCGTGCAGGCGCTCGTCGACATCGGCATGATGCCAGGACAGGCGCTGCGCGTTCTGGCTCATTTCCAGCCCCGAGGTGGCCACGCCGCCGGCATTGCTGGCCTTGCCCGGTGCGTACAGGGTGCCCGCCTTGAGGAAGACGTCCACCGCCTCCAGCGTGGCGGGCATGTTGGCGCCTTCGGCCACGCACAGCACCCCGTTGTCGACCAGGGCGCGGGCGTCGTCTTCGTCCAGCTCGTTCTGGGTGGCGCAGGGCAGGGCGATCTCGGCCGGGATGTGCCAGGGGCGCCTGCCGTCCAGGTACTCGAAGCGTTTGTCGTCGGCCAGTTCGGACAGGCAACCACGGCGCTCGTTGCGCAGGTCCAGCACCTCCTGCAGCGCCTCCTCATCGAAGCCCTCGCGGGCGTACAGCGTCCCGCCCGAATCAGAGAGGGTGAGTACTTTCGCGCCGAGCTCGATGGCTTTGATCGCCGCATGCTGGGCCACGTTGCCGGCGCCGGAAATCAGCACCTTCGCGCCATCGGTGTCGCGGCGGGCATGGTGCAGCATCTGCTCGACGAAGTAGACCGTGCCGAAGCCGGTGGCTTCCGGACGCATCAGGCTGCCGCCGTAGGACAGGCCCTTGCCGGTGAACACGCAGGCGGCATTGTTGGTGAGTTTCTTCATCATGCCGGCCATGTAGCCGACCTCGCGCGCGCCCACGCCGATATCGCCCGCGGGCACGTCGGTGTCGGCACCGAGGTGGCGATGGAGCTCCAGCATCAAGGCCTGGCAGAAGCGCATCACTTCGGTGTCGCTGCGGCCCTTGGGATTGAAGTCCGAGCCGCCCTTGCCACCGCCCATCGGCAGGGTGGTGAGCGCGTTCTTCAGGGTCTGCTCGAACGCGAGGAACTTCAGGATCGACTGATTGACCGACGGGTGGAAGCGCATGCCGCCCTTGAACGGGCCGATCGCCGAACTGTGCTGCACCCGCCAGCCGCGATTCACATGGGTCCTGCCGGCATCATCGGCCCAGGCCACGCGGAACTGGATCACCCGCTCGGGCTCCACCAGCCGCTCCAGCAGGCCGTGTTCCAGGTAACGGGGATGTCGCTCCAGGAAGGGCCACAGGCTCTGGATCACTTCTTTGACGGCCTGCAGGAACCCCGGCTGATGCGGATCCCGCTGGGCCACGTGGTTGAGGAAGTCGTCTGAGGAACGATGATTCAATGGCTTTCCTTGTTGGGGGCCGGCCGCTGGCAGCGACGTGACCGACGGGACAGGGAGGCCGTGCGGGATGTAGAAACAGGAACGCGGCCCTCAGGCCGCGTCCTTTGCGATCATTGCAGCTTGGCAAGGACCGCGTCGGTCGCTGCGGCGGTACTCACCGCGAAACCTTTGGCTGCCAGGTCGGCGGTGAACACGCCGTCATCCAGCACGGCATACACCGCTGCCTCGACCGTAGCAGCCTCCTCGTCCAGCCCCAGTGAATGCCGCAGCAGCATCGCGGCGCTGAAGATCGTGGCGTACGGATTGGCGATGCCCTTGCCGGCGATGTCCGGTGCCGAGCCGTGGATCGGCTCGTAGATGCCGACCGCACCGGGCTCGCCCAGCGAGGCCGAGGGCAGCAGGCCGAGCGAGCCGGCCAGCATCGAGGCTTCGTCGGTGAGGATGTCGCCGAACATGTTTTCAGTCACGATCACGTCGTACTCGCGCGGCTTGGCCAGCAGATGCATGGCCATCGAATCGACCAGCTGGTGTTCCAGCGCGACCTCCGGGAATTCTTCGCGTCCGATCCGCGCGGCGACGTCGCGCCACAGGCGCGAGGTCTCCAGTACGTTGGCCTTGTCCACCGAGGTGACCTTGCCGCGGCGGGTCTGCGCCAGCCGGAACGCGCTTCGCATCACGCGTTCGATCTCGCCCACGCTGTAGCTGCACAGGTCGCTGGCGGTATCCGCGGTGCGGGTCTTCTCACCGAAGTAGATGCCACCGGTCAGTTCGCGCACGACGACGAAGTCCACACCCTCCAGCAGCTCGGCCTTGATCGGCGAAGCGCCGAGCGCCGCTGCATGCGTGCGCACCGGGCGCAGGTTGGCGTACAGCCCCAGCGCCTTGCGGATCGCCAGCAGGCCCTGTTCCGGGCGGACCTTGGCGTTGGGATCGGACCACTTCGGGCCACCGACCGCACCGAGTAGGATGGCGTCCGCCTTGCGGCAGGCCTCCAGTGTGGTGGCCGGCAGCGGCTCGCCGTGGCGATCGATGGCGATGCCACCGATATCGTGTTCCTGGAAACCGAAGGTGTGGCCGAAACGGGTGGCGACGGCCTCCAGCACCGCCACGGCGGCAGCGGCGACTTCCGGACCGATGCCGTCACCCGGCAATACGACAATCTCAGCGTGCATGTTCACTCTCGTAACGTTCAATGTCAGGGGTACGGCCCAACAGATACCCCAGTTGGTCCACGCCTTCCAGCAGACAGGTCTGCGAGAAGCCGTCCAACGGGAAGGCATACACGCGCCCGTCGGGCGTGCGCAGCTCGCGCGCGGCCACATCGATGGTCAGCGCGTCATCCGGGCGCTGCATCAGCGTCTGCACATCGGCTTCGTCCAGCACGATCGGCAGCAGGCCGTTCTTCAGCGCATTGCCGCGGAAGATGTCGGCGATCTCGCTGCTGACGATGGCGCGCAGGCCCAGGTCGGTCAGTGCCCACGGCGCATGCTCGCGTGAGGAACCGCAACCAAAGTTGCGGCCGGCCAGCAGGATGCTGCGGCCTGCGTTGTGCGGCTGGTTGAAGGCGAACGCCGGGTTCGGCACGCCCTCGCTCTGCCAGCGCCAATCGTTGAAGGCATGCTTGCCCAGGCCGACGCGTTCGGTGGTGGACAGAAAGCGCGCGGGGATGATCTGGTCGGTATCGATGTTGGTCTCGCGCAGCACCACGCTGGTCGAGGTCAGGGTACGGAAGCCGCTCATCAGGCCACCTCCAGCGTGGCATACAGTTCACGTGGGTCGGCGACGCGGCCGTTGACCGCGGCCCAGGCGGCCGTCATCGGCGAGGCCAGCAGGGTGCGCGAGCCGGGACCCTGGCGGCCCTCGAAATTGCGGTTGCTGGTGCTGACCGCCAGTTGCCCCGGTGCGACCAGGTCACCGTTCATGGCGATGCACATCGAACACCCGGGCTCGCGCCATTCGGCACCGGCCGCACGCACGATCACATCGATGCCTTCGGCTTCGGCCTGGCGCTTGACGATTTCCGAGCCAGGCACCACCAGCATGCGCACGCTCGGGGCGACGCGGCGGCCCTGCAGCACCCGTGCCACGTCGCGCATGTCGCTCAAGCGGCCGTTGGTGCAGGAGCCGACGAAGACCACGTCCACCGGCGTGCCGGCCAGGGTCTGCCCGGCGTGGAAGTGCATGTAGTCCAGGCCCTTCTGCGCGGCAGCGTCGTTGGCCGCCGGAATCGGCTGGTCCACCGCGATGGCGGTGCCGGGGTGGGTACCCCAGGTCAGGGTCGGGCGGATGTCGGCGGCATCGATGTGGACCTCGACATCGAAACGCGCACCGGGATCGCTGCGCAGCTGCGACCACGCGCTGACCGCGGCATCGAACGCGGCGCCCTTGGGGCCACGCGGGGTGGCGGCCACCCAGTCGAAGGTAATCTGGTCGGGGGCGACCATGCCGGCGCGCGCCCCGGCTTCGATCGACATGTTGCACAACGTCATGCGCTGCTCCATGTCCATCGCGTCGATCGCGCTGCCACGGAACTCCAGCACATGGCCGGTGCCGCCGTTGACGCCGATCACGCCGATGATGTGCAGCACCACGTCCTTGGCACCGACGCCCTGCGCCAGCACGCCGTCGACGGTGATCGCCATCGTCCTGGCTTTGCGCTGCAGCAGGCACTGGGTGGCCAGCACATGGCCGACCTCGCTGGTGCCGATGCCGAAGGCCAGCGCGCCGAACGCCCCATGCGTGGAGGTGTGGCTGTCGCCGCAGACGATGGTCATGCCCGGCTGGGTGAAGCCCTGCTCCGGCGCGATCACGTGCACGATGCCGCGGCTGGCCGACTGCAGGTCGAACAGCTCGATCCCATGCTCGGCGCAGTTGGCGGCCAGCATGGCCACCTGCGCCTCGGAGGCGGCGCTGGCATACGGCAGCTTGCCGTCGGCAGCGGCCGGCAGGGTGGGGGTGGAGTGATCCATCGTCGCCTTGGTCCGGTCCGAGCGGCGGGGTGAGAGGCCGCGCTCGCGCAGTTCGGTGAACGCCTGCGGCGAGGTCACTTCGTGGATCAGGTGCAGATCGATGTACAACACGGCGGGCGCGCTGTCGGTTTCGGGCACGACGACGTGGGCATCCCACAGTTTGTCGTACAGGGTGCGGGGAGCTGGGGTCATGGACTGGCCTTGCTGCGGTTCGGGGTACGTCATGGGGTGCTCAGGCCGCGGCGGTCGCCGTGGGCTGCTCGGTCGTTGCGTTGCGCTGGCGCAGCAGCCGGTTGGCCACCTCCAGCCAGGCCAGCGCAGAGGCCTCGATGATGTCGCGGCTGGTGCCGGTGCCCTCGTACTCCACGCCCTCGTGGCGCACGCTCAGGTTGGCTTCGCCGCGCGCATCGGCGCCGATGCCCACACTGTGCACGTGGTAGCTGTCCAGCATCAACTGCACGCCGGTGGCGGCCGACAGCGCGCCGAACAAGGCGTCCACCGGGCCATCGCCCTGCGCCGTCTCGGCAACCCGGTTGCCCTCCGGATCGGACAGCTCGACCAGCGCATTGGCGCGGCTGCCGACATCGCTGATCGTCATCGACGCCAGCCGGTAGCCATTCTGGGTGGCGCTGCCCTGCATCAGGGTCTGCAGGTCGGCATCGGTGACCACGCGCTGCTGCTCGCACAGCGCCTTGAACTGCTCGAACACCAGCTTCAGCTCTTCCTCCTCCAGCCAGAAGCCCAGCGCACGCAGGCGCTGATCGACCGCGGCGCGGCCGCTGTGGCGACCCAGCACCATCTGCGAGGACTCCCAGCCCACGTCTTCCGGGCGCATGATTTCGTAGGTGCCGCGGTGGCGCAGCATGCCGTGCTGGTGGATGCCCGATTCGTGTGCGAACGCGTTGGCACCGACGATCGCCTTGTTGCGCTGGACCGGCATGCCGACCAGGCGCTGCAGCAGCTGCGAGGTGGCGACGATGCGCGGGGTGTTGATGCGCGTGTCTTCCTCGTAGAACGCGTTGCGCACCTTCAACACCATCGCGATCTCTTCCAGCGAGCAGTTGCCCGCGCGCTCGCCGATGCCGTTGATGGTGCACTCGACCTGGCGCGCGCCGCCTTCGATGGCGGCCAGCGAGTTGGCCACGGCCAGGCCCAGATCGTTGTGGCAGTGCGCGCTGAAGATGATGCGGTCGCTGTCGGGCACGCCGGCGATCACGCGCTGGAACATGCCGCGGATCTCTTCCGGCGTGGTGAAGCCCACGGTGTCGGGCAGGTTGATGGTGGTAGCGCCGGCGGCCACGGCGACGCGGGCGACCTCGATCAGGAAGTCTTCCTCGGTGCGGGTGGCATCTTCGGCCGAGAACTCCACGTCGTCCACGTAGCCGCGGGCCAGGCTGACGTGGTTGTGCACCGACTCCAGTACCTGCTCGCGGCTCATCCGCAGCTTGTGCTCGCGATGCAGCGGGCTGGTCGACAGGAACAGGTGCAGGCGTGGTCTGGCGGCCACCTCCAGGGCCTTGGCCGAGGTCTCGATGTCGGTGGCCAGGCAGCGCGACAGCACCGCCAGGGTGGTCTGGCGCAGTTCACGGCCGATCAGCGTCATCGCTTCGCGGTCGGACTGCGAGCTGGCCGGGAACCCGGTCTCGATGATGTCCACGCCCAACTCGGCCAGGGCACGGGCCATCACCAGTTTCTGCGGCGGCGTCATGCTGCAGCCGGGCGATTGCTCGCCATCGCGCAGGGTGGTGTCGAAAATTCTGATGTGGGGGGAGTTGGGCATGGTCACCAGGAGGTCTCCTCGACGGCAAGGTCGGATGGGATGGCAGAGGTAGGAATCGAAACGGAGATCGGGGGTGTCGCGAGCACGGTCGGTAGGGGCGGGCGTGTTCGCTCGCTGGCGCGGCGGCGCGGTTTGCGCGGGGGGCGGGGACGGATGTCGGCCAGCAGCTGGGCCAGGACCAGTGCATCGATGTTGCCGCCGGAGACCACCGCGCACTTGCGCTTGCCGGCCACGCGGCGGCCGGCAGCCAGTGCCAGCGCGCCGGCGCCTTCGGCGATGACGTGTTCTTCCAGCGCCAGCCGCACCAGGGTCTCGCGCAGCTCGGCTTCGCGCACGATGACGACATCGTCCAGCAGCGCGCCGCACAGCTTGCGGGTCAGGAAACCGGGGATCTTCACTTTGACGCCGTCGGCCAGCGTGGCGACCGGGGCGATCTCACGCACGTCGCCGCGGATCGCACGGGCCATCGAATCGACGCCCTCGACCTGCGCGCCGACGATGCGCACCCCCTGCGACTTCAGCGCCAGCGCGACGCCGGAGGCCAGGCCGCCGCCGCCGATCGGCACGATCACCACATCCGGCGCATGCGGGGCCAGCTCGATGCCCAGCGTGCCCTGGCCGGCGATCACGTCGGGATCGTCGAAGGCGGACAGGAAGCGATAGCCGTGCTGGTCAGCCAGGGCGCGGGCGAAGGCATAGGCCTCGTCGTAGCTCTCGCCGTGCTGGCGTACGGTGGCGCCCCAATGGGCGACACCGGCGATCTTGGTGGCGGGTGCACCGTGCGGCATCACCGTGATCGCCGGGATGTTCAGGCGGTAGGCGGCCCAGGCCACGCCCTGGGCGTGGTTGCCGGCCGAGGCGCAGATGACGGGGCGGTCATCGCCGCGTTCGCGGCCGGCCAGCAGCGCGTTCAATGCACCGCGCACCTTGTACGAGCCGGTGCGCTGCAGGTTCTCCAGCTTCAGCCACACGCCGAAGCGCTCGGCGTAATGCAGCGGCGTGGGCGGCAGGAAGCGGCGCAGCCGCGCCTGCGCGGCCAGCACATCGGCGACGCTTACGTCGCCTACCTCCGGTTCCTGCGGGGTGCGGCTAGCGGGCATCGTGCACCCGGCCACGGTGATCGTCGCCATGCGGTACGCGCTGCGACGGCGCGCCGTGGTGCGACGTCGTGCATCCTGCACGCGCACCACTTGCACATCCCTGTGCTGCGCGGTGCGACGCCATGCATCCTGCACGCGCACCACTTGCACATCCCTGTGCTGCGAGAAGAGACCTCCGTACCGGCACCGATGCAGCGGTGCGGGCGTTCATGCGGAGACTCCGGGTTCCAGCGCGCTGATGCGCACGGAAACACAGTCGTAGATCTTCTCGATCTGGCGGCGCAGCGTTTCCGGTGGACGGGTGCTGTCCACCACCAGCTGCAGGTGCCAGCGGCCATCGTCGGCGGCATTGGGCGCGCCGGCGATCGCGCGCGGCGCGAAGCCGCGGCGTTCGGCCATGCCGATCACGCGCAGCAGCGCGCCTTCGGCCGGGGTCAGCACCAGGTCAAGCCGGTATTGCATTGGGGAACTCCTGGGACTGATGGGCAGGGTTGCTTTCCAGCATCGTGCTGTTGGCGTTGTTGGGCGGCACCAGCGGCCACACGTTGGCACGCGCATCGATGGCCACATGCAGCAACGCTGGGCCGGGCTGGGCCAGCATCGCGGCCAGGCCACCTTCGACATCATCACGCGCTTCGATGCGCGTAGCCGGAATGCCAAACACCTGGGCCAGTGCGGCGAAGTCCGGGTTGTCGGACAGATCGATCTCGCTGTAGCGCTCGGCGAAGAACAGCTCCTGCCACTGGCGGACCATGCCCAGCGAACTGTTGTCCAGCAGCACGATCTTCACCGGCAGGCGGCAGCGGGCGATGGTGACCAGCTCCTGCACATTCATCATGAAACTGCCATCGCCGGAGACCAGCACGACGGTGCGGTCGGGGCAGGCGAACTGCGCGCCCATCGCCGCCGGCAGGCCGAAGCCCATGGTGCCCAGCGCGCCACTGGTCAGGTGGTTGCGCGGGTGGTTGAAGCGGCAATGCTGGGCGACCCACATCTGGTGCTGGCCGACATCGCAGGCGATGATCGCGTCGCTCGGCGCCAGTTCGCTCAGGCGCTTCAGCAGCGCCGGCGCATAGATGTGCTTGCCCGGTGCGTCGTAGCGCGGCGCGAAGCGTTCGCGATGGCCTTCGCAGCGTTTGCGCCAGGCGTCCTGTACGGCCGGCACCGAGGCCGCTGCGGTCAGCGCACGCAGCGCGGTACCGACGTTGCCCGGCACCGCGATGTCGGCGGTGCGCAGCTTGGAGATCTCGTAGGCATCGGCGTCGATGTGGACGACACGGGCAAAGGGCGCGAACTCGTTCAATTTACCGGTCGCGCGGTCATCGAAACGCGCGCCGACCACCACCAGCAGATCGCTTTCCTGCACGGCCATGTTGGCCGCGCGGGTGCCGTGCATGCCCAGCATGCCCAGGTAGTGCGGATGCTGCGGCGGCAGCGCACCCAGGCCGCGCAGGGTCAGCACGGTCGGAATACGGGTGGCCTCGACGAAGGCACGGAAATCCTCCACCGCATCGCCCAGCGCCACGCCACCCCCGGCATAGATCACCGGCTTCTCGGCCTCGGCGATCGCGGCGATGGTCTGCGCGATGGCCTCGTCCTGCGGGGCAGGCGGTGCGACCACGATGGCCGGCACGTGGTCGGGCAGGTGCGACGCATCGGCCACCTGCACGTCCTTGGGCAGATCGATAAGCACCGGGCCGGGGCGACCCTCGCGGGCGATCCGGAAGGCATCGGCGACGACCTGCGGCAGGTCTTCCACGCGGCGCACCAGCCAGCTGTGCTTGACGATCGGCAGGGTCAGCCCGAACACGTCCAGTTCCTGGAACGCGTCGGTGCCAAGCAGCGGGGTGGCGACCTGGCCGGTGATGCAGACCATCGGCACCGAATCCAGCATCGCATCGGCGATGCCGGTGACCAGGTTGGAGGCGCCCGGGCCGGAGGTGGCGACGCAGACGCCGACCCGGCCACTGGCACGGGCAAAACCGTTGGCGGCCAGGGCCGCGCCCTGTTCGTGGCGGACCAGGATGTGCTTCAGCCCGGAATCCACCAGGGCGTCGTAGAACGGCATGATGGTGCCGCCCGGATAGCCGAACAGCGTGTGCACGCCCTCGGCTTCCAGGGCCTGCGTCAACCAGCGTGCGCCGTTGCGGGGCGCGGTGCTGTGTGCGGAGGTGTTCATGCGGTGACCTTTACGAAAGCGGGTGGGGGAGCCGCGCGTTTACGCGGCTTGACTTTGCAACCAGACCATCTTGGCGCGCAGTTCCTTGCCTACCTTTTCGATCGGGTGCTCCAGGTCGGCCTGCTTGAACCTGGTGTAGTTCGGCAGGCCCGCTTCGTACTCGGCCACCCAGTTCTTGGTGAAGGTACCGTTCTGGATGTCGGTCAGCACGTCCTTCATGCGCGCCTTGGTACCGGCATCGATGACGCGCGGGCCGCTGACGTAGTCGCCGTACTGCGCGGTCTCGGAGATGAATTCCAGCATGCGGGTGATGCCGCCTTCGTAGAACAGATCCACGATCAGCTTCAGTTCGTGCAGCACTTCGTAATAGGCGATTTCCGGCTGATAGCCGGCTTCGACCAGGGTCTCGAACCCGGCCTGGACCAGGGCCGAGGCGCCGCCGCACAGCACGGCCTGTTCGCCGAACAGATCGGTCTCGGTTTCTTCCTTGAAGGTGGTCTGGATCAGGTTGGCGCGCGCGCCGCCCAGGCCGCCGGCGTAGGCCAGCGCGAATTCGGCCGCCCTGCCGCTCTTGTCCTGGTAGACGGCCCAGATGCACGGCACGCCGCGACCGATCTCGTACTCACGACGGACCAGTGCGCCCGGGCCCTTCGGCGCGACCAGCACCACGTCCAGATCCTCGCGCGGGGTGATCATGTCGAAATGCACGTTCAGGCCATGCGCGAACAACAGCACCGCGCCCTGTTTCATGTTCGGCGCAAGTACGTCTTCGTAGAGTTTCTTCTGCACCATGTCCGGGGTCAGCACCGCGACCAGATCGGCATCCTTCACTGCCTCGGCCGGCGCCTTGACGGTGAAGCCGTCGGCCTGGGCCTTGACCTCGGTCGGACCGCCCGGGCGCAGCCCGACGACGACATCGAAACCGGATTCACGCAGATTCAGCGCGTGCGCGCGGCCCTGGCTGCCGTAGCCGACAACAGCGATCTTGATCTGGGGCAGGTCGTTGGTGCTCATGGGGGAGGTCCTTTGGAGGCAAGAAAAAAGAGGGCCGACGGTCAGCGACGCGTCGGCCCATCAGGGGAAGGGAAGGCGCCGGCCTGGCCGCGACCACACGCGGACGCACCCGCCGTGGGGGCGGTGGGCGTCGGCTGGCTCGAGGTGGGCTGGCGGGTCATGGTGGAAGGCAACTCGGAGGGGAGGTGGAAATCGGAGGGGAGGTGGAAATCGGAGGGTTCTGAAACGAAAAAACCCGCACCTGGTCGGGTGCGGGTTTTGATGGATACCTGGCAGTCTTGCTTACACGCCGGTCCGTCCCGCACCTGTTGGTTGGGTAATAAGTACGAGGACGAGAAGCGAATGGATGGAGGCCGCGCCGTGGTCGGCGTGCTCGATGGATTCGCGGGTGGCTGTGCGCTGCAACATGAGATCGAGAAAACCACACGGGTTTTGGCGGTGTCAACCCTGGAAACAGAATTTCCATCGGTTTCGCCTGCATCCACCGCAAGGCCCCGCCGCACAAGGATGGTTGCGGCTGAAAGCGTTCCGGTGAACCGGAATTCAGCATTTTGGCGTGCCGGATTGCGCGGATCGGGGACCGGTTTCATCTTCGTGCATGACCATTGTGGGATGTCATCGGAGGGCATCTGCCGCCACCATCGGATGGCTACCACCCATCAGGAACCACCCCGTGTCGCCACGCCTTGCCCGCGGCCTGCTCGCCGCCGCCCTCCTGTGTACGCTGCCCGCCGCAGCGATCGCCGCCGACCGGATCACCGGCCACCCCTTTGCCACCCGTTCGGAGGTGATCGCCCCGCATGCGATGGCCGCTACCTCCCAGCCGCTGGCCACCCAGATCGCGCTGGACGTGATGAAGTCCGGCGGCTCGGCCGTGGATGCCGCGATCGCCGCCAACGCCGCGCTTGGCCTGATGGAGCCGACCGGCAACGGGGTCGGCGGTGATCTGTTCGCCATCGTGTGGGACCCCAGGACGCAGAAGCTGTATGGCTACAACGGCTCGGGGCGCTCGCCGAAGTCGCTGTCCCTTGCCGAGTTCCAGCGCCGCGGCCTGAAGGAAATCCCGGCCACGGGCCCGTTGCCGGTCTCGGTACCCGGTGCGGTGGACGGCTGGTTCGCCCTGCACGAGCGCTTCGGCCGCAAGCCGATGGCCGACAACCTTGCCCCGGCGATCCGTTACGCCCGTGAAGGTCATCCGGTCGCCGAGGTCATTGCCTACTACTGGGATCGTTCGGTGCCGCGGCTGTCCAAGTACCCGGGCTTCACCGAGCAGTTCACGATCGACGGACATGCCCCGCGCAAGGGCGAGATGTGGAAGAACCCGAATCTGGCCCACACCCTGGAGCAGATCGCCCAGGGCGGTCGCGATGCCTTCTACAAGGGCGACATCGCCCGCACCATCGGCACCTACTTCAAGGCCAACGGCGGCTACCTGAGCTATGACGACATGGCCAGCCACCACGGCGAGTGGGTCGAGCCGGTGAGCAGCAACTACCGTGGCTACGACGTATGGGAACTGCCCCCGAACAGCCAGGGCATCGCCGCGCTGCAGATCCTGAACGTGCTGGAAGGCTACGATTTTTCCAAGATTGCCTTTGGCTCGCCTGAACACGTGCACCTGTTCGTGGAAGCCAAGAAACTGGCCTTCGCCGACCGCGCGCGCTTCTACACCGACCCGGCGTTCCATCCGGCCCCGGTCGACCGGCTGATCTCCAAGGGCTACGCCGCCGAGCGCCGCAAGCTGATCTCGATGGACAAGGCGTTGCGCGAAGTGCAGCCGGGCACGCCCAGGCAACTGCAGGAAGGCGACACGATCTACATGACCGTGGCCGATGCCGACGGGATGATGGTCTCGCTGATCCAGTCCAACTACCGCGGCATGGGCAGCGGCATGGCGCCCCCGGGCCTGGGCTTCATCCTGCAGGACCGTGGCGAGATGTTCGTGCTGCAGAAGGATCATCCCAACGGCTATGCACCGGGCAAGCGTCCGTTCCAGACCATCATCCCGGGTTTCGTCACCAAGGACGGCAAGCCGTGGATGAGTTTCGGGGTGATGGGCGGTGCGATGCAGCCGCAGGGCCATGCGCAGATCGTGATGAACATGGTCGATTTCGGGATGAACCTGCAGGAAGCCGGCGATGCGCCGCGCATCCAGCATGAGGGTTCGACCGAGCCGACCGGGCAGGCGACGGCGATGAGCGATGGCGGCGAGGTGAATCTGGAAACGGGCTTCCCGTACGAGACGGTGCGTGCGCTGATGCGCAAGGGCCATCGTGTTGTGTTTGCGGATGGTCCGTACGGTGGGTATCAGGCGATCCTGCGTGATCCGGAGACCGGGGTGTATTACGGGGCGTCGGAAAGCCGCAAGGATGGGCAGGCCGCGGGGTACTGATTCTCTCGTGCTCCGTAGTGCCGACCGTTGGTCGGCAGAAGCGCAGAGCACAGCAGAGCGTAGAGCAGGACGCTCTAGGGGGACGGGTAGTGGGCCGGCCTGGGTGGGTTTGCGGGACACGCCGTGAATCCGTCCATGGAGGCTCATGTCGCCGCATCCATGCGGCTCATGGTCCCGCCAACCCACCCAGGCCGACCCACCCACAGTGGGTCGGTGCGCATGACAAAAGCGCACACGGCTGAAGCGGTAGAGCCACGCCATGCGCGGCTCCTTTTATCCAGCGATGGCGCGATGCATCAGGTACACACCGCGGCGTCGCGCGTTGCTCCGGCTGCCTGAACAATCCGAAGCACAATGCGCGGAGCGTCGGCGGTGTCGCAACCTACTGCGCTGCTGGCGTCGGAACCACACTCAAAATGTGAGTGGGGCGTGGTGCGCCAAGCGTTGCTCAGGGCTCTCCCAAAACCACCTTGAAACTGTGAGTGGGACGGGGCGGGTGGGTTGTCGGGACCATGAGCGCCATGGATGGCGCGACAT
>NZ_JBWKWI010000014.1:0-61062 GCF_059422145.1 Stenotrophomonas sp. GW821-FHT01H02A
CATGCATTGCCACCGGCAGGGGCGCATGCTGGCTTTGCAGCTCTCACCGCGCTCGTATTGGAGGCGATGGTGCTTGTTCTTTATCGCCCGCACCTTCGAGCGCTTCTGGGCAATGAAAAAGTCGCCTTGCAGCCCTCCAGTTCCGCACGCTTGTCCGCACCAGTGTAGCCGCTGCCGCCCAGCACGCATTCTTCCTTGCCGTGCAGAAGTTCATGAGTGACCGTTACCCCCCCCCACATTGCCAACAGTGCATTTTACGTGATTCACCAGCCCGGAAATTTCATCCGCCCCGAATTGAGGACCGGATCTGCTTGCGCCTGCCAAGGCCCTCGGCATCACCAAACGTCAGCTGTATGGTCGACCCTCAACAGGGGCACTCTTGTTCCAGATCTTGTCGGGAAGAGACCAGCACTTACAGCTGAACTGATGGTTCACAGCCCGGATGCGCCAACGCGAAATCCAACCCGGCACACACCGCCGCGATCTGGGCCGCATTGCACGCCTCCGGCGAGGTGCGCGGGCTGTCCGGATACACCTCGGTGGTGGTCGCATACCGCGCGTCGGTGAAGCCCGCACATGCGCCGATCGAGCGTGACTCACCCCAGACCACACCGGGTGACTGCAGCGGCATGCCGATCAGCTCGCCATTGGCATCGGCCGGGGCGATGTGCGTGACCTTCTCCACCGCCGCGATCAGCGCCTGCTGGAAGGCCGGCTGCGGATCCTCGCTGTTGCCGATCACATAGAACCCGTCCGGGATGATGTCCGGCACCAGGGCGATGCCATCGCGGGCGCAGCGCGCCGGATCGAACTCATGCAGATCGCTGTCGGTGGTTTCATGCAGGTCCATGTGCACCAGCAAGGTGTCGCCGCGCGCCGCGATCCAGCGCATCAGCGCAGCGGCTTCTTCGATCAGGCCTTCGCCCCGGAAGCTGCGGTTCGGGTCGATCGCCTCCGGATTCCAGCGCTGGATGCGCTCATAGCCCCACGGGCTGACGCAGGGCGCGACGATCAGGTTGATCCGGCCGGCATAGGCTTCGGCGTGTTGATCGAGGAATTCCAGGGCGCCATGCACGCCACTGGTTTCGTAGCCATGCACGCCACCGGTCACCAGTGCGGTCGGCAGGGCCGGATTCCAGTCGTGGCTGACCACGGCGAACAGGGGGTAATGGACCGGCGCATAGTCAAGCTGGCCGTACTGCACCACATCGAACCGCTCGCCCAGGCGCTCAAGCGCGGCCACCACATCGTCCTGGTAGCTGCGCTGGCGCTGCTGGCTGGCCCGCCACTGGGCGCGCTCGGCGTCGCCCCAGGGCTGGCCGGGCGTGCCGATCGGATAGAAATGCGTGTTGCTCATTGCGGTACTCCAGGAAGAATTCGGGTCGCTGCACCCACTGGGTGGCGCACGCCAGTGCGGCGGACATTCTAGCGGCGGGCGATGCGCCACGCTGTGCGGACTCCCACCGCTGGCATGAAAAGGGGAGCCGGTTGCCCGGCTCCCCCGTCCTTTCCACATCAACGCTCAGGCGGTCTGCGCCGCCTCATACCCGTTCAAGCGCATGTTGCTGGACGCGCGGCCCTGGGTGAGCGAGCGCAGCGAGGTGGTGTAGCCACCCAGCCGCGCCAGCGGGGCGTACCCCAGCACCTCGGCCTGACCGTCCTGGTCTTCGATCGAGGCCACGCGCCCGCTGCGCCGGTTGAGGTCGCCGACCACATCGCCGACGTTGCCCGACGGCGCGTGGATGGCGATCTCCATCACCGGCTCCAGCAGCTGCGTGCCCGCCTGCGCCAGCGCCGCTTTCACCGCCTCACTGCCGGCGCGATGGAAGGCCATGTCGGAGGAGTCCTTGACGTGGGTCTGGCCATCGACCAGCGTCACCTCGACGCCGACCACCGGATGCCCCAGCGGGCCCTCGCCCAGTGCGGCACGCACGCCCTTCTCCACCGCATTGACGAACCCGCGCGGAATCGCACCGCCCACCGTCCTGTCGACGAAGCGCACCTCGCCATCCTCGCGCGGCGCCACATCGATCAGCACCTGGGCGAACTGGCCCTGGCCGCCGGTCTGCTTGGCCACCTTGCCTTCCACCCGCTGCACCGCGCGCTTCGGGGTTTCCTGGTAGGCCACCCGTGGCTCGCCGGTGCGGACGTTGACGCCCCACTCCGTGCGCAGGCGCTCCACCATCACGTCCAGATGCAGCTCGCCCATGCCCCAGATCAGGGTCTCACCACTGTCCGCATCGGTCTCGACACGGAACGACGGATCCTCCTGCGCCAGGCTGGCGAGCCCCCGGCTGATGCGGATCAGGTCGGAAGCCTTCTCCGCGGTCAACCGCCACGCCAGCACCGCGTGCTGTGCCTGGATCGCATCCAGCAGCAGCGGGCGTGAAAGCGCACTCAGCGTTTCACCGCTGACCGCATCCTTCCAGCCCAGCACCGCCACGATGTCACCGGCCACGGCCTGCTTGATGTCGTGGGTCTGGTCCGCCTGCACCCGCACCAGCCGGCTGACCCGCCGGCCCTGTGCGTGCTGCGAGCTGGCCAGTGCATCACCGATCTTCAGCGTGCCCGAGTACACCCGCACGAAGCTCAGCGCACCGTGGTTCTGGTGCGTGATCTTGAACAGCAGTGCCGCGAGCGGGCCGTCGGGGTCGGGCGGCAGCAGCACCTCATTGCCGTTTTCGGTGGCGACCACGGCCGGGCGGTCCAGTGGCGAAGGCAGATAGTCGACCACCGCATCCAGCAGCGTCTCCACGCCCTTGCTCTTGAACGCCGAGCCGGCCAGCACCGGAACACCGGCGCCGGCCAGGGCGCCACGCCGGATCGCCGCACGCAGCTGTGCGTTATCGATCGCCGTGCCTTCCAGCCAGGCCTGCGCCAGCGCGTCGTCGGCATCGGCCACGGCTTCGATCAGCGCCTCACGCTGCGGGAGCCACTGCGCCGACTCCTCCGGCGTCCACGCATGACGCAACGCATTGCCCTTGTCATCCCAATGCACGGTGCTGCGATCGACCAGGTCCACCCAGCCGCTGAACTGGCTCTCGGCACCGACCGGCACGCCGAGCGCCCACGGGGTGGCCCGCAGTTTCTCGCGCAGCTGGGTGAGCACGCGTTCGAACGACGCGCCGGTGCGGTCCATCTTGTTGACGAAGGCGATCAACGGCACCCCATGGCGGCGCGCCTGGCGCCAGACCGATTCGGACTGCGGCTGCACGCCATCGACGGCGGAGAACACCGCCACCGCGCCATCCAGCACGCGCAGGGAGCATTCCACTTCGATCGCGAAATCGATATGGCCCGGGGTGTCGATCAGGGTCAGGTGATGGATCGGCTCATCGCGGGGCGCCCAATGCGCCTGCACCGCGGCCGCGCCGATGGTGATGCCGCGCTCGCGCTCGATCGCCGAGAAATCGGTAGTCGCGGCGCCGTCGTGGACTTCACCGACGCGGTGGATCTCGCCGGTTTTCCACAGCAGCCGCTCGGTGAGCGTGGTCTTGCCGGCGTCGATGTGGGCAATGATGCCGAGGTTGCGCCGGAGGGACAGGGTCTGGTTCTGGGTAGAGGTGTTCATGGAATGGGTCTCGCTGCCAACATCGGGGAGCCGCACGCCGCCGTTGGCTAACGGGCGTGCGGCCAGGTTTGGGGCTCGGCGATCTGGTGCATGGCACGTTCTCCTTCATCGATTTCTGCAGCGTGGAAACGAAAAGAGCGCCCGGTGGGCGCTCTGCTTGGGGTCCAGGGTGACCGGTGTTCCGGTCAGCTGCCTCGCACTCCGATTGGCAGACGCGCCCGTGCCGCGTAATCGCGGGTCAGGGTAAAAAACGTCAGAAGCGGCATCGAAGTCATGAGGGGGTCACCTGGGGTGTAGCCGGCATTGTAGCCCTCCCACGGCCGGTCACAAGCCCTTATTGAAACCATCTGTGGAACAGTGAGCATCGATCCGACGGAGTTGGCGCATGTCTGGCACGCTGGAGCGCGCCACCCGCCATGGATGCGAATGTGTCGCAATTGCGCATGTGCGAAGAATCCTTAAAATGGGGCCGTCTGCGTCGCCACCGGCGACGCCCGCACAGCGGGCCAATTCCCGTCGGGAGGCACCCGCGCCGCGCCGCTCCCTTCCTCCGCGTTCCCGAGTTGTTGCCCATGCCCTGCTCCCTGCCCCTGACCCCGCGCCGGTTGCGCCCCAACCTGCTGGCCCTGGCCTGCCTCGCCGCCGCGATCGTTCCCGCCGCCCACGCGCAGACCGCCACCGATCTGGATGCCGTGCGCGTCAATGCCTACCGCGCCGCCAACAGCGTCAGCGGTGCCACCAAGACCAACACCGCGCTGGCCGAGACCACGCAGTCGGTGTCAGTGATCGAGCGCGCGGAACTGGATGCGCGCGGCGTGCAGTCGCTCAATGATGCGATGCGCTACGTCGCCGGTGTCAGCCTGGAAAGCTCGGGCATCGACAACCGCGTCGATGATTTCCGCATCCGCGGCTTCGACGCCGGCAGCTGGGCCAACAACGTGACCCTGGATGGCATGCGCGCGCCGCAGGGCACGCAGTGGAACCGCAGCATGTTCGACAGCTGGAACCTGGAGCGCGTGGAAGTGCTCAAAGGGCCTTCCGCGGTGATGTACGGCCAGGTCGCGCCGGGCGGCATGGTCAACCAGGTCAGCAAGACGCCGACACCGCACCAGGAGCAGCAGCTGCGCGTGGGCGTGGATGCCAACGGCCAGTACAACGCGGCGTTCGACGTCGGCGCCGGCACGGCCGACGACGCGCATCTGTTCCGTCTGGTCGGCCTGTACCGCGACGGCGACACCCAGATCAAGCACACCGCGCAGCAGCACTGGTTCCTGGCGCCCAGTTACACCTGGCAGATCGCCGAGCGCACCCGCATCACCCTGCTCGGCCTGTACCAGAAGGACGACGGCGGTTCGACCTACCAGTTCCTGCCGATGGCCGGCACGCTCAACGCCACGCCCTATGGCCACATGAAGAACACCACCTTCATCGGCGAGCCGGGCTGGAACACCTTCGATCGCACGATGTGGACGGCGGGCTGGCTGTTCGAACACCAGTTCAACGACCACCTGACGCTGAGCCAGAGCGCACGCCGCACCCATGTCGATTCGCTGTACCGCGGCGTGGTCACCGATGGCGCGCTCAATCCCGACGGCCGCACCCAGAAGCGTCGCGCCACCTACGGCACCGGCGATTCCGATGGCGATACGCTGGATACGCGCCTGCAGGCACGCTTCGCCACCGGTGCGGTGGACCACACCCTGCTGCTGGGCTGGGATTGGCAGAAGGCGGACTGGGAAGGCGTGCGCGGCGCGATGAACAACCCCGCCCCGATCGACATCTTCAACCCGGTCTACAGCGGTTACACGCCGCGGGTGACCTCGCTGAGCCCCACCGAAGGCATCAACCGGCAGCGCGGCGTGTACCTGCAGGACCAGCTGGCGCTGGGCCAGTGGCGCCTGACCCTCGGCGGCCGCTACGACTGGACCAAGGATGACTCCTCCAGCACCACCCGCAACCTGGTCACCGGCGCAACGGTGCTGCAGCCGCGCAGCGTGATCAAGAGCGAGGCGTTCTCCGGCAATGCCGGGCTGCTGTACGTGTTCGACAGCGGGTTCACCCCGTATGTCAGCTACGCCGAATCCTTCCAGCCCTCCACCGCGAGTGCACTGCAGAGCTTCGAGCGGCGCGCGTTCGATCCGGTGTACGGCAAGCAGTGGGAGGCCGGCGTCAAATACCAGCCGACCAGCATCGACGGCCTGATCACGCTGGCCGTGTACGACCTGCGCCAGGAGAATCTGGTGACCCAGGATCCGGATCCGAGCCACAGGACCTGCGGCAACAGCGGCAATGCGCTGTGCTCGATCCAGGACGGCGAAGGCCGCATCCGTGGTGTCGAACTGGAAGGCCGTGTCACTCCGATGCAGGGCTTCAGCCTGATCGGTGCGGCGACCTGGATGGACTCGGAGATGACCCGCAGTGATCAGTACCAGGGCAAGGAGCTGGTCATGGTGCCCGACTACAGCGCCTCGTTCTGGGCGGACTACACCTTCCAGGGCGGTGCCCTGCAGGGCCTGAGCCTGGCGGCCGGTGCACGCTACAACGGCAAGAGTTACGGCGACAGCGCCAACCTGTATCTGATTCCGTCGTACACGCTGTTCGATGCCGCGATCCGTTACGACCTGGGCCAGTTCGGCAATACCCGCGTGCAGCTGGCCTTGAACGCCAGCAACCTGGCCGACAAGCGCTTCGTGTCGACCTGCACCGGCGTGTCGTCCTGCTATTACGGCAGCGGCCGCACCGTGATGGCGACCGCGCGCTTCGGCTGGTAACTCCCGGCGCTAGGGATCCGTCACCACCACCAGCGGCACATCGCGCTGCGGGTGCCGCAGCACCAGCACCGGTTGCTGGTAGACCCGTTCGATATGCGCACGGGTCAGCACCTCGGTCGGCGTACCGTCCGCGGCCACCCGGCCCTGCTCCAGCAGCACGATGCGGTCGGCATAGGCCGCGGCCAGATTCAGGTCATGCAGCACCACGATCACGCAGGCACCGGCATCGGCGAGTTCACGGACCGCACGCAGTGTGCGCTCCTGATGGCGCAGATCCAGCGCGGCAGTGGGTTCGTCCAGCAGCAACAACGGGGTGTCCTGGGTCAGCACGCGCGCGAACGTCGTCCGCGCCGCTTCGCCACCGGACAGATGCTCCACTTCCCGTTCGATCAAGGCGTGCAGGTCCGCGCGCGCCAGCGCATCGGCGATGCAGGCCGCGTCCTTCATCGGGTCCGGCGGATGCGGCAGGCGGCCCATGGCCACCACCTCGTGCACGCGGAAGGCAAACCGCACCGCGTGCTCCTGCGGCATCACCGCGCGCTCGCGGGCCAGCGCCTTGGCTTTCCAGGCGGCCAACGGTTGCCCGTGCAGCACGACCTCACCCTGTTCCGCGACCAGATCGCCGGCGGCCACCGCCAGCAGCGTCGATTTGCCCGCACCGTTGGGCCCGACCAGCGCCGTCACCGAGCCGGGCACGAAGTCCAGGGTGATGTCATCCAGGATGCGCCGCGCACCTCGGCTGAGCCGCACCGACCGCAGCTGCAGCAGCGCGCTCATGCGCCGCTCCGGTGCCGCTGACGCATCACCAGCCACAGGAAGAACGGTGCGCCCAGCGCGGCCGAGAACAGGCCCAGCGGAATCTCCGAGGGCGGGTCCAGCGTGCGCGCGGCGGTATCGGCAACCACGATCAGCAGCGCGCCGGCGACGGCCGAGACCGGCAGCAACCAGCGATGCCCGGGGCCCACCAGCAGGCGCACCACGTGTGGCACGACCAGGCCGACGAAACCGATCGAGCCGGCGAACGCGACCGCGGCACCGACCAGCAATGCGCTGAAGGCGATCAGCTTGAGCCGGGTGCGCTTCACATCCAGGCCCAGGTGCTGGGCCTGGCGCTCACCGAGCGCGAGCATGTCCAGCGGCGTGGCCAGCCGCAGCAGTGCGATCGTGCCGAGCACGAACACCGGCGCCACCGCCATCACATCCGTCCAGTCGGCCTGGGCCAGCGAGCCCATCTGCCAGAACACCAGCGACTGCAGTTCGCTTTCGCTGGCGATGTAGGTCAGGAAGCCGATCACCGCCGAGCAGAACGCGGCGATCGCGATGCCGACCAGCAACAGGGTCGCGGTGCCACTGCCCTGCCCCGGCCGTGCCAGCAGGTAGGTCAGGGTGATCGCACCGCCGGCACCGGCGAAGGCGGCCAGCGGCAACGTCCATGCACCGAAGGCACCCGCGCCCAGCACGATCGCCGAGACCGCACCCAGCGCGGCACCCTGGGTCACACCGACGATGCCGGGGTCTGCCAGCGGATTGCCGAACAGGCCCTGCAGGCTCGCACCGGCCATCGCCAGTGCGGCGCCGACCATGGCGCCCAGCAGGGCGCGCGGAATCCGCAGCTGCCAGACTACGGCCAGGTCACGGGTGCTGACGCTGGCCGGATCGGCCAACCCCAGCTTCACCCCGATCGCCTGCAGCACCTCCATCGGCGGCAGCCGCAACGGGCCCACCGCGAAGGATGCGATCACCGCGATCAGCAAGCCCACCGCGGCCCAGATCAACACGGTCGCGCCACGGCGACGCGCAGGACTCGACACCGCCATGCCTCACGCCCTCACGGGCGCGGAACCGTCGCGAATGCCGCGGCCAACGCCACCGCACCACTGCCCGAGGCGACGCTGGCCGACTTGAGCTCCACGTCCGGCATCACCCACACGCGGTTGGCCGCACCCGCCGGCGTCTGCCGCAGGGTCGGATAGGCGCGCCACAGGCCGGCCTGGCCACCGAACAGGGCCAGATCGTTCTCGGTCACCAGGATGACGTCCGGCGCAGCAGCCACCACGCCTTCGTTGCTCAACGCGGAATAGTTGGCCACCCCGGCTTCGTCGCCGATGTTGATGCCACCGGCCAGCGTGATCAGCTTGCCCGAGGCGCTGTCCGAACCGGCCACCGTCGGCGCGCCACCGGCACCGGTCGCGGAGACATGGATCACGCGCGGATGCCAGGCCAGCGCGGCCCCGCTGGCCTTGGCCGCATCCAGCTGCGACTGCACCTGCGTGGCCAGCGCTTCGCCCTGCTCGGCCATGCCGACCGCGGCGGCGACCTTGCGCACCTTGTCGGCGGCCGGCTGCAGATCGTCAACGATCACCGCTGCCTCGCCCGCGCCGCGCAGCTTGGCGGCCAGATCGGAGTGACGGCGCAGGCTGTTGCCCAGGAACAGCGTGCCCTGCAGGCTCAGCACGCCTTCCACGCCGGTGGTGCGGTTGAACAGGAATTGTTTGGGGGCCTTGCGCCCGGATGCGGTGGCCGAACGCAGCGGCGCGGCATACACCTGATCGTCCAGGCCGAGGGCTTCGAGCACGGCGATGATGTCATCCCCACCGGCGATGATCTTCGAGGTATCGGTCACCGTGGTGGCCACGCCGTCATCGGAGGTGACCTGCGCCGGCAGCTGCTGGGTGGCGCCCTCGATATCCGGCACGTCCACGCCGACCACGCGCTGCCAGCCCTCCGGCAGTGTTTCGGCGCTCTGCGCGGCAGCTGCCGCGACGGTGTCGGCGGCCGGTGCGGCAGGCTCTTTCGAGCAACCGGCGATCACCGCGACCAGGGACAGCGCCAGCAGGCTGCGGCGGACATCATTCGACTTCATGGCAGTTCCTCTTCAATCAGAACGGCGGGGCTGTTCGCCCCGCCGCCAAAGCAACGCAGTGCGCTGAACTCAGTTCGTGCGGGTGCTGATGCGGGTGATGCGGTCGCCCTTCGGATCCTGGGCATCACGCGACTTGTTGACGGCGAACACGTTGCCCTTGCCATCTTCGCGCACGTGGTTGGGGAAGGTGCCGCCCTCCAGGTTGCCGACCACCTTGCCGGTGCCATCGACCACGGTCACCGTGCCGGCGCCGCGATTGGTCACGTAGGCCAGCTTGGAGACCGGCTCGAAGGCCACGTTCAGCGCCCCCGCGCCGACCGGCACGTCGTGCAGCACCTTGCCGCTGGCGACATCGACGATCAGCAGGTTGTCGGTGCCCTGCGCGGCCACGTACAGGCGGCCCGCGGCGGCATCGTAGGCAACGCCGGAGGCGCTGATCGCGTTGCCCAGATCGATGACCTTCTCGACCTTGCCGGTGGCGGTGTCGATCACGGCCGCTTCGGGGGTGGCGATGCTGACCGTGAACAGCTTGCCGGCAGCCTCATCCAGCACCAGGCTCATCGGGGTGAACTTCTTGTCGTCCACGCCGGATTCCAGCGTGATCGGCGCCAGCGGCTGCAGCGTGCGCGCATCGAACACCGACAGATGGTCTTCGCCGGTCGCCGAGGCGAACACCTTGCCACTGCGCCCATCGACCACGACGTCGCGCGCATGCGGCACGGTGCCGACATCGAACTGGCGCACCAGCGACAGGTCCTTCTGGCGGTAGACCGCCACGGTGTCCTGGCGGGTGTTGGTGACCCACACGTTGCCGTTGGCATCGTCGGTGCCGACGCCGTACACCGCGAACACGGCGCCGTCCTTGCTGCCGGGCACCTGCGCCGGGGTGATCTTCGCGGTGACCTTCAGCGTCTTCGGATCCAGCTTGAGCAGCTGCGACTGGGTCACCGGCGGACGACCGACCGCCGCGGTGACGAACACCGCGTTGCTGGCCGCGCCGTAGGCCGACTGATACAGGCCCTGCACCAGTTTGGCGGAGGTCTGGCTGAAGTTCTGCTGGCCGCTCAGCGGCAGGTTCGGCGAGACGCGCAGCGACAGCACCGCCGCCGCGGACGGCTGGCTGGCGCGCACGATCACCGGCTGCTGGCCCGGCACCGCATCGGCCGGAATCGCGATGTTGCCCTTGAAGTTGCCATCGGCATCGACCACGTACGGCGTGGCATTGAGCACCGTCTCGCCGCGCAGCAGGGTGACCTGCTGGCCGGGCACGAACTGGCGGCCGATCACCTCGGCGTCGCTGCCCGGGACCACGTTCTGGCCGCGGCTGATCACTTCACCACGGAAGCCGTTGGCCGGGGCATCGAACACCGGCTGGGCGAACAGCGTCGGGCTGGCCAGCGACAGCGCGAGGGCCAGGGTGGCGACGCGCGGGAGGGATTTCAGGGTGTACATCAGTAGACTCCTTCTGTTGGGGGCGCGCCGGTTGGCGCGTTGTCACAGTGCTTGCCTTGGCGTGGCCGCGGTCCGTTGCGGCGGTGGCACAGGGCCACGGAACTGCCTGGGTAACGAAAATCAGGGGGCCGGCGCGGGCGTGCCGCTGCGGTCGGCGATGCCATACAGCTGGCTCAGGGTCGCCTTGAGCGAGGCCGGCAGCATCGGCCCATGGCCAAGGCCGGGGAATTCGCGGTACTGCACGGTCAGGCCCGGCACCTTGGCCAGGCGCACGGCGAGCTGCTGCGCGGCATCCGGGGTGGCACCACCGATACGGCGCAGATGCGCGACCACGCGCGGGTTGCTCATGTCGCGCACGCCGCGGTTGCCGGTGCGCTCATCACCGCCCAGCATCACCGTCAGCTGGGCCGGCTGGCTCTGGTTGTTGGCGATGAACTGGCGCTCCATGTCACCCAGCGGCGCACCCTGGCTCCACCACAGCGACGGGCTGGCCGACACGTAATGCTGGAAGGCGGCCGGGCGGGTATACAGCGTGCTGACCACGAACAGGCCGCCCAGCGAGTGGCCCCACAGCGACTGCTGCTGCAGGTCGATGCTGGCGCGGCGCTGCACTTCCGGCTTGATCCGGCGCTCGATCAGTTCCAGGAAGGCATAGGCACCGCCACCGCTGGACTGCGCTGCGCCGTTCTCATCGTCGGCGGTATCGATCCACGCGGTGTAATCCCGGGTGCGCGCCGGCGAATCCACGCGCAGGTCGTTGTCGTACCCGATGAACACCAGCACCGGCGCGGCATGCGCGGCCAGATCGGCGAGCATGGCCTGGTCGAGCACCATCGCCGCGGCATTGCCATCGAGCATGTACAGCACCGGGGCTGGGGTGGCGGCGGCCTTGGTCGGCACGCCGATGTTGACCCGCCAGCGGCGGGCCTTGTCGGGGCTGTCCAGCACGAAGTGTTCAAAGCGATAGCTCTGCGCCGGCTGATCCAGGACCGTCTCACCGACTTTCTGCTCCGGATTGCGCTGCTGCGCCACGGCCGGCGACAACGCGGCCATGCCGATGGCGGTCGCCACGCCCAGCGTGCGCAGCCACGGCGAAATGGAAGAGATCAGGGACGAAGAAACGATCATGACAACCCGACGCGAGAGACAGTGCTATCGCGCCAGTGTAACGCAAATGAGAATGGGTATCACTGACGTTGCGACATGCCGTTCAGCGCGCGCAGTCGCCCGCTGCGTTCCGCGCCGCACCCACGGTCGCGCCGCCGTCGCCACTGGCCGACATCCAGCCCTTCAACGACATCCCGTCCGGCAGCGTCTCCGCCATCGGTACCGGGGAGATCACCAGCTCACGCCAGGTGCCGACCGGCTCCAGTTCGGCCAGCCGGGCGGCCTTGTCGTCGTCGGTGCTGACAACGCCATCCGGCCCGGACGGCGGCTTCGAGGTGTTTCCGGTCTTGGTGGCCTTGACCCGCAGTTCGCCACTGGCCGCACTGGTCACCGCCACCGCGTACTGCTCCTTGCCGTAAGCCCACGGCGTTTCATGCTGCACGGTGGCGGTCTGGCCCGCAGCGGGCAGCTCGAGTGCATTGCCTGCGGCCGCCTGCACCATCGCCATGCCACCCATCACCGCCATGTACATGCCGTAGGCGCGCATTTGTTTCTGTTCCTGCGTCTTCGCCACCGGTGCACCCGGCCAGTCCGCCTCGAGATTGAAATGCGCCTTGCCGTTGCACAACCTCAGCACCACCGGCGCGCCCTCGCCCTCGCCGAGGCGGATCAGGCTGTCGCCGTTGCGGAACTGCTGCACGCGGCCCAGCAATGACGGACCGCTCGGCGGGACCTGGTTCACTTCGACGAGCGAGGCGGCTTCGAGACGCTCGTTCAACGAGATCGTCGCAGCGGTGGCAGGCAACGCCGCGCCGATCGCGGCAGCAAGTACGACAACGGTTTGCAAAGCGCGCATGGCATCCAGTCCAGAAGGGCGGGACATCATACGCGTGCGCCCACCCGCCGCCGCACGCATGGCACCGCCGTGCACTGCGCTCAGCCGCGCATCACCATCGCCGTGATCGTGGCGGCCAGTTCCTGCACGGCCTGCTCCGGTGTGATGTCCGCCGTGGTGGCCGCGGAGGAAAGTCCTTCGGCCGCGCCAAGCATTCCCCACAGCCCCGCCTGGCCCAGCACGCCGGCCGGCGCGAACGGTGACAGCAGCGCGCGGCACTGCTCGAGAAACACCACGTCGTACTCGCGTTTGACCCGCGCCAGTTCGGGCGAGCCCGCCAGGGCCGCCACCACGCCCGGAATTTCGCGCCCCTGTTTCATGACACAGGCAACGTAGGCATCGGCAATGACCTGCGCCTTCTCGGCGAGCGTCGGGCCACTGCCCGCCAGGCGCGCTTCCATCACCACGCCCTGGCGTGCATCGAAATCCTGGTACAGCGCCGCCAGCAGACCTGCCCGCGTACCGAAGTGGTCATACACCACCGGCTTGGTCACCCCGGCCTGCTCGGCCAGCCGCCCCAGCGTCAGCGCGTCGGTGCCTTCCTCACGGACCAGCCGCCAGGCCTGCTCCAGCAACTGGCGCAGGCGATCGTCGCGGGTCATGCGGCGGCGCGGAGCCGCAGGCGCGGAAGCATCGGACACGCTTGACATGGCTATATACCAATAGTAACTTACGAATCGTAACTTACCGGAAGTATACAGCCCCTCCCTGACCGCTGGAATCCCATGCACACCCTGATCGTCACCTCCCACCCCAACCCTGACGCACTCACCCATGCCGTCGCCCGCCGTATCGCCGATGGCATTGCCGCCGCCGGCAGCACAGTTGAACTGGCCGACCTGCATGCCGAGGGTTTCGACCCCCGCTATACCGCGCACGACCTGGACGCCCACCACCGCCTGGCGCCGTTCCCTGCCGACGTGCTGGCCGAACAGGCCCGCCTGGACCGCGCCGATGCGCTCGTGCTGGTGTTCCCGGTCTACTGGTGGAGCATGCCGGCACTGATGAAAGGCTGGATCGACCGGGTCTTTACCGGTGGCTGGGCCTACGACGACAGCAGCGGCCACGGCGTGCTCAAGAAACTGGGCCACCTGCCCGTCCATCTGGTCGGACTCGGCGGTGCCGATGAGCGCACCTGGCAGAAGCGTGGCTATGCCGAAGCGATGAAAACCCAGATCGACACCGGCATCTTCGATTACTGCGGCGCGCCGGTGCTGTCGTCCACGCTGATGCTGGAAACCGACACCGGCGATGCCCAGGTCCATCTCGACACCGCGCATGCACTGGGTCAGCGCATCGCAACCGCCGGCGGCTGAAACGGAAAACCGGGCCGGGCGCACGCTTTGCGTATCGCAGCGGCGGCGCCGGCCCAACTGTGACGTGCGGCAGACGCAGTGTCCGGCCACCGCTTTACGCTGCGGTGGTCGGCCTGCATCGCCCGTCGCCTCCGCCGGAACCTCCGCATGAAACATGTCCTGCTGCTCCTCCTGCTCCTGATCCCCGCCGCGCGGAGCCACGCGCTGACCTTGAGCAACGCGCACTGGCGGGTTGATATCGACCCCGCCACGCTGGCGGTCTCCACCCGCACTGCCGACGGCACGACGACCCGCATCTCCTCCCCCGGCGAGGTCGCCGCGGTGTCGGCCCTGGTGCAGACCACCGATACCGGCCGGTGGCAATGGGGCGAGGCGACGGGCGTGCGCGCTGAACTGGTCGGCGATACGCTGCAGATGCACTTCACCCGGACCACCGAGGGCAGCGTGCAATGGCCGCGACTGCCGGCCGGCCCGCATGCGCTGCTGCTGCCACTGCACGAGGGCTATTACCTTCCCGCCGACGACACCGTCTGGCGCGACGAGCTGCTCAACGCCTACGACGACATCAACACCACCGAAGACCTGACCCTGCCGGTGGTCGGCCTGGCCTGGCCGGACCGCGTGCTGTCGATCCTGTTCGCGACCCCGTTCAACAACCGCGTGCGCTTCAGTGCCGAGGGCGCGGGGGTTGCGGTCGCCGCCACGCACACGTTCAACACCCTCAACCAGACGGATCCGTACACCGTCATCGTCAGCCTGGACGCGCCCGACTGGTTGGCACCGGCCAAACGCTACCGGCAGTGGCTGCAGGCACAAGACGGCTTCGTGCCACTGAAGGACAAACTCGCGCGGCTGCCGGACGGCGACAAGCTGATCGGCGCCAGCCATCTGTATGTATGGGGCGACAGCGCACCGCCGCGTGTCATCCAGGCCCTGCAGGCGGCCCGTCTGCCGCGCCTCTGGCTGGGACTGCCCGACTGGACCGCCGGCGGGGCGAATCCGGAAGCGCTGGAAGCGGCCGTACAGGCTGGTTACCTGGTGGCCCCCTACGATTCCTATGACACCGCCTTGCCCGACGGTAATGACAACCCGTCCTGGCTGTCGGCGCAGCTGGGGCAGGATGCCTTCGAGCGCTGCGGGGTCATGAAACCCGACGGCCAGCGCGTCAAAGGCTTCCAGGGCAACGGGGTGTACACCAACGCAGCGTGCATCCGCCCGTTGATGGAGCGTCGGGTGCGCGATCTGCGCGCCCACACGCCGTACAACAGCTGGTTCCTCGATGTCGCGGCCACCGGGATGCTGTTCGATGACCTGGACCCGGCCAAGCCGACCTCGCAGGCACAGGACGCGGCCAATCGAAACGCCGCACTGGCCTGGCTGGCCGACACCGAAAAGCTGGTGGTCGGCTCCGAAGTGGGCGCGGCCGTGGTCAACCGGCATATCGTGTTCGCGCACGGCGCGCAGACCGCCGGCTTCGGCTGGACCGATCCACAGATGCGCCGGGAACGCAGTTCGCCGTACTACCTGGGCGCGTGGGCGCCGGAGGACCAGCCCGCCTTCTTCTTCAAGCAGAGCCAGCTCAAGCCACGCTACCAGCAGTTGTATTTCAATCCGGCCCGGCGCCTGCCCCTGCTGCAGGCCGCCTTCCACGACAGCGTGGTCAGCACCCACCACTGGACCCTGGACAGCCTCAAGTTCCGCGAGAGCCGCAGCACCACCGAACTGCTGCAGCAGCTCTACAACGTGCCGCCGCTGCTCAACCTCAGCGTGGCAACTGCCGCGCCGCGGATCGCCTACCTGCGCCAGCTCGATGCGTTCTTCCGGCCCGTGCATGAGCAGCTGTTCGACCAGGCCCTGGTCGACTTCCGCTGGCGCGATGCCGTCGGCCAAGTGCAGCAGACCACCTTCGCCGATGGCAGCGTGATCGTGGCGAATTTCTCGGATCGACCCCAGCAGGTGGATGGACGCACGCTGCCGGCGCGCAGCGCGACCGCCCGTCTGGCCGACGGCCGCACCGTGGACTTCACGTCACCGGCGTGGCCGTAGACCGGCACGCCACCCGACCGGCGTACCCCACGACCTGTGCGCGCCCACCGCCCCGGTGAGCGCGCGCCGAGGCGTCACTTCTTCGCCGCTTCAGCCTTCCACGCCGCGACCTTCTCCCTGGTCTGCGTCAGCAGCGCATCCAGCGCCTTGCGGTCATAGCCATGGCCGCGCAGCACCACGTACTGGATGCCGCGCGTCGCCTCGATGTCTTCCAGCGGATTGCGCTCCAGCAGCACCAGGTCGGCCGCTTTGCCCGGTGCCACCGCGCCGTAGCGGTCCAGGGTGCCGAACCAGGCCGGGCCTGCGCGCGTCGCCGCGGACAAGGCCTGCGCCGGGGTCAGCCCTTCCTTGACGAACAGCGACAGTTCGTCGTGCAGGCCGATGCCGGGATAGTTGAACGAGTTGAGGAAGCCCGCGTCGGTACCGGCCATGATCGTCACGCCGGCCTGCTGCAGCATCGGCAGCACCGCGGCGACCTGGTGGTACTCGCGATGGCGGGCGTCGATCTGCGCCGGGGTCGCCTTCGCCGCGCGCTCCACCCGCCAGCTGTAGGTGGCCTGCAGCTTCGGGCCGATGTAGGCCAGGTACGGATCGTCGCGATGGTCGTCCTGGTCCAGGAAGTCGAGGATGCGCCCGCCGTTGAGGGTCGGGGTCACGAACACGCCCTTGGCCGCGAAGCCGCGGTAGGCGGCCATCGCGGTGTCACGGTCGAAGCCGGCATCCAGGCGGGCATTGGCCTGTGCGCGGTCGATCCGCTTGGCGCCGAAGTCCGCGGCGATCGCTGCCTCATCCTTGACCCCTGCCTTGTAGGCATAGTCGAGGTGCTCGATCGAACTGATGCCCGCATCCACCGCCTGCTGCACGGTCAACGCCATCGGGATATGCCCGGAGGCACGCAGGCCATTGGCGCGCGCACCACGCACCGCCGCCAGGAACAGCTCCGGGGTCAGGGTGCTGTCGGTGATCTTGACGAAGTCGACGCGGTCGCGCTTCAGGCGCACGAAGGCGGCATCCAGGTCCGCCTGCGAGCCCACTTCGATGGTGCCCTTCCAGACCGGCTTGATGCCTTCGATCTTGGCACCCGAGGTGAACAGCTGCGGGCCGGCCAACTGGCCGCTGGCGATCTCGCCGCGCCACTGCAGGACCTGCTCGGGCAGGTCGCCGGAGGCGTCACGGATGGTGGTGATGCCATGGGCGATGTACAGCGGCAGCAGCGCCTTGTTCTCTTCGATGAGCGCCGGGCCGCCACCGAAATGCACGTGCATGTCCCACAGGCCCGGGATCAGATAGCGCCCCTTGCCGTTGACCTGCTCGCGGGCCTTCCACGCCTTGCGCATCTCGCGATCGCTGCCCACCGCGACGATGTCCTGGCCACGCACCACGACGGTCTGGTCCGGCACGGTGGCGGCGTGCTCGACATCGACCACGGTCGCGTGCCGGATCATCAGGTCGGCCTGCTCGGCCGCGAACGCGGAAGGGGCCAGTGCAAACAGCACGGGAAGGGCAAGACGCAGGGACATGGGCAGTGCACCGGAAAAAGGAAGAACCGGGCCACCTTACGGTCGGGCCCGGTCCATTCACCAGTTAAATTTTGGAATGCGCGTCATGCACATTCCAGATGGCGCGCCACGCCTCAGATCTCGCCCTGCATCGCCGGGCGCGCCTGCACCTGCTGCAGCCAGGCCGCCACCGCCGGATGCGCATCCACCGCTGCCCCCACGAAAGTGCCATAGCCGACCACCTGGGCCACCACCAGATCCACCAGCGAGTACGCCTCCCCCAGCATCCAGGGCTGCTGCGACAGGCGCGCCTCCAGCAGGCCCAGCAGTTCGTCGGCAGCGCGCAGACCGGCTGCGGCATGCTCGGCATTGCGCAGCGCCTCGTCCGTAGTGGCCAGCCACACGCGTCCGATCACGGCGCCATAGGTGACGTATGACCAGGTGCACCATGACATCGCCTCCAGCCGCGCCGGCGTGCCGTCCTGCGGCCACAGTCCCTTGGCCACGCCGTAGTGCTCGCCCAGCCACAGGTGGATCGCCAGTCCTTCGAACAACGGGGTGCCGTCCACCACCAGGCACGGCACCTTGCCGTTGGGATTGATCGCCAGGTACTCCGGAGTGCGCTGCTCGCCGGAACGGATATCGATCCGGACCCGCTCGTGCGGGACCGCCAGCTCGGCCAGGGCGCAGGCGACCGGGGTGGCGCTGGACATCGGGTGCCAATAGAAGACGAGGGACATCTGGGACTCCTTGAGGGGTAAGCGGTGCGACCGGAGTGGTCCTGCACCGTGGCCTCAAGGCTAGCCACCCTTGCGGACAGAACCCGCCCGCAATGGCTGCTACGCTTTGCCCATGCTGACCGCCTCCGCCCGCCTGCTGAGCCTGCTGTCCCTGCTGCAGTCGCGCCCGCACTGGAATGGCGGCGCGCTGGCCGAGCGCATGGACATCCATCCACGCACCCTGCGCCGCGACATCGACCGGCTGCGCCAACTCGGCTATCCCATCCACGCCAGTACCGGTGTCGCCGGCGGGTACGCCTTCCGCGCGGGCCGCGCCCTGCCCCCGCTGCTGCTGGACGACGAAGAGGCGCTGGCCGCCGCGATCGCGTTGCGCACGGCCGTGACCGGCACCGTCAGCGGGATCGAGCAGACCGCGATCACCGCGCTGGTCAAGATCGAGCAGGCCATGCCGCCGCGCCTGCGTCCCCGGCTGGAGGCACTGCGTTCGGCGATCCTGCCCACCGACCAGACCGGCCCGCTGGTCGATGCCGGCCGGCTGACCACCCTGGCCGCGGCCTGCCGCGATCAGCTGCAACTGGCCTTCGCGTACATCGATCGCGACGGCCAGCCGAGTTCGCGCCAGGTGGAGCCACACGGCGTGGTGCACACGGATCGGCGCTGGTATCTGGTCGCATGGGACCTCGCCCGCGAAGACTGGCGCACCTTCCGCATCGACCGCATCACCAGCGCCCCGGCGGTGGGCGCGCATTTCGCGCCGCGCGCCGGACCCGGCGATGGCGATCTTCGCCAGTGGGTCGCCCGCTCGCTGTCGCTCGGGCCGTACCCCGATGAAGCGCGGATCATCCTGCACGCGCCGCTGGCCGCCCTGCGCCAGCGCATTCCCGCCTCGGCCGGTGTGCTGGACGTCATCGACGGGACGCGCTGCCTGCTGCGGTGTGGCGCCAACCCGATGGGCTCGGTGATCTACTGGCTGCTGGCCATGGACCTGGAGTTCGAGGTGCTCGGCCCACCCGCGCTGATCGAGCGCCTTCGCGAGACCGGCGAGCGGGTGGCCCGCAGCCTGGTCCAGCGCGCTGCCGATCCCGCGCCGATGCCAATGGAAATGCCGACGGACAGGTAGCCGCCCGGCAGGGTCATGGCAGCCCTCGCCATTGCGCTTCACAATGGCAGCATGACTGTCAGTGAAAAACCGAATCGCCCCCTGTTCGACCTGGACCTGCTGCGCGCCATGGTGATGGTGGCCGACTGTGCCAGCTTCACCACCGCCGCGGCACGCCTGCACTCCACCCAGTCCACGATCAGCCAGAAGATCCGCCGGCTGGAGGAGATGGCCGGGCACCCGCTGCTGGTCCGTGGCAACCGCGACGTACATCCCACCGATGCCGGCGAGCTGGTGCTCGGTCACGCACGCCAGCTGCTGGCGCTCAACGACCAGCTGCTCGAAGCCCTGGCCGGCACCACGGTTGCCGTCACCGTGCGGCTGGGCGTGCCGGAGGATTTCGTCACTGCCGCGACCACCCAGCTGCTCGGCGCCTTCAATCGCGAACATCCCCAGGTGAAGCTGGAAGTCACCAGCGGCCTCAGCCGCGACCTCGCCCACGGCTACGATCACGGCGAACTCGATCTGATCCTGGTCAAGCAACGCCGCAACAGCCGCGCCGCCGTGGCCTGCTGGCCCGAGACCATGGTCTGGATCGACAGTGCCCGCAACGGCTGCATCGGCCTGGACCCGGTGCCACTGGTCACCTTTCCGCCGCGCGGGTTGTATCGCGACGACATCATCGACGCGATCGAAGCGCTTGGCCGCCGCTGGCGGATCAGCTTCACCAGTTCCAGCCTGAGCGGGATCCAGGGCGCGGTGGCCGACGGCATGGGGATCAGCCTGCTGCCGGCGCGCGCCTTGAGCCGCGAGCACGCGGTGCTCGGCGCCGAACAGGGGCTGCCGCCGATCGATACCTTCGAGATCGCCCTGCTCCACCGCGCCACCGCCGACCCGCTGGTCAAGGCACTGGCGATGCGCCTGGGTGAGCTCCTCGACCACGAGCGCGCCAGCAAGGACGCCACGCCGGACTGAGCACCCATCGCCGCCCTGCATGACGCCGATGCGTGGATTTCATTGGAATGCCAGGCGGTGCGCCCCTACCCTCAGGCATCTCTTCCAGCGGGACCCATCATGAGCGATCACTCGTATCTACAGCAGGCCGTGATGCTGGCCCAGCAGAACGTCCGCGACGGCGGCCGGCCCTTCGGCGCGGTGCTGGTGCTGGACGACGCCGTCGTCGCCACCGGGGTGAACCGCATCCTGGCCACGGGCGACCCGAGTGCGCACGCCGAGCTTTCGGCGATCCGCGCGGCCTGCCTCGCGCTGGGCCGCACGCGACTGGAGGGGGTACGCGTCTACGCCAGTGGGCAGCCCTGCCCGATGTGCCTGGCCGCGATGCACCTGGTGGGCATCCGCGAGGTGTACTTCGCCTACAGCAATGCGCAGGCCGAGCCGTTCGGATTGTCCACGGCCGGGGTGTATGCGCAGATGGCGCTGCCGCTGGAGGCGCAGTCGATCCGGATCACGCACCAGTCGATCGACGACGAGGTCACGCTGTACCGCGACTGGCAGGCCACGCTTACTTGAGCTGCAGCGGATAGCGCTGCCAGAGCACATGGACCAGGAAGCCGGTCAGCTCCGGGTCCTTGCTGGTGATCGACGCACGGATCTTGTCCAGCAGCACCATGTCGCTGCAGTTGCGCACATCGGCATGGCCGGCCTGGCCGGCGCGACGCGCACGGTAGCGGGCCGCACGCTGTGCATCGGTCATCGCGTAGCCGAAGGTGGGCGGACGGCCGCGCTTGCGCGGCAGCGTCAGTTCCAGTGTTCCGGGGTCTTGTTCATCGCGCATGACGGACGAGGATGCAAACGGGGGCGCGCACGATATCGTGAGACATCACTTTAATCCAGCGTTTTCCGTGGATTTCTGCATCTGCGACGCACCCGTCAGCGCCAGGCCTCGGCCACGCGTGCGCCGGCCCACACCAGCAGCATGCCGCCAACCAGACTCACGCCCAGGTACAGCGGCACCATCAGGCTGCGATCGGTGCGGGTGAACACCAGCGATTCCAGCATCATCGAGGAGAACGTGGTCAACCCGCCCACGATCCCGACGATCAGGAACGCCCGCCAGTACAGCGCCGCCGTGCCGCGGCTCTGCAGCCAGATCATCACGTAACCGGCAACGAACGCACCGGCCAGGTTCACCGTCAGCGTGCCCCACGGAAAGCCGTTGCCGAACTGGCGCAGCATCGCATCGCCGACCATGAAGCGCAGGGCCGCGCCCAGTGCACCGCCGGCCATCACCAGGCCCACCTGCTGCCACCAGACGCCGATGCCGTCCATCAGTCGGCACCCTTCTGCGCACGGGCCTGTTCGCGCGCGGCGCGCAGGCGGTCCAGCTTTTCTTTGAGCTTGATCTCCAGCCCGCGCGGCACCGGCTCGTAATACACGCGCTCGCCCATCGCATCGGGGAAACCGGTCTGGTCCAGCGCGATTCCGCCCTCAGCATCATGGTCGTACTGGTAGGTCTTGCCGTAGCCCAGCTCCTTCATCAGCTTGGTCGGGGCGTTGCGCAGGTGCAGCGGCACCTCCTGGGTGCCGGTCTCGCGCACGTCGTGCTTGGCCTTGTTGAACGCGGCATAGCCTGCGTTCGATTTGGCGGTACTGGCCAGGTACAGGACCAGCTGCGCGAAGGCCAGCTCACCTTCCGGACTGCCCAGGCGCTCATAGATGTCCCACGCCTCCAGCGCCATCGACTGCGCCCGCGGATCGGCCAGGCCGATGTCCTCGATCGCCATCCGGGTCAGGCGCCGGGCCAGATACGACGGATCGCAGCCGCCGTCGAGCATCCGGGTCAGCCAGTACAGCGCGGCATCCGGGTTGGAACTGCGCACGGACTTGTGCAGCGCCGAGATCTGGTCGTAGAACTGCTCGCCGCCCTTGTCGAAGCGACGGGTGCGGTCGGCCAGCACCTGCACCAGCATCTCCGGGCTGATCCGCCCGCCATCGCCGCTGGCCAGTTCGGCAGCGATCTCCAGCAGGGTCAGCCCGCGGCGCACATCGCCATCGGCGGCGGTGGCGATCTCCAGCAATGCTTCCGGCGCGACCTGCAGATGCTCCGCGCCCAGGCCGCGCTCGGTGTCCTGCAGCGCACGCTCCAGTGCCTCGACGATGTCACCTGGCGACACCGACTCCAGCACGTGTACGCGGCAACGCGACAGCAGCGCCGAGTTCAGTTCGAACGAGGGATTCTCAGTGGTGGCGCCCACGAACACGATCGTGCCGCGCTCGATGTGCGGCAGGAATGCATCCTGCTGGGCTTTGTTGAAGCGGTGCACCTCGTCCACGAACAGGACGGTGCGGCGCCCTTCGGCGAACCGCTGCGCGGCCTCGGCGAGCACCTGGCGCACTTCGGGCAGGCCGGACAGCACGGCGGAGATGGCGCGGAACTCGGCGTCGGCGTAATGCGCCAGCAGCAGCGACAGCGTGGTCTTGCCGCAGCCTGGCGGGCCCCACAGGATCATCGAGTGCACATGGCCGGACTCGACCGCGCGGCGCAGTGCGCTGCCCGGTGCGAGCAGGCGCTTCTGGCCCACCATCTCATCCAGCGTCTGCGGGCGCATCCGCTCGGCGAGCGGACGCATGTTGTCCCGATCCACGGTCAGCAGATCGGGCCCATTGAAAGTCGTTCGGTTTCTGGCCACGTCGCTATTGTATCGCGCCGGGTTGCAGGGGAGATGCCGGCCAGCGGCCGGCACCACACCGTCATTCGCCGATGACGTCCACGCCCTTGGCCGGAGTGAAGCTGAAAGTGCCCGAGGCGAAGCTCGGATTGCGCTTCCAGCCGGTGAAGCTGATCACCGTGCGCTGGCCGACCGCATCCACCACTTCCATGCGGGCCAGGCCCTGGGCATTGAAGCCGAGCGCGGCGTACTGGAAGGCGGTGTCGGTCTCACGCTTGGGGCTCAGCGCCAGCCACTGCAGGCCATCGCGCACGGCGGCCTCTTCACTGACGTCGTACTGCCTGTCCAGCAGGGCCGGATTGATCAGTGCGGTGAGCGGGCTGTTCTGCTCTTCCTGGCCCTGCGGGCGCACGCTGGCCTGCTCCAGGTCGGGCTCGTAGACCCAGACCTTCTTGCCATCGGCCACGATCAGCTGCTCGTGCGGCTTGATGTATTCCCAGCGGAACAGGCGCGGTGCGGACAGCGCGACGCGGCCACTGGTGGTTTCCTTGACCTTGCCCTTGCTGTCGTACACCTGCTGGCTGAACTGCCCATCCAGGCCCTTCAGGCCCTGGGTGAAGCGATTGAGCTCATCACGGGCGCCGGCCCAGGCCGACGCCGACCCGACACTGGCAACGACCAGGGTGGCAGCAAGCAGGGAGCGGCGGAAGGTGGTGTGCATGCGAGGTATCCAGGCGAATGGGAAGGATGGAAGGCAGTGTGCCCATTCAATCCTGAATGGGCGATCAGGGCGACAGCGCGCGCGGTCTTACTTCGGCGGCGGCGGTGCCAGCACGCTGCGGTCGCCGTTGTGCTCCGGCGGACTGACCACGCCGGCCGCTTCCATGGCTTCGATCAGGCGCGCGGCACGGTTGTAGCCGATCTTCAGGCGACGCTGCACACCGGAGATCGAGGCGCGGCGCGTTTCGGTGACGATGCGCAGGGCCTCGTCGTACAGCGGATCGGACTCATCGCCGCCACCGCCGCCCGCCTCGGGCAGGCCACCCGGGCCGACCACTACGCCGTCGCCCATCATCTGCACTTCATCCAGCACGCCGGTGATGTAGTCGGTCGGGCCGCTGGCCTTGAGATGCTCGACCACGCGGTGCACTTCCTCATCGGACACGAACGCACCATGCACGCGGTCCGGCAGCGCCGTGCCCGGCGGCAGGTACAGCATGTCGCCGTGGCCGAGCAGGGTTTCCGCGCCGGACTGGTCGAGGATGGTGCGCGAATCGATCTTGGAACTGACCTGGAAGCCGATGCGGGTCGGGATGTTGGCCTTGATCAGGCCGGTGATCACGTCCACCGAGGGACGCTGGGTGGCCAGGATCAGGTGGATGCCCGCCGCACGCGCCTTCTGCGCCAGGCGCGCGATCAGTTCTTCGACCTTCTTGCCGACGATCATCATCATGTCGGCGAATTCGTCGATGAAGATGACGATGAACGGCAGCGTCTCCAGCGGGCGCGGGGCCTCGCCGAGCTCCGGGTTGGGCTTGAACAGCGGGTCCATCATCGGCTGCCCGGCGTCCTGGGCATCCTTGACCTTCTTGTTGAAGCCGGCCAGGTTGCGCACGCCCACCGCGCTCATCAGCTTGTAGCGGCGCTCCATCTCGGCCACGCACCAGCGCAGACCGTTGGCGGCCTCCTTCATGTCGGTGACCACCGGCGCCAGCAGATGCGGGATGCCCTGGTAGACGCTCAGTTCGAGCATCTTGGGGTCGATCATCAGCATCCGCAGGTCTTTCGGCGAGGCCTTGTACAGCAGGCTCAGCACCATCGCGTTGACCGCCACCGACTTGCCCGAGCCGGTGGTGCCGGCCACCAGCAGGTGCGGCATGCGCGCCAGATCGGCCACGGTCGGCCGCCCGGCGATGTCCTTGCCCAGCGCCAGGGTCAGCACGCTGGCCGACTTGTCGTATTCCTTGGAGCGCAGCAACTCGGAGAGGTAGATCATCTCGCGGGTGACGTTGGGGATCTCCAGGCCCACCACCGACTTGCCCGGGATCACATCGACCACGCGCACCGACTTCACCGACAGCCCGCGCGCGATGTCCTTGTCCAGCGAGCTGATCTGGCTGACCTTGATGCCCGGGGCCGGCTCGATCTCGAAACGGGTGATCACCGGGCCGGGATAGGCGCCGACCACCTGCGCATCGATGCGGAAGTCCTTGAGCTTGAATTCGATCTGGCGCGACAGCGTTTCCAGCGTGCCTTCGTCATAGCCCTTGGGTTGCGGCTTGGGATCATCCAGCAGCGCCAGCGGCGGCACGTCCGAACCATCCCCGTTGACGCCGCGGAACATCGGAATCTGGGTCTCGCGCTTGGCCCGGTCGCTCTTCTCCAGCACCGGCTCCGGACGCGGCTCGATCTTCACCGGCTCGCGCTTGGCGCGGACCTCGGCGTCGACCTTGCGCACTTCCTGGCGCTCCTCGCGCATCGCGCGGGTCTGCTGCCACTCGGTGGCCTGCTCTTTCTTCTTGTTGAACAGCGGCGGCAGCGCCAGCACCCAGTTGCCGATCTTCTCCATCACCACGAACCAGGAGATGCCGGTGGCCAGGGTGATCGAGGCCAGCAGCAGGACCAGCACGAACAGATTCGCGCCCAAGGCGCCGAAACCGACGCTGAGCGAACTGCCCACCAGCTTGCCGAGGATGCCGCCGGCATGCGCCACATCGGCGACGAACAGGCGCAGATGCAGGAAGCCGGTCCCGGCGATCAGGAAACCGACCAGGCCGACCAGGCGCAGGGCCGGATCCAGGTCATGCTCACCCTTGGCCTCGCGCTTGAGACCGAACATCGCGATCCAGGCCAGTGCGCCCAGCACGACCGGCAGCACGAACGCCATGTAGCCGAACAGCTGCAGCAGCACGTCGGCGATCCAGGCGCCGGCGCGGCCGCCCATGTTGTGCACCGGCGCGACCACGCTGCCGGTATGCGACCAGCCCGGATCGGTGGCCGAATAGGTGAACAGACTGGCGACCAGATACAGCAGCGCGGGCGCGACGGCGATCAAACCCAGGTCGCGCCACAGGCGCTGCCGGCGCGGATTGTCCACGCTGGCCGGTTTGCGCGGCGCTGCCTTGCTGTCGGACGCCTTGGATCGTTCCGGGACCTGTTTCGCCACCTTAGACCACACCTTGGGAATGCACTGTTAGTGCTTGATAATAAACGACTGGGCCGCGCTTTTCAGTCCCTTCGCACACCGGGCCCCGCCATCGCCGTCAAAAACCCGGCGGCGCGGCTGTCTCGATCTCCGATGGGTCGCCGCGTTCCACTGCGCGCCTTGAATCACCCCGCCCCTGCCGCCACTCTATGACTTCGCTCGGATGCCGCGCAATCACTGCGCCGGCACCCCGCCCTACCTTCTATTGCGAGCTTACATGAGCAACTCCAAGCACTCCCGCCTGTTGATCCTTGGTTCCGGCCCGGCCGGCTGGACCGCCGCCGTCTACGCCGCGCGCGCCAACCTCAAGCCCGTCGTGATCACCGGCCTGCAGCAGGGCGGCCAGCTGATGACCACCACCGAGGTGGACAACTGGCCTGGAGATGCGCACGGCCTGATGGGCCCGGACCTGATGAGCCGCATGCAGGCGCATGCCGAGCGCTTCGAGACCGAGGTCATCTTCGACCACATCCATACCGCCGATGTCTCCCAGCGCCCGTTCAAGCTGATCGGTGACAGCGCCGAGTACACCTGCGACGCCCTGATCATCGCCACCGGTGCGACCGCCAAGTACCTGGGCATCCCCAGCGAAGAGGCCTTCAAGGGCCGCGGCGTGTCCGCCTGCGCCACCTGCGACGGCTTCTTCTACCGGGACCAGGACGTGGTCGTGGTCGGCGGCGGCAACACCGCCGTGGAAGAAGCCCTGTACCTGTCCAACATCGCCCGCAAGGTCTACCTGGTCCACCGCCGCGACACCCTCAAGGCGGAAAAGATCATGCAGGACAAACTGTTCGCCAAGGTCGCGGCCGGCAAGATCGAGACCGCCTGGCACCACCAGGTCGACGAAGTGCTGGGCAACGATGCCGGCGTGACCGGCGTGCGCGTCAAGTCCACCCTCGACGGCAGCACCCGCGACATCGAGGCGCACGGCTTCTTCGTGGCGATCGGCCACCACCCCAACACCAGCCTGTTCGACGGCCAGCTGACCATGAACAACGGCTACCTGGACATCCGCTCGGGCCTGGGCGGCAACGCCACCCAGACCTCGGTGGAAGGCGTGTTCGCTGCCGGCGACGTGGCCGACCAGCACTACCGCCAGGCGATCACCTCGGCCGGCTTCGGCTGCATGGCCGCACTGGATGCCGAGCGCTACCTGGATGCGAAGGGCCAGGCGAGCTGATCCGCCACCCGCAACGCGCAGCCCACGAAGGCCGGTGAATCATTCACCGGCCTTTTTGCTGGCCGGCACTGCCTGTGCGCACTGCACCTGTCTCACCTGCTCTATCCTCTGCCCATGCCCGATCCACGTTTCCTGCACCGCCTGTCCGATGTCCCCGCCGCCGATTGGGATGCCCTGCACGACGGTCGCAACCCGTTCCTGTCGCATGCGTTCCTGGCTGGCCTGGAAGAACACGGTTGCCTGCGCCCGGAATGGGGCTGGCGGCCCCGCCACTTCACCCTGTGGGAGGGCGACCGGCTGGTCGCCGCGATCCCGGGCTACCTCAAGGACAACTCGCACGGCGAGTTCGTGTTCGACCATGCCTGGGCGCATGCCTACGCCCAGCACGGGCTGGACTACTTCCCGAAATGGCTGGGGGCGGTGCCGTATTCCCCGGTGACCGGACCGCGCGTGCTGGCACGCACGCCCGAAGATCGTGGCGCCCTGCTCGCGCGGCTGGCGGCGGAGGTCGCGCGCCTGGGCTGGTCCTCGGCGCACATCAACTTCCATCCTGCCGACGAAGACCCTGCCTTCCGCCCGGACTGGCTGCTGCGCGAGGACATCCAGTTCCAGTGGCACAACCCCGGCGGCTGGCAGACCTTCGACGATTTCCTCGGCGCGATGGACCACAAGCATCGCAAGAACATCCGCCAGGAGCGCGCCAAACTCGCCCGCAGCGGCGTCACGTATCGCATCGTGCATGGCGACGACGCCACCGAAGCCGACCTGCGCGCCATGCACGGCTTCTATCTGCAGACCTTCGCCGAGTACGGCAACTCACCGGCGTTGACGCTGCCGTTCCTGCAGCACCTGGCGCGGACGATGCCGCGCGCGCTGGTGATCTTCCTCGCCCTGCTCGACGGTGAGCCGGTCGCCGGTGCGCTGTGCCTGCGCGGCGCGGACACCCTGTACGGCCGCTACTGGGGCGGCGCCACCCTGCCCGGCCTGCATTTCGAGACCTGTTACTACCAGGGCATCGCGTACTGCCTGCGCGAAGGATTGGCCCGCTTCGAACCCGGCGCCCAGGGCGAACACAAACTGGCACGCGGCTTCCTGCCGCACACGGTGCGCAGCCGGCACTGGATCGCCGAGCCGGCGTTTGCCGAGGCGCTGGTCGCCTGGTGCGCACAGGAACGCGCCGAAGTGGCCCGCTATGCGCGGGTGCTGGCCGCACACAGTCCGTTCAAGGCCGACCCGGCATGAGCCGTCGCCTGCCGTGGCGGCTGGACGATGCGCCCGACGCGCCGTTTCCGCCTGCCGAGACCGCGCTACGGGATCCCGATGGCCTGCTCGCGGTGGGCGGCGACCTGTCACCCGTGCGGCTGCTCAATGCCTATGCCGGCGGTATCTTCCCGTGGTTCTCCGAGGGTCAGCCACTGCTGTGGTGATCGCCGGACCCGCGCATGGTGTTCCGCACCGACGGCGTGCACCTGTCCAGCCGCTTCCGTCGTTCGCTGCGGCAGAGCCGCTGGACCCTGCGCGCCGACAGCTGCTTCGCGCAGGTGATCGATGCCTGTGCGGCCAGCCCGCGCCCGGGCCAGGACGGCACCTGGATTACGGACGACATGCGCGACGCCTACATCGCGCTGCACCGGCTCGGCTTCGCGCATTCGGTGGAGGTGTTCGATGGCGACCGACTGGTGGGCGGCATCTACGGCGTGGCGATCGGCCGCATGTTTTTCGGCGAGAGCATGTTCAGTGCGGCCACCGGCGGCTCCAAGGTCGCCCTGGCCGGCTTGGCCCATCGCTTGGCCGGCTGGGGCTGGCCCTTGATCGACGCGCAGGTCGAAAATGACCACCTGCTGCGCATGGGCGCCGAGCACTGGCCACGTGCACGCTTCCTGGCACTGGTCCGTGAACAGGTGCAACAGCCAATTACCGCAGGCGATTGGTCTGGGTTGTTCGGCACGATGGCGGCGGCCGAACTGGCCATCCCGGCGGTGCCTTAACCAAAACTTTGCATCCAACGCCCGACGCGCGTAAAATGCCCGCTCTTCAGGCCAGCTCGGCCGGTTACAGAACTGCACAGGACTACATGTCGAAAGACGACTCCATCGAGTTCGAAGGCACCGTCAGCGAGACGCTGCCGAACACCACTTTCCGCGTACGACTGGAAAATGGGCATGAAATCATCGCCCACATCTCCGGCCGCATGCGCAAGAACTACATCCGCATCCTGACGGGCGACCGCGTCAAGGTCGAAATGACCCCGTACGACCTGACCAAGGGTCGCATCACCTACCGCATGAAATAAGCGGTCCGGGGGTTGTTCCCGCCAGAAGGCCAGCCAGGTGCTGGCCTTTTCGCGTGGGCGCCGTTCAGCCTGCAGCAGGCTGACCCTGCCAAGCGGCACCCTGACCCTGTGCACCCTGACGTCGGTCAGGATGCCTTGATGCAGATTCGCCCTGGCGCGAAAGCGCCCACTGTGGTCCTCGATCCAATCCGGATCCTGACCGATGGCCCCCGCCATGAAGCGCCTGCCCTCCCTGCTCCTGCTTGCCACCTGCCTCGCCACCGCCGCATCGGTCCAGGCGGCCGAACCGGCCACCGCCGGCGACTGCATCGCGCTCGCCTCCGACAAACAGGTGGTGCGCAACCGCGCCGACCGTGATGTGCTGCTGCGCAACGGCGACCAGCATTACCTCGTGCGCTTTGAACGCTCCTGCACCAGCGCGTCCATGTCGCCCAAGCTCGACTTCGTGACGCCCGGACAGGACGGCCAGCTGTGCGGCGCAGGCGTCAGCAAGCTGCACACCAACAGCCAGAGCTGCGCCGTGGCAGCGGTGGAGCCGCTCACCGCCGAAGAGTTCAACCGCAAGGCGCGTGCCCGCCGTTGATGGAGGCCGTGGCCAACGCCAACGCATGAAAAAGCCCCCTTGCGGGGGCTTCTTCTTGACCACTCAGCCGCTGGACACGGTCAGACGGTGGCCGGCAACAGACGCTCCGGCTCGGCTTCGGTCTCCACGAACAACTGGTCGTCGCGCACGTCGATGCTGACCTTGCCGCCGTTGACCAGCTTGCCGAACAGCAGCTCGTCGGCGAGCGGACGCTTGATCTTGTCCTGGATCACGCGGGCCATCGGGCGGGCACCCATCAGCGGATCGAAGCCGTGGTGGGCCAGCCAATCGCGCGCGGTCGGCGTGGCCGACAGGCTGACGTGCTTTTCCTGCAGCAGCATTTCCAGCTCGATCAGGAACTTGTCCACCACCCGCAGGATGTGTTCGAAGCCCAGCGCCTGGAACTGCACGATCGCATCCAGACGGTTGCGGAACTCCGGCGTGAAGCTCTTGCGGATCACTTCCATCGCGTCGGTGGCATGGTCCTGGCGGGTGAAGCCGATCGAGCGCCGCGAGGCCTGGGCCGCACCGGCGTTGGTGGTCATCACCAGCACCACGTTCTTGAAATTCGCCTCGCGACCGTTGGTGTCGGTCAGCACACCGCGGTCCATGACCTGCAGCAGGATGTTGAAGATGTCCGGGTGGGCTTTCTCCACCTCGTCCAGCAGCAGCACGCAGTGCGGGGTCTTGACGATCTTCTCGGTCAGCAGACCGCCCTGGTCGAAGCCGACATAGCCCGGAGGCGCACCGATCAGGCGGCTGATCGAATGCGACTCCATATACTCGCTCATGTCGAACCGCACCAGCTCGATGCCCAGCTGCAGCGCGAGCTGCTTGGTCACCTCGGTCTTGCCCACGCCGGTCGGGCCGGAGAACAGGAAGTTGCCGATCGGCTTTTCCGGATTGGCCAGGCCCGAGCGGGCCAGCTTGATCGCCGAAGACAGCGTCTCGATTGCCGGATCCTGGCCGAAGATCACCATCTTCAGGTTGCGCTCCAGATGCTGGAGCACGTCCTTGTCGGTGGCGCTGACCTGCTTGGCCGGGATCCGCGCCATCTTGGCGACGATGGTCTCGATCTCCTCGATGTCGATCAGCTCCTTGCGCTCGCCGTCCGGCAGCAGGCGCTGGCGGGCACCGGCCTCGTCGATCACGTCGATCGCCTTGTCCGGCAGCAGGCGGTCGTTGATGTGCTTGACCGACAGGTCCACGGCCGCCTGCAGCGCGTCATCGGCGTAGGTGACGCCGTGGTGCGCTTCGTACTTGGGCTTGAGGCCCTGCAGGATCTCGTAGGTTTCGCCCACGGTCGGCTCGACGATGTCGATCTTCTGGAAGCGGCGGGCCAGTGCCCGGTCCTTCTCGAAGATGCCGCGGTATTCCTGGAAGGTGGTCGAGCCGATGCAGCGCAGCTCGCCCGAGGCCAGGGCCGGCTTGATCAGGTTGGAGGCGTCCATGGTGCCGCCCGAGGCCGAGCCGGCGCCGATGATGGTGTGGATCTCGTCGATGAACAGCACTGCGTTGGGCAGCTTCTTCATCGCGGTCAGCACGCCCTTCAGGCGCTTTTCGAAATCGCCGCGGTACTTGGTCCCGGCCACCAGGGCGCCCAGGTCCAGCGAGTAGATCACCGCATCGGCGAGCACGTCCGGCACCGAGCCTTCCACGATGCGCTTGGCCAGGCCTTCGGCGATGGCGGTCTTGCCCACGCCGGCCTCGCCCACGTAGAGCGGGTTGTTCTTGCGGCGGCGGCACAGGACCTGGATGGTGCGCTCGATCTCGTCGGCACGGCCGACCAGCGGGTCGATCTTGCCGTTGCGGGCCTGGTCGTTGAGGTTGCTGGCGAATTCGGCCAGGGCATCGCCCTTGCCTTCGCCTTCGGCACCCTCGGCGCGGCCCTCGCCATCGGCGGCGGGCGGCACTTCGCCCTCCTCGCCCAGCTTGGCGATGCCATGGGAGAGGTAGTTGACGATATCCAGCCGGGTCACGTCCTGCTGGTTGAGGTAGTAAACGGCGTGCGAGTCCTTCTCGCCGAAGATCGCGACCAGCACGTTGGCGCCGGTGACCTCCTTCTTGCCCGAGGACTGCACGTGGTAGACCGCGCGCTGCAGCACGCGCTGGAAGCCCAGGGTCGGCTGGGTATCGCGCCCATCATCTTCGGCCAGGCGCGAGACGGATGCCTCGATGGCCTGCTCCAGTTCCTGGCGCAGGCGCTCGGCGTCCGCACCGCAGGCCTTGAGGACGGCCTGGGCGGACGGGTTGTCGAGCAGTGCCAGCAGCAGGTGTTCCACCGTCATGAATTCATGCCGGGCCTCACGGGCGCGCTTGTAGCACTGTCCGATGGTGTGTTCGAGGTCTTTACTGAACATGATTAACTCCGGCGGCAGTTAGGAACAATATGCGGCCAACCTTCACGATTTCCATCACCCTAGCGGATCAGTGCGTTCAGACGGCGTTAGCACTCCGCCGACCGCGCCGATCCATTCGACGAGCCTCCATCATGCACGAACTTCCGGCCACGAAATGGCAGTTTCAACGTGATGGGGATGTCATCGTGACGCCACGCACCGGCCAGCACTGGCCGGTGCGGCCGCCGGGCGGCGGCCGGGGGATGCTCAAGGTGGTCACGGATGCCGGAGAACCCGATGGGTTCCGGGAGCGGCGGAGGTCGGCCGTGGCGCTGTCGCCACGGCTGGAACAGTGCGAATCGCTGGCGCAGCTGCAGCGGGGCCGACGGCGGCTCAGCCGCTGGCCTTCTCCATCGTGCACAGCAGCGGATGCTGGTTCATGCGCGAGAATTCATTGACCTGGGCCACCTTGGACTCGGCGACCTCGCGGGTGAACACCCCGCACACACCGCGGCCGCGGGTATGCACGTGGAGCATCACCTGGGTGGCCTGGTCCAGGTCCATCGAGAAGAAGTGCTGCAGGACGGTCACCACGAAATCCATCGGGGTGTAGTCGTCGTTCAACAGCATCACCTGGTACAGCGGCGGCGGCGCGACCTCGGGACGTGCAGGCTCAAGCAGCACGCCGTGGTCGTGATGAGTTTCGTGGGAAGTCTCGCGGGGCATCCCCACATTATAGGGCCCCGCCCCGCCAGATTGGACGTTGCCCCCTGCGGGCCTTCACAATCTGCACTTTCCAACCAGAGTTCACAGGGATTTCATGAAAAGGATTGCCGCCGCACTGCTGCTGGCCGTGACTGCCACCGGCGCCCATGCGGCCGAACCGGACAAGGCCGTCGGGCGCGCGCTGGACACGCTGAAGTACACCTACGAGGTGGACGAGGACGGCGACTACAAGATGGTCTTCGACATGGATGACGGCCGCACCCAGCTGGCCTTCGTGCGCTCCAGCGTCGAGGAGTTCGGCAAGCACAGGATCCGCGAGATCTGGTCGCCGGCCTACACCTCGCCGGGCAAGCAGTTTCCCGCTGCCATCGCCAATCGCCTGCTGGAAGACTCGCAGGATGCCAAGATGGGCGCCTGGGTGAAGCAGGACCAGCTGGCGATGTTCGTGGTCAAGGTCGATGCCAACGCCGCCCCCGAGGCCCTGAGCGACGCGATCGACGCTGCCGTGCGCACCGCCGATGCGATGGAGCTCGAGCTGACCGAGCAGGACGAATACTGACGTGAATGCCGTGCAGGAACCGCGCTGGACGCCCCATGTCACCGTCGCCACCGTGGTGGTGCGTGACGGGCGTCTGTTGCTGGTCGAGGAGGCGATCAACGGCCGCCAGGTGCTGAACCAGCCCGCTGGGCACCTGGAGCCGGATGAGAGCCTGGCCGCCGCCGCGGTCCGTGAAACCCTGGAAGAAACCGCCTGGACGGTGCGCCTGAGCGCCTTCATCGGCACCTACCAGTGGACCGCCCCGGACGGCACGCCGTTCCTGCGCTTCGCCTACGCCGCCGAGCCTGTCTCGCACGATCCCGGCCGCCCCCTGGACGACGGGATCCTGCGCGCGATCTGGCTCACCCCGGCCGAGCTGAAGGCCGACCCCGGCCGCCTGCGCAGCCCGCTGGTCTGGCAGGTGGTGGCCGACTATCTCGCCGGCCAGCGCCACCCGCTGTCCATCGTCAAGGAGGCTGCATGAGCACCCCACGGATCATGGTCGGCGTCTCCGGCGGCGTGGATTCCTCGGTCGCGGCCTGGCGGCTGGTCCAGCAGGGCGAGCCGGTGGCCGGGCTGTTCATGCAGAACTGGGCCGATGACGGCAGCGGCGACTGCCGCGCCGAGGATGACCGCCGCGACGCAGTGGCGGTCTGTGGCCTGCTCGGCATCCCGTTCCACTTCCGCGATTTCTCCAGCGAGTACTGGCAGGGGGTGTTCGAGCATTTCCTGGCCGAGTACGCCGCCGGGCGCACGCCCAACCCGGACGTGCTGTGCAACCGCGAAGTGAAGTTCAAGCATTTCCTCGACGCCGCGCGCGAGCTCGGTGCCGAACGCATCGCGACCGGGCATTACGCCCGGATCGCCCAGGTCGGGGGACGCTGGGCGCTGCTGCGCGGCGCCGACCGCAGCAAGGACCAGAGCTACTTCCTGCACCAGCTGGGCCAGGAGCAGCTGGCCGCGACCCTGTTCCCGATCGGCGACCTGCAGAAGAACGACCTGCGCCGGATCGCCCGCGACGCGCGCCTGCCCACCCACGCCAAGAAGGATTCCACCGGGATCTGCTTCATCGGCGAACGCGATTTCCGCGAGTTCCTCGGCCGCTACCTGCCGGCGAAGACCGGCGAGATCCGCGATCCTGATGGCGCCCTGATCGCCGAACATCCCGGCGTGTTCTATTTCACGCTCGGCCAGCGCGAGGGCCTGAACATCGGCGGCGTGCGTGGCCGGCCGGCCGCGCCGTGGTATGTGGTCGGCAAGGATGTCGCCAGCAACGTGCTGTACGTGGACCAGGAGCGCGAGAGCCCGTGGCTGCAGTCCACCCGGCTGCACTCCGAGCCCGCCCACTGGATCGCCGGTGCCCCGCCCGCGCGCCGGTTCGAGTGCACCGCGCAGACCCGCTACCGTCAGCCCGACGAGCCGTGCACCGTCACGGTGCGCGACGATGGCACCCTGGAGGTGCGCTTCGCCCGCGCGCAGCGTGCCGTCACCCCCGGTCAATCGCTGGTGTTGTATGACGATGAGGTCTGCCTCGGCGGCGCCGTCATCGCCGCCACCGATGCGCCACTGGAACAACGCCTTCGCGCCACCCCTTCTCCTTTCGAGGTATCTGCTGCATGAGTTTTTCCGTCGACGACCGCGTTCTTGCTCTGGCCGGCATCGCCCAGGCCCTGCAGCAGGTACGCCGCATCGCCGAAACCGGCCATTCCGAAGCCGCCGTGGTCCGCACCGCGGTGGACAGCGTGTTCCGCATCGATGCGGCCAGCCCGCAGGAGATCTACGGCAGCGCCGGCAACGTTGCCCCGGGGCTGCGCCTGCTGCACAACTACCTGAGCAGCCAGGGCCAGGACGAGCACCTGCCGCGCCTGGCGTTGTCTGTGCTGCAGCTGGAGCGCCGCTTCGTCCGTGAACACGAGATCGTGGCCAAGGTCAGCACCGGTATCGAGCGCGCCCAGGCCCAGGCCGGCGAGCTGGGCGACAGTGCCCACCCGGACGTGCTGGCCGCGCTGGGCGGCCTGTACGCGGACACCATCAGCAACCTCAAGCCGCGGGTGATGGTGCAGGGCAACCCGCACTACCTCGGCCAGGCCGGCGTGGTCGCCGAGATCCGCGCCCTGCTGCTGGCCGCGGTCCGCTCGGCGGTGCTGTGGCGCCAGACCGGCGGGCAGTACTGGGACTTTCTGTTCTCCCGCAAGACCATGCTCGAAGCGGTCGCGCGCCAGCTGCGCTGAGGCGTGGTACCGGGGCCGCCGACGGATCGGCGGTCCCCTGCCGAACCCGATTGGATCGAGGCAGGTGCCTCTCCATGGGATGAAAATCACGCGGACGGCTAAAGCAAACCGGGGTACGGCCGATACAGCATCCGTGCACCTCCCCGAGAACGTCCATGTACTCACGCCTCTTCATCCGCCTGGCCGCCCCCCTGGTCCTGACCCTTCTGCTTCCCTTTGCCATCGGCTTCGAGTGGCCAGCCGCCCTGCGCTGGGCGATCCTGACCACGATGACGCTCAGCTGGCTCGGGTTTGCCTGGTGGAGCGCCCGCGCCCAGACCCAGCGTTCGCCTGAGCAGGCCCGCATCCTGCGCGAGCAGGACCAGCTGCTGACCGAGCTGCGCTCGTTCGTCGGCAACGAAATCGACGGCTCGCGTGGCGAAGTCGAACGTGCCCGCGACCTGATCCGCCACGCCGTCGGTGGCCTGGGCAGCAGCTTCGATGCGATGAACCGCAAATCGCGCCAGCAGAGCCAGGCCCTGGCCCGCATCGTCGACCGCGCCGGTGAAGAAGGCGGTGCCGGCGTCGACGTGGCCCGTTTCGCCCAGCACGCCAGCCAGCGGATGGAGCAGCTGGTGGAGGCGCTGGAGCAGGTCAGCGGCCAGAGCAGCAACACCGTGCAGCACATCGACCAGATGGCGCAGCACCTGGATGGCATCTTCGCGCTGCTGGAGGACGTCAAGTCGATCGCCGACCAGACCAACCTGCTGGCCCTGAACGCGGCCATCGAGGCAGCGCGTGCCGGTGAGGCCGGTCGTGGTTTCGCCGTGGTCGCCGACGAGGTCCGCAACCTGTCCGAGCGCTCGACCACCTTCAACGAGCAGATCCGCAAGCTGGCGCACAGCTCCAAGGACGCCATCGCCAAGGTCCGCGAGACGGTCTCGCACATGGCCTCGCGCGATATGGACCGTTCCCGCGAAGCGCGCCACGAAGCGGCGCAGATGCTGGACAACGTGGCCCAGATCAACGCCTCGCTGGGTGATGGCATGCGCGAGATCTCCGAGTGCGGTCGTGCCATCGACAGCAGCGTCGCCGAAGCCGTGCGTGCCCTGCAGTTCGAAGACATCGCCACCCAGGCCCTGGGCGGCGTGCACACCCACCTGGACCGCCTGACCGCGATCAACCGCGAAGCGGTCGCGCTGCAGGAACTGCTGCACCGCAGTGGCGGCGTGTTCGACGAAGAGGTGGTGACCGCCCTGCAGCGCACCGGCACCCGCCTGCGCGACATGCGCACCGAGTGGGAGCGCCCGCCGCACAAGGCGGTCGCCCAGCAGAGCATGGCCGCAGGCGCGGTCGAACTGTTCTGATCCAGATGTCGCGTGCCGGTAACGGCACCCACAACGGCCCCGGCGTTCCCGGGGCCGTTGTGCTTGCACTACCCGTCCTGGCTGCAGATGATCGACCCATGCTGTTGACGAACGCCCCCAACGCCACCTCTCCCTCCTCCGCGCCCTTGCCCGATACCGCGGCTGCGCCAGAGGAGCGCATGGACCCGGCTGCGCCCAGCCGCACCACCGGGCCGATGCGCGGACGCGCGTTGCTGGCCCAGCTGGAGCAGCTGGCGCAGTGGGAGCTGGCGCGGCTGGCGGCAGGGGATGGGCTCTCGTTGTACGCCACGGCCGACCCGGCACTGCTCGGAATGGCGTGGGACCTGGGGATGAGTGGCGATGCCTTGCTGGACGCGCTCGCGGAGCCCATCGACCCCAGGATGCCGCCACCCCATCCAGGCTGATGCGCCTGGGCTGCGTGCAGATCGATACGCGGCAGCGGGGGATCGCGCAACACCTGTCAGCACATATGTCACTGGGTGAAACGCGCTACGTCTTCGGCGCCAGGCACCGGCTGGGACCTGGGCCCGATGATGGCTGGACCGACATCTACCGCATGGCCGTCCAGACCTGCGAAGGCGAGACGGTCGCGGAGATCCCCCACCTGCCGGGCTGACACCCTCACCTGCGCAATCAGACCGCGTGGATCGGTGCGGCCACGGCCTCGCATGGCTCGATCCGGGCGGCGTCGGCCCTCAACCACTGCGCCAGGTCACGCGGCGCGAGCGGGCGCGAGTACAGGTAGCCCTGGATCTCATCGCAGCCCTGGCGGCGCAGCATGGCTTCTTCCTGCTCGGTTTCCACGCCTTCGGCCACGACCTTCATGCCCAGCGCATGGCCCAGGTGCACGATCGCCTGGGTGACTTCCGCGGTCCCGGCGTCGTGCAGCATGCCTTGGACGAAGCTGCGGTCGATCTTGAGGCGGCCGACCGGGAAGCGGTTGAGGTAGTGCAGGTTCGAGAAGCCGGTGCCGAAGTCATCCACGGCCAGCGGCACGCCGTGACGCTCCAGCACATCGAAGCAGTGGCGCAGCACATCGGTGTCGCGGATCAGCGCGGACTCGGTCAGTTCCAGCTCCAGGCGCTGCGGTGGCCAGCCATGGGCGTGGCAGATGTCGATCACGCGCTCGGCGAAGCCGCGGTCACGCAGCTGCACGGCCGAGACGTTCACCGCCACGCGGTCGAACTGCAGGCCGGCGGCATCCCAGGCGGCCGCCTGGCGGCAGGCTTCGGCCAGCACCCAGTCGCCGATACGCACTATCTCACCGCATTTCTCGGCGATCGGGATGAACTCGGCCGGGCTGCAGTAGCCGATGCCGGGGCGATGCCAGCGCAGCAGCGCCTCGATCGCCGGCGGCTGGCCATTCTCGGCATGCAGCAGCGGCTGGTAGGCCAGCGTGAATTCTTCGCGCTCGATCGCACCGAGCAGCGCGTGCTCGATCTCCAGCTTGCGCTGGATCCTGGCCAGCGCATCCTGGCTGTAATACTGGTAGGTGTTGCGCCCGGCTTCCTTGGCCGCGTACATCGCGGCATCGGCAGCGCGCAGCAGCGATTCGAAATCCTGGCGGCTGTCGTCGAGCATCGCGATGCCGACGCTGGCGCCGACCTTCAGCGTGCTCTCGCCGCGGTGCAGCGGCTCGGCCAGCGAGGCGATCAGTTTGCGCGCCACGTGGCCGGCGTCTTCCGGCGCCGCCAGGTCGCGCAGCACGACGATGAACTCGTCGCCGCTGAAGCGGCCGAACAGGTCGTTGTTGCGCAGGCTCTGGTGCAACCGTGAGGCCGCCGCCTTGAGCAGCGCATCGCCGGTGGCGTGGCCGAAGGTGTCGTTGATGGTCTTGAAGCCATCCAGATCGATGAACAGCATCGCCAGTGGCGTGCCGCGGTCACGCGCCACTTCAATGGCATCGGCGGTCTGCTCGCGCAGCAGCATGCGGTTGGGCAGCCCGGTGAGCAGATCGTAATGGGCCAGCAGCTCGATGCGCTCGTTGGCTTCGCGTTCGCGGGTGATGTCACGGAACAGCACCACGAAGCGCGTGGGCAGGCCGTCGCGGCGGTCCAGCTCGATCAGCACCTGCACCCAGATGCGCAGGCCGGACTGCCGGTAGAAACACAGGTCCAGCTGTTCGGGCAGCCCGCCCTCGGCGATCCGGACCAGCGCTGCCTCGAAGGCATCGCGCGAGTCCTGGGTGTACAGGCTCAGGGCCTGGTCCAGGCTGATCGGCTCCTTGCGCAGGCCGTGGATGCGGTAGCACTCCTCGGTCCACTGCATGTGGCGGGTGCCCACTTCGATCTCGCAGCCGCCGATGCGGCCCAGGGCCGAGACGCGGTTGAGCAGTTCGGTGCGCCAGCGGATCAGCGCATCGGTCTGGTGCTGTTCGGTGATGTTCTGGACCTGGCCGAGCAGGCGCTGGATGCGTCCGTCCGGGCCGATCAGCGGCTGCATCCACACGCGCACGTGCAGCGCACCCCCGTTGTCACGGATCAATTCAAGCTCCAGCGTGGTCGCCGCACCGTCGCGCCACATCCGCCGCCAGGCACCACGCAGCCGGCCACGCGACTGCGGCTCCAGCTGGCGCAGCCAGTGGCGACGGCCATGCAGCGGTGCATCGCCGGTCTCCAGCAGCGCCCGGAACTCGGGCGACCACCAGAACTGGCGCGCCTCCGGGTCCCAGGACCAACTGCCCATGCTGGCGATGCGCTGCGCTTCACGCAGGTGCACCTGCTGCTCGCGCAGCTGGGCTTCCATCTGTTTTTGCGCCTGGATGTCGGTATGGGTGCCGACCATCCGCAGTGGCTGGCCATCGGCGGTGCGGGTGACCACGCGGCCGCGGTCCAGCACCCAGCGCCACTCGCCATCCGGCACGCGCGCGCGGAACTGCGCCGTGTACGCGTCGCTCTCGCCGCGCAGGTGTGCATCCATCGCCGCGCGCACTGCAAGCTGGTCGTCGGGATGGACGTTCTCCAGCAGGGCGCTGACGCCCTCGGCGCGCACGTGCGAGTCTTCGACCGGCTGGCCATCCCAGCGCCGCGAGCGGCGCACGCTGTCGCTGGGCAGGTCCCAGTCCCACAGGCCGTGCCCGGCGTGGTCCAGCGCTACTTCCCAGCGGCTGCCGGCATAGGTGGCGACCGGCTCGGGCACGCTCAGGGTGAAAGCCAGCAGGTGGCCGTCCGGGTCATGCACGGCGCGCATCCAGCCATCGAAGCGCCCCCCAGGGCCGCCGGGAAGCTGGCAGGGCACCAGGCCGCCATCCGCGGCCAGCAGGCGCAGGTCTTCCAGTACCTCGCCGTACGCCGCAAGCGTGGCCGGCAGGCCGTGCTCACGCGCGGCCGGGTTGGCGGCGATCGGACGACCGGCACGGTCGAGGATCACCAGCGCCGAGGCCAATGGGTGCTGCAGCAGACTCGCGATAATCCCTTGGTCCACGCCCTGTAACTCCGATAACGCACCCGACAACCGGGGAACGCAATCGTTAACGGCGGAGATTGCGGATTATTGAGTTCCCTGGCGACCTGCATCCTCACCCGGGGCAGGTAAGATGACGTTCGCCTTGTCCGACTGGCCCCGCCCTGCCCCATGCCGAACCCCCTGCCAGGCCCTGCCGAACCCGCTGCCGAAACGCCCCTGGCCCGCGATCTGCGCCGTGACCGCTGGCGGGTGGTCGTGGCCTACCTGGTGCTGGCCCTGGTGTGGATCCTGTGCAGCGATGCGGCGGTGAAGGTGGTCGCCGGCGATCTGCAGACGGCCGCGCAGTGGCAGACCATCAAGGGCACGTTCTTCGTGGTCGCCAGCGCGGCGCTGATCTATCTGCTGCTGCGCCCACTGGCCCAGCACGTGCTGCACACCCATGCGCGGCTGGAGAACTCGGAAACGCGCCATCGGCAGATGTTCGAAGGCAATCCCGGCCCGATCCTGGTCTATGACCTGGAATCGCTGGCGATCCTGGACGTCAATCCGGCCGCGGCAAGCTTCTTCGGCTTCAGCCGCGAGGCGTTCACCGCGATGCCGATCACCGCGCTGTGGCCGCCCGGGCACGAGGCGATGCTGGAGGCCAAGCTGGATCACATCCGGGCCAACCCCGAACAACTGTGCGTGATCACCGCCGACCTGCGCCTGAGTGACGGCAGCACGCGGCGGATGGAGATGCGCAGCAACTTCATCGATTACGGTGGCCGCCGTGCGCGCCTGCTGATCGCGATCGACCGCACCCGCGAAGACCAGGCCCTGCTGCGTCGCGACCAGGCATTGGCACGGGTGGAGGAAGCGCATGAGATGGCGCGCATCGGCGCCTGGGAAATCGACCCGGCCACCGGCCTGGGCCGCTACGCCAACCAGGTCTATCGCCTGCTGGGCCGCCGTCCGCCCGAGGCCCGGCGCTGGCATCGCTTCGAGGAATTGCTGGTGCCCGCCGATCCGGCCACCGCCGCGCTCAGCGAACAGCTGCTGCACGAGATGGGCTCCGGCGAGCCGGTGCAGATCGATGTGCTGCTGCCACTGCTGGCGATGGACGGTCGCGCGCTGATGGTGCACCTGCGGGCGGAGAGCGGCCAGGACGATGCCGGGCGCCCGCGCGTGCTCGGCACCCTGCAGGACGTCACCGAACGCGAGCAGTCGCGGCGTCTGCTGCGCGAACGCGAAGAGCAGTTCCGCGAGCTGGTGCGGGTGCTGCCCGATGGCGTGGTCATCCTCTCCGAGGAGCACGTGCTGTACGCCAATGCCTGCGCGGTCACCCAGTTCGGCTACGGGCAGAACACCCTGCTCGGCGAGCCGCTGGCCGCGCTGGTCACCGCCGACGACCTGCCCCGCGTGCGCGCCCAGCTGTTCGCCCAGCTGCCGCTGCAGAGTGCCGGGGCCGGCGAAGTGATCGGCATGCGACGCTTCAATGGCCAGGCTTTCCAGGCCGGCCTGGCGATCGGCGATGTGCGCTATGGCGGGCGCAACTGCAAGCTGTTGATCGTGCGCGACCTCAGCGAGCCCGAGCGCATCCGCGAAGCACTGGAAACCAGCAACCGCGAGCTGCAGGCGATGGCCGGGCGGCTGTTCTCGCTGCAGGAGGACGAACGCCGCGCCATTTCGCGCGACCTGCATGACGACATCGGCCAGGCGATCACCGCGATGAAGCTGTCTGCCTACGCGGCCCAGGACGAACAGGACGCTGCCCGCCGCGACGAGGACCTGGCCCAGATCATCCAGCTGGCCGACGCCACCGTCGGCAAGCTGCGCGACATCTCCACCCTGCTGCGGCCGCCGCAGCTGGATGCGCTCGGCCTGGAGGCCGCGCTGCGCTGGCAGGCCGGCGTGCTGTTCCGCTCGGCGGCGATCGAACTGCTGCCGGATATCCAGTCCCTGCCCCGGCGCCCGGCCGGCGACATCGAGCAGGCCTGCTTCCGCATCGCGCAGGAAAGCCTGACCAACGTGCTCCGCCATGCCCGCGCCAGCCAGGTCAACCTGCACCTGCGCGATGTCGACGACCACGGCCTGCACCTGCAGGTCCGCGATGATGGCGAGGGCTTCGACCCGGACGGCCCGCGCGGGCTGGGCCTGATCGTGATGCGCGAGCGCGCGCAGAGCGTGGGTGGCACATTACGCATCGAATCGGCGCACGGCGCCGGTACCCTGATCGACCTTTACCTGCCGTACCGCGCCACCGGCGCGACGGCCCACGACGCACTGGAACACTGAGCCCATGTGGAACCCTTCCCTGCCCCTGGTCAGCATCGAGGATGCCCCGCCCCGCCTGGGAGCCGGCAACCCCGAGCTGCAGGCGATGGTCACCGAAGCCGCGTCCGGCGGCACGCCGCTGATGCTGATGCACGTGGACATCGACCACTTCGCCTCGGTCAACGAGAACATGAGCGCCGAGGTCGGCGACCAGGCCCTGGTGTTGGTCGCGCAGCGCCTGCAGCACCACCTGCGCGGCCGCGGCAAGCTGTGGCGCCACGGCAGCGATGAGTTCCTGCTGGCGGTGCCGCGCACGGCCGACATGCCGCTGCCCGAGGACCTGGCCGAAGAGATCCGCCAGCAACTGGAGCTGCCGCTGTCGGTGCTGCCGTACACCCTGTTCATGACCGGCAAGCTGGGCGTCAGCCTGTGCCCGGAGCACGCCACCGGCGTCTCGCGCCTGCTCGACCACGCCGAGGATGCGCTGTACCAGGCCGCCCGCGAAGGTGGCAATGCGGTGCGCATCCACGCGGTGGACACGCCCTCCAGCGCGCACAGCGAGAGCATCATCGCGCGCCAGATCGTCGATGCGATCCCCAACGGCGAGCTCAAGCTGCGTTACCAGCCGCTGGTGAGCGCGCGCGATGGCCACGTGGTCGGCATGGAGGCGCTGCTGCGCTGGCAGTCGCCCACGCTGGGCATGCTGGTGCCGGAGCGCTTCATGCGCACCGCCGAACGGCTGGGCATCATCGTGCAGATCGGCACCTGGGTGCTGGAGGGCGCGCTCAAGCAGGCCAAGCTGTGGCGCGACCAGGGCTTCGATGACTTCACCATCGCGGTGAACGTCTCCACCCTGCAGCTGCTGCGCCCGAACTTCTTCGCCGAGGTGATGTCGCTGATGCAGGCAGCCGGCGTCCCGGCACAGATGCTGACGCTGGAGATCAACGAAAGCGCGCTGACCAACAACGTCAACTTCGTCCACGAAACCCTGGTCAACCTGCGCAACGAAGGCATCAGCCTGAGCCTGGACAACTTCGGCACCGGTGATTCCAGCCTCAGCGCGCTGGTCCGCTACCCGGTGGACAAGCTGAAGATCGACCGCAGCTTCATCAAGAGCGCGCCGGCCGGCAACCGCGAGGCCGCGATCGCCCGCGCGATCATCGCCATGGGCCACCAGCTGGGTATGACGGTGATCGCCAACGGGGTGGAATCGCAGGCGCAGCTCGGCTTCCTGCGCCGCAACGACTGCGATGTGTTCCAGGGGTATCTGTTCGGTGAGCCGATGTCGGCCGACGCCGCCGGCATGACCCTGCGCCGCCGCTACCTGCGCCCGGAGGCTTTCGCCGAGACCCGCCCGGACCGCACCCTGTTGCTGCTGGACGACGAAGAGAACGTGCTGCGCTCGCTGGTGCGCCTGTTCCGCCGCGATGGCTATCGGATCCTGGCCGCGGGCAATGTGCGCGATGCGTTCGATCTGCTCGCCATCAACGATGTGCAGGTGATCCTGTCCGACCAGCGCATGAGCGACATGAGCGGCACCGAGTTCCTCGGCCGGGTCAAGATGCTGTACCCGGACACGATCCGCCTGGTGCTCTCCGGCTATACCGACCTCAACACGGTGACCGACGCGATCAACCGCGGCGCGATCTACCGGTTCCTGACCAAGCCCTGGAACGATGACGAGCTGCGCAAGCACATCCACCAGGCGTTCCGCACGCACGAGGAACAGCGTCGCGCCAACACCGTGCCGGCACCGGCGCTGCCGACCGCGGACGAGGACTGAGCCTGCTGCCGGCCAGCGGCCGGCACGACCGGTAGCGGATCAGCGCGGCTGCTTGATCGGCAGTACCACGCGGAACTTCGAGCCCACGCCCGGGGTGCTCTCCAGGTCGATGCGGCCGTGGTGCTTGTTGATGATGCTGTAGGAAATCGACAGGCCCAGGCCGGTGCCGCTGCCGACCGGCTTGGTGGTGAAGAACGGATCGAAGATGCGCTGGCGCAGGTCCGGCGAGATGCCACCGCCGGTGTCCTCGAATTCCACCCAGACCGTCTCGCCGTCCACGCCGGTGCGCACGTGGATCGTGCCGCGGTCGGCGATGGCATGGCCGGCGTTGAGCAGCAGGTTCATGTAGACCTGGTTCAACTCCGACGGCAGGCACTCCACCAGCGGCAGCTGGCCGAACTCACGGTGCAGGGTCACCTTGTACTTGAGCTCGTTCCAGATGATGTTGATCGTGGATTCCAGGCCGGCATGCAGGTCGACCAGCTTCCACGATTCATCGCGGCCGGAATACGAGAAGTCCTTCAGGTCGCGCACGATCCGGGTCACCCGCTCGATGCCCTCGCGCGACTCGGCCATCAGCTGCGGCAGATCGCGGCTGATGAAGTCGATGTCGAAGCGTTGGCGGATGTCATCGATCTCCGGGATCAGCGCCTTCGGGTCCGGCGCACGCAGGGCGCGCTCGTAGGCTTCGATCACGGTGAACAGGCTGCGCAGGTATTCCTGCAGGCTGCCCAGATTGGAGTGCACGTAGCCGATCGGGTTGTTGATCTCGTGCGCGACACCGGCGGCGAGCTGGCCGATGGAGGCCATCTTTTCCGATTGCAGCAGTTTTTCCTGCGTGCCGTTGAGACGCAGGTAGGCCTGGCGCAGTTCGGCATGGCGCTGCTGCAGTTCGCGCTCGTAGTCTTCCTGGCCTTCGATGCGGCGGAACAGCGCCAGGTAGTGGCGCTGGCCGCCATCGTCATGATGGTAGACATGGGCGATGACCATGCGCTCGCCGACCGGCAGGCTGCCGTTCCAATGTCCGTTGAGGCGCGCCTGTTCCAGCGCGTCCGGCGGCAGCAGCTGGCGCAGCCATTGCGCCGGGGTCAGCCCGGCATCGCGCTCGGCCTGGCCGAGGATCTCACTGACCGCGGCATTGGCCAGGGCCACGCTGCCGTCCTCACGGAACAGCAGCACGCCCTCCTTGATCCGTTCAAACAGGGCAAGCAGGACCGGATGCGGGGGCAACGGGGCGGTGACAAGGGCGGAAGTTACGGTCACGGTCACATCGAGGCGGCTGGAAACAGGCGCTCAATATACGCGGTGACGTTCACATCGGCAGCCCGGGGCCGCCAGACGGGGGTGATCAGGCGACCGCGAGCGGCCGCCGGGTGTTGAGCGTGTGCGACTGGCCCTTGGCATCGTAGGCCGCGGCATCTTCGCTGCGGCCCAGTTGGCGCAGCGCCCAGTTGACCTCGCGGCGGCGGCGCGAGAGCAGCACGCCGTTGGCGCGGTTGCGCTCGGCCAGCTCCTGCACGCGCTCGGCCTGGCCGAGCGGCAGCGCGGCTTCGAGTGCCCGCAACGCGTCCAGCTTGGCGCCGGTCGCGCGGATCAGGGCCTGCACGTCATGCTCGACCAATGCCTGGCGTTCGACGTCCAAGGCATCGCTGAGGCGCTGCAGCGGCTCGCTCATCGCCAGCTTCATCCCTGCAGCTGCTGGTCCAGCTCAAGCATGCGCGAGGCGATCGCGTCGGGGTTGATCTTGTAGCTGCCGTTCTGCAGCGCGTCGCGCACGGCCTGGACACGACCTGCGTCGATCGCCGGCGCCGTGGACAGTTCACGCTGCATTGCCTGCAGGCTGGTGGCTTCGCCGGTCAGGCGCAGGCTGTCAGCGGCGTCCACCGGGCGGGCCGGTGCATCCGTGCTGACGCTCGGCTTGTTGCCGGGGGCGACGCTGCGCAGATGGGCGGTGGCCTGGAGGTTGCCGTCGATTTTCTGGCTCATGGAGTTGTCCTGGGAATGCGGTTCACAAGGGATAACGGCCGGTCGGGCGCCATCTTTAGGGGAATATTGCAGGTTTCACGGGAAAAGTTGCCCGTATTCACATACGTGTTCAGCGCGTCACTAAAACGTCACCGCTGGCCGCGACGGTGCCCTGCACGATCTTGCGCGAGGAGAGGTTCTCGACCGAGACCCGCTCGTTCTCGCCGGCATCGGCCATGGCGCGGCCGGCAACCCGGACCTCCACCCCGCCACGCCGTGACACCAGCGCCACACTGTCGCCCCGGCGTACCAGCCGCTGCGCGACCAGGTCATTGGCCGAGAGCAGGCTGCCCGCGCTGAGGGTCCGGCGCGCGACCCGGCCGACGGCGGCGGCCGGGTCGGCCAGCGCAGCGCCGGCGATCCGTGCCGCATCACGCTGGCCGGTGGTGATATCGGCCGCGGCGAGGGTTTCTCCAGCCGCCACGCCACGATTGAGGATGAGCACGGTCTGGTTGCGACGCACTTTGACCGGGACGAACAGGCGCCAGCCGCCCGCGTCGGGGCAGCTGACCTCCACGGTGCTGGTGCCGGTCGGCTGGGCGGCCAGCGGCTGGCCACAGGTCGGCAGGCGCAATGCCGAATCCAGGGTGGTGTCGCCTTCGCTGCCGGCCGGCAAGGTGCCGAGCGCCGCCTGGCGGATGCTGTCCACGGGCTGCCAGCCACCGGCGGCCCACGCGGGCGCCGCCAGCAGCAGCGCGGCAAAGACAAGAGAACGCATGGGCACTCCATCGGCAAGGAACATGCGCAGCACGATGCAAGCCCCATGCCGAAGCCGTGCATGGCTGGCGCTCAAGTCATCGCCGATGCCGCCGATACCAAGCCCATGTCCCATGACCTGCTCAACCGCATCGACCAGCGTACGCGACTGGCCGGCCACAATCGTCTGGCCCTGCTGCTGTTCCGGCTGGGTGGACGTCAGCTTTTTGGCGTGAATGTCTTCAAGGTGCAGGAAGTCCTGCGGCGCCCGGGCCTGTTCCAGGTGCCCGGGCTGCCCAGCCAGTTCGCCGGCGTGGCCGATGTCCGTGGCCGCTCGGTACCGGTGCTGGACCTGGGCCTGGCGATCGGCCACCCCGAGCGTGAACCGGATGCCGACAAGGCGCCGGGCTACCTGGTGGTGACCGAGTTCAACCGCTCCATCCAGGGCTTCCTGGTCAGCGGCGTGGAACGCATCGTCAACATCGCCGTGGAAGACATCCACCCGCCGCCGGAACTTGGCGCCGAGTCGAGCTACCTGACGGCGGTGACCCGCTTCCAGGGCGAGCTGATCCAGGTGATCGACGTGGAAAGCGTGCTGGCCGACATCGCCGAGATCCGGGGCGAAGCGGTGCTGGACCCCTCCATGGCGCTGCCCGCCGATGCCCCGCCGATGCAGGTGCTGGTGGTGGACGACTCGCGCGTGGCCCGCCAGCAGATCCGCAGCGTGCTGGACCAGCTGGGGGTCGGGGCGACCCTGCTCTCGGACGGCAAGCAGGCGCTGGACCACCTGCTGCAGATCCATGCCTCGGGCGAGAACCCGGCCGAGCGCTACGCCATGGTGATCTCCGACATCGAGATGCCGGCCATGGACGGCTACACGCTGACGACGGAAATCCGGCGTCACCCGGGCCTGGCCGGCCTGTACGTGCTGCTGCACACCTCCCTGTCGGGCGTGTTCAACAACGCGATGGTGGAACGCGTCGGCGCGAACGCCTTCGTGGCCAAGTACTCCCCGCACGAGCTGGCGGACTTCCTGCTGGACCGCCTGCGCAAGGTCGCGATGGCGGCCTGACACGCCGCCCCTCCCCGGCACGGATGCCCCCCGGCCGGACGTAGATCCACGCAGGGCGTGGATCGACCCGGCGTGAACGCGCCGCCGGGAACCGGCCCGCCGCCCACGCTGGCACGCCGCTTGCACTGCCCCAGGCATCGTCCCGTGGGAGTGCGTCATGCCCAATCTGATTTCGAACTATCTGGGTGTCCATGCCCAGGCCATGCCGTTGCGCGAGCAGCGGATGAAGCTGATCGCCAGCAACCTGAGCAATGCCGACACCCCCGGGTACAAGGCCCAGGACCTGGATTTCGATGCCGCCCTGCGCAATGCCCAGGGGCTGGATGCCAATGGTCTGATGAAGACCACCAACGAAAAGCATTATGAGATCGGCAACGGATTGAATCCGTTCCAGATCGCCAAGGAAGGCGTGCAGCCGAGCATCGACGGCAATACCGTCGACCCGGATGCAGAACGCGCCGCCTACGGCCGCGCCGCGCTGGAATACCGCGCCTCGCTGAGCTTCGTCGAATCCAAGGTGCGCTCCATGCTCACCGCGATCACGGGGCAATAAGCCATGAGCAATCTGCCCATCTTCGATATCGCCGGTTCCGCGCTGCAGGCGCAGTCCGTGCGCATGAGCACCATCGCCTCCAACCTCTCCAACGCCGATACCGTGGCCGGCTCGGCCGATGCGGTCTACAAGCCGCTGGAGCCGATCTTCCAGTCGGTGACCAGCCGCACCGACCCGAACATCACCACGGTGCAGGTCAAGGAAATCAGCCAGAGCAACGCCGCGCCGATCCAGCGCTACGAGCCGGGCCACCCGCTGGCCGATGCCGATGGCTACATCTACCAGCCCGACGTGGACCCGGTCGCGCAGATGGTCAACCTGATCTCGACCTCGCGCAATTACCAGGCCGGCGTGGAAATGCTGACCACCGCCAAGGAACTGGCGCTGGCCACGCTGACCATGGGTCGCTGACCCTCTTACTGCAGGAATCCCCTCCCATGAGCAGCACCAACGGCGTTGGCCAGAACAACAGCGACATCTACAGTGCGCTGGGCCTGAACGCGCCCAACAGCGATACCAGCAAGAAGAAGAGCACCCTGGACCAGGCCGATTTCATGCGCCTGATGACCGAGCAGCTGCGTCACCAGGATCCGCTCAAGCCGATGGACAACACCCAGATGGTCGCGCAGATGGCGCAGCTGTCGCAGGTGCAGGGCATCACCGACCTCAACAACACGGTCAAGGGCTTCCAGGATTCGATGTCCAGCGACCAGATCCTGCGCGGCGCGGCCTTGGTCGGCCACGAGGTGCTGGTGCCGTCGGAAAAGCTCGCCCTGGAGAAAGAAGGCGATGTGACCGGCATGGTCGCCGCGCCCGGCGCCGGCTTCGTGACGGTGGACATCACCGACGCCAACGGCGTCAAGGTCAACCAGATCAGCGTGGAAGCCAAGGCCTCCGGCGAAGTCACCTTCGACTGGGACGGCAAGGACGCCAACGGCAACCGCATGGCCGAAGGCACCTACACCATCGCCGCCTCGCACACCGATACCGCCGGCACCAAGACCAAGCTCAACACCTACGTGCAGGCCCCGGTGGAGAGCGTCACGGTCGGCACGGACGGCCTGTACCTCAACCTCAAGGGTCTGGGCACGGCCCCGATCGACTACGTGCTCCGCATCAGCTGAGCCGCCTTACCCGCATCCACAGGAGCATCCCATGGGCTTCAACGTCTCGTTGTCCGGCATCAACGCAGCCAATGCCGATCTGAACGTCACCGCGAACAACATCGCCAACGTCAACACCACCGGCTTCAAGCAGTCGCGCGCCGAGTTCGCCGACCTGTTCTCGGCCACCAGCTACGGCCTGTCCAAGAACGCGGTCGGTTCCGGCGTGCGCCTGACCAACGTCGCCCAGCAGTTCTCGCAGGGCAACAATGAACAGACCGGGCGCAGCCTGGACATGGCCATCTCCGGCGAGGGCTTCTTCACCCTGACCATGAACGGTGCCCGCGTGTACTCGCGCGCCGGCAACTTCCAGACCGACCAGGCCGGCTACGTGACCAACCCGCAGGGCGCGCGCCTGCAGGTGTTCGCCCCGAATGCCGACGGCACCAACTTCGATGCCGGCCGCCTGACCGATCTGCAGCTGCTGACCACCGACAGCCCCCCCAGGCAGACCGGCAAGGTCGACGTCAGCTTCACCCTACCGGCCAACGCCAAGGAACCGACGGTCGCCGCCTTCGACCCGACCGACTCCAACAGCTACAACCACTCCACCGGTGGCATCACCGTGTACGACTCGCTGGGCGTGAGCCACACCCAGACCTCGTACTTCGTGAAGACCGAGAACCCGAACGAGTGGGAAGTCCACAACTATGTTGACGGCAAGGCCGCCGGTACGCCGACGCTTCTGAAGTTCTCCGACAGCGGCGCGCTGACTGAACCGGCCAATGGCCAGATCGTGATGGATCCGTTCACCCCGACCACCGGTGCCGGCGTGCTGTCGATGTCGCTGAACCTCAGCGGTTCGACCCAGTACGGCGAGAAGTTCGCGCTGCGCAACACCCAGCAGGACGGCTACGCGGCCGGCAAGCTCAACGAGATCACCGTCTCCGAAGAAGGCATCGTCTACGCACGCTACTCCAACGGCGACGACAAGCCGCTGGGCCAGGTCGCGCTGACCACCTTCAACAACGCGCAGGGCCTGGAAGCCAAGGGCAACAACCTGTGGGTGGAGAGCTTCGCCTCGGGCACCCCGCGTACCGGTTCGCCGGACAGCTCCAACCTGGGCAAGATCCAGGCCGGTTCGCTGGAAGCCTCCACGGTCGACCTGACCGAGCAGCTGGTCAACATGATCACCGCCCAGCGCAACTTCCAGGCCAACTCGCAGATGGTCTCCACCCAGGACCAGATCACCCAGACCATCATCAACCTGCGTTGATGAGCCACTGACCGCAACACGGGAACACACCGATGGACAAGGCACTCTACGTCGCGATGACCGGTGCACGCGCGTCCCTGCAGGCGCAGGGCACGCTGTCGCACAACCTGGCCAACACCGACACCCCCGGCTTCAAGGAGGCGCTCGCCAATACCGAGGCCTTCCCGATCAAGGGGACCGGCTACGCCTCGCGCGTGGATGCCCTGCACGTGGACGCCGGCTTCAACCGGCGCATGGGCGCCCAGCAGATCACCGGCAACCCGCTGGATCTGTCCCTGCAGGCCGGCAACTGGCTGGCCGTGCAGGCGCCAGGCGCGAATGGCGGCGAGGCGTATACCCGCGGCGCGGCGCTGTCGATCACGCCCAATGGCCAGCTGGTGACCGCCGGCGGCCATCCGGTGCTGGATGAGAACAGCAACCCGATCGCGATTCCACCGCACCAGGCGATGGACATCGGCAACGACGGCACGATCTCGATCATCCCGCTGGGCGAAGGCCCGCAGACGATGGCCAACATCGGCCGCATCCGCGTGGTGCAGGCCGACGACGCCAGGCTGGAGCGCGGCTTGGACGGGCTGATGCGCAACAACGACCCGCAGCAGCCGTTCGTGCAGGCCCAGGGCAAATCGCTGGAAAGCGGCCAGCTGGAAGGCAGCAACGTCGACGCCGCCGGCGCGCTGGTGCAGATGATCCAGCTGCAGCGCCAGTACGAAATGCAGGTGAAGGTGATCAAGCACGGCGACGACAACGCCCGCAGCGCCAACAGCCTGCTGCGCCTGGGCAGCTGACCGCTGCCGGTGACGTAATCCCGGCGCTGTTCTGGCACGCGCCATGCATTGCCCTTCGCAAGGGCCGCAGCACGCGGCCATCCGCTACAACACAGGAATGACGCCATGAACCAGGCATTGTGGATCGCCAAGACCGGACTGGATGCGCAGCAGACGCGCATGTCGGTGGTTTCCAACAACCTCGCCAACACCAACACCACCGGTTTCAAGCAGGACCGTGCCAGCTTCGAAGACCTGCTGTACCAGCAGGTCCGTCAGCCGGGTGGCGCTTCGTCGGCACAGACGCAGCTGCCCTCGGGCCTGCAGCTGGGCACCGGTGTGCGCGTGGTCGCCACCTCCAAGAACTTCGAACAGGGCAGCCAGCAGCAGACCGGCCGCGCACTGGACGTGATGGTCAACGGCCGCGGCTTCTTTGAAGTGCAGATGCCGGACGGTTCCTCGGCCTACACCCGCGATGGCTCGTTCCAGCGCAACCAGGACGGCGAACTGGTCACCAACAGCGGCTACCCGGTGCAGCCGGGCATCCAGATTCCGGAAGGCGCGCAGTCGCTGACCATCGGTACCGACGGCACCATCAGCGTGAAGATGGCCGACGACGCCGCCTCGGTGGAGATCGGCGCGCTGACCCTGACCGACTTCGTCAATCCGGCCGGCCTGCAGGCCCGCGGCGAGAACCTGTTCCTGGAGACCACCGCCTCCGGCCCCGCGCAGAACGGCAATCCCGGCCTCAACGGCCTGGGCACCGTGGTGCAGGGTGCGCTGGAAGGCAGCAACGTCAACGTGGTGGAAGAGCTGGTCTCGATGATCGAAACCCAGCGCGCCTACGAAATGAACGCCAAGGCCATCTCCACCACCGACGCGATGCTCGGCTATCTCAACCAGAACGTCTGATCGCTCGCCCCGGGAATCTGCCATGTCGCGTCTTGCCCCTACCCTCCGCCTGCTCGCCGCCGCCGCCCTCGTCGTCCCCCTGGGCGGCTGCGTGATCGCCGGCGATGTCCGCCCCTACCCGGCCATGGCCCCGGTCGAACCGATCATGCCGCCGTCGGCCCAGGCCACGGCCGGTGCGATCTACGCCGCCGGTCCCGGCCTGCAGCTGTACTCGGACCGTCGCGCGCGCGATGTCGGTGACCTGCTCACGATCACCCTGACCGAGAACACCACCGCGCAGACCACCGCCAACACCTCCACCTCGAAAGAGTCGGAGCTGAGCATCGGCACGCCGACGATCTTCGGCGCGCCGGTCACGCTGGGTGGCAAGGACATCCTCAGTGCCAGTGCAGCGGGCTCGCGCGACTTCACCGGCAAGGGCACCAGCGCGCAGAGCAACCGCCTGCAGGGCAGCGTGACCGTCACGGTGATCCAGCGCCTGCCCAACGGCAACCTGGTCGTGCAGGGCGCGAAGAACCTGCGCCTGAACCGTGGCGATGAGCTGGTGCAGGTACAGGGCATCGTGCGCGCCGCGGACATCTTCCCGGACAACACCATTCCCTCCAGCCGCGTCGCCGATGCCCGCATCGTCTACGGCGGCCGCGGCGCGATCGCCCAGTCCAACGCGATGGGCTGGCTGAGCCGCTTCTTCAACTCGGCGCTGGCGCCGTACTGAGCCTGACATGACCTTCTTCCCCTCCCCGTTCCGGCAGCGACGCGCGGCGTCGATCCACACCACGCGTGCCGTGCTGGCGCTGCTGGCCGTGTTCGCGCTGGTCGCGCCCGCCTCCGCCGAGCGCATCAAGGACCTGGCCCAGGTCGGCGGCGTGCGTGGCAACGCGCTGGTCGGCTACGGCCTGGTCGTCGGCCTGGATGGCAGCGGCGACCGTACCAGCCAGGCCCCCTTCACCGTGCAGAGCCTGAAGAACCTGCTCGGCGAACTCGGCGTCAACGTGCCGGCCAACGTCAATCCGCAGTTGAAGAACGTGGCCGCCGTGGCCATCCACGCCGAGCTGCCGCCGTTCGCCAAGCCGGGCCAGCCGATCGACATCACCGTTTCCTCGGTGGGCAACGCCGTCTCGCTGCGCGGCGGTTCGCTGTTGATGGCGCCGCTGCGTGGTGCCGATGGGCAGGTCTATGCGATCGCCCAGGGCAACCTGATCGTCGGTGGCTTCGGTGCCCAGGGCAAGGATGGTTCGCGGGTGTCGGTCAACGTGCCCAGCGTCGGCCGCATTCCCAATGGCGCGACCGTCGAGCGGGCGCTGCCGGATGTGTTCAGCGGCGGTGGCGACATCACCTTGAACCTGCACAAGAACGACTTCACCACCGTCTCGCGGATGGTCTCGGCATTGAACAATGCGTTCGGTGACGGCGCCGCCCGCGCGATCGATGGCGTCACCGTCGCGGTCAATGCACCGTCCGATCCGGGCGCGCGCATCGGCCTGCTGGCGCGTATCGAAAACCTGGAACTCACCCCAGGCAGCGCGCCGGCCAACGTGGTGGTCAATTCGCGGACCGGCACCGTGGTGATCGGCGCGCAGGTGCGCGTCGGCGCGGCGGCGATCTCGCATGGCTCGCTGACGGTGACCATCAACGAGAACGCCAACGTCAGCCAGCCGGGCGCGTTCAGTGGCGGCCAGACCGTGGTGACCCCGCAGTCGACCATCACCGCGACCAACGATGGCAGCCGCATGTTCAAGTTCAACGGCGGCACCACCCTGGATGAAATCGTGCACGCAGTGAACGCCGTCGGCGCCGCCCCGGGCGACCTGATCGCCATCCTGGAAGCCCTCAAGCAGGCCGGCGCGCTCAGTGCCGAACTCGAGGTGATCTGACATGCGCATCCAACCGGCCCTGGAACTCAATCCCGCCCAGCCCAACAGCCCGGCCAAGGTCGACAAGGTCGCCCGCCAGCTGGAAGGCCAGTTCGCGCAGATGCTGATCAAGAGCATGCGCGAGGCGAGCTTTGGCGATTCGCTGTTCCCCGGCGAAAACACCATGTTCCGCGAGATGTACGACCAGAAGATCGCCGACGCGATGACCCGCGGCCGCGGCCTGGGACTGTCGAGCATGATCGCGCGCCAGTTGGGTGGCGCCGAAGGCGAGGCGGCCAAGCCGGTCGATACCACGCTGAATCCGGCCGCCGCGCTGCGCGCCTACCGGCTCAATGCACCGGCGGCCGCCATGCCGCTGTCGGCCAGCGCCGCGCCGTCCGCGCCGCGCGAGGTCGACCTGCTGCAGCAGTTGAACGGCGGTGAGCCGTCGGCCGTGCTGCAGCCGATGGAGCGCGCCCTGGACCTGATCGCCGGCCGTGAAAGCAGCCAGATGCATGAGGCGATCGGCCGCAGCGATCCGTATGCGGCCGTGGCCGAGGCCGATCCGGCCAGCGCCAACTGGGCCATGGCCGATGACCGCTGGAGCGGCGTCAACCGCACCGCATCCACCAGCCCCAGCGCGGTCGATAACCTGGCGGCATCCACCGCCGCGGCCGAACTCGGCCCGCATACGCCGGCCGGCTTCGTCGCCAGCATCTGGGACCATGCCCAACAGGCGGCCCGCGAGCTGGGCGTGGATGCCAAGGCGCTGGTCGCCCAGGCCGCGCTGGAAACCGGCTGGGGCCGCAAGCTGGTCCGCCGCAGTGGCGGTGACAGCTCGCACAACCTGTTCGGGATCAAGGCCAACGGCTGGCAAGGCGAACGCGCCACCAGCGGCACCCATGAATACGTCAATGGCGTGCGCCGTAACGAAACAGCGAGCTTCCGCGCCTACAACTCGGTCGGCGAGAGCTTCGCCGACTACGTGCGCCTGCTGAAAACCAGCCCGCGCTACCAGAACGCCCTGCAGGCCGGCAGCGACGTGCGCAGCTTCGCGCAGGGCCTGCAGCGCGCCGGCTACGCCACCGACCCGACCTACGCGGCCAAGATCGCCGCGATCGCCGGCGGCCCGACCATCGAACGCGCCGTCGCGGCGGTGAGCGATGCCGGCGAGCGCCTGGGCCGCACTTTTGCCAGCACCGCCAGCCCGACCGGGCTGGGTGTCATCCGTCGTTGAGGTAATCCATGTCCAGCGTACTATCCACCGGCACCAGCGCCCTGCTCGCCTTCCAGCGGGCCCTGGCGACCACCAGCCATAACGTCGCCAACATCAAGACGCCGGGTTACAGCCGGCAGAAGGTGGACTTCGCCACGGCCGACCCGCAGAACTACGGGTACGGCGACGTGGGCAACGGCACCCGCATCACCGACGTGCGCCGCGTCGCCGACCAGCTGGCGATCTCGCGGCTGCTCGATGGCAGCGGCGAGCTGGCGCGGCTGAAGCAGCTCTCCTCCATGGCCGACCGCGTCGATGCGATGTTCTCCGACACCGCGACCAACGTGGCCGGCGTGTGGTCGAACTTCTTCGATTCGGTCAGCGGGCTGTCCTCCAATGCCTCCGGCAGCGCCGACCGCCAGAACATGCTGGACAGCGGCAAGACCCTGGCCGGCCGTTTCCAGCAGCTCAATACCCAGCTCAACAACCTCAACGGCGAGGTCAACAACGGCCTGATCGCCGGCGCCACCGAGATCAACCGGCTGGCCAAGGAAATCGCCCAGCTCAACGGCGCGATCGGTGGCAATGCCGCCACCGCCGCGCCTGACCTGCTGGATCGCCGCGACCAGCTGATCGCCAACCTGGTGGGTTACACCGGCGGCAATGCGGTGATGCAGGACGGCGGGCTGATGAACGTCTACACCGCCGGTGGCCAGGCGCTGGTGGTCGGCACCACGGCCTCCAAGGTCACCACGGTGACCGATCCGTACCAGCCCGAGCGCCTGCAGCTGGCGCTGGAGAGCCAGGGCCAGAAGATCACCATCGACGCCAAGACGCTCGGCGGCCAGATCGGCGGCCTGCTGGAGTTCCGCGACACCGTGCTGACCCCGGCCCAGGCCGAACTGGGCAAGCTGGCGATCGGCATGGCCAGCAGCTTCAACGATGTCCATCGCCAGGGCGCGGATCTGTACGGCAACATGGGCGGCGACTTCTTCACCGTCGGCAACCCGCGCATCACCGCCAACAGCAACAACACCGGCACCGCCAGCATGAGCGCCAGCTTCGGCGACCTGTCCAAGCTGGACGGCCAGAACATCGTGATGAAGTTCGATGGCACCCAATGGCAGGCCACCCGTGCCGACACCGGCGCTGCCATTCCGATGACCGGCTCCGGCACCGCCGCCGACCCGCTGGTGCTCAATGGGGTCAAGCTGGTCATGAGCGGCACGCCGGCCAAGGACGACCGCTTCCTGCTGCAGCCGACCGCGGGCATGGCCGGCAGCATGGAAGTGGCGATCACCGATACCTCGCGCATTGCCGCCGCCGCTCCGGTCAAGGGCACCGCCGCGATGGCCAACACCGGCACCGGCAAGCTCACCGGGGTCAAGGTGACCGACCCGGACAACGCCGCGCTGCGCAATCCGGCCGCGATCGTGTTCACCAGTGGCACCGAATACACCATCGATGGTCTCGGACCTTACCCCTACACCGCCGGCCAGACCATCAGCGCCAACGGCTGGAGCTTCGTCCTGGACGGTGCGCCCAAGACCGGCGACACCTTCAACATCGGGCCGACCCCGGCCGGTTCCTCGGACAACAGCAATGCCCTGCTGCTGGCCAAGGTCGAGCAGGCCAAGACGTTCAATGACGGCACGGTCACGCTCAGCGGCGCGCTGGGCGGCCTGACCACCCAGGTCGGCGCGGCCGCCCGCTCGGCCGAGTACTCGCTGCAGGCCCAGCAGGTGATCACCGACCAGGCCCAGGCGGCACGCGACTCGATCTCCGGCGTGAACCTGGATGAAGAGGCCTCGGACATGCTCCGCCTGCAGCAGGCCTACCAGGCCGCCTCGCAGCTGATCTCCACCGCCGACAACATGTTCCAGACCATCCTCGGAGCCGTCTCGCGATGAACAACCGCATTTCCACCGGGATGATGTTCAATCAGTCGGTGTCCCTGATGCTCGCCTCGCAGGCGAAGATGAGCCACCTCGAGCGCCAGATCGCCACCGGCAGCAAGATCGTGACGGCCAAGGACGATCCGGTCTCGGCCGGCAGCGCGGTCGGCCTGGACCGTACGCTGGCCTCGCTGGACCGCATGCAGCTCAATGCCGGCAACGTACAGAACCGGCTCGGCCTGCAGGAGAACGCGCTGGCCCAGGTCGGCGACATGATGGGCCGCATCACCGAACTGACCATCTACGCCAACAACCCGGGCCTGGCCGCGGCCGACAAACTGTCCATGGTCACGGAAATCGAAGCGATCCGCGGCAATCTGCTGGCGGTGGCTAACAGTACCGACGGCACCGGCCGCTATCTGTTCGGTGGTACGGATGACGGCAGCCCGCCCTTCAGCCAGGTGGATGGACGCATCGTCTACAACGGCGACCAGAACCAGCGCCAGGTCGAAGTCGGCCCGGATACCTACGTGCAGGACGCCCTGCCCGGCAGCGAGATCTTCATGCGCATCGTCACCGGCGATGGGCATGTGGATGGCAAGGCCGGCGCCGCCAACACCGGCAGCGCCGTGTTGACCAACATCACCCGGGACAGCGATGGCAGCTGGAACGGAGAAGGCTTCAGCGTGCGCTTCACCGGCGCCGATGCCTACGACCTGCTGGATACCGACGGCAACGTGGTCTCCAGCGGCACGTTGAAATCCGGCGATGACCTGGTGCTCAACGGCGTGCGCCTGCACATCGAAGGCGAACCGGCCGCGGGCGACACGTTCGAGGTCAGCCCGGCATCCAGCCGCGACATCTTCGGCACGCTGGATTCGCTGATCGGTGCGTTGAAGATGGATACCGGCACCCCGGCCCAACAGGCCGCCCAGCAGAACCTGCTGCAGAGCGGCCTGCGCGACGTCGCCCGCGCCTCGGAACGGATGATCGACTCCCGCGCCGCCGGCGGTGCCCAGCTCAAGGCGCTGGACAACGCCGCGGACATGCGCGAATCGAACGTCGTCACGCTCAAGACCACCCTCTCGCAGATGCGCGACCTGGACTACGCCGACGCACTGAGCCAGTACCAGCTTGAGAAGACCGCCCTGCAGGCGGCCCAGACGCTGTTCTCGCAGATGCAGTCGATGTCGCTGTTCAATACGATCCGCTGACCGCCCCCACAACCAGGGCTGGACTGAAGGCCGCGATGCTTTGAGCATCGCGGCCTTTTTCGTTTCGGGCTGGCGCATCGCCGGCCGGGCGTCGCCCGGCGCCGTTCCCGTGCGCCTGGAGGCCTGAAGCGGCGCCCGTGCCGTGCCCGGAACCTCCTGCCGCCCGTGAAATCCAGCGGTCTGTCCCCGCCCTGCAAATCCGCTTGAATCTCCGCCTAAAGGTTGTTGACAAAGCGCCGTTATTGATTTGGCAACAGCGAAGCACACAGCCAAAAACAAAAAAACGGCGGCGCTTCGTTCCATTCACCACCGGGATTCCAATAAGGGAGACGACCCATGGCACAGGTAATCAACACCAATACGATGTCGCTCAACGCTCAGCGCAACCTGAGCACCAGCGGCAACTCGCTCGCCACCACCATCCAGCGCCTGTCGTCGGGCCTGCGCATCAACAGCGCAAAAGACGACGCCGCCGGCCTGGCGATTTCCGAGCGCTTCGGCACCCAGATCCGCGGCACTGATGTCGCGATCCGCAATGCAAACGATGGCATCTCGCTGGCCCAGGTCGCCGAAGGTTCGCTGAGCGAAGTCGGCAACAACCTGCAGCGTGTCCGTGAACTGGCGGTGCAGGCCTCCAACGCCACCAACTCCGCCAGCGACCGCAAGGCGCTGCAGGCCGAAGTCGACCAGCTGGTCAGCGAAATCGACCGCGTGGCCAAGCAGTCCGACTTCAACGGCACCAAGCTGCTGGACGGCAGCTTCACCAGCCAGCTGTTCCAGGTGGGTGCGAACGCCGGCCAGTCGATCGCGATCAACAGCGTGGTCAACGCCAAGGCCGATGCGCTGGGCAATGCGAAGTTCGCAGCAGCGGTTTCCAGCGATGCCGATATCGCCGCGCCTGGCGCCGCCGTCACTGCCATGACCGTCAACGGCGTGAAGATCGGCAGCTTCGAGGGCGACACGCCGGAGAAGTTCGCCAACGCCGCCGCCGGTGCCATCAACGCCAAGATCGGCGAGACCGGCGTGTTTGCCTCGGTCGAAGCCACCGCTGGCGCTACCCCGGCCGATCCGACCACCTACAAGGTGACGCTGACCTCGGTCAAGGCTGATCGCGATCTCGTCCTGACCGGCGCGACCGCGCTTGGCTTCGCCGACTCGGACGCCACCACGCCGTCTTCGGTGGCTGCCACGGCAACCTCCGCGATGGTCAAGGACCTCGACGTCTCGACCTTTGAAGGCGCCCAGAAGGCCCTTGAAATCGTCGACAAGGCCCTGGAATCCGTCAACAGCGTCCGCGCCGACCTCGGCGCGATCCAGAACCGCTTCACCTCGGTGGTGGCCAACCTGCAGACCTCCTCGGAGAACCTGTCGGCCTCACGGAGCCGCATCCGCGACACCGATTTCGCCAAGGAAACCGCGGAACTGACCCGTACCCAGATCCTGCAGCAGGCCGGCACCGCCATGCTGGCCCAGGCCAACCAGGTTCCCCAGAACGTGCTCAGCCTGTTGCAGCGCTGACATGCGACGCTCCTGAAGCACGTCAGGAGCGGCTAACCCAACTCACGTGCAACTGCTCAAGGACCCTTCCT
>NZ_JBWKWI010000015.1:0-44464 GCF_059422145.1 Stenotrophomonas sp. GW821-FHT01H02A
CACGTAGGCACCGAAGTGGGTGTTGTCGATCTCCCACCGGGCGCCGCGACCTGCAGCCTGCTTGATGTCGGTACGGCCGATACCGACCAGCCCACCGACCTGCCAGCCACCACCGAACACATGATCGGCACCGACCAGCAGCCCGTTGCTGTTGGAATCGGTGCGCGCAGCGTTGGCATCGCCATCGAGCTTGCCGCTGCCCCCGATTGCCTGCACCCATGCACCACCGGCAGCCTCATCCGCGGCACCCGGCGAACGCACGCCGACCGCACGGCTCAGGGCCGCATCACGCAGGTAGCGGCTGCTTTCCACCAGCGCCATCGGCGTGGCGGCATGGAGCTCACCACTCAGCGCATCCAGTGCCGCACCGACCTGGGCCGGGAACAGCTGGGTCAGCGGCTTGGGCAGGCCCTGGTTGATGGCCAGACCATCGGCGCTGGTGGCTACGGCGATCTGGTTGGGCGTGACCGCAGCGCTGGCCAGTGCGTTGCCGCGGGCGACGTCGATGCGCAGCCCATTGGCGCTGTAGCCCAGGCCGAACGCCAGGAACGGCGAGAAGGCCGAGAAGTCTGTCGTGGCGAACTGGCCGTTGATGCCACCGGCGGCCTGCAGGAAGTTGAACTGCTCACCGAGGTAGTACACACCGGCTTCCGGCAATGCCTTCAGGGTGCCATCCAGCGTGGCCGTACCGCTGACGCGCAGCAGATCGCTGCGGCCGCCCGGGGACAGCTCGGCCTGGTAGACGCCGGTGGCGGTCTGCACGTAATCGCCGTTGATGGTCAGCGTGCCGATCGAATTGCCCGGCGCGATGATGCCTTCGACGCGAGTGCTCCCCAGCGTACCGATGCCCTTCAAGGTGCCCTTGGCACCGACCACCGTCGCGCCATCCTGCTGCACGCCAAGGACACGGTGCCGGCGGTGACGAACAGGTCCGAGCCGTCCAGCAGGGCCCCGGCATTGACGCGGGTGGCACCCGCCGAGGTCAGCGAGCTGTCGACCAGCCGGCCATTGAGCACGAAGCTGCCGCCGCTGCCGACCGTGGTGTCGCCCGCCTGCTGCAGGCCGTTGAAGGTGACCGAGCCGCCGGTCACGTTGAGTGCCGAGCCATCGAGCACGCCCGTGGTAGAGATCACGCTGCTGCCCCCAGGCTGTTGAGCGTGGTGGACACTAGGCTGCCGTTGAGCAGGAACTGGCCGCCCTGCACATCGACCGAAGCGGTCAGTGCATTGGCACCCTCCAGTTCCAGCACGCCGTCGCGCACGATGGCGCCGTTGAAGCTGTTGTCACCGCTCAGGCGCAGCCAGCCGATGCCGGACTTGGTCAGCTTGCCCGGGCCGCCGATGTCATTGGTCCAGTCGTCCCACGCATCGCCTTCCCACACCTTCAGGCCACCGGCCTTCTGGTTCATGACCACGTCGGTGTCCACACGCAGCAGGCCGTCGCCCTCAATGGTTTTTCCGAAGCTCATCAGGCCGCAGCCACAGTCGTCGCAAATACCTCGCGTCCCGATGACGATAAGACCTCTATCTAGCCCCTTTTGACAGCACGAGATGAGAGTTTGAACACAGATCTCGACGACTAGACTGTCGTTGTACGCCCCCGCATTGAGCGATCAATCATCAGCAAAACAGAGAGTGACTGACCCATATGGGGGTCATGTGGACAAATAGTGTCGCTCAGTCATCAGTAGCCAATGAATTAGGAGAAAAATTCCGTTATAGATACAAAACCCCTAGTCATCCCTCTCGACCTGCACGTCAGCCTTGTCCCGACAGATAATTGAAATTAAAGACAGAAGCAAAGCTGGAAGTCCCAAAAGAAGCGCAAACAACAAGGGCGCACCAAATGCCCAAAGGGCACCGGAAAATACGACAGCCGAAACTCCAAGCAACGGAAATGAATATTTGACCCTTTTAATCAATAGGTAACTTGCCGTCGAACACAGTAGCGAAGATGCGGCAACGAGAACGGCAACCTCCTGAGCCACCTGGACAGGGTTAATACCCCGCAGCGCCACCACCAGCATAAGCGCCGACGCAAATGCCATCGCCATCAACGAAACAAAATAGAATTTGCCATGTCGGTCGTCAAATCCACCGGTAATTCTCATATCCGCCCTCAAAGGAGCGCAAGGCGAAAGCCTTGCGCTCCGGTCAATTATTTACCAAGCCATTTGATAGAACTGGTAGCCAGCATAGCCAGCACCAGCAATACCGACGCCAGCAACAAAGCCCTTGCCAAATGCAATGCCAACTGCAATGACGACCGGAACGACTGCCCCGTCAACGCCCTCAACTTCAAGACTGGTCAATTCACGCATATTATTCTCCCTTGAAATAGGTATCATGACAGTTATCGTGCATTGTAAAGAACGGAACCACCAATGCCGATTCCAGTCATTGTCCCAGCCATAAACGCAACACTAGTCCAACTCACCTGGGAAAGAGCAACTGCGCCAACAAACATCAAAGGCAATACGGCGCCATCAACATTCTCAATCTCTTCCATGGTCATTTCACGCATAGTACAACTCCTTCTTAGGCTGTGCATTTCCATGCACGGGGATCCGGGATAGTCCCGGGGAATAAATCGGAGATCAGTCACCATTGACTTTCACAACAAGAGCTCTGACGGAGAGCAGTCACGCCTCTATCGTCGCTGAGCCTTCCTCCGAAGGGTTAGCCCTCAATTGCTGAACGATCTTTCCACTCTCCATTACTAGGACGCGATCAGCACTAGCGATGGTTTCAGGGCGGTGGGCGACAATTACCTTGGTGAGTCTCAGCTTCCGTATCGAATCATTGACCTCACGCTCCCGGAAAACATCCAAATGACTACTAGCCTCATCCAAAACTAGTAGATGTGGCTGCCGATACAACGCCCTAGCCAATATGATCCGCTGCTTCTGACCTCCAGAGAGCGAACTTCCCATGTCACCGATGAGGCCGTGATAACCCATCGGCATCGCCCTAATTTCTTCATGAATCGCAGCCAGCTTGGCAGCAGCCTCAACCCGCCCCTGGTCCTGACTAACATCGAAGAAACTTATGTTATCTGAAATACTCCCAGCGAAGAGTTGATCTTCCTGCATGACAGCACCAACAATCGTCCGAACATTCTTGGGACCTAACTTATTTATATCTATACCACCAATTCTTACAACCCCAGAGGTTGGCTTCAGCAGTCCAAGCAATATCTTTACAAGGGTCGTTTTTCCACATCCTGACGCACCAATGATGGCCAAGGACTCTCCGGCCGCCATCCTAAAATTACACTCATTGACAATCCAGGGCTCACCTTCTGCATATCGGAACGAAAGATTCTCAACTTCGACAGTGGCGACATCGGGAGGATCAGCATCATGAAAATCTCTTTCTGGCGCGGACAGAACTATGTCGCCGAGCCGCTCTCCGTGAAGGCGAAGCATCCGAAATTCAACCCATTTGTCAATCAAGCCACCTACACGCTGCGAGAACTGATCACGATAGGCAAGATATGCGATTAACATACCGACGGAGAATACGTTATTCAAAGCCAGAAGCGCTCCAATCCAGATCACAGAAACGCGCTCGATTCCAAAGATGAGCTGGCTTCCCACATTGAAGCCCAGCGTCATACGCGAAAGTCGGACATCTTGATTTACGGTATCAATCATCAAGTTGTCGTACGCAGCTCTCCGCTGTGACTCATGGCCTGCAATTTTAATGCTCTGCATGCCACGAAGAGACTCTAATAAGTGGCTCTGTTGCCGAGCTGCAGCAACAAGCTGCTGCTCACTTCGATTGCGAACAGGCTGATACGCAATTGCGCGCAATACCGTATAAAGAGCTACCGCCAGCAGAGAGACGAGGGCAAGCTTCCAACTGTAGTACAACATCAGACCTATCGTTACAACAGCCATCAGACCATCAATAATTGCTTCAACAAAGCTTGTTGTCAGTGTCTGCTGAATACTTTGAATTGAGTTCATTCGAGAAGTAACGTCGCCAAGATGCCTCTTCTCAAAGAAGTCCAGGGGAAGTTTCATCATGTGGGCAAAAACATTACCCATCCACTGAACGCCCAATTGCGCAGACAGGTGCACTACAACCCAGCCACGAAGCAGTCCAACACAAACCTGCAACAGCAACGCAAGGCCGAACCCTAACCCGAGAACTGTCAAAAGGTCTCTATCCGCAGAGACAAGGGCATGATCAACCGTCCACTGCAAGTAGAACGGCGCTAGCACCACGAATACCTGCATAGCAAGCGATATGGCAATAATTTGTGCCAATACCCTTCGCAGCCCACGAACTGGGCCAGTCAATTGCCGCAGCGAAACTGCCGGATAGGTCTTCTGTGGCTTGAATTCCTCGGTCGGCGTCAGCTCTAGCGCCACACCGGTAAAGTGCTCAGACGCCTCCATCAGCGAAAGTGTCCGCTCGCCGAGTGCCGGGTCAAGGATAGTTATCCTCACTCGACCTACGGCACTAAGGACGACAAAGTGATTTAAATCCCAGTGCAAAATGCACGGAAGTTTCAGCTGGGATAGATGCTCCATCTCAAGCCGAACCGGCCGAGCAGAGAAGCCCAACTGCTGAGCGATCTTAATCAAATATCCAAGCCTGGCCCCTTTAAGGGATAGCGAGAAACGGCGACGCATCTCAACAAGACCAATCGCGTTACCATAAGCCTCTGAGATCATCGCAAGGCAGGCAAGGCCGCACTCCGAAGACTCTGATTGAATAATCCCCCTCACGACTTTCCCTCTTAATGCGCAACACCCTTGGGTTGAACGCCATTTCTACAGATATTGCGCACAACACCAAGCAGAAGAAAATACTCGGCCAGCTATACACTTAAGAACCCATGCCGCCGTACGAATTAGAATTCTTGTCAGCCATCGGGCAACCCGCCTCACCCCGTATTCATACGGGGCCCAGAAATACATACCCAAACAAATCACCCAGCCTTCCCCTTCACAGAAAACAAGGGTTCAAAGATCCATTCAATTAGGCTTCGACTCTCCCCCATAATATCCGCTTCGAGCAACATCCCTGGCTTTAGCGGTTCACGCCTTCCATACGCCATTACGTCTTGATTCGTCAGGCCGACAGTTACGCGATAGAAGGGTTCGCCTTGCTCTGCCCTCCCAACAAGCGTTCCAAGCTCACCCGACGTCAAAGCACTGCGGCTTATTTTTTTTACGGTTCCTCTTTGATGGCCGAACTTTTGATAAGGATATGCTTGGTATCGGAGCTGGACTTCGTCACCGGGTGCTAGGAAACCGATGGCTCGACTTGGCACAAGAAGATTTGCTTCCAGCGCCCCCTCACCGGGAATCAAACTCATCAGCGGCGCGCCGGCCTGGACGGATTGACCAGCCTTTACAAGTTGGCTCGAGACGACTCCAGCTACAGGCGCGACCACTGCCATGATTCGCTCTGACTCAGCGTGCATGCGCTCTTGTGATAGCTGCGCAAGCTCCCTGTTCAAATTAGCGTGACTCGCGAGTTCCTGACCAGGAAGTTCCTCTAAAGACTGCCGCAACTGAGCGACTACACGCTGCGTATTTGCAGCCTGCCTCCGTAACGATTGTATTTGCGCGCTATAGTCCATAGCAGCAATCTTCTGCTGCTCAATCTGAAGCAAGCTGACATATCGCTCATCAGCTAGACTATTAAGCTTTGCAAGAACATCGCTCGCCACCCTTTCTTGCTCTGATCGAGTCATTATTTCCAGCTTAATCTGATCCAACTCTCGCAGAGCGGTAGCGAGCTGCAACTGCAAACCAGCGCTTTGCGCCTTTAGCTGTGACTGATGAGCCTGGCCCCCACTTTCTAAGCCTGCTTGGCGCTGCATAAATTTCTCTTCCAACGCGACATGGGCGTCGTCCCCCAGTTGAGTCGCACGCGGAAATACAATTACGCCAAGCTTGTCTCCCAACGCAACTCGAGCCCCCTCAGACTCCGACAGGTGCTTGACGACACCATTCACTGGTGAAACCACAGTCGCCAGACCATCGATCGGCGTCAATTGACCGCTAACCGTTGAGCGACGCGTATACGTCCCTAGAACCAAGAATGAAACGACAGTTAGCGCTAAGAGCGCAGCTAACGAAGTGAATGCCCAAAGCCCAAGGGATTGAGACAGCATGATGCTCCCCAACCAGCTAGTTCGCTTTGCATTCAACACTTCCTGTCTAAACAACGGCTCCGACATCCTGTCTCCGAACATTGTTGGCGGGCGTATCACCCCCGGCGTGCATTAGACCGTAGCGTGACCTTCCGCAGAGGTCAATGAGGCAATTGCGACATCAAGCCATCAACCCTCTTGTTTTTATACCGCTGAGAAATCTGATTCCGTCACCCGAACCCCATTGAACACGTGATGCTGGCCATCCTCTATTTTGTGGAGCAGGCAGCATTCTGTTGCGTACTAGCGCGCATGCTGTTTCGATCATTCTTCTTCACAGCGCGAATGATCATTTCCGTCCCTGCGAACTACCGAGGACTATCACGACGCATCCTAGTGATTGTCAGCGCAACAATGCGCTCACCCAACTGGCGAGATACGAACGAAATATAGAAATCTAATGCCCTCGTATCGAACTGTTTGATGAAGTTAGGCGGAAGCATTCACACGCGCGTGCACCAGATCCCGCATAGTTCTCGCTACAGTGGTTCATAGCCACTTGGCAAGCGCTGTCGATCTCGCTAGCGTTCGTGCGGGCGGTTAGATGTGATTCGAGGGGAGAACCATGCAGAAGTTGTTGAGCGTCGGCGTTGGCCTGGCGTTGATGTGGATCGTGTCCGCGCCGGCGCCCGCCGCGTCGCGTTTCCTCCAGGATCCCTACCCCAGCACCTATGTGCCAATCGCCTCGGCGCCGGTGTTGATCAGCAATGCCACCGTGCTCACCGGCACCGGCGGGCGCCTGGACAACGCCGATGTGCTGCTGCGCGACGGCCGCATCGCGGCGGTGGGTACCGCCCTCAGTGCGCCGGCCGATGCGGTCCGCGTCGACGGCCAGGGCAAGTGGGTCACCCCGGGCATCATCGACGTGCACTCGCACCTGGGCGTGTATCCCAGCCCGGGCGTCAGCGCGCACAGCGACGGCAACGAGATGACCGCCCCGGTCACCGCCAACGTCTGGGCCGAGCACTCGGTGTGGCCGCAGGATCCCGGCTTTGCCGCGGCACTGGCCGGCGGCGTGACCTCGATGCAGGTGCTGCCCGGCTCGGCCAACCTGGTCGGCGGCCGTGGGGTGACCTTGAAGAACGTACCCGCGACGACCTACCAGTCCATGAAGTTCCCCGGCGCGCCGTGGGGCCTGAAGATGGCCTGCGGCGAAAACCCCAAGCGCGTCTACGGCGGCAAGGGCACCGCGCCGGGCACGCGGATGGGCAATGTCGCCGGGTACCGCGCGGCCTTCATCGATGCCAGCGAGTACATCGCCAAGAACACGCCGAAGCAGCCGAAGAAGAAGCGCTGGTTCAGTGGCGATGACAAGGGCGACAGCGCCGGCGACAGTGGCGGCAAGCGCGATCTCAAGCTGGACACCTTGGCCGGTGCGATCCAGGGCGACATCCGCGTGCACATCCACTGCTACCGCGCCGATGAGATGGCCACGATGCTGGATCTCTCCAGGGAGTTCGGCTTCAAGATCGCGGCCTTCCACCACGCGGTGGAAGCCTACAAGCTGGCCGACCGGCTCGCCGAAGAGGGCGTGTGCGGCGCGCTGTGGGCCGACTGGTGGGGCTTCAAGATGGAAGCCTTCGATGGCATCCAGGAGAACATCGCCCTGGTCGACCGCCCGGCCAACAGTTGCGCGATCGTGCACTCGGATTCGCCCGAGGGCATCCAGCGCTTGAACCAGGAGGCTGCCAAGGTGATCGCCAACGCACGTCGCGCCGGCATCGAGATCGCCCCGGAACGGGCCATGATGTGGCTCACCTCCAATGCGGCGCGCTCGCTCGGCGTGGAGAAGCAGACCGGCAGCCTGGAAGCCGGCAAGATGGGCGACGTGGTGGTCTGGAACGGCAGCCCCTTCAGTTCCTACGCATTGGCCGAGAAGGTCTACATCGATGGCCACCAGGTCTATGACCGCCAGGACGTGAGGCGGCAGCCGCTGTCGGACTTCATGCTCGGCCAGGAGGCACGCCCATGAGCCGCCGCTCGTTGCGCCTGCTGCCGCACGCTCTGCTGCTCGCCGGAGCCTGCGTGGCGCCGTCGTTGTCCGCCCAGGACCTGCTGATCCGCAACGCCACCGTGCACACCGCCGCGGCACGCGGCAGCCTGCAGCACAGCGATGTGCTGGTCCAGGGCGGCGTGATCCGCGCGGTCGGTCCGGGCCTGTCGGCGCCATCCGGCGTGGCCGTGGTGGAGGCCGCGGGCAAGCCGCTGACGCCGGCGTTGTTCGGCGGCATCACCGACATCGGTATCGAAGAAGTCTCCGGCGAATCGGCCACGGTCGACAGCACGCTCAAACTTGAAGACCAGCCGCTGCGCCCGGAATTCGATGTCACCCTGGCCTTCAATCCGGATTCGGTGCTGATTCCGGTCGCACGGCTGGATGGCATCGGCTTCACCATGCTCGGGGCCAACACCGGCGGCGGCTTCATCGCCGGCCAGGGCGGCGTGATGCGGCTGGACGGCAGCGCCGATCCGGTCGGTCCGCAGGCGTTGTTCATCCGGCTTGGCGCGTCCGGCGCCGAGCTGACCGGCAACTCGCGCGCGGCGCAGTGGATGCTGCTGGAGCAGATGGTCAGCGAGGCGTGTGGCCGCGTTCCGGCCGACTCGCCGCATGCCCTGCTGACACCGGCCGGGCGTGCCACGCTGGCACGCTACCTGGCTGGCCAGGGGCGCATCGTCGTGCAGGTCGACCGTGCCGCCGACATCCGTCAGCTGCTGCGCTGGGCCGCTCGCGAGAAGGTCAAGATCGCCATCGCCGGCGGTGCCGAGGCGTGGCGTTTGGCCCCGCAGCTGGCACAGGCCGGCGTGCCGGTGTTCGTGGATGGCCTGGGCAACCTGCCGACCAGCTTCGATCAGCTCGGCGCGACCCTGCAGAACGCGGCGCGACTGAAGGCGGCCGGCGTGGCGGTCAGCTTCGATCAGCTCGGCGCGACCCTGCAGAACGCGGCGCGACTGAAGGCGGCCGGCGTGGCGGTCAGCTTCGCCCAGCGCGACGATGCTTCGCACAACGCGCGCAAGATGCGCCAGCTGGCCGGCAACGCGGTCGCCAACGGCTTGCCCTGGAACGATGGCCTGGCCGGCCTGACCCGGGTTCCGGCACAGGCGCTGGGGGTCGGCGACCGGATCGGTACCATCGAACCCGGCAAGCTGGCCGACCTGGTGCTGTGGGAAGGCGATCCGCTGGATGTGGGTCACTATGCCGAGCAGGTCTGGCTGGGCGGCCGCGCGATGCCGATGCGCTCGCGCCAGACCGAGCTGCGCGACCGCTACCAGGCCCCGGCGTCCAGCGAACCGCGCGCATACTCGCGCTGACTCCCTGCACAGGGCCGCTGCCTGCGGCGGCCCTGTGTTCCGCGCCCCTGTCGTCCTGCAACGTGAGCACCCGATCATGGCCCTGCGCTGGTATTTCGACTTCGTCTCACCGTTCGCTTACCTGCACTGGCAGCAGCTCAAGGCGTTGCCGCAGTTCAAGAGCATCGTTCCGGTGCCGATCGCCTTCGGCGCGGTGCTGCACCACCTGGGCAACCTGGGTCCGGCCGAGATTCCGGCCAAGCGGGTGTTCACCTATCGGCAGGCGTTGTGGCAGGCCCGCAGTGCCGGGGTGACGCTGCGCTTTCCGCCGGGCCATCCGTTCAACCCGCTGGCGGCGCTGCGCCTGTGCCTGGCCGCCGGCGCCAGCCACGAGACGGTCGAGATCCTGTTCAACTGGATCTGGCGCGACGGCCATGCCGGCGACAGTGCAGCCGCGTTGGCCTTGCCCGGCGCGATGCTGGACATCGCCGATGTCGCCGCGGCAATCAGCGCACCGTCGGTCAAAGAGGAACTGCGGCGCAATACGGATGCCGCGCTGGCCGCCGGGGTCTTCGGCGTGCCGACCCTAGCGATCGGCACCGAGCTGTTCTGGGGCAACGACGCCCATCCGCTGATGCAGGCGGTGCTGGCCGATCCGGCCCTGCTCGAGCGGGGCGAATGGGCCCGGATCAAGGACCTGCCGGTGGCCGTGGAACGCAGCCGCTGAAGGAGGCCCCCTCCCCGGTCAGGCAAAACATCTCGTTTTGAGATAGCGTTCACGTTTCCGAACCTACAACCTGCCGGAGGGGCACAGGATGCGCATCGGAATCGTGGTCGACTCTGCGTGCGATCTGCCGCAGGAGTTCATTGAACAACACAACATCGTGCTGCTGCCGATCACCGTCCGCATTGGCGAGGCCGTGCTGGCCGACCATCGCGACGAACAGGCGACACTGAGTTTCCTGCATGCCCATGTGGCCGAGCACGGCGCCGAAGCGGAGACCATTCCATTCAGCGTCAACCAGATCCGGGACCTGTTCCTGGGCAAGCTGGTGATCGATTACGACCATGTGTTCTGCATGACGATCACCAAGACCCGCAGCCCGATCCACGACAACGCGATGCAGGCGAGCTTCGCGATCCTCAACGACTACAAGCCGGTGCGGCAGGCGGCAGGCTTCAACTCACCGTTCGCGCTGCGCGTGCTCGATACCCAGAACCTGTTCGCCGCTCAGGGCGTGACCGCGGTGGAAGCGGTACGCCTGCGCGACAGCGGCGCAAGCGTGCAGCAGATCCGCGAGCGGCTGGAGCTGCTGGCGCACAACGTGCACGGCTACATGATCACCCGCGATCTGTACTACATGCGCGCCCGTGCACGGCACAAGGGCGACCGCAGCGTCGGCCTGATCAGTGCCGCGCTGGGCAGTGCGCTGGACATCAAGCCGGTCCTGCATGGCTACCGCGGGGAGACCGGGCCGGTGGCCAAGATCAAGGGCTTCGACAACGCCGTGCAGAAGCTGTTCGATTTCGTCGGGCAGCGGGTCAAGGCAGGCCTGATGACCCCGACGGTGTGCATCAGTTATGGCGGTGAACTGGCCGACCTGCAGGCGCTGCCTGGCCATGCAGCGCTGCGCGAGACCTGCCAGGCCCATGGCGTGCAGGTGTTCGAGGCGGTGATGAGCCTGACCGGCATGGTCAATGTGGGCAAAGGCGCGCTGACCATCGGCTTCGCCGACGGTCCGCATACCTTCAGCGGCTGACCACACTGGCCAGCCACGCCGCGGCCATGCCACGATCCCGGCACGGCGCCGGTTCTGCACGCGGATTGCACCGCGTCTCTGCCAGCCTTGCCGCATTCAATGGAGGTAACCATGCCAGTTAGTTATGACATCAGCCTGCCGGATCCGGCCAAGGCACGCGGCAACGACCCGGACCTGTCCTTCCGCGCCCAGGGCGCGGCGGGGCTGGCCGAAGAGTTGGAGAACGCGCTGCGCACCACGGTGCTGTTCGACCGCTGGCGCGCAAAACAGGACGATCCCGACGCAGTCGACCCGCAGTGGGGTGCAACCGATCCGGCCGCCACCGTGACCGGCGCGCAGGATGATCTGCGGATCAACCTGTGCGCCACCACCAGCATCGACAGCGATGTGTTCAAGCAGCGCCTGCGCATGCTGGCCGGCAGTCACTGGGAACTGCGCAACGTGCGTTGAGCGATGTTGCCAACCCCGCTGGCAGCCGACACGCTGCCAGTGAGGGCTGCATCCGCCCCCTCATCGCGCCACCCACCGCCCAGCGCTCGATACAGATCCACCCGGGCGATCGCAGCCGCCGCCTGGCTGCCAGCCAGCGCCGCCTGGTTGTCCAGCGCGATGCGCTGGGTGGTCAGCACGTCGAGCATGTCGATCACCCCCGCTTGGTACTGGCGGCGCGCCGCCGCCAACGCACGCTCACTTTCCTCCACCGCCACCTGCAGCGCCTGCCCACGCTGCTGTTCCGCGCTGTAGCCGTCGATCGCATCGTCCACATCGTGCCAGGCCTGCAGCACCGTCTTCTGGAACTGCAGTCCGGCCTGGCGTTCCTGCAACCGGCTCAGGGCCAGGTTCGCCTTGAGCCGGCCTCCCTGGAAGATCGGCAGACTGATCGCCGGGCCGATGCTGAAACGATGTGCGTTCCAGCCGTCCAGCTCGTCGAGCTGTCTGGCCTGGAAGCCGGCATCGCCAGTGAGGGTGATGCGCGGCAGGAAGTTGCCTTTGGCCACACCGATGCCCGCCGTCGCCGCGTGCAGGGCCGCTTCGGCGCGGCGGATGTCCGGGCGGCGCTCGACCAGGTCGCTGGGCAGGCCGGTCGCCATGCCGGGCAATGCCGGCCAATCGCGCCGTGCGCTGTCCAGTTGTGCGTCCAAGGCCTGCGGAGAGCGCCCCAGCAGCAGGGCCAACGCATTGCGCAGTTGCGATTGCCGATGCTGCAGCGGCACTACCCGCGCCGCCAGTGCGGCCACCTGTGCGGCCGCACTGGCGACCTGCAGGGTGGTCGCCACGCCCCGCTGCTGGCGGGCCAGGGTCAGCCGCTGTACGTCACGCGCGATGTGCAGGTTGTTCTCGGTAATGGTCAGCAACTGCCGGGTGGCACGCAGTTGCAGGTAATCGCGGGCCGTTTCAGCCATGACCGCGGTCTGCACCGCGTGCCAGTCTTCGTTGGCGATCTGCACGCGGGCATCGGCGATCTCGACCTGACGCCGCACACGGCCCCACAGATCCAACTCCCAGCCCAGGCCGATACCGGCCTGGAACAGTCCGTAGTCCTCGCGCCCGGCGTTGCCGGACGGGTCGTTCAGGCCGACCTCGCTGTTGCGCGCTCGGGTGGCGCCGACCGTCGCACCGACGGCCGGTACGCGGTCGGCGGCTCTGATTCCGCGCAGCGCGCGGCTCTGCGCGACGCGGTTGGCGGCCAGCTGCACATCCTGGCCTGCATGGCCTGGCTCGCCAGTGCCGCCAGCAGCGGATCCTCGAAGCCGTTCCACCATGCCGCGTCATCAGCGAAGGCGGCCGAAGTGATCACCCGGCCCGCCCACTGCGCCGGCAGGCTCGCCTCGGGCCGCACGAAATCCGGGCCGAGGGTGCAGGCGGCCAGCGCGGTGCACAGCGCGCTGCCTGCGATCAGGCGCAACGTCTGCCGGATCCTCATGCGCCCTCCCCCGGCAGTCCACGCGCGCCACTGTCCAGATCCACGCGCGCCTCCACCGACATGCCTGCGCGCAGCTTGCCCGCCAGCGGCTGGCCTTCATCGAGCACGATCTTGACCGGAATCCGCTGGACCACCTTGGTGAAGTTGCCGGTGGCGTTCTCCGGTGCGATCGCAGCGAAGGTCACGCCGGTGGCCGGGGCGATGCTGTCGATCCGGCCGTGCAGCGGCTGGCCGGGGAACACATCCACCTGCACGTCCACGCGCTGTCCCGCGTGCATCCGGGTCATCTGCGTTTCCTGGAAGTTGGCGACCACGAACGCCTGCTGCAGCGGCAGCACCGCGAGCACCGGCGTGCCCGGGGTGAGGTAGGCGCCCACGCGCACCGCGCGGCGGCCGACCATGCCATCGATCGGCGCGCGCAGCTCGGTATGCGACAGGTCCAGTTCGGCACGGGCCTGTGCGGCTTCGGCGCGCTGCACGGCGGCCTGCGCGGACTGCACGCTGGCAGTCAGCAGCGCAATGCGTTGCCGCGCGTTGAGCACGGCGGCGGTGCCCTGCTGCAGGTGCGCACCGGCCACGGCCTGGCGCGACTGTGCCTGCTGCGCGTTCTGCACGGTGCCCGTGCCATCACTGGCCAACGCCTGGTAACGGCGTTGATCGGCCTGGGCGAGACTGAGCTCGGCGCGACTGACATCCACGCTGGCCTGGGCCTGATCGATCACCGACCCCTGCTGCGCCAGGGCGGCCTGTGCGCTGGCCAGTTGCGCCTGCGCATTGGCGAGATCGGCACGCGCCGCCGCCAGCGCGACCTGATAGTCGCGGTCATCGATGTGTGCGAGCACATCACCCGCCTTGACCCTCTGGTTGTCCTGCACGCGGACCTCGCTGACGAAGCCAGCGATCTTCGGCGCGACCACGGTGAAGTCCGCGGTGACATAGGCGTTGTTGGTGGATTGGTGGCGGCCGTCGCGCAGCAGCCACCAGGTACCGCCGGCGAGCAGCAGCAGTCCGGCGGCGATGACGAAGGGAACGGAGGTGCGATGCAGGGACACGGGGGAGTTCCTTGAATTCAAGCCACGGCGCGTGGCGGATGGATGCGTGTGGGCAGCCACGGAATCAGCGCGATCAGCGCCACTGCCACCCACGCGACGAGGAGATAGAGATCGGCCGAGGTCAGCGCCACCACCTGCGCATGCAGGCGTGCGCCCAGCCCTGGCGCGGTGGTGGCGTCAAGCCAGCTCGCGTTGCCGATCCGGTCGACCAGCACGGTCGAGTGCAGGTGGCTGCGCACGGTGGTGACCGCCTCGAGCACGCCACCGGCGAGCACCGCGGCGAATCCTTTGACCGTGTTGAACCACGCCGAGGCGAACGGGCCATCAGTCGGCGCCAGGCTACCGGTGGCAAGCAGCAGCAAGGGCAGCACCGCCATGGGCTGGGCGATGATCTGGATCACCTGCAGCCACAGGAAATCGTCGCGATGCCACTCGGTGGTCAGCTGTGCGCCCAGGCCACAGGCCAGCGCCAGCAGCCCCAGGCCGATGGCCTGCACCCAGCGGCTATCCACCCGGCGCTGATTGAGCAGGGTCGCCACCAGCGGCAGTGCGATCAGCTGCGGCAGCGCGACCCACAGCAGCATCGGCGCGGTCTGCAGCGGTCGGTAGCCCTGCACTTTGGCGAGGAAGCTGGAGGGAATCATGATCACCGCCAGCAGCACGAACAGCACGCCGCCCAGCGTGATCAGCGCGTAGGTCAGATTGCGGTTGGCCAGCAACTGCAGCTTGAAGAACGGCAGCGGGTGCGACCATTCGTTGTAGAGGAACAACGCCAGCAGCCCGGTGCCGCCACCGAGCAGCAGGCAGATCACCGGCGAGGCGAACCAGTCCAGCCGCGGCCCCTGCACCAGCCCGATCACCAGCATCACCAGCGCTGGAAACCCCAGTGCGAGGCCGACGCCGTTGAACTGCGCGAACCGATCCAGCCGCAGCGGATCCTGTGGCAGCCCCCAGGCCACCATGCCGACGGCGGCCAGGCACCACGGCACGATCTGCCAGAACGCCCACTGCCAGCCCACGAACTCCACCCACAGGGCCGCCATCGGGGTGCCCAGGCTCGGCCCGAACGTCGCGGTCAGTGCGTAGCCGGCCAGGCCGTACAACTTGATGCCCGGCGGCAGGAAGCGCAGTGCCACGCTCATCAGCAGCGGCGGCAGCGCACCACCGGCCAGCCCCTGCAGCGCACGCAGGATCAGGAACGAAGGCAGGTCCGGCGCGAACGGACACAGCACGCCCAGCACCATGAAGGCACCGATCATCACCAGCGCAAAGCGGCGCAGGGAGAAGGTCACCGCACACCACGGCGCGAACGCCATCGCACTGACCGACATCGCCGTGTACAGCGCGATGATCCAGCTGCCCTCGTCGGCGCTGAAGCCCATCGCGCCGCGGATGTCGGCCAGCGCTACCTTGGTGACGTTTTCGTTGATGCCGGAGATCAGCACGGCCAACAGCACGCCGCACAGGCCGACCGCCAGACGCAAGCCGAACGCCGCCTGCCCGGCAGGTGCGGCAGGTGCAGCCGTCGCCGCCGGAAGGGTTACGGCGACAGCCGTCATCGGACACCGCCAGGGTGCGGGGGTGCGGGGGGTGCAGCGGGAACAACACGGACATGGATCCACTCCACGACGGGGAGCGGCAGTCTAGGCAGCGCCGATGCTGCGAAAAATGCTGCGTCGGCCAGCCCTGGCGTGCATCCCACGCACGCCTCGCCGATCACCGTACAAGCGGGCGCGGCCGCGGCGTGTCAGGCCTGCGTGGACTCCGCATCGCACATCGCCTTGATGCTGCGGCGCAGCCAGCGATGCGCCAGATCGCTGTCCAGGCGGGGATGCCATGCCTGCACGACAATCGCGCTGCGGACCGGAATCGGCAGCTCGAACAGGCGCAGCGGAACGCCGAGGCGTTCCAGCCGGCCCAGCATCACGCTGGGCATCTGCGGCAGGATCAGGTCCGAGTCGGCCGCGGCGAAGATCGCCGAATGGAAGGTCGGCATGATCTGCGCGACCCGCCGGCGCAGGCCCAGCACCTCCAGATCCTCGTCGATCGGGCCATACCAGCGGCCACGACGCGATACGGCGATGTGATCGAAGGCCACGAAGCGCTCGGCGGTGATCTCCCCGGCGAAGATCGGATGGGCCTCGTGCGCGGCACCGAAGAACGAGGTGCTGAACAGATTCTGCACCTTGGTATCGGCACTGAGTTTGCCGGCGGCGCTGATGTGCAGATCGATCCGCCCCTGCTCCATCGCATCGTCGTCCCCATCGCCCTCGGGGACGAAGCGCAGCACCGAACACGGCGCCTGTGCCTTGAACAGCTCACGCATGCGACCACCGTAGGTGCCGACGAACACATCGTTGGCGCGGATGCTGAAGGTGCGCTCCAGGGTCATCATGTCGACCTCGCGGCCGGCGTTGAACACCAGGTGCGCCTGCTCGATCACCCCACGTACCTGCTCGCGCAGCTGCAGCGCGCGCGGGGTCGGGGCCAGGCCGCGACCCGCCCGGACCAGCACCGGGTCACCGATCGCCTCGCGGATGCGGCCCAGCGTGCGGCTCATCGCCGGGGCACTGAGATTCATCCGTCGTGCCGCGCCCACGACACTGCCCTCCTCGATCAGGGCATCCAGGGCAATGAGCAGATTCAGATCGGGCATGGTCACGGCAGTATCACCTTCAACGTGTGGCGGTGACTCTACTGCAATCCAAACTCCCTATTCGTGCGTTACACGCACTGCTCGCCTGCGGCGCACGGCATGGGTCCGGCGCGGGCACTGGGCGACCCTAGCGGCCCCTCTCCCGAGAATGCCGATGTTCACCAAGATTCTAGTGGCCCTCGATGGCGGCCCGCAGCACGCACAGGTCCTGGCGCTGGCCGGGTCGCTGGCCGGCCCTGCCTCGCGCCTGCACCTGCTGTGCGTGCTGGATCCCGCCTTCGCGCTGGCCGATGACGCACCGCGTGCCGACCATGCCGAATACCCGGCCGCCGATGATCAGGTCCACCAGGCCGAGCGTCTGCTGGCCACCGCGCTGGGCAGCCTGCACGAGCGCGGTATCGATGGCCTCGGGCATCACCCGGCCGGCGAACCGGCCCAGGTGATCTGCGACTACGCCCGCCAGCACGGCTGCGACCTGATCGTCATCGGCCATCGCCACCTGTCGCGCATGGAACGCCTGCTGGACCGCTCGGTCGGGCAATGGACGGTGGACCATGCGCCCTGCCCGGTGCTGGTGGAAGTGCGCGGCGGCGATGCCTGAGCGCGTGCCACCCTGCCGGGCAGCTGCCCAGCGGGTGGTCAACCGGTGCGCTCAGCCGTACAACGCCTTGGCGTGATGCGCGATGTGCTCACCGATGAAGCTGCTGATGAAGTAATAGCTGTGGTCGTAGCCGGGCTGCAGGCGCAGCGTCAGCGGGTGACCGGCCGCGGTGCAGGCCGCCTGCAGCCACTGTGGCTGCAGCTGGTTGTCGAGGAACTCATCGCCACCGCCCTGGTCGACCAGCAACGGCAGCCGCTCGGTGGCGCCGGCAACCAGCGCGCTGGCATCCCACGCCGCCCAGCTGGCGCGGTCCTCACCCAGATAAGCGGTGAAGGCCTTCTGGCCCCACGGCACGCACGTCGGCGCGACGATCGGCGAAAACGCCGACACGCTCTTGTAGCGGCCGGGGTTCTTCAGGGCGATCACCAGCGCACCATGACCGCCCATCGAGTGGCCGCTGATGCTGCGTGCGCCTGTGGTCGGGAAATGCGCCTCGATCAGCGCCGGCAGTTCCTCCACCACGTAGTCGTACATGCGGTAGTGCGCCGCCCACGGCTGCTGGGTGGCGTTCACATAGAAACCAGCCCCCTTGCCCAGGTCGTAGCCTTCGGCATCGGCGACGTCATCGCCGCGCGGGCTGGTGTCGGGCGCGACCAAGATCACGCCGTGCTCGGCGGCATAACGCTGCGCGCCGGCCTTGGTGATGAAGTTCTGTTCGGTGCAGGTCAGCCCGCTCAGCCAGTACAGCACCGGCAGCTTCTGCGTGGCCGCCTGCGGCGGCAGGTAGACGGCGACCGTCATCTCGCAGCCCAGCACCTGCGAGGCATGGCGGTACACGTCCTGCCAGCCGCCGGACGCGGCGCGGTGTTCGATGCGTTCCATGGGGATTCTCCGTAGGGGCGACGCGGATCACGCGCCGCCCGCAGTGACTCAGAAATGCACGACCGAGCGGATCGACTTGCCTTCATGCATCAGATCGAACGCCTCGTTGATCTCGTCCAGGCCCATCGTATGGGTCACGAACGGCGCAAGTTCGATATCGCCCTTCATGGCGTCTTCGACCATGCCCGGCAGCTGGCTGCGGCCCTTGACGCCACCGAAGGCGGTGCCCTTCCACGAGCGGCCGGTGACCAGCTGGAACGGACGGGTCGAGATTTCCTGGCCCGACCCGGCGACGCCGATCACGACCGACTGGCCCCAGCCACGGTGTGCGCATTCCAGCGCCGCGCGCATCACGTTGACGTTGCCGATGCATTCGAACGTGTGGTCCACGCCCCACGTGGTCATCTCCACGATGACCTGCTGGATCGGCTTGTCATGGTCCTTCGGGTTGATGCAGTCGGTCGCACCGAACTGCTTGGCCAATTCGAACTTGGCGGGGTTGGTATCGATCGCGAAGATGCGGCCGGCCTTGGCCTGGCGCGCGCCCTGGATCACCGCCAGGCCGATGCCACCCAGCCCGAACACCGCCACCGAATCGCCTTCCTGCACCTTGGCGGTGTTGTGCACCGCGCCGATGCCGGTGGTCACGCCGCAGCCGAGCAGGCAGACGTGCTCCGGGTTGGCGTCCGGGTTGATCTTGGCCAGCGAGACGTCGGCCACCACGGTGTACTCGCTGAAGGTGGAGCAGCCCATGTAGTGGTAGATCGGCTCGCCGTTGTAGCTGAAGCGGGTGGTGCCATCGGGCATCACGCCCCTGCCCTGGGTGGCACGCACGGCCACGCACAGATTGGTCTTTCCGCTCTTGCAGAACAGACACTCACCACATTCGGCGGTGTACAGCGGAATAACGTGGTCGCCCGGCTTGACGCTGGTGACGCCCTCGCCCACTTCCACCACGATGCCCGCGCCTTCATGACCGAGCACGGCGGGGAACAGACCTTCCGGATCGTCACCGGACAGCGTGAACGCATCGGTGTGGCAGACACCGGTGTGGGTGATCTTGACCAGCACTTCGCCCTTCTGCGGCGGCGCGACATCGATCTCGACGATCTTCAACGGCTCGCCAGCGGCGAAGGCAACGGCAGCACGGGATTTCATGGGGAACACTCCAAGGCAGGGAACAAGATCGGCAGCGCGCGGTCGCCCGCGCACCTATTTGAGGTAGGAACGAATGAGCATGCTCATCTCGCGCACGCGCTCATCGCGCTGCGCATCGGATTGGGCCGGTTGCCCGAACTCTTCGCGCAGATGCGCCTCCATCACTTCGGACATCAGCCCGTTGACGGCACCCCGGATCGCGGCGATCTGCTGCAGCACCGGCCCACACTCGGCCCCGGCTTCCAGCGCGCGGTCGAGGGCATCGCACTGGCCACGGATCCGACGGACCCGGGCGAGAACGCGTTTTTTTTCCTGCGGCGAATGGGGCATGGAGCAAGCGGCCAGTTAACTATACTGGGGGTTAGTATACAGCAGCGGGAAATCCAAGTCGTTGACAGGCGCCCCGGCTCGCAAGAACAATCCAACTCGGCCGCCGCATGCATCCGCCGGCGTCACGGACGACATCGCTTCCCCTTTGCCGACGGACCTTCCGATGCCAACGCTACGCGCAGTGCTCCCCCCACTCTGCTTTCTTGCCGGCGGTGCGTTGCTGCTTCGCGGCATGAGCGTGCTGTCATCGCGCATGGGGGATGCGGCCGGACAGACATCGGCGTACGCCGACGGATATGCAGCCGGACAGATGGCTGCCGGGCTGCTGCTGGTAGCGGCGGCCATGGGTTTGATCTTGCTGGGATGGCGCAGGCTGCGCCACTGACCCCTCGGGCACGACATCCCGCGCAACGCGCAGGGATGTCGCCGGCACGCCGCATCCCTCAGCGCTGCCGGGCCCTGCGGTCGTTCCGCCAGGCCAGCCACAGCCGGACCACCAGCAGAGCGGCGAACGCCACCACGACACCCTTGATCAAGGGCACCGATGCCTCTCCGGCCCGTGGCCAGAACGCAAGCCACGCGAAGGCGGCGGCGAGCCCGGTATAGGCCAGCAACAGCAGCCATTTGGCGACCCGCCGGGAAAACGGCAGGGCCACGGCGGGCGCTGCCGCGAGCAGACCGGCGGCCACGATGACCACCCAACCGGCGCCGGCCATCATGGCGAGGGTCACTGCCACGCAGACCAGCACCAGGGCGCCGATGATGACGAAATAGGCCGTCACCCAGGAAATGAGCAGGTTGAACAGATGTCGAGAGTGCATCCCTTCCACGTGTTGCCTCCTTGTGGTCATACCGCGATGTGATCGTTGCAGGGCCAGCGAGACGTCCGCTCGCAGGACTCAGGCTACCCAACCCGACTGCGTGCCGCCAGTGCAGGCGCCTTCAGGCGAATTACTCCCGCAGCAGATCGATGAACGCCCGCAGCGCCGACGACATCTGCCGTTGCCGCGGGTAATACACCGCAAAGCCCGCGAACGGTTCACTCCAGTCCTCCAGCACGGCGACCAGCCGGCCGTCGTCCAGATACGGGCGTGCGGAATCTTCCAGCACGTAGGCCAGCCCCAGCCCGTCCACGACCGCCTGCAGGATCGTGTTCTGATCGCCAAGGGTCAGGCGACCCGGCACGTCGATTTCCAGCGCCTGGCCATCGCGTTCGAACTGCCACTTGTAGAGATGGCCGCTGGCGAAGCGGAAGCGCACGCACTCGTGGCCGACCAGATCGCGCGGATGCCGGGGTATCTCGCGTCCCTCCAGATACGACGGTGCCCCCACGATCAACCCACGCAGCGCCGGCCCCAGCGGCACCGCGACCATGTCTTCCGGCACCGATTCGTGCAGGCGCACACCGGCATCGTAGCCACCGGCCACGATATCGACCAGGCCGTCGTCCTGGGCCAGTTCCAGGCGCACATCCGGGTGGGCCAGCAGGAACTTCGCCAGGCGCGGGCCGAGCTGGGTCTGGACGGCGGCGCGGGTGGCGTTGATCCGCAGCAGGCCAGCCGGTGCGGCCCGGAAGTGATTCATTTCTTCCAGCGCGTCATGCACCTGTCCCAGCGCGGGCTGCAGCCGTTCCAACAGGCGCTGGCCGGCTTCGGTAAGGGCGACGCTGCGGGTGGTGCGGTGGAACAACCCCACGCCCAGGCGCTCTTCCAGCGCGCGGATCGCATAGCTGACCGCCGAGGTGGACAGCGCCAGTTCGGCACCGGCCTTGCGGAAGCTGCGGTGGCGGGCCACGGCGGCGAAGGCGGCCAGGTGGGTCAGGTTGTCAGTGACCATGATTATCCCGTTTCACTTGATGAATCATGCCGATATCCTGACTTTTTGTGCACGGGATCGGGGCGTATTGTAAAGCGCCTTTCTACAAACCTGCCAAGGATTCCCCATGTCCCTCGCCCATGGTTATGCGGTCCACGACCAGACCGCGCCGCTGGCGCCGTTCTCCTTCGAACGTCGCCCGGCCGGTCCCGATGACGTGCGCATCGAGATTCTCTTCAGTGGCATCTGCCACTCCGATCTGCACCAGGCCCGTGACGACTGGGGTGGCTCCAAGTTCCCGATGGTGCCGGGCCACGAGATCATCGGCCGCGTGACCGAGGTCGGTGCCAATGTCACCCGCTTCAAGATCGGCGACTTCGCCGGTGTCGGCTGCATGGTCGATTCCTGCCGCCATTGCGCTGCCTGCGACGAAGATCTGGAGCAGTACTGCGAGAAGGGCGCGACCTTCACCTACAACAGCACCGAGCACGAGAGTGGCCAGCCGACCTTCGGCGGCTACTCCGACCACATCGTGGTCGAGCAGCGTTTCGTGGTGAAGGTGTCCGAGACGCTCGACCTCAAGGCCGCCGCACCGCTGCTGTGCGCAGGCATCACCACCTACTCCCCGCTGCGCCATTGGAAGGTCGGTCCCGGCCAGAAGGTCGGCGTGATTGGTTTGGGTGGCCTGGGCCACATGGGCGTGAAGTTCGCCAAGGCGATGGGCGCCACCGTGGTGATGATCACCACCACCCCGGAAAAGGGGGCCGATGCCAAGCGCCTCGGCGCCGATGAAGTACTGGTCTCGCGTGATCCGGCGCAGATGAAGGCCCACGCCGGCAGCTTCGATTTCCTGCTCAACACCATCCCGGTCAGCCACGACACCAACCCGTACATGTCCCTGCTCAAGCGCGATGCGACGATGTGCCTGGTCGGCGTGTTGACCGAGCTGGAGCCGCCGCTGATGGGCGCTGCGATGATGTTCGGCCGCAAGCACATCACCGGCTCGGCGATCGGCGGCATGGCCGAAACGCAGGAGATGATGGACTTCTGTGCCGAGCACAACATCGTCAGCGATGTGGAAGTGATCGACATCAAGACCGTCAACGAGGCCTGGGAGCGCATGGCGAAGAACGACGTTCGCTACCGCTTCGTGATCGACATGGGCACGCTGGAAAAGGCGGCCTGATATCCGCGCACCGGCCGGAAAACACCGGCCGGTGCGTCTGACTTAAAAGGCGTAGCGGAGGCCGAGATGGACCTCGCTGGAGGCCAGATCCAGGCGCATCTTTTCATCCTGCAGGCCACGCGCATTGCCGAATGCGTTCCAGCCGCTCTCGGCCGTGCCCATGTCGACGTAGCGATAGCCCAGCTCCAGCGTGGTGCGCTCCACCGGGGTATACGACACGCCGGCACCCACCGACCAGGCCAGGTTGGTCTGCGATGCAGCGGTGTAGGTGCGCGAAGTGTTGCCTTGCCAACCGCTGGACTTCAAATGCGCCAGACCGATACCCGCGGTGCCATAAAGAGACCACGCCGTCGCAACGGGATAGTCCCGGTACGCATTGACCATCAGCCGCTGGGACTCCACTCGATGATTGTTGAAGCTGGTCGGAAACACCGAGGATCCGCTGGTGAACGTATCGCTGCGGCCGAAGGTGTACTCACCCTCTGACCGCCAGCCGTTGCCAAATGCGTAGCCGTATGCCAAGGCGCCGGTCATGACACGGTTGCGCTCGCGCCCGGGTACGAAGGCGCCGATGCCGGGACGCGCGCTGGCATCCATGTTGTTTGCCCGATGCTGTGCGCTCACGAGGCGGGCCGCAGCATAGGCGCCTTCTGCAGTGTCGGTTTGTGCATGGACGATGTGCGGCGCCGCAGCGCACGCGAGAAGACAGGCGAATCCGATGGGGGACAATTTCATGAATGATCTCGAGGCAAGGGAAAGACGCAATCGCACGGCCGTCGCAGCAAAACGCATCCGACCGCAACGACGACAATCATCTTTCAACCACTCCGTGTTTGCTCGAAGCAGCCTCAACATTACCCAAACCACCACGCGAAACCCTTGTCCGCGTTGACCTTCATGCATCTACCGGCCACGCACCGAATGTCGCCTTCAACCCAGAGGCACCTGTCAAACCACTCCCCGGAAGCCCGCGCACAACGCAGGATCAGTACGCGAATTCCTTGAACACCGGATCGATGTTGCCGCCCCACTCGCCGCGGAAGAGCGCCAGCTTGCGGTCGGCCGGAGTCAACCCGGAATCGACGATCTCCTGCAGCACCTCCAGGAACTTGCTTTCGTCCTGGCCATCGGCATTGCGCGCGGCGCGGCGCTTGAGGCCGGCCACGGCGATCTTCAATGCCTCGCGCGACAGGTCCAGCACCGTGCCATTGCGGAACGGCAGCTTCAACCCCTGCTTCGGCACGCCATCACGCAGGACATTGCGCTCGACCAGGCTGAAATCGCGCACCAGGTCCCACGCGGCATCCAGTGCGGCATCGTCGTACAGCAGGCCCACCCAGAACGCAGGCAGCGCGCACAGGCGGCTCCACGGACCGGCGTCAGCGCCGCGCATTTCCAGGTACTTCTTCAACCGCACTTCGGGGAAGGCGGTGGTCATGTGATCGGACCAGTCGCGCAGCGTGGGCAGCTGGCCCGGCAGTACCGGCAGCTTGCCGACCATGAAATCGCGGAAGCTCTGACCGCTGGCATCGTGGTACTTGCCATCGCGGTAAGAGAAGTACATCGGCACATCAAGCAGGTAATCCACGTACCGCTCGTAGCCGAAGCCGTCTTCGAAGACGAAGTCGAGCATGCCGGTGCGGTCGTTGTCGGTATCGGTCCAGATGTGCGAGCGGTAGCTCTGGTAGCCGTTCGGCTTGCCCTCGGTGAACGGCGAATCGGCGAACAGCGCCGTAGCGATCGGCTGCAGCGCCAGCGACACCCGGAACTTCTTCACCATGTCTGCTTCGGTGGCGTAATCCAGGTTGACCTGCACCGTGCAGGTGCGGGTCATCATGTCCAGGCCCAGCGTGCCGACCTTGGGCATGTACTCGCGCATGATCTTGTAGCGGCCCTTGGGCATCCACGGCATTTCGTCGCGGGTCCACTTCGGCTGGAAGCCCATGCCGAGGAAGCCCAGCTGCAGTTCGCCGGCGACCTGCGCCACTTCGTTGAGGTGGGTGCCGGTTTCCACGCAGGTCTGGTGGATCGTCTCCAGCGCCGCGCCGGACAACTCCAGCTGGCCGGCCGGCTCCAGCGTCACCGAGGCGTTGTCGCGCAGCAATGCGATGGTGCGGCCATCTTCCTGCACCGGATCCCAGCCGAAGCGGGTCAGGCCGTTGAGCAGCGCTTCAATGCCGCGGTCGCCATCGAAGGTGGGCGGGCGCAGATCGTCCAGGCGGAAGCCGAACTTCTCGTGCTCGGTGCCGATGCGCCACTGCGCCTTGGGCTTTTCGCCGGAGGCCAACGTGGCGACCAGTTCATTACGGTCGGTGATCGGCGTCTCGGCGACGTGGCTGGGGCTCGACAAGGGGAGGCTCGCAGAATTCTGGTCAGGGCGGGGATGTGGGGTTCGCGCCCCTGCATCGCAAGGGCGCACTATATCGTGGCGTCCCCTGCCGTCGTGTCACCGTGACGGTTTTCAGCATCCTACTGGCATGGGCTTGACGCTGCGCCGCCCCCGCCGCGGCTGCGAGTCATTCCGCCGCGGGCCGTCGCGAGCCCCTAAACTGCGTCAATGAGCCGATCCCGACATCCGGAAGTCCATCGCTCCGACCGCGTCGGTTGGCTGCGCGCCGCCGTGCTCGGCGCCAATGACGGCATCGTCTCGGTGGCCGGCCTGGTGGTGGGCATCGCGGCCAGCGGTGCCACGGCGTCGACCATCCTGGCGACCGGCATCGCCGGGACCGTGGCCGGTGCGATGTCGATGGCGGCTGGCGAGTATGTTTCGGTGCAGTCGCAGGCCGATACCGAGCTGGCCGACCTGGCGGTGGAAAAGCGCGAACTGCACGAGGACCCGCACAGCGAGCTGGAAGAGCTGGCGGCCATCTACCGGCATCGCGGGCTGAGCCCCGAACTGGCGCATGAGGTCGCCACCCAGCTGACCGCGCACGACGCGCTGGGCACCCACGCCCGCGATGAACTGGGCATCACCGAAGAACTGCGCGCGCGCCCGATGCAGGCGGCGATGGCCTCGGCCGGCGCCTTCGTCAGTGGCGCGGCGTTGCCGGTGCTGACCGCCCTGCTTGCGCCACATGCCCTGGTAGGCCAGGCGACCACCGTGGTGACGCTGCTCGGACTGTGCCTGACCGGCACCCTGGCCGCGCATGCCGGCGGCGCTTCGCGCCTGCGTGGCGCGTTGCGCGTCACCTTCTGGGGTGCGATCGCGATGGCGGCCGCCGCGCTGGTCGGCCAACTGTTCAACGTGGCAGGCTGAGCGATGTCCGCACTGATCGATACGACGACGTCCCTGCTGGCGACGATGGCCAGTCTGGCCGACTGCCAGCGTGCCGATGGCTACGCCTGCATCACCGCACGCCGCGAGCATGGTGCCTCCTCGGTGGACATCCCGCAGCCACAGTTCGCGATCCTGCTGCAGGGGCGCAAGCAGGTGAGTACCGCCCAGCAGTCGCTGGAATTCGTACCCGGTGATCTGTTCCTCATCACGCGCCGCTGCCGCATCGATGTGGTGAACATTCCCGATCCGCACAGCGGGGTGTACCTCAGTGCGATCGTGCCGCTGTGCGCCGAAGCGCTCACGGCCGCCCGGGCGCTGTGGAACGAGCCCCTGCCCGACGCCGGCGACGCGCTGGCACGGCTGCCGCTGGCCGAGCATGGCGCGACGCTGCTGCAATGGCGGCAGGCGCTGGAACAGGGCCACTACACCGAAGCACGATTGGCTTTGGCCGGGCTGGCCGTGGCGTTCTGCCGGCGCGGGCATGGCAGCCTGCTGATTCCACCCGAGCCCAGCGTGGCTGATCGCATCCGCGATCTGATCGCGGCCCAGCCCGAGCGCGACTGGCAGTCACGCGATTTCGAAGCGCAGCTCGGGCTCAGCGGTGCGACCCTGCGGCGGCGCTTGGCCAGCGAGCAGTCCAGCGTGCGCGAGTTGATCACCGATGCGCGGCTGGCGCATGCCATGAGCCTGCTCTACACCACCCGGTTGCCGCTGAAAACGGTGGCCGCGCGCGTGGGTTACCGCTCGCTGGGCAGTTTCAACAAGCGCTTCGCCGAACGTTACGGGTTGGAACCGGCGGCGATCGGCAACAGCTGAGCGCGAGCGGATCGCGCGGCATTCTGAGCGGAACGCAGCCGACCAGGCGCGCAGCATGGGGACACCGCGGCGCTGCCGCCTTGTACGGAACCTGCCATGCATTTCCCCCGCGTTCGCACGCTCGCCTCCGCCTTGTTGTTCGCCGTTGTCGCCAGCCCCGCATGGGCCACCACCTCGCACACCCCGCGCGAGCAGGTGCCCGGCGTGTATCACCAGACCATCGGCACGCTGCAGGTCACCGCGCTGTTCGATGGCACGGTCGCGCTGGGCAGGCAGGAGCTGGTCGGCATTGCGCCCGGCGCAGTGACCCGCCTGCTCGATCACCGCTACGTGCCCGAAGATGGCAAAGGCCTGCAGACCGCGGTCAACGCCTACCTGGTGCAGCAGGGCGATCACCTGACCCTGGTCGATACCGGTACCGCCCAGTGCTTCGGCCCCGGCCTGGGCCAGGTGCTGGGCAACCTGCGCAAAGCCGGCTACGACCCGGCCGAGGTGGATGATGTCGTGCTGACCCACGCCCACCCCGACCACCTGTGTGGCCTGCTGGATGCCCAAGGCAGGGTCGCCTATCCGAAGGCCACGGTGTGGCTGTCCGCCGCCGATGCGGCGTACTGGCTGGATCCGGCCAGCGAGGCGACCGCGCCGCAGGGGGTGCGCTTTGCCTTTGCCCTGGCCCGCAAGGCGGTGGCGCCGTATGAAGCGGGCGGGAAACTGAAGCGCTTCGCGCCCGGCGACGCGTTGCCGGCCGGCATCACCGCGTTGGACAGCCACGGCCACACGGTTGGCCATGTGTCCTACCGGATCGATGGCGGCAATGGCCAGCAGCTGCTGGTGTGGGGCGACATCGTGCATTTCCACGCGGTGCAGTTCGCCCAGCCGCAGGCCTCGTATGAAGCCGACAGCGACCGCACGGCCGCCATCGCCAGCCGGCGCCGGATGATGGCGCAGGCCGCGGACCAGGGCTGGTGGGTGGCGGGCGCACACCTGCCGTTCCCGGGGCTGGGCCATGTGCGTCGCGAAGGTGAGGCGTTCGCCTGGGTGCCCGGCGAATTCGCACCGTTGCCGGCGAAGTAACGGGACACGCTCGCGCCGCGCGGCCCGTTGGACCGCGATAGCGCCCGGATCAGACCGCTTCGGGCGCCGGCTTGTTCAGGCCCAGCCAGCCGCCGATGATGCCGCGGGCTTCATCCACGCCTTGGCGGGCGGGACCGGAGAAGGTCTGCACGCTGACGGTGTCGCCGAAGGAGGAATGCAGTTCCTTGCGCACCTTCTGCAGGGCGATGCCCTGCTGGCCACGGCCGAGCTTGTCGGCCTTGGTCAGCAGGGCGTGCGCGGGCAGGCCACGCTGCACCGCATAGGCCAGCATCTGGCGGTCGTAGTCCTTCAGCGGGTGACGGATGTCCATCACCACCACCAGGCCACGAAGGGCCTCGCGGGTACGGAAGTACTGGTCGATGAAGGCCTGCCAGTGCGCCTGCAGGTCCAGCGGGACCTTGGCATAGCCGTAACCGGGCAGATCGACCAGCTTGGCCTCCGGGGTGACTTCGAAGAACACCAGCTGCTGGGTGCGGCCGGGCGTCTTGGACACCCGGGCCAGGCTGTTCTGGCGGGTCAGGGCGTTGAGGGCACTGGATTTGCCGGCGTTGGAGCGACCGGCAAAGGCGACTTCCGCGCCCACGTCTTCCGGCAATTGCCGGGTGTTGTGGGCCGAAAGCAGGTATTGGGCGCGTTCGAGGAGCAATGACATGGGCATAGGATCGCATGTCCGGGGCCCCTCCGCGCTGTCTGTCCCCGGTTTTGCTGCACCCTGCGTTGACCGTGGCGTGAAACGGCGTTGATAATCGGGCGATCCCCGTGGTTGCGGTCCCGCAACCGCCAGGCCGGTCCACACGGAGCTTCCGCATGCGCCATGCTCGCGTTCTTGCCGTTTCCGCACTTGCTGTCTCGCTGCTCGCCGCCGTTGCCGTTGCCCAGACCTCGATCACCCCGTTGCCGGACAACGGGCCGATCAAGACCGCCTCGCTGGAGGTCGATTTCAGCAAAACCACCTGGGGCGATCCCAAGGCCGGGCAGACCAAGGCCGCGGCCTGCGCTGCCTGCCATTCGGCCGACGGCAACTCGACGGTGGAGATGTACCCGAGCATCGCCGGCCAGAGCGAGCGCTACAGCGCCCAGCAGATGGCCCTGATCGCCAATGGCCAGCGCACCTCCGGGGCCTCGGCGGCGATGGTGCCGTTCGTGCAGGACCTCACCCCGCAGGACATGCGCGACATCGGCGCCTACTTCGCCACGCAGAAGGCCACCGCCGGCATCGCCGACGACGGCGCGGTCACCGAGGGCCCGTACGCCGGCAAGAAGTTCTATGAAATCGGCCAGCAGCTGTACCGCGGCGGCGATGCCGAGCGCGGCATCCCGGCCTGCATGGCCTGCCATGGCCCGACCGGCGCCGGCAACCCGGGCCCCGCCTACCCGCATATCAGTGGCCAGCACTCGGCCTATGTCGCGCGGCGGTTGCAGGAATACCAGGCCGGGACCACCCAGGAAACCGACAAGGCCCACTTCCAGATCATGGCCACGATCGCCAAATCGCTGACCGAGCAGGAGATCCAGGCCCTGGCCAGCTATCTGCAGGGCCTGCACAACCGGGCCGATGACGTCGCCGCCGCCACCACCCCGGTCGCCGGAGGCACCCAGGCACCGTAACGACCGCCCGCGCCGCAGCCGGTTCCCTTGGTCGGAAGGCGGATGCAGCACCCCCGCCGGCGGGGTATGTTCACTGGTACGCCGGCGACTGGGCCGGCGTCGTTTTTTCTGTATGGAGATGGATGTAGATGACGTTGATGCCCCGCCTGATGTTGTTGCTGCTGGCCCTGAGCCCGTTGAGCACCCTCGCCGCCACCCCGACGCCGCTGGTGGAGGGCAAGGATTACGAACGCATCGCCGACGCCGGTCCGTTTGCGCCGCTGGCCGGCAAGATCGAAGTCGTGGAGATGTTCGGCTACACCTGCCCGCACTGTGCGCACTTCGAGCCGCAGCTGGAGGCCTGGGCTGCCAAGCTGCCCAAGGATGTCCGCTTCACCCCGGTCCCGGCTGCCTTCGGAGGCGTGTGGGATTCCTTCGCCCGCGCCTACTACGCCGCCGACCAGCTGGGCGTGGCCAAGCGCAGCCACCGTGCGATGTTCGATGCCCTGCATGAGAAGGGCTCGCTGCCGATGCAGAATGTCTCGCCGGACGAGCTGGCCGCGTTCTACCAGGGCTTCGGCGTGGCGCCGGCCCAGTACGTTGCCGCGCTCAAGAGCGACGCGGTCGATGCCAGGGTCAAGGCCGCCCGCGCCTTCGCCGTCCGCACCAAGGTGCCGGGCACGCCGACGCTGATCGTCGATGGGGTGTACCTGGTCAAGGGCGACTCGTTCGAGTCCATGCTGCGCAACGCAGATGCCCTGATCGCCCGCGCGCGCAGCGGCAAGGCGCTCTAACGGCGCTCGCTGAACCATCACGCACCGTGCACGCGGGACGCTCGTTTCCGCGTGTCATCATGCTTCCCTGGCCGATGCTCCCAGCGTCGGCCTCAACATGCTCATCCGCTGGAGATGCTTCGATGAAGACCCGTTTCGCCATTACGCTCATGGCCCTGCTGCCGATCCTGGCCGCCTGCAAGGCCCAGGACGGTACCGCCAACACCACCGCCCCGGCCGAACCGGCCGCCCCGAGCAGCACCCCGGCTGCCGAAACGGCCACGCCGGCCGAGCAGGCGCCGGCCGCCAGCGGTGAAACCGCCGCCGCCGAGACCGCTGCCGCCGAAGCCACCACCCCGGCGCCGGCCCCGGCCTCTTCGCGCCCGACCGGCCCGGAGCCGGTGGCCGGCACCGACTACGTGGTGATCGAGAATGGCCAGCCGTTCCAGCCGGCCACCGGCAAGATCGAAGTCGCCGAGATCTTCGGCTATGTATGCCCGGCCTGCGCCGCGTTCCAGCCGCTGATCGGGCCGTGGAAGGCCGGTCTGCCGAGCGACGTCAACTTCGTCTATGTGCCGGCCATGTTCGGCGGTACCTGGGATGACTACGGCCGTGCGTTCTACGCCGCGCAGGCCATGGGCCTGCAGGAAAAGACCCACGAAGCCCTGTACGCCGCCATCCATGCCGACAAGACCCTGAAGGGTGAGCGCGGCCGTGATTCGGTCGAGGACATCGCCAACTTCTACGGCAAGCACGGCGCCGACCCGAAGCAGTTCTCCGCGATGATGGGCAGCTTCGCCATCAACGCCAAGACCAACTCGGCCAAGCAGTTCGCCATGCGCAGCAAGATCAGCGGCACCCCGTCGGTGATCGTCAATGGCAAGTACCTGGTCAAGGGCAAGGGCTTCCCGGACATGCTGCGCATCGCCGATCACCTGATCGCACGCGAACGCGCGGCCAAGGCCAACTGATCCCGCGATAGCGAACCGTCGTGACTTCCCCCCACACGCGGACCCTGCGCCTGCTGACGGCCAACATCCAGGCCGGTTCGAGCACCCGCCGCTACAGTGACTATGTGACCCGCAGCTGGTCGCATGCGCTGCCGGCGGGGCGCAAGCGAACCAGCCTGGATGCCATCGCGCAGATGGCCCGCGAGCACGACATCGTCGGCCTGCAGGAGGCCGACCCCGGCAGCCTGCGCTCGGGCTTCACCAACCAGACCCACTATCTGGCCGAGCGCGCCGGCTTCAATTACTGGAGCCACCAGCCCAACCGCCGGATGGGCGGGGTGGCCTCCAGCGCCAACGGCCTGCTCAGCAAGCTGGAGCCGGTCGAGGTCCAGGACCACGCCCTGCCCGGCCGGATCGGTGGGCGCGGCGTGCTGCTGGCCAAGTTCGGCGAAGGCAGCCAGGGCCTGGCGGTAGCGGTGGCACATCTGTCCCTGGGGACCAATTCGCGCATGTCGCAATTGGCCTTTATCGCCGATCTGCTGTCCGACCACCCCAACGCCGTGCTGATGGGCGATTTCAACTGCCTGGCCGAACGGCCGGAGATGCAGGTGCTGTACCAGAAGACGACGCTGCAGCCGCCCGGCTGCGTGGTGCCGACCTTCCCCAGCTGGCGCCCGGACCGGGCGATCGACCACATCCTGCTCAGCAACGGCCTGCAGCAGCGCAGTGCCGAAGCCGTGCCAGCCGCGTTCTCCGATCACCTCGCACTGGCGATGTCGATCGACGTGCCGAGCAGCGCGCTGCGCTGACCCTTGCGCACCCGCCGCCCTTGCGCGGCGGGCATCGTGGGCATGTAAACAGGCTGTCCACAACGGCTGTGCGATAAATCCCGCCGTCTGCCGCTCCGGCACCGGGAGTACCCCCCACCCCATGAGTAACGTGGAGCCGCCTCTGCCCGAGGTGCGCACGCTTCGCCCCGTGTTCCTGCTTGCCGCTACGATCGTGGCGGCATTCGCCATTCTGGTCACCGCATTTCCGATCGATGCGGGCGTGATGCTGCTCGATGCCCAGACCTGGGCCTCGCGCAATGTCGGCTGGTATTACCTGTTGGCGATGACCGTGTACCTGGTGTTCGTGGTCGGCGTGGCGTTGTCCGGCTATGGCAACGTCAAGCTGGGCGCGGACCATGACGAGCCGGAGTTCAGCTATCTGTCCTGGGCCGGCATGCTGTTCGCCGCCGGCATCAGCATCACCCTGTTCTTCTTCTGCGTCTCCGAGCCACTGACCCATTACCTGCTGCCGCCACAGGGCGGCACCGGCAGTGGCGAGGCCAGCGCGCGCCAGGCCATGCAGCTGCTGTTCCTGCATTGGGGCCTGCATGGCTGGGGCGTGTTCGCGCTGGCCGCGATGGCGCTGGCCTACTTCGCCTACCGCCACAACCTGCCGCTGGCGCTGCGATCGGCGCTGTATCCGCTGATCGGCAAGCGCATCAACGGACCGATCGGCTACACCGTGGATGCGCTGGGCATCGTCGCCACCGTGTTCGGCCTCGGCGCGGACATGGGCTTTGGCGTGCTGCATCTCAACGCGGGCTTGAACACCCTGTTCCCGGTGCCGCACGCGGCCTGGGTGCAGGTCGGGCTGATCGTGCTGATGATGGGCGCGGCGATCACCGTGGCCGTCTCCGGCGTGGAGAAGGGCGTGCGCTGGATGTCCAACATCAACATGCTGCTGGCGATCTCGCTGCTGCTGTTCATGCTGTTCGCCGGACCCACCCAGTACCTGCTCAATGCCTTCATCCAGAACATGGGCGACTACCTGGGCAACGTGGTCGGCAAGAGTTTCGATGTCTATGCCTACGGCGGGCGACCGGACTGGCTGGGCAACTGGACGGTGTTCTACTGGGCCTGGTGGATCGGCTGGGCGCCGTTCGTCGGGCTGTTCATCGCACGTATCTCGCGCGGCCGCACCATCCGCGAATTCGTGCTGGGCGTGCTGCTGATCCCACTGGGCTTCACCCTGGCCTGGCTGTCGATCTTCGGCAACAGCGCGCTCGATCAGATCCTGCACCACGACCAGGTCCATCTGGCGCAGATGGCGGTGGAGAACCCACCCACCGTGCTGTACGCGCTGCTGGAGAGCTACCCGTGGAGCCGCACGGTCATCGCGGTCACCGTGATCGTCAGCTTCATCTTCTTCGTCACCTCGGCCGACTCCGGCACTGTGGTGCTGTCCACGCTGTCTTCGCAGGGCGGCAATCCGGAAGACGACGGCCCCCGCTGGCTGCGCGTGTTCTGGGGCGTGATGACCGGTCTGGTCACCGCCGGGCTGTTGCTGGCCGGCAGCATGGATGCGCTCAAATCCGCGGTCGTGCTGGCCTCGCTGCCGTTCTCGGTGGTGCTGCTGCTGTTGCTGTGGGGCCTGACCCGGGCGCTGGGCGAAGAGTCGCAACGCAAGAAGGCCTCGCAGTACTCGCCGATCCCGCTGATCGGCCAATCCCGACATCAGCGCGGCTGGCGCCAGCGCATCACCCAGGCCGTGCATTTCCCGGCACGCGATGAGGTGTACCGGTTCATGGACAGCGACGTCAAACCCGCGATCGAAGCGGTTGCCGCGCAGTTGGGCGAACAGGGCCTGGACGTGCAGACGAAGTTCGAGCCGGGCCACATGGAACTGCTGGTGGACCATGGCGAACAGCAGGTGTTCACCTACCAGGTGATCATGCGTGGTTACCTCACCCCTTCGTTCGCCGCGCAGCGCTTCCGCAACCAGCGTTACTACCGCGCCGAGGTCCACCTTTACGAAGGGGGACAGGATTACGAACTGGTCGGCTACAGCCGCCAGCAGATCATCAACGACATCATCGACCAGTACGAGCGTCACCTGCAGTTCCTGCATCTCACGCGCTGACGCCCGCTGGTCTCCCGCTGCGAAGGAGTCATCGACATGCCCACTTTCCCCGACCAACTGCTCTACATCGGCGGCCGCTACGTTCCCTCCCGGGGCGGCAAGACCTTCGAGGTCATCAATCCGGCCAACGGCGAGTTGCTCGCCAACGTGCACAGTGCCAACAGCGACGATCTCGACGCTGCGGTGGAGAGCGCGCAGGCCGGCCAGAAAGTGTGGGCGGCGCTGACCACCGTGGAGCGCTCGCGGATCCTGCTGCGTGCGGTGCAGCTGCTGCGCGAGCGCAACGATGCGCTGGCCGAGCTGGAATCGCGCAACACCGGCAAGGCGCTGAGCGAAACGCTCAGCGTGGACGTGGTCACCGGTGCGGACGTGCTGGAGTATTACGCCGGTGTCATGCACGGACTGGAAGGCAGCCAGGTGCCGCTGCGCGAGAGCAGTTTCTTCTATACCCGGCAGGAACCGCTGGGCGTGGTCGGTGCGATCGGCGCCTGGAACTACCCGATCCAGATCGCGCTGTGGAAGGCCGCCCCCGCGCTGGCTGCCGGCAACGCGATGATCTTCAAGCCCAGTGAAGTCACCCCGCTGACCGCGCTGAAGCTGGCGGAAATCTTCACCGAAGCCGGCCTGCCCGATGGCGTGTTCAACGTGCTGCCCGGCGATGGCGCCGGCGTCGGCTCGGCACTGACCGAGCACCCGCGGATCGAGAAGATTTCCTTTACCGGCGGCACCGCCACCGGCCGCAAGGTCATGGCCAGCGCCTCCAGTTCCACGCTCAAGGAGGTGACCATGGAGCTGGGCGGCAAGTCGCCGCTGATCATCTGCGAGGACGCTGACCTGGACCTGGCCGCCGACGTGGCGATGATGGCCAACTTCTACAGCTCCGGTCAGGTCTGCACCAACGGCACCCGCGTGTTCGTGCCGCGCGGCAGGCTCGCCGCCTTCGAAGCCAGGCTGCTGGAGCGGGTCAAGCGCATCCGCGTCGGCGACCCGCTGGCCAAGGACGCCAACTTCGGCCCGCTGGTCAGCGCCGCGCACATGCAGCGCGTGCTCGAGCACATCGGCAGTGGCAAGGCCGAGGGCGCACGCCTGGTCTGCGGCGGCGAGCGCCTGACTGACGGCGCGCTGGGTAAGGGCTGCTATGTGGCCCCGACCATCTTCAGCGATTGCCGCGATGACATGCGCATCGTGCGCGAGGAAATCTTCGGGCCGGTGATGAGCCTGCTCGCCTACGACGACGAAGACGAGGCGGTGCGCCGCGCCAACGATACCGATTACGGCCTGGCCGCCGGTGTGGTGACGCCGGACCTGGCGCGCGCGCATCGGGTGATCCATCAGTTGGAGGCCGGCATCTGCTGGGTCAACAGCTGGGGCGAATCGCCGGCGCAGATGCCGGTGGGCGGCTACAAGCAGTCCGGGGTCGGCCGCGAGAACGGGCTGGCCACGCTGCGCGCCTACACCCGCACCAAATCCATCCAGATCGAGCTGGACCGCTACGCGTCGGTGTTCTGAACCGGCCTTACCAGGAGACACCGCGATGAAGCGCGAATACGACTACATCATCATCGGCGCCGGTTCGGCCGGCAACACGCTGGCCGCGCGCCTCACCGAAGACGCCGGGGTCAGCGTGCTGCTGCTGGAAGCCGGCGGCCCGGACTACCGTCTGGACTTCCGCACCCAGATGCCGGCCGCGCTGGCCTACCCGCTGCAGGGCCGCCGTTACAACTGGGCCTATGAAACCGAGCCGGAACCCTACATGGACAACCGGCGCATGGAGTGCGGCCGCGGCAAAGGCCTGGGCGGTTCTTCGCTGATCAACGGCATGTGCTACATCCGCGGCAATGCGATGGACTTCGACCAGTGGGCCAGCTTCGACGGCCTGGAGGACTGGAGCTACCACGACGTACTGCCCTACTTCCGCAAGGCGGAAACACGCGACATCGGCGCCAACGACTACCACGGCGGCGACGGCCCGGTCAGCGTGGCCACCCCGAAGAACGGCAACAACGTGCTGTTCCACGCGATGGTCGAAGCCGGCGTGCAGGCGGGCTATCCGCGAACCGATGACCTCAACGGCTACCAGCAGGAAGGCTTCGGCCCGATGGACCGCACCGTCACCCCGCGCGGGCGTCGCTCCAGCACCGCACGCGGTTACCTGGACATGGCCAAGGACCGCGATGGGCTGGAGATCGTGGTGCACGCCACCACCGACCGCATCCTGTTCGCCGGCAAGCGCGCGGTGGGCGTGCGCTACCTGGCCGGCAACAGCGCCGAGCCGATCGATGCCAGCGCACGCCGCGAAGTGCTGCTGTGTGCCGGTGCGATCGCCTCGCCGCAGATCCTGCAGCGCTCCGGCGTGGGGGCGCCGGCCTTGCTGGCCGCACTCGGCGTGCCACTGATGCACGACCTGCCCGGCGTCGGCGAGAACCTGCAGGACCACCTGGAGGTGTACATGCAGTACGCCTGCAAGAAGCCGGTCTCGCTGTACCCGGCGCTGCAGTGGTGGAACCAGCCGGCGATCGGTGCGGAATGGCTGTTCGCCGGCACGGGGATCGGCGCCAGCAACCAGTTCGAGGCCGGTGGCTTCATCCGCACCCGCGAGGAGTTCGACTGGCCGAACATCCAGTATCACTTCCTGCCGGTGGCGATCAATTACAACGGGACCAACGCGGTCAAGGAGCACGGTTTCCAGGCGCACGTCGGTTCGATGCGCACGCCCAGCCGCGGCCGCGTGCATGCCAAGTCACTGGATCCGCGCGAGCATCCCTCGATCCTGTTCAACTACCAGTCCACCGACCAGGACTGGCAGGAGTTCCGCGATGCGATCCGCATCACCCGTGAGATCATCGCCCAGCCGGCGCTGGACGAATACCGCGGGCGCGAGATCAGCCCGAGTGCGGACTGCCAGAGCGATGCCGAGCTGGATGCCTTCGTGCGCGCCCATGCGGAAACCGCGTATCACCCGTCGTGCTCGTGTGCGATGGGCACCGATGCGATGAGCGTGGTCGACGGCCAGGGCCGCGTGCATGGCATGGAAAGCCTGCGTGTGGTCGATGCCTCGATCATGCCGCGGATCATCACCGGCAACCTCAACGCCACCACGATCATGATCGCCGAGAAGATCGCCGACCGGATCCGCGGGCGTGCACCGCTGCCGCGCAGCACCGCGGCGTATTACGTGGCCGGGGATGCACCGGCGCGGCGCTGGGGCGCGGCGATCCATGGGTAGCGCCTCCATCAGGCGGGCGCACCCGGCAGCGGCACCACCACCCGCTTCGCGGTCAACGTGCTCCCTACCGAGGCCACCACGGTGCAGCCGATCGCCGCCCATTGCAGCGTGGTCAGGTGCTCGGCCAGCAGCCCCATCGCCAGCAGCGCGGCGACCGCTGGCTCCATGCTGATCAGGATGCCGAAGGTCTCTTTCGGCAACCGCTTGAGCGCCATCATCTCCAGCGACATCGGGATCGCGCTGGAGACGATCGCCACGCCGAGGCCGAACAGCAGGATCTTCGGATCCAGCAACGCCATGCCCGCATGCGCCACGCCCACCGGCACCACCACCAGCGCAGCCGCGCACAGCCCCAGCGAGACCGTATGCCCGGCCGGCAGATGCCCGGCGCGCTTGCCGAAGATGATGTACATCGCCCAGCACACCGCCGCGCCCAGGGCGAACATCACGCCGACCGGATCCAGTGGCTCGCCATGGCCCAGGGGCAGCAGCAGCAACAGCCCGACCAGCGCGCAGCCGACCCACACGAAGTCCACCGGCCGGCGCGAGGACCACATCGCCACCGCCAACGGCCCGCAGAATTCGATCGCCACGGCGATGCCGAACGGGATCGTGCGCAGCGCCATGTAGAACAGCAGATTCATCACCCCGAGTGTGATGCCGTAACGGAAGATCGCTCCGGCATCCGCGCGCGACGTGGTCCAGCGCCAGGGCCGGAACACCATCAACAGCACCAGCGCCGAGAAACCCACGCGCAGTGCGCTGGTGCCCTGCGCACCGATCAGCGGGAACAGCTGTTTGGCATACGAGGTGCCCACGGCCAGGGAGGTGACCGAGCCGAGCACGGCCAGGGCGGGGAAGAAGCTGGAGAGGCGGGAGGTCGACATCCGCACAGGATATTGCGCAACGGCCGAAGGAGATGCTCAATTGCAGGGGCCTTCCTGCATGTTTCACTCACCATGTCCGCCTCGTCCTACACCCCCGACAGCTTCGACCGCGCCATCCTGGCGATCCTGCAGCGTGACAATGCCACCCCGCAGCGCGAGATCGCCGAGGCGGTGAGCCTGTCGGCCCCGGCGGTGCAGCGACGGATCAAGCGCCTGGAAGAGACCGGCATCATCCGTGCCAACGTGGCCGTGCTTGACCAGGCCCGGCTGGGCCGGCCGCTGACGATCATGGTCGAGGTCCGGGTCGCCAGCGAGCAGCCGCATCGGGTCGCGCCGTTCCGTCGCCGCGTGCAGGAGGACCCCGCCGTGCAGCAGTGCTACGCGATCACCGGCGACGCCGATTTCCTGCTGATCCTGACCGCCGCCTCGATGGAGGAATACGAGGCGATCAGCGAGCGGCTGTTCGGCAACGACGACAACATCGAGCGCTTCCGCACCGCGGTGGCGCTGAGCACGCTCAAGCGGGGGCTGGACGTTCCGCTCGCGGAGTAGTCCCCGTCAGCGCGTGGCCGCCAGCGCGGCATCGAACAAGGCCGTGGCTTCCGTGATCGCGGCCCCGTGGGTGGCCTGCTTGTCCGCCGCCACCTGGCAGAGTGCACCGATGCGGGTCTGGCCCAGGGCGGTGCAACTGGACAGGAAGTCGTAGTGCCCGACCGCGGGCAAGGTGGTCAGCGTCGCCTTCGGGAGTGCCGCGGCCGCGATGTCGCTGTTGGTGGCCGGTGAGGCCACCGTGTCGGCCGCACCGACGATGATCGAGACCGGCTGCGTGACCTTCTCCAGCGCCTCCGGCGCAAAGGCCTGCACCATCGCCGGCGCGATCAGGAATACGGCGCCCACGCCTGCGATGGCGCGATCGTCTCCGGCCCCGGCAACCCACGGCGCCAACGCCGGTGTGTCTGCGGCAGCGACCCGCCGCGCCAGCGTCAGCCCCGGGGTCTCCGCCTGCGGGGCGCATACCCCATCGGCCGGGTGCGCGTGACAGAACGCCTGCAGGCGCTGCACGTCCGGGCGTGCACCTGCGGCAACCAAGGCGGTGAACCCACCCGCCGAGTAACCTGCGATGCCCAGCCGGGTGGTATCCACGGCTCTCGCCAGCACGGGGTCGGCGCGCACGCCGGCCAGTGCCGCCGCCAGGTCGTCCACGCGGTTCCACATCAGGATGCTGCCGGCCTCGGTCATCGGCTCTCCCCCGTTGTTGCCTGGATGATCCACGGCGATCACCACGTACCCTGCCCGCGCCATCGCGGTGCCGAACCAACCCATCATCCGTGCACTGCCGCCGTTGCCGTGCGAGAGCAGCAGCACCGGCCAGCGTCCGTTGGCGACAGCGGCATCCGCGGCGGCCGTGCCCACCTCGAACAGCGGCGCATCGGGCGGCCCGATCGTCAGCGCGGTTTCCTGCGCCCCGGGCTGTGCCGGGTACCACACGGTGTAGCGCACGCTGTCGCGGTGGCCGGCATCGCGCACGGCCGCACTGGGCGTATGCGCAATGCCGTGGCGCTCGCCGACGGGTGGCACGGCCCCCGCGGCAAGCAGAGGCAGGCAGAGCGCCAGCAGCGCGGCACAACAACGGGCGGTCATTCGCATGGGTCACTCTCCTTGAGGTGCAGCGTGTCGGTCAGCGGCAGCCAGATCTCCACCCCGCCGTGGCCGCTGCGGTCATCGAAGCGCGTGTCATAGCGCTCCAGGTCCGGTGCATCGGCCAGGGTCAGGCCGGAAGCCGGCAGATAGTCGTTCAACAACCAGCACCAGGTGGAGCTGATCGCGGAGATGTGCCCGGCATGCCAGGCCACCAGGTACTCGCGGGGCGGAATCAGGATGGCCTGCCAGCCGGCGGGCACGGGCGCGCAGGCGCTGATCTCGACACCGGCGATGTAATCAAAGCCCCCTTCGGCATCGTTGTTGCCGCACACGCCATACGCGATCTCCGTGCCCAGCCCATGCGCTTCCTCCAGACGCTGCCATTGCGAGGGAATCGATGCGACGGTCGCGGCGGTGTGCCGTGCCCCGATCCCGGCCACGCGCAGAGCGCCGCGGTGTTCGCGATGGGGGTCGATCGCGCAGGGTGTGGAGGTATCGACCAGTTTCAGTGCCTCGACCAGCGCCAGGCCGGCGAGCCCCTGCGCGCGCACCTGCTCCGGGGAACGCCCGAACTGCTCGAAAAATGCGCGGGTGAATGCCGCATGCGATGCATACCCGGCGGCGATCGCCACATTGAGGATGTCACTGGCTCCGGCCGCCAGTTGGCGCGCGGCCTCGGTCAGCCGGCGGCCACGCAGATAGCGCACCACCGACGTGCCGGTGCTGCGCTGGAACAGCCGCGAGAGATGGAACGGCGACACCCCCGCCACGCCGGCGATAGCGGCCAGCGACGGATTCTCAGCGAAGTGGCTTTCGATGTACCACAAGGCCCTGCGCGCCGCACCCATACCGCCAGATCCATGCCGATGAACGGGTGCGCAGCGTAACCCAGCGCGCGCCGCGCCATTTGATCCTTCTTGCTGTCCGCCGCAACGGGCCGCGCACCTTGCCTCAGCCCTTCACCGCCGCCTCGATCGCGGCCACGTCGATCCTGCGCATCGTCATCATCGCCTCGAACGCGCGGCGGGCCACGGCGGGGTCCTTGCTGGTCACCGCATCGGTCAGCACGCGCGGGGTGATCTGCCAGGACAGCCCCCACTTGTCGCGACACCAACCGCAGGCGCTTTCCTCGCCGCCATTGCCGACGATCGCATTCCAGAGACGGTCCGTTTCGGCCTGGTCATCGGTGGCGATCTGGAAGGAGAACGCTTCGCTGTGTTTGAACGCGGGGCCGCCGTTGAGTCCGATGCAGGGGATGCCGGCGACGGTGAAATCGACGGTGAGCACATCCCCCTGTCTGCCGGAGGGAAAGTCACCGGGTGCATGGTGGACCGCGTGCACCGCACTGCCCGGGAAGGTGGCGGCGTAGAAGGTGGCGGCCTCCAGTGCGGTGCCGTTGAACCAGAGGCAGATTGTGTTCTTGCTGACCATGGGCGTCTCCTGCAGAGGATGGATAGCGCCTGCTTACCGTAGGCGCCGGCGTGTTAAGCCTGCGCGCGGAGCGCCAGCGCTCCGCCGGATGCGGTTGCGGATGCGAATCACTACCATTAACATGGTGTGATCCGGGTCGCGCAAGGGATGCGCACCCGTGAACAGGTATCGAGCCCGCGCCGGGTCACCGCCCCCGCCAGCCGCTTCCTGCCCCCACCCCGCTCCGCCGCAGGCCACCCAGGACGCCGGCCATGCCCGTTGCCGCCCTTCTGGAAACGCCGATGCCCCGCTCCGCCCACGTGCTGTCCCGCCCGTCGATGCTCCGTCGCCCGCTGCCGCAGGCCTTGATGGTGGCCCTGTGCGCCCTCGCCGTCGCCCCTGCGTTCGCACAGGACGCCACGCCCGATGCCACCACCCTGGACAGGATCGTGGTCAAGGGCGAGCGTGCCGAAGGCTATTCGGTCCGCAAGACCTCGGCCGGTACCCGCTTCGATCTGGCCCCGCGCGAAATCCCGCAGTCGGTCAGCATCATCAGCCACCAGCGCATCGAGGATCAGAACCTCGATGACATCATCGACGTGCTGGGCAACACCACCGGCGTCAGCAGCACCCAGTCCGATACCGAGCGCACCGAGTTCTACGCGCGCGGTTTCTACATCGACAGCTACCAGTTCGACGGCCTGCCGACCCAGATGGTGCAGAACTGGAGCTACGGCGATTCCGGCCTGGACCTGGCGCTGTATGACCGCGTGGAAGTGGTGCGTGGCGCCACCGGTCTTCTGAGCGGCGCCGGCAACCCGTCCGCCTCGGTGAACCTGATCCGCAAGCATGCCGACAGTGCCGAACTGACCGGCAGCGTGTCGGTGAACGTGGGCAGCTGGGGCCGCACCCGCAGCACGGTGGATGTGACCACGCCACTGAACGCCAGCGGCTCGGTGCGCGCCCGCGTGATCGGCAGCTACCTGGATACCGAATCACAGATGGACCGCTACGACCAGCACAAGACGCTGGGCTATGCGGTGATCGATGCCGACCTGACCCCGGATACCCAGCTGAGCGTGGGCTATGACTACCAGCAGAAGCGCGCCAACGGCGCGACCTGGGGTGGCTTCCCGATGCTGTTCTCCGACGGCAGCTCCACCGGTTACGACGAATCGTTCAACGCCAGCCCGAACTGGACCTACTGGGACACCACCAGCAAGCGCGCCTTCGCCACCCTGGAACATGGTTTCAACAACGGCTGGAAGTTCAAGATCGGCGCGACGCATGACGAAACCAGGGCCGACGACAAGCTGTTCTACCCGGCGTACAACGACTGGGTCACGGGCGCCTCGAACTTCGACAAGACCACCGGTGCCGGCATCTCGCCATCGGCCGGCTTCTACAACACCGAACGCAAGGTCGACGCGGTGGATGGCTTTGTCGACGGTCCGTTCCAGCTGTTCGGCCGCGAACACCAGTTCATGGCCGGTCTGAGCTACAACAAACGCGATTACGCCAACTACGGCGATTACCAGGTGGGCGGCGCCGGCCTCGCCTGGGATCCCTTCTCCAGCTATCTGAACTGGACCGGCAACATCAGCGAGCCGAACTGGAACGCGCTGGCGCTGGCCAGCGAAGGCACCATCACCCAGAAGGCCGGCTACGCCGCCACGCGCCTGTCGCTGGCCGATCCGCTGAAGCTGATCATCGGCGCGCGCTACACCGATTGGAAGAGTGAAGGCGAAGGCGCCGACCGTTCGCACAAGGTGACCACGCCGTATGCCGGCCTGGTGTTCGACCTCAACGGCACCTACTCCACCTACGCCAGCTACACCGAGATCTTCCAGCCGCAGATGCTCAAAGACCGCAACGGCAGCTACCTGGATCCGGTCGATGGCAAGAGCTACGAAGTGGGCGTCAAGGGGGCCTGGTTCGATGATCGCCTGAACGCGTCGCTGGCCGTGTTCCGCATCGAGCAGGACAACGTGGGCCAATCCACCGGCGAACCGGTGATCGGCGGCAGCAACGGCTGAATCGCCCCGACTTTCCTAGACACCTTGCAGCCATAATTCACAGCAGCACTAGGGGTGTCTATGAGCAGCAAGCGATACACGTAGGAGTTCAAGGTCGAGGCGGTCAAGCAGGTCACTGACCGCGGACACTCAGTCGCCGATGTAGCAAGTCGGCTCGGCATATCGATCCACAGCCTCTATGCCTGGCGAAAGCAATACGCCAATCCATCACCCATGCATCCGGCGGCAATCGATCAGGCGTCCGAACTGCGACGTGTCAAGTCGGAGTTGCGGCGGGTAACCGAAGAGCGAGACATCCTAAAAAAGGCCGCAGCGTACTTTGCCAAGCTGTCCGGGTGAAGTACGCATTCATGCTCGATCATGAGCAGCAATTCCGCCTTCGAAGCATGTGTAAGGTGTTTGGCCTGCATCCCAGCGGGTACTACGCCTGGCGGAGCGCACCGATGTCACCAAGGGCCAAGGATGACACGCGTGTCCTGGGCCTGATCAAGCAGTCCTGGCTGGAAAGCGGCGGCGTGTACGGTTACCGGAAGATTGCCCGTGATCTGCGCGACCTGGGTGAATCGTGCGGCAAGCATCGGACGGCGCGATTAATGCGACAGGAAGGTCTGCGAGCACAGGTGGGCTATCGGCGCCGGCCGGGCATGCGCGGTGGGAAGCCGGCTATCGTCGCCAACAATCAGCTGGCGCGTCAGTTCGATCCGCGCATCGCCAATCAGGCATGGGTGACCGACATCACCTACATCCGAACGCACGAGGGCTGGCTGTACCTGGCAGTCGTGCTGGATCTTTTCTCACGGAAGATCGTGGGTTGGGCGATGCAATCCACGATGCACAGCGACCTGGTACTGCAAGCCTTGATGATGGCCGTATGGCGACGCAAGCCGCCTGCCGGGCTACTGGTGCACTCCGATCAAGGCACGCAGTTTACTGGCCACGACTGGCAAGATTTCCTGAAAGCACATGGGCTCATCAGCAGTATGAGCCGGCGCGGCAACTGTCACGACAACGCGGTCGCCGAGAGCTTCTT
>NZ_JBWKWI010000016.1:0-24854 GCF_059422145.1 Stenotrophomonas sp. GW821-FHT01H02A
AGCATTGGCGGTGGCTTCGGCGCGGGCCAACTGGGCGCGGGCGCTGTTGGCCTGGGCGCGGTAGCTGGCGTCATCAAGCTGGTACAGCGGCTGCCCCGCGGCGACCAGGCCCCCTTCGGTGAACAGGCGCTTGGCGACGATGCCGTTGACCTGCGGGCGCACTTCGGCGACCAGGAAGGCGTTGGTCCGGCCGGGCAACTCGCGAGTCATCGAGACCGTCTGGGGCTTCAGTGCACGGTAGCCCACAGCAGTGGACATCGGCGGATCTACGGGAGTTGGCGAGCTGCACCCTGATGCAACCAGCGAAATGATTGAGGCCAGCACAAAGAGGTAGCGCTTCGTCATACACAGGTTCCCGCCATGCAATGAGCCTTCTTGAAAGTCGAACGGACCATCTCCGTGGACGATGCATCGTCAGTGCACGCCTACGGCACATGGAACGGCAAGCGCACTGTAATTGCCATGCGCGACGTCGCATTGAACCCGCCCGGGAGAAATTGATTCACTGGTCGCTCAGGTAGGAAAGACATATACAGATCACGTGACTTGCCATTCGTTGCAATCACGCACGCCGTTGCACACCTCTGCTGCGCCAGCACGTGGCGGACAACACCGGTGCGTGCACGCCGCACAGGTATCATTGCCGTTGGATGCTCCTCAAGAACCACGCCATGCGCAGCCTCTACCCAGCGATCACCCCGTTCCGCACCCACCAGGTGCCCGTGGACGACCTGCACACCCTGTTTGTGAAAGAGTGCGGCGCGCTATCGCATCGTGCTGATCGACCAGCGCGGCAGCGGCCGCTCCACGCCGTTCGGCGAGCTGCGCGGCAACACCACGCAGCACCTCGTCGCTGACGTCGAGATCATCCGCGAGCTGCTTGGTATCGAGCGCTGGCTGGTGTTCGGTGGCTCGTGGGGCTCCACGCTGGCGCTCGCCTATGCGCAGGCCCACCCGGAACGCGCGACCGGCATCATCGTACGGGGCGTCTATCTCGGCCGCGCCGAAGAGAACCGCTGGTTCGCCGAGGTCGATGGCGGCGCACGCTGGGTGTTCCCGGAGCGCTGGGCCAGCTACGAGGCGCATATCCCCGAAGACGAACGCGGTGACATGATCGCGGCCTACTGGCGTCGCCTCGACAGCCCGGACCAGGCAACCCGCATCGCCGCAGCGCAGGCCTGGCTGGGCTGGGAAGATCATGCCGCCACACTGGTGCACGAGGTCGATGCGGTATCCAGCGATGATCCGCTGCACACGCTGGCCAAGGCCCATATCGAAGCCCATTACTTCCGCCACCATGCCTTCCTCGAGCACGGGCAGCTGCTGTGCGATATCGACCGCATCCGGCACCTGCCGGGCGTGATCGTGCAGGGCCGCTACGACATCATCTGCCCGGCGCGCAGTGCCTGGGATCTGGCCTGTGCCTAGCCGGAGGCGTCGCTGCAGATGGTGCTGTCCGGCCACAGTGCGACGGAGCCTGCCACCGCCGATGCGCTGATGCGTGCGACGGATACCTTCGCAGACCGGCAGTAAGGAGCCGTCGTGGATTCGATCTACCTGGTGGTGGCGCTCGGCGCCATCGTGGCGGGCTTCGTGCAGGGGCTCTCGGGCTTCGCGTTCGGGCTGGTGGCCTTGTCCTTCTGGGCCTGGGTGCTGAAGCCACTGGTGTGGTTGAGCAGCTGCCGGATCGTGATGCTCGTGGCGGCGGTCTGATTGGGGCAATCCTGCAGGTGCCGGGCAATCGTATCGTCCAGCGATAGCCGGCCGGCCTCGGCCAGTTGCAGGATGGCCACGGCGGTGAACATCTTGTTCAACGAAGCGAGCCTGAACTTGGTGGCGGCGTCGACCGGAACGCCCTGCTCCCGGTCGGCCAGCCCACCCTGCCACGCCATCAGCACCTTGCCGTCCTGCGCCAGCAGGAAGCTGCCGGAGAGCTTGCCCTGCGCCGCCAACGCGTTCAGGCGGGTACGGCCCTGCGCGATGAGCGCGGGCATCTCCAGCCGCGCGGGCTTGAGCGCATCGGGCATCCCCCCCCTTCCAGCTGCAGCGTCTTCAGCTGCGGGCGGTTCGCTGGATCGATGGCAACCGTGATCAGGATGCCGCGATCACTTGATGTGCCACGCACGATGGCCGCATACCGCTGTTGGACCACCGTGAGGCAGTTGCACGGATTATGCAGCGGCGCGCGACCATCTGGATGGCGCGTCGCGCGTTTCAATCGCGTTGCATGCTCATCCAGCGGGCAGTCAACGCGCCCAGTACGACTGCGATGGCGGTCCAACTGCTCAAGAAGATGGCAAGCCCTGCCCAGATGCTGTTTATGATCCGATTCCCTGTCGTGCAGCCGTTGATGCGTTTCCGTGCGTGAGCCGGTCACTTCGTAGGCAGCGACTTTAGGAGCGACGTCCGCCGTGCGACATCCAATTAATTGCAAATCCAACGCGAGCGGTTTGCCCTAATTGCGACGACATCCGCCCATATCGCGAGAGACGGGGCCCGAGTCCAGGTCTACCCTTGCCGCTCGTTCACTCGCGCGCGCCCCCCCCAACTGCTGGTACCGCAAGCATCGGCACCATCCCCCGGCCCATGACCACTGAAACCTCCGCCCCTCCCGTCATCCCCACCGAACCGATCACCCCCGCCCCCAACCAGGGCTTCGCGATCCGCATCGTCGGCGCCGCTGCCTTCGCGCACCTGCTCAACGACATGATCCAGGCGGTGCTGCCGGCGGTGTATCCGATGTTCAAGAGCGAGTTCTCGCTCACCTTCGGCCAGATCGGCATCATCGGCCTGGTGTACCAGGTCACCGCCTCGCTGCTGCAGCCGTGGGTGGGCATGTACACCGACAAGCGCCCGCTGCCGTATCTGCTGCCGTCGGGCATGATCGCCACCTTCGTCGGCATCGCGCTGATGGCGATGGCGACCAGTTACGAAATGCTGTTGATCGCCGCGGCCATCGTCGGCATCGGTTCGGCCACCTTCCATCCCGAGGCCTCGCGCGTGGCGCGGATGGCCTCAGGCGGGCGCTTCGGCACCGCGCAGTCCACCTTCCAGGTGGGCGGCAATACCGGCTCGGCGATCGGCCCGCTGCTGGCGGCGCTGATCGTGATCCCGCACGGGCAACGGGCGATTGCATGGTTCATGCTGGCCGCGGCCTTGGCCGTCACCGTCCTGTTCCGCCTGACCGGTTGGACCGTGCAGCACGGCCAGGCCAAGATGAAGAGCCTGGCCAAGAGTCATGGCGTCGGACTGAGCCGCGGCAAGGTGATCCAGGCCATCGCGGTGGTCGCGGTGCTGATGTTCGCCAAGTTCGTCTACATCGCCTCGTTCACCAACTACTTCACCTTCTACCTGATCGAGCGCTTCGGGCTGAGCGTGCAGCAGAGCCAGATGTACCTCTTCATCTTCCTGGCCTCGGTCGCGCTGGGCACCTTCATCGGCGGCCCGGTCGGGGATCGGATCGGGCGCAAGGCGGTGATCTGGATTTCCTTCCTCGGTGTCGCGCCGTTCGCGCTTGCCCTGCCCTATGCCAACCTGATGGGCACGGCGGTGCTCGCCGTGGCGGTCGGGCTGGTGATGTCCTCGGCCTTCGCGGCGCTGGTGGTGTACGCGCAGGAAGCAGTGCCGGGCCGCGTGGGCATGGTCTCGGGGCTGATGTTCGGTTTGATGTTCGGCATCGGTGGCATCGGCGCGGCCGGCCTGGGCAAGCTCGCCGACGTGCACGGCATCGTGTGGGTCTACCACTTCACCTCGTACCTGCCACTGTTGGGGCTGGCGACCGCGTTCCTGCCGAAGACCCGGATGCACTGAGGCATGTGCCTCAGTGGAAGAACTGGCTCGGCAGCTGGCCGACGCGCTTCTTGAACATCGCGGTGAAGGCGCTCGGACTGGCATAGCCCAGCGAGAGCGCCACGTCGATCACCTTCTCACCGTGGGCCAGCTGCTCCAGCGCACGCAGCAGGCGCGCCTGCTGGCGCCATTGCCCGAAGGTCATGCCCAGCTCGCGCGCGCACAGGCGCTGGATGGTCTTGACGTCCACGCCCAGCCTGCGTGCCCAGTCCTGCAGGGTGGACGGATCCTCGGGCGCTGCCTGCAGCTGCTGACCGATCACCTGCAGGCGCGGATCGCTTGGCTGCGGCAGGTGCAGCGGCAGCACCGGCAACACCTGCAGCTCATCCAGGATCAACTGCATCAGCCGCCCATCGTGGGAGTCCGCTGGATACGGCGATGGAACCTCCATCGCGGCGTGGATCAATGCGGCCAATAGCGGCGTGACCGAGACCGTCGATGCGCTTGCCGGCGGCTGGGCGATCGCCTGCGGCAGGATGTACAGACTGCGCATGCCGACCGCGCCGATGCAGCTGACCTTGTGCCCCATGCCCGCCGGAATCCAGATCGCGCGGGTGCTGGGCACCACCCAGCGCCCGGCCCCGGCCTGGACCACCAGCACCCCGGATTCGGCGTAGACCAGCTGGTGCCGGTCGGGATGGTGGTGCAGCGCGATGATGGTCCCGGCGGGATACTCGCGCGCCCGGCAGAACACCGGCGTCTCCGGCCCGGCTGGCAGACGCTTGCCTTCCCCGACGCCGGGGGCGATGTCCCTTTTCCGATATGGCACTGCAATACCCTCGCAAACGACCTGCCGGAGGACTCTACCGCGTCCGGGGTGTTTTCGATATCGGTCCACTACGGCTATCGCGGCTTGGGTGGCGCCACGACCTCGATCCAGGTCGGCGCATGGTCGCTGGGCTTTTCCAGCGCCCACACCCAGCGGTCCACGCCCGCGTCTTTCAGCCGGGGCGCAAGCACGGGGTTGAGCAGCAGGTGGTCGATCCGCAGCCCGCGGTCACGGGCGAAGTGCTCACGGAAGTAGTCCCAGAACGTGAAGATCTGCGCATCGCCATGCACGGCGCGCAGACTGTCGGTCCAGCCCAGATCGAGCAGCGCCTGGTAGGCCTCACGCACCTCGGGCTGCAGCAGCGCGTCCTTGCGCCACGATGTGGGGTCGTAGATGTCCGAATCCGTGGGCACGACGTTGAAGTCGCCGATCAGCGCGACCGGGTGCGGCAGCGCGACCAGGCTTTTCGCGTGCCGATGCAGGCGTTGCATCCACTTCAGCTTGTAATCGAACTTGGGCCCCGGCTGCGGATTGCCGTTGGGCAGGTACAGGCCGCCCACGATCACGCCATGTGCAGCCGCTTCCAGGTAGCGGCTCTGGTCGTCTTTGGGGTCCCAAGGCAACCCGCGCCGGCTTTCAATCGGGTCCTGCCCGCGGGCCAGCAGCGCAACGCCATTCCACGAACGCTGCCCCTGCCAGATACAGCCGTATCCTGCGTCGCGGATCGCTGCTTCCGGGAACGCCTCCTGGGTGGCCTTGAGCTCCTGCAGTGCCACGATGTCCGGCTGTTCGCGCTGCAGCCATGCCAGCAGACGCGGCAGCCGGGTCAGCACCCCGTTGACGTTGAAGGTCGCGATTTTCAGGCGCTTTCTGGCGGGCATCGTGCGTGCCTGGGGGCGGCGGTGTCTGCCATCGAGCATTGCCCTGTGTCGATCAACCGGCCGCGAATGCCGGGCGAGTGTGGCGTGACGAAGGCAGTGCGTTGATCATCCATTGACCCTCGCCGCGTCACAGTAAGCGCTGGTTCCAGACTGGCAAGGTGCAGCCATTGCGCGGAAGGTCATGAAGACGTGGAAAGTTCTGCCGCGGCGCTTCTACCAGCGGCATCCGGCCGAGGTGGCGCCCGAGCTGCTGAACAAACTGCTGGTGCGCGATGACGGTCGCGCGGGGCGGATCGTGGAAGTGGAAGCCTACGCCGGTGACCAGGATCCGGCGGCGCATTCGTATCGCGGCATGACCGCGCGCACGGCGACGATGTTCGGCGAGGCTGGGCATCTCTATGTCTACTTCAGCTACGGCATGCATTGGGGCTCGAACGCGGTGTGTGGGGAGGTCGGCCAAGGCTGGGGCGTGCTGCTGCGGGCGCTGGAGCCGGTGGCGGGACTGGCGCTGATCCACGAGGCACGGCCGGCGATCAAGCACGAACGCGACCTGGCCAGTGGACCGGGGCGGCTGTCGCAGGCGATGGGCATCACCAAGGCGTTGGATGGCGCGGACCTGGTGCGCAATGATCGTGGCATCCGCATCGTGTCCGATGGGATGGCGCCGCCGGAGACACCCGTGGTCGGGCCGCGGATCGGGATCAGCAAGGCGGTCGAGTTCCCGTGGCGCTGGCACGTGCCGGCACATCTGCATGTGTCGGGACGCATGGCCGCGAGCAGGAAAACGCGCGGGCCAGCCGCATGAGTCCGGCGACGTCCGCCACCTCCCCCGCGCGGCGCGCACGACGCTGGCTGCTGCGCATGTTCGTCACCGTGGTGTGCATCGTCGCCGTCGGCGTGCTGTGGAACAGCCCCATCGCGGAATCGCCACGCGCGTTGTGGCGCCTGTCGCAGATGCCTGCGCCCACCGCCCTGCCGGTTCCCGTCGCCGGCGTTGCGGCTCGTCAGGTCGCCGATACGTTCGGTGCACCGCGTGGACGCGATCGCACCCACGCCGGCGTGGACATCTTCGCCAAACATGGCACCGAGGTGCGCAGCGCCACGCCGGGGATCGTTGCCGATATCCGTGAAAGCGGGCTGGGCGGACGCCAGGTCTGGGTGATGGGTCCGGCGCGCGAGCGATACTACTACGCGCATCTGGACGACTGGCGCGACGGTCTGGCCCGGGGCGATGTCATCGAGCAGGGCACGGTGCTCGGCTATGTCGGCGACACCGGCAATGCCAAGGGCACGCCGCCGCATCTGCACTGGGGCATCTACGGTGCCGACGGCGCCTATGATCCGCTGCCCTTGCTCAGGGCATGGCCGGACCCGCCCTGAGCGCGCGTGCAGGATCCCTTCACAACAAAGCGCGCCGGACTAACACCTGCGCGCCTAGCATCGGATGCTCACAACAGGAGCCTGCATGTCACTGCCCCCATGGGCGGCGAGCCGCAGCATCATCCGCTTGGCGAAACCTTCTTCAGCCAGGTGCCCTTCCTGTATGGCCCGTACATGGCCAAGTTTTCGCTGGCCCCGATCTCTCCTGCGCTGCTTGCCTTGAACGGTGACAGGATCGGCTCGGACGAAGATGCACAACGCGAGGCGGTGGTGGCCTTCTTCACCGATCTGCCCAATCCCGTGGAGTGGGAACTGCGGGTGCAGTTGTGCCGCGACGTGGAGCGCATGCCGATCGAGGACGCGTCGGTCGCCTGGCCCGAGGGGGACAGCCCGTTCCTGCCGGTTGCGCGCCTGAGCGTCGCGCAGCAGGAGGCCTGGCAGCCGCACAGCTCGCCGGGCATCGAGAATGCGCTGGCGTTCGCACCGTGGCACGCGCTGGCCGAGCACCGGCCGCTGGGCGGTCTGAACCGCGCGCGCCGCGTGGTGATGACCGCCTCGCGTCAGTTCCGTTCGCGGTTCAACGGTTGCCCGATCCACGAGCCGGTGGGCTGACAGCGCCCCGCCGCGTCACGGATCGCGAAGTACCCCGTGCGCCGCCTCGCGCATGGCGGCGGTGATGCGCTGAAGCGTGGTCGAGCGGATGGCGGCATGCTGCCAGAACAGCGGCACGTCGATCCAGCGCGACGGATCGAGTTCGACTACGACCTGGCGCTGCAGCGCCGGAGCCGCCAACGACTCGGGAACCAGGCACCAGCCCAGCCCGAGCGCGGCGGCGTCGACAAAGCCGGTGGAGGTGGGCAGGTAGTGCACCGGCGGGGAGAGCGTGGCGCGGGTGATGCTGCGCAGGTAGCGCGCCTGCAGCCGGTCCTTGCGGTTGAAAACGATCATCGGCGCATTCGCCAGCGCGGCCGCGGTCATGCCCGCGCTGAAATACCGCGCCTTGAAGGCAGGTGCCGCGATCGCCAGGTAACGCATCGTGCCCAGCGGGTACACGTTGCACCCCTGCAGGGCCTTTGCCTCGGCCGTCACCGCGCCGACTGCCGACCCGTCCCGCAGCAGTTCCAGCGTGTGATCCTGGTCATCCACGCGCAGGTCGAAGGTGTAGCCATGCGCGCCGTGCAGCGCGGCCAGCGCCGGCAGGAACCAGGTTTCGAGTGAGTCGTCGTTGACGGCCACGCATACGTTGCGATGTGGCAGGTCCGCATCCGGCAGGAAGTCGGCGAGCACCTCGTCTTCCAGCGTCTGCATCGGGCGCACGCGGCGCAGCAGCTGCTCGCCCGCCGGGGTCGGGCGACACGGCGACTGGCGCACGATCAGGACCTGCCCGAGGCGATCCTCCAGCGCCTTGATCCGCTGGGAGATCGCCGACTGGGTCAGGCTGAGCCGCCGCGCGGCCGCATCGAAACCGCCTTCTTCCAGGACGGCCGAGAACGCGGCGAGTTGGGGATGGAGCAGGCTCATGAAAAGCGTCCGTATCAGGAATGCTTATCGTGCCACAGGAAATGTAGCTGTTCTTATGACGGTGCGCGCGTCACCCTGCACGCCCCTTCCGTGGATACTCGTCATGCTCCCTGCTGTCGCCCTCGCCGGCTTTCTCGCCGGTGCCGGCCTGATCATCGCGATCGGTGCCCAGAATGCCTTCGTGCTCCGCCAGGGGCTGAAACAGCAGCATGTGCCGCTGGTGGTGGCGGTCTGCGCTGCCGGCGACATCACCCTGATCCTGCTGGGCGTGGCCGGCATCGGCGCGGCGGTGGCGCGATTTCCGCTGTTGCTGGAGGTCCTGCGCTTCGGCGGTGCCGCCTTTCTTGCCGTGTATGGCCTGATGGCGGCACGCCGGGCGTGGTCCGGTGGTGGTGGGCTCGATGCAGGCGCTGACGTACGGGTCGACTGGCGGCGGACCCTGCTGATCTGCCTCGCGTTCACCTTCCTCAACCCGCACGTCTACCTGGACACGATGGTGCTGCTCGGCAGCCTCTCGACCCGCTATCCAGGCGATGCGCGCTGGGTCTTCGCGGCGGGTGCCTGCCTGGCCAGCGTGTGCTGGTTCACGCTGCTCGGCGTCGGCGCGCGCTGGCTGCAACCGTGGTTTGCCCATGCCCGTGCATGGCGCTGGCTGGACGCAGGCATTGCGGTGTTCATGCTGGCATTGAGCCTGCTGTTGCTGCTCAAGCCGTTGCAATGACACTCACGCAGGCGTGTGCAGCTCCATGGCGCGCATGACGATCGGCTTGGCCCAGTCCGGCGTCTGCAGCAGCTCGATCGCCGAGGCCGGATAGTGCAGCCCGGCGCGATCCAGCTGCAGCACCGGCAGCGGCTCCGCCCCATCGGCGTCGGCCGGGGCGCTGTTGTCGTAGACATGCAGCTCGGCCAGGTGCGGCAACAGCGCCAGCAGATTTTCGCGCGACGAATCGTAGCGGGCCCGGATCTTGTCGGCGGGGATGTCATGCCCGCCGCGGCTGACCCGTGCGGCGACGCGTTGCATGTGCAGTTCCACGCTCTGCAGGCCACAGAACCAGATGGCCACGTGGTGGTGGTCGCAGGCCTCGCGCAGCAGGCGCGGGATGGTGTTGCCGCCCAGGGTGGTCTCGAACGCGAAGTCGGTGCCCTCGTCGATCGCCTGCCGCAGCCGCCGCGCACCTTCATTCCACGCCGCAGCGTTCGCCTCGCCCAGCGCCCAGCCCGTCTCGACCAGGCGGCGCGTGAACGTATCCGGGTTGAACCAGGTCAGGCCTTCTTCTTCCAGCCACATGCCCAGCAGCGAACTTTTGCCGGCGCCATTGACGCCGGCCAGCACCAGAATGCGCCCCATCGGTCAGAGCGGGCTGCCAAGGGCGACCTTGCGGCCGCGGCGGATCGGCTGGCCCAGCACCTTGCCCAGCCCACCATCGCGGCCGAGGCTGGCCAGCGTGGTATCGAACGCGGCCCGCAGGCGTTCCAGTTCGTCCAGGCGCTCATCGGCGTCGCCGCCCGCGGCCTTGGCCAGCAGTTCCTGATAGGTCTTGATGTCCACGATCACCGCTTCGGGGTGATTGTGGTTGGTGATCACCAGCGCCTGTTTCTCGCGGACGGTCCGCATCAGGCTGGGCCAGCCCCGGGTTTTCACCGAGGAAGCAGTGGCCTTCTCAAGGCCGGGCAGATCCAGTGGCAGGGTCATGGCACGCTCCAGGACGGGATGTGCCCACTATACCCCTTCTGGCCAAATTGGACATAAATCCCATTTTGGCCAGAAGGAGGCCCCGGTGCCCGGTCAGTGGGACATCGAGTACGGCTGCTCGGCACCCTGCCCCGGCCAGGCCTTGTTCGGCTCGGCCTGCAGGGTGAAGCGCAGCTCGCCCCCGGCCAGGATCTCGTCGTGGCGCAGGAAGGTGCGCTGCAGCGGCTGGCCATTGAGGGTCACCGCGCCGACGTAGTCGTGGCCCTTGCCCAGCCCTTCGGTGACGATGGTGAAGGTCTTGCCGTTGGGCAGGTGCAGTGCCGCCCTGGGCAGGAACGGACGGCCGATGATGTACTCGCCGCTGCCCGGCGCTACGGGATAGAAGCCCAGCGCGGTGAACACGTACCAGGCCGACATCTGGCCGAGGTCGTCATTGCCGGCCAGGCCGTCAGGGCGGTCGGCGTACTGGGTGTCCATGATCTGCTTCAGGCGCGCCTGGGTGCGCCACGGCTGGCCGGCATGGGCATACAGGTAGGCCACGTGGTGGCTCGGCTCATTGCCGTGCGCGTACCAGCCGATCAGGCCGGTGATGTCTTCCATGTGCTCGAAGATCGACGGGTCGACCTTGGCCTCGAACACCTCGTCCAGGCGGGCCAGCAGTCTGTCGCTGCCCCCGTGTGCGGCGGCCAGGCCGGCCACGTCGTGCGGCACATACCAGGAGTACTGCCAGGCGTTGCCTTCGGTGTAGTCCGTGCCGTAGCCGCTGGCGCTCGGGTCGAACGGCGTGCGGAAGCTGCCGTCGCGCTTGCGCGCGCGCATGAAGCCGGTGTCCTTGTCATACGCATTGCGCCAGTTGGTGGCGCGCTTCTCGAACTCACCGGCGACCTTCGTGTTGCCCATGGCCTTGGCCATGCGCGCGATGGTCCAATCGTCGAAGGCGTACTCCAGCGTCTTGCTGGCCGCCTCGCCTTCTTCGTCGATCGGCACCCAGCCCAGCTCGCGGTACTGCGCGATGCCGTCGTACGGGCCGTAATTGGCCGTGGCCACCATGGCGGCCAGTGCCTTGTCCTCATCGAAACCACGGATGCCCTTGAGGTAGGCATCGGCGATCACCGGGACCGCGTGGTAGCCGATCATGCACCAGGTTTCCTGCCCATGGAACGCCCACAACGGCAGCATCCCGTAAGCGCTGTTGTGCTGGTGCGCGAGCAGTGAATTGATGAAATCGCTGTTGCGTTTTTCCGGCTGCACCAGGGTCAGCAGCGGATGCAGGGCGCGGTAGGTATCCCACAGCGAGAAGGTCGAATAATTGGTATAGCCCTCGGCGCGATGCACGGCGTTGTCCGAGCCGCGGTACTGGCCATCGCTGTCCATGAACACGGTCGGCCCGAGCAGGCTGTGGTACAGCGCGGTGTAGGCACTGCGGCGGTCATGCTCGGGGCCGTCGATATCCAGCACCGACAGCGCCTGCGTCCACTGCGCCTTGGCCTCGGCGCGGACACGGTCGAAATCGAAACCCGGTACTTCGCTCTCCAGGTTGGCGATCGCACCGGCCTCGCTGACCGACGAGATCGCCACCGTCACTACCAGCGGTGTGTCGAGCTTGCCGAAATCGAAGGTGCCGACCAGCTGGCGGCCTTCGATCTGCGCCCGCTGCGCCGGGTTCTGATGCCCCGGCGGCGGGAAACCCTTGTAGGCGATGTCGGTCTCGGTGTTGTGGAATGCGTGACCGGTCAGTGGCCGCGAGAAGCGCATCGCGAAATACAGCTGGCGGCCCGGAGCCCAGCCGCGGGTCTCGCGGAAACCGGTGATGGTGCCATCCTCGCGGGCGCGCAGGCGCGACCACAGGATCTTGCCGGGGTAATCGTAGAGGCTGGTGCGCAGGTCCAGCAGTACGCGTGCCGGCTGGTTGGCCGGATAGGTATAGCGGTGCACGCCGACGCGGGTGCTGGTGGTCAGCTCCGCGCGCACCTTCGGATCATCCAGGGTCACCGCGTAGTAGCCCGGCTCGGCGCGCTCGTCATCGTGGCGGAAACGCGAGGTGTAGCCTCTGCCGGGCGTATCGGGGTCGCCACGCTCCAGGCTGGCATCGGTGCGCACCGGCATCAGCAGCACATCGCCGAGATCGGAATGGCCGCTGCCGGAAAAGTGGGTGTGCGAGAAGCCAACGATGCTGGTGTCGTCATGCCGGTAGCCGGCGGCCCAGCCATAGGCCTTCTCGCGCGGCTGGATGCGGGTGTCCGGGCTCAGTTGGACCATCCCGAACGGCACCGTGGCACCGGGATAGGTATGGCCCTCGCCCGCCGTGCCGATGAACGGATCGACCGCCGCGTACGCGCGCTCGCCAATCTTCGCCGGTGCCCCTGTGGCTGTGCTGGCCACCAACATCGCACCTACCGCGAGCCCCAACCACCGCACCGTCCCCGTTTTTGTCATGGCGTTGAATTTAGATCGATTCAGGTTGCATCGATCCTAGCACTGGCGCGGCGAGGTCGCATGTTGCGGTGCGGGTGGTGGAGGGGGAACCGACCGCCGTTACGCCGGCCGCGCCTCTTCCGGCACGGCCGGTACCGGCAGCGTCGGCTGGGTCGCATCCACCGTGACCGGCTCGTCGCTGCGCATCAGCGCACGCGCTTCGGCTTCGCTGGCCACGGCTGGCGGCGAGCCGCGCAGCGGCATGCCGGCGGTCTCGCGCACGAACAGCATGGTGACCACACCGATCACGGCAGCGCCCATCAGGTAGTACGCCGGGACCAGCGGATCGCCGGTGCGCTCCACCAGCCAGGCGGTGACCAGCGGCGTGGTGCCACCAAACAGCGAGACGGACACGTTGAAGGCGATCGACAGCGCGCTGTAACGCACCGGCGTATAGAACAGCGCCGGCAGCGTGGACGGCATCGAGCTGGTGAAGCACACCAGCGCCACGCCAAGCAGCATCAGCCCCAGGAAGATCAGCCAGTCGTTGCCGCTGCCGACCAGCTTCAGGCACGGAATCGCCAGCAGGAACAGCGCGATGCACGCCCCGATGATCATCGGGCGGCGGCCGAGGCGATCACTGAACAACCCGCCCAGCACATTGAGCGGCATCATCACCAGCATGACGATGATGATCAGCAACAGCCCCTTGCTCTCGGCATAGCCCATCGTCACGCTCAGGTAGCTGGGCATGTAGGTCAGCAGCATGTAGTCGGTGACGTTGAACACCAGGACCAGGCCCACGCAGATCAGCAACTGCGCCCAATGCACGCGGAACAGCGCACCCAGTCCCGGGCGCTCATGGTCGCGCTTCTCGGCCTCTTCGGCGTAGGCGCGGAAGGCCGGCGTCTCTTCCAGCTTCATGCGCATGTACAGGCCGAGCAGCCCCAGCGGACCGGCGACCAGGAACGGGATGCGCCAGCCCCAGTCCAGCATCTGCGTGCTGCTCAGTGCCATGTGCAGGGCGGTGACCGTGCCGGCACCGGCGATGTAGCCGCCCAGCGTGCCGAACTCCAGCCAGCTGCCCATCAGGCCGCGATTGCGGTCGGTCGAGTACTCGGCGATGAAGGTCGCCGCCCCGCCGTACTCGCCGCCGGTGGAAAAGCCCTGCACGACGCGGGCGAGCAGCAGCAGTGCCGGCGCCCATAGTCCGATGCGGTCGTAGGACGGAATCAGGCCGATGCTGAAGGTGCCGGCCGCCATCATGATCATGGTGAACGCTAGTACCTTCTGGCGCCCGTACTTGTCGCCCAGCGGGCCGAATACCAGGCCACCCAGTGGGCGCACCAGGAATGCGACGGTGAAGGTGGCAAACGTGGCGATCAACTGCGCGGTCGGGCTGCTGTCGGGGAAGAACACGTGGCCGAGCGTGACCGCGAGGTAGCCGTAGACGCCGAAATCAAACCACTCCATCGCGTTGCCGAGCGCAGCGGCACCCACGGCCTTCTTCAACATCGGGCGATCAACGACGGTGACTTCATCGACGTGCATCTGGCGGCGGCGTTTGAACCAGCCGAAATGGGCATGTGCGGCATGCAGGTCCTGCATCTGCTATCTCCTGGAGGCCGGCCATCGCGACGCCCGAGGTCCCGCGCAAGGCACGGGAAATACCGCCTCCGATGACACAGCGAGATGCGCGACGAGGGGCTGCAACAGACGATCCCGGACGGCCGCGTGGACTCAGCGGCGCTGCGGGATGGATGACCAGGAAGCGGGCAATGGCCCGGGGGTGATCAAGCGGGTCATGTTACTACAACTGGCGGCCCGGTTCCCGTGGCCGCCACCGCGGAACGCGTGGAACAGCGTGTTTCAAGCTGTTTCTGGACGATTTCACGGCATGAACACGCATGCGCAATAGATTCCGCGCGGTCTCTACGTCTCTGCCGCGCGTTACTGATCGCGCTCCAGCGCATCGATCAACGGTGCCAGATCCTCACGCTCGTGCGGCCGCACCGCACGCGCGATCTCGCGGCCATCGCGCAACAGGATGACGGTCGGCCACAGCTTCACGGCGAAGGCGCGGCCCAATGGCCGCCCCTTGCCGTCTTCGACCTACAGATGCGTCGCGTCGTAGCCACCGAGGAACTTCTGCAGCAACGGCTGGGCGGCACTGCAATGGCCGCACCAACCGGTGCCGAACTCCAGCAGCACCCATCCGCGGCCTGCATCGAGCTCGGCACGGGTGATGTCGGCGGGGCTGTACTCACGGACGAAGGCCATGGGCGATTGCTCTCAGGACAGAGCGCGCTGGATGTCCTCCAGCGGCGCGTTGGTGAAGTCCTTGGCGAGATCCTTGAGCAGGCGCTCCTGCGTCTCCTTGTGCAGCAGCGGCCGGATGCGTCCGAGCGTCTGCGGATCGGCGATCAGGATCAGATGCGCGTAGCGGTTCTTCAACGCGTCTTCGTTCAACTGGGCGGCCACCTGCTTGGCAAAGGTCGCCTCGTTGAGCTGGGAAATGGTCATCTCCTGCGGCACCGAGCCGGACGGCCCCTGCCCGGACGCGCCGGTGTCACTGACCGCCTGCAGCTGCAGTTCCCCCTCCTGCTTGAGTTGCAGTTTGTGGGCGGTGCCGACGTTGGTGAACACGCGGGCCGAGCCGCCATCCGCTACAACGACCAGGGTACCTTCGGGAATCTGCTGGCTCATCATCTACTCCTTATGGGAAAAACCGAGCGCGGGTGCACTCGGGTTCCACCGTAGGGAACCCGATGTATGCGCAATGCATACGGCTGTATGCATCCTGTATGCGGTCCGGCGGCCAGGCATCGTTCGCGGTCGCGAGTCCGCCGTCGAGCAGCTCGACCAGGAGCTCACTGCGCGCGGCAGCGCGGACGCGACGGAATCCTTGCGCGCCACGCAAGTATCTTTCGCCGATTGACGCCTTTTTGAGAAACAGTGCTGCGCGCAGACTCCCTGTCCTGCCTGGCTTCCGCCTCCAAGGACCACACTGCGCATGTTCCGTCCCATCCCTCCTCCGTCCACAGGAGGCGCTCGATGAGCGCCCTGTCCCGCCTCACCGCCGGTGGCTTCAGCATCGGCCTGGAAGCGCCGCTGGACAACGACTGGACGCCCACCGGCGAACAGCGCCGCCGGCAGTCCGGGCGCTTGCCCGGCGAACCGGATCTGCAGCGGCATGCCGACCTGGCCACGCTCGCCGATCGACTGGGCTTCCGCGCGCTCTGGATCCGCGACGTGCCGCTGTACGACCCCGCGTTCGGCGATGCCGCGCAGGTCTTCGAGGTATTCACCTATCTCGGTTATCTGGCCGGGGTGACCCGCGACATCCTGCTCGGCACGGCCGCCGTCGTGCTTCCGCTGCGCGAGCCATTGCTCACCCTGAAGGCCGCCGCCAGCGTGCAGCGGCTGAGTGGCGAGCGCCTGCTGCTCGGCGTCGCCAGCGGCGACCGGCCGATTGAGTACCCGGTGTTCGGCCGCGACTTCGCCGCGCGCGGCGAAGCATTCCGCGACCAGGTGGCGGTGCTGCGCAGCAGCGGCCAGGCCCGGCTGTCGGGTGGTCTTGACCTGCTGCCGCGGCTGTCGTCACCGCTGCCGTTGCTGGTCGCCGGCCTGGCCCAGCAGACGCCGGGCTGGATCGGTGAACACATGGACGGTTGCCTCGCCTACCCCGGTGCACCAGCCGACCATCAGCAACGCATCGCCGCCTGGCGCGCGGTCGCCGGTGACAAACCCTATGCCAGCTTCATCCATCTGGACCTGGCCGACGACCCGGACGAGCCGCTGCAACGTGTTCGCTTCGGCGCACGTACCGGTCGCAACGGCCTGGTCACGGAACTGGCGGCGTTGCGCGCGATCGGCGTCAACCACGTCGGCCTGCAGTTGCGCCGCAACCTGCGTCCGCTCGACGACACCCTGCATGAGCTCGCCGAGCACGTCCTGCCGCGCTTCCATGCAGCCGCAACGGTCCCGGCCGTTGCGGCCTGACCCTTACCCTCCCTCCCCCGGATCAAACACCATGAGCATTCACCTTCCCTGTCGCGTCGGCTTCGGCACCGCACCGCTTGGCAACATGTACCGCGCCATCCCCGAACCGGAAGCACTGGCGACCGTCCACGCCGCGTGGGACCAGGGCATCCGTTACTTCGATGCCGCCCCGCTGTATGGCGCCGGCCTGGCCGAACTGCGCCTTGGCGACGCGCTGCAGCACTACCCGCGCGATGCCTATGTGCTGAGCACCAAGGTCGGGCGCCGGCTGCTGGATGAGACCGAAGACGCCGCCAGCCGCGATCTCGGCGAGAAAGGCGGGCTGTTCGAACATGGCCTGCCCAACAAGATCGTCTACGACTACAGCGCCGACGGCACGCTGCGCGCGATCGAAGAAAGCCTGAAGCGCCTGAAGACCGACCGCCTCGACCTGGTCTGGATCCACGATCCGGCCAAGGATTTCCACGGCGACGACTGGCGCGCGGTGTTCCACCAGGCCATGTCCGGGGCCGCGAGCGCGCTCACCCGTCTGCGCGAGGAAGGCGTCATCAAGGGCTGGGGCCTGGGCGTCAACCGCGTCGAGCCCTGCGTGATGGCGCTGCAGCAGGCCGACCCGGATGGATTCCTGATCGCCGGCCGCTACACCCTGCTGGACCACGATGACGCGCTGGCAAGCCTGATGCCGGCCGCATCGGCGCGTGGTGCCAGCATCGTGGTGGGCGGTCCGTACAACTCCGGCATCCTCGCCGGTGGCGCGCATTACGAGTACCAGAAGGCCGGCGCCGACGTGCTGCATCGCGTCGGTCGCCTGCAGCAACTGTGCGCGCAGTTCGGCGTGGACATCCGCGCCGCGGCGTTGCAGTTCTCGCTGGCGCATCCAGCCGTGGCGGCGGTGATTCCGGGGGCCAGCCAGCCCAGCCGCATCGCGGAGAACCTTGCCCTTGCCGAGGTGGCGATTCCGGCGGCGTTCTGGAGCGCGCTGCGCGAACAGGGGCTGGTGTCCCCGCGGGCGCCGCTGCCGATCGACTGAGCGGCGGTTACACCGCCGCCACCATGCCGCGCAGCGTCGTGTGCAGGCGCGTCACTTCCTGCCAGAGGTCCTCGTCGCCGTGCTCGAACCCACACAGATCGCCGGCGGTGCGGGCCATGGCCGGCTGCCCGGCGATCAGCGCGGCGCCGCGGATGCGGTGCCCATGGTAGGCCACCACGGCGAGGTCCTGCTGCCCGATGGCCGTTGCGATGGCATCCAGGTCCGCCTCCCATTCGCCGAGGAAGGCCGACCCATTCGACAGTCCCGCAGCCGCGGACGCAGGGGCCGCGGCACTCTCGGGCAGACCCAGTGCATCGCGCAACGTCGGCAGCGGCAGCGGCTTGGTCAGCACGATGTCCATGCCACTCTCCCGGCAATGGATGCGATGCTGCTGCTCCACACTGGCCGAGATGGCGATCACTACCGCCGGCGGGCGCCCCTCGCGTCGCTCGATCTCGCGCAGGCGCCGTGCGACGTCGTACCCGCTGATGTCCGGCAGGTTGCAATCCAGCAGGACGGCGTCGAAGCTCCCTGCGCGGTAGCTCTCCACGCCCGGCGTGCCGGCCTCTGCAGCGATGGCGTGCAGGCCGAGGTACCGCAGCTGGTCGAGAATCACCTCGCGGTTGCCGGGATGGTCCTCGATCAGCAGCACGCGCCGGGCCGGCGCGCGGGAGGGGTCGCGGCACGCCGGTGCAGGCGCGGCCTTCGCCGTCACCGTTACTGCGGTGACCGGAATCTCGACGTGGAACGAGGTGCCGACCCCCACCGTGCTGCTGAAGCGGATCGTGCCGCCGAGCTGGGCAACGATGCCGTGACAGATCGACAGCCCCAGCCCTGCCCCGCCCAAGGGTTCGGCGACATGGGCGTTGACGCGTGAGAATGGCTTGAACAACTGCGCCTGCTGCTCCAGCGGAATGCCGATGCCGGTATCATGGACATCCAAGTGGAGGATCGGCTTGCGGCTGTCCAGGCCACGCACGCACAGGGTGACATCTATCCTCCCGTCATCGGTGAACTTCACGGCGTTGGTCAGCAGGTTGGTCATCACCTGGCGCACCCCGGTGGCATCCAGCATCAGCAGCGGCAGCGGCCCCTCCGGGTAGGCCGCGGCAAGCGTCACCGGCTTGTTGCGGACCACCGGCTCCAGCGCGCCGATGCATTCCTGCACCAGCGCACCGACGTCGCAGGCCTCTGCTTCGGCGCGCACGCCCTTTGCATCCAATCGGGAGTAGTCCAGCGCCTGGTTGAGCATGGAGCGGAGGTTCTCACCGGCCGCGTGTGCATTGGAGAGCAGGCGCCGCTGCTCGGGCGCCAGCGTGGAGTGCAGCAGCAACTCGACCGAGGCGGCGATCGTATTGGCGGAGTTGCGCACTTCATGGCTCATCACCGCCACGAACCGGGCCTTCTCGCGCTCGCTGCGGCGCGCGGCCCGCTGGGCGCGCACGGTCAACGAGAGCAGCACCAGCAACACGGTTACCGTGGAGATCCCGAGCAGGACTTCACTGTGGTAGTGCCGGATGATCGCTCCCAGCGTGGGTGCGCCGAAATACGTGGTGCGCATCCATCGATTGAGGAGCTCGGCCTGCTCGATCTCGGTGATGGAGGCGACGCTTTTATCGATAATCGACAGCAGCGGCGCCCGGTCCTGACGCACCACCAGGCGCACATCGACCGGCAATTCGCTGACCGCCCCGCCGTGCCGGAGGGTATCGGCGTAATCCCGCCGGAGCAGCGGGCGGATGCTGGTGTCCAGCCCGATCGCGGCATCGGCGACGCCGTTCTCCACGGCCGACAGGACCGATTCCAGGTCATCCAGCGGCAGGCGTTTGATACCGGGTTTGTGCTGGCGCAGCCACGCTTCGTAGCCACCGCCACCACGAAACGCCAATGTGCGCCCTTCCAGTTGGTCGAGTTCCAGCAGCAGGGGATCGCGCTGGCGGGTGATCAGCAGCGTGGCACCGGTGTAATACGGCCGGGAGTACAGCAGGCCTTGATTGTCCATCTGCGGCATCGTCGCTGCGACCAGCATCACATCCACCTCGCCATTGCGCAGGGCATCGATGGAGGCCAGCAGCGAATCGGTGCGGCTGGCGGTGAAGGTCAACCCGGAGCGCTCACCAACCAGATCGATGTACCCGGCAAGCAGGCTGCGGTTCATGCCCTGCTGATGATCCACGTCGAACTGCTTCCACTGGGTCGGATCGATCGCTACCCGGACCGTGCGATGCCCGGCCATCCAATGCGCTTCCTCCCGGGTGAACCGCCCGCCCCCCGCCTGCGCGGCCGACGCCAGTAACAGCAGGACGATCAACAGGACAGCGCGCATCATCTCAGCTCGGCGTGTTGGCGCTGCAGGTCATGCATCTGCGCATCGTCGCGGATGCCCAGCTTGTCGAATGCGGCCTGCTTCAGCTGGCGGATCATCTTCGAGCTACGGGACCGGCGGTCGGCGATCTCCGGCACGGACAACCCGGCAAGGCAATCGCGCAGCACCTGCCATTCTTCATCGGTGGGACGCTGGTCGCCCCCCCCGGCGGCACCGTTGAGCTCATGCAGATAGATTCCGCCAGCCATTACGTGCCGGATCGCGTCCGACAGCTCGTGCAGCGACTGATTTTTGACGAAAAAGCCGTGTGCCCCTGCCTGCAGCGCCAGCTTCATGGTGATCGGGTCGGCATGCGCCGAGACCACCAGACGGCGAACCCCGGGATGATCGCGGGACAGCCGGCTCAACAGCTCCAGACCGTCCAGGTCGGCCAGGGCCAGCGAATAATCCAGCAGGACCACGTCGACCGGCGACGCCTCCAGTGCCAGGAACAGCGCCTGGCTGGTGTCATGGCAACCGGCCAGGCGGATCATCGGCGTGCTTTCCAGGACGGAGGCCAGGCCCAGCCGGACCAGGTGGTGGTCGTCGAGGACAGCAACGCTGATGGGGGACGGAGCAGTATTCATGGATATCCGGAGGTCTTCCTTTGCGTACGGATGGCACAATGACTGGCCGCACGCGCAGGCACCATGGAAACAGTTGTAAATGCGGCCACCGGGGGCTGCCCTGCGGTGCGGGGCATTCGGGTGTAAAATTCGACGTTTTAACCGGACCCATGGCCAAACCCCCGCAACAGACGCCTGTCCCGGGCCCGGCCTTCATCCGCCTGCTGGCCCGCCTCGCTGAAAGCAACCTGTCCTCGACGGGCCCGGCCCTGTCGGACCGGCTCAGCGAATGGGTGGACTGGACGCGGGCGGTGAGCTTGTCCAAGGCGCTTGATGGCCGGCTCCCGCCCGCAGTGGACGGGCCGGATTTCGATGCCGACGAGGACGCCGAGTGCCGCCGGATCCGCGCGGCACTGGAAGCCGTCATTGTTCAGGAACCTGAGTCGACCAGGCCTGTCCGGCGCGTGGTCGACGCCGATGGCGTCCAGGGCCCCGTCGAATACACCGTCTTCCGCGAGCGCTACCTCACCGTGCAGCGCTCGATGCTCGGTGCCACCAGCCGCCTGCGCGGGCGGCTGCGCGACATGCTGACCCGCACGTCGCCCGAGCTGGCCCGGCTGGCCGAGGTGGATGCGCTGATGGAGCAGACCCTGAGCGCGCGCGAGCACAGCCTGCTGGCCAAGGTACCGGTGCTGCTCGGGGTGCATTTCGAGCGCCTGCGGGACGCCGGCAGCGACGATGCGTGGCTCGAGGTATTCCGCCGCGACATGCAGAGCCTGCTGCTGGCCGAGCTGGATCTCCGTTTTCAACCGATCGAAGGCCTGCTTGCAGCGCTTCGCACCCACTAACCGGGACGTCATGTTCAGAACCAGTCTTCACTACGTTGTTTTCCTGCTTGGCCTTGTCGCGGTGTGCTGGATCGGGGCGGGGTATGCCAGCACCAATCCGGTCGGCTTCGCGGTCGCCGCGCTGATCGCCGTCTGCTACCTCGCCGGTGGCCTCGAGCTGTATCGCTACCGACAGGCGACCGCCTCCCTTGTTGCAGCCAGCGCCAGTGCCGGCAGTGCTGGCTCCGGCCTGGCCACCTGGCTGGGCCAACTGCACCCGAGCCTGCGCAACGCGGTACGCCTGCGCGTGGAGGGCGAGCGTGTCGCCCTGCCCGGTCCGGTGCTGACGCCGTATCTGGTCGGACTGCTGGTGCTGCTGGGCATGCTCGGCACCCTGCTCGGCATGATGGCCACCCTGCGCGGCACCGGCCTGGCGCTGGAAAGCGCGACCGACCTGCAGGCCATCCGTGGTTCGCTGGGCGCGCCGGTGGAAGGTCTCGCGGTGGCGTTCGGCACCTCGATCGCCGGTGTCGCCACTTCCGCCATGCTCGGCCTGCTCTCGGCGCTGTGCCGGCGTGAGCGCCTGGAAGCGGTGCAGCGACTTGACGTAGAGATCGCGACCACCCTGCACACGCACTCGCAATCGTGGCAGCGCAATGAGGCCTTCCGCTTGCTGCAGCAGCAGGCCGAACTCATGCCCGCGCTGGTGGACCGGCTGCAGGCCATGTCCGCCTCGATCGAACTGCAGAGCAGCGTCTCTGGCGAGCGGCTGCTGGCCAATCAGCAGGACTTCCACGCCAAGGCCGACGAGGAATACGCGCGCCTTACCGCGGCCATCGAGCAGTCGCTGAAGGACAGCGTCGCCGAGAGCGCACGTGCGGTCGGCGCGGCCCTGCAGCCGGTGATGGACGCCACTCTGGCCGGCATCGCCCGCGCCAACACCACCATGCACGAGACGGTGACCGAGGCGGTGCAGCGCCAGCTGGCCGGTCTGACCGACGGTTTCGACGCCAGCCGCGTCGCCACCGTCGCGACCTGGCAGGCCGCGCTGGACAGCCAGCAGCAGACCAACACCGTATTGACCGCGGACCTGCGCGCCGCGCTGGACGGCTTCGCAGCGCAGCACGACCAACGCGCGCTAGGTCTGCTCGATGCCGTCTCCACGAAACTGGCCAGCACCGCCGAGAGTTGGCAGGCGGCCCAGTCCGCACAGCAGCAGACCCATGCTGCGCTGACTGCGGACCTGCGCAGCGCGCTGTCCAGCTTCACCGAAACGCATGACGCCCGGGCAACCGGCCTGATCGACTCGGTCGGCAGCCGCATGGACGCCACCACGGCGCAGATCGCCGAAGCATGGCAGCACGCCCTGGCCCGCCAGGATGCGGCCGCAACGGCACTGAGCGAGCGTCATCAACAGGCGCTGGATGCCGCCGCCGCGACCCTGCAGGCGCAGGCCGCTTCGCTGGGCGAGGCGATGCAGCAGTCGCATGCCCAGCTGCAGGACACCCTGGAAGCACGCGATCAGCAGCGTCTGAGCGCGTGGACCGAGGCCTTCACCGGCATCAGCGCCAGCCTCGGCGAGCGCTGGGAGCAGACCGGCGACAGCGTGGCGCGCCGTCAGCAGGACATCTGCGACACCCTCGCCCGCACCGCCAACGACATCACCCAGCAGGCACAGGCCCACGCCAGCGAGACGATCAGCGAAATCTCGCGCCTGGTCCAGGCGGCTTCGGAAGCGCCCAAGGCCGCGGCCGATGTGGTCGCCGAGCTGCGCAGCAAACTGTCCGACAGTCTGGTCCGCGACACGGCCACCCTGGAAGAACGCGGCCGCCTGTTGGCGACCGTGGAGACCCTGCTGGATGCGGTCAACCACGCCGCCAACGAACAACGCGTCGCCGTGGATGCCCTGGTCTCGACCTCGGCCGCGCTGCTGGACCGGCTCGGTACCCGCTTCACCGATCACATCGAAGCCGAGACCGGCAAGCTGGGCAGCGTGGCCGCGCAGGTCACCGGCAGCGCGGTGGAAGTCGCGAGCCTGGCCGAGGCGCTGGGCAGCGCCGTGCAGTCCTTCGGGACGGCCAGCGATGGCCTCAGCGAGCGGCTGGCCCAGATCGCCGCCTCGCTGGACGGCTCGCTGGCCCGCAGTGACGAGCAGCTTGCCTATTACGTGGCCCAGGCGCGCGAGGTCATCGACCTCAGCGTGCTCTCGCAGAAGCAGATCATCGATGAGCTGCAGCAGCTGGCCGGTCGCCGCAGCAGCAAGGCCGGAGCCGCCTCCGCATGAGCGACGAGATCGAAGTCGAGGCCGACGGAGGCGCGCCGATCTGGGCCGCCTTCGGCGACCTGATGTCGGTGCTGCTCGGTGCGTTCGTGCTGATCCTGGTCGGCGTGGTCGCGCTGCAGCTGGAGCTGACCAACCGGCTGGATGAAGAGGTCAAACAGCGCCAGGCCGAAGTGCAGCGCCGCCAGACGCTGGAGCAGGCACTGGCCGGCCCGCTCGCGGCCGGGCGCGTGACGCTGGTGGATGGCCGCATCGGGATCCGCGGCAATGTGCTGTTCGCCTTGAACTCCGACACGCTGCAGCCCGAGGGCGTCGACGTCCTCAAGAGCCTGGTCGGGCCGCTGAAGGGCTACCTGGCCTCGCGCGAGGAAATCCTGATGGTCAGCGGCTTCACCGACGACCAGCAGGTGCGCGATGGCAACTGGCGCTTCGCCGACAACTGGGAGCTCTCCGCCGAGCGCGCATTGACCGTGACCCGCACCCTGATCGCCGAGGGCGTGCCGTCGGATGCGGTGTTTGCCGCGGCGTTTGGCTCGGAGCAGCCGGTGAGTTCCAACGCCGACGAGAAGGGTCGCGCCAAGAACCGCCGCGTCGAGATCGCCCCGATCCCGAAACCCAAGGCGAGCAAGGCCGCGGATGCACCGTAACTCTGTCGCAACGGCTGAGATTCTCCAGCGTTGGCGAGCGGACAGGCTCGACCAGCTCGACCGCACGCGCTTTGCGGTGATCGAGGCGTTGCATGCCCGCACGCAGGCGCATGACGGTGAGGTGCGGGCGCTGTTGCAGCAGAAGCTGGACGCGCTGGTAGCGGGTTACGCTGAGCGGGTCGCCGAGGCGTCGGCATCGCTGACATCTGCGCCGGGCCTGTCATCGGGACGCATCGGCCTGCAGGCGCTGGTCACGGAATTGACCCGGCAGCACAGTGCTGCGTATCCGGAATTGCCGATGCTGGGCGAGGTCCGGGCGACGTGGGCCAGGCTTCGCAATGCCAGCCAGCTCAAGGCATCACTGGCCCAGATGCCCACCAACGGTGGGCCGTTGAACTCCGGTGTACTGGTCCATCGCGCCCTGACGCTCATGAAAGACACTTCGCCAGGTTATCTGACGCACTTCATGTCGTACCTGGATGCACTGTCCGGCATGGAGCACCTGCACCAGTGGGGCGTGCTGGTGGCGACGCCGAAGGTTGTGCCGCGGGGGGCGAAGCCGCGGCGGCCGCGTGCGGGCAAGACAGCTGGCTGACCATCCCAGCGCGACCCTTCCTTTCATCGGCAG
>NZ_JBWKWI010000017.1:0-13705 GCF_059422145.1 Stenotrophomonas sp. GW821-FHT01H02A
GGCCAGATCACCGGTGCGCTGGTCGGCATCGGCCTGGTGCTGTCGGCGGTGTTCGTGCCGATGGCCTTCATGAGCGGCGCCACCGGCGTCATCTACCGCCAGTTCTCGGCCACCATCGTCTCGGCGATGGCGCTGTCGGTACTCGTCGCCATTGTAATCACCCCAGCGCTTTGCGCGACGCTGCTCAAGTCACCTGATAGCGGCGGGCATGAAACAAGAAGCACGGGCCCTCTATCCAGCGTGTTTGCGAGATTCAACAGGGGATTCGAACGCACCAGTGAAACCTATCAGCGAGGAGTGCGCGGAGTTCTTTCCCGACCGTGGCGAAGCATGGGCCTGTTCGCCCTGCTATCGGTTGTGATGATCGCTCTCTTCCTGCGTCTTCCTACATCCTTCCTGCCGACTGAAGACCGCGGAACGCTGGTGGTACTTGTGCAGGGGCCGGCAGGTACGACGCTCGCGCATACCGAGGCTGCTCTGAACGTGGTCGAGAAATACTTCCTTGAAGATGACCCTGTCACCGACGCTATTCTTACCGTCGTCGGGTACAGTTATTCCGGAATGGGGCAGAATACGGGGCTGGCGTATATACGCCTGAAGGACTGGGGCGTGCGCGGCGCCGGAAATGATGCGAACAGTATTGCAGAGCGCGCCAGATCCGCGATCGAGTCTTATCCCGGAGCCTCCTTTCACGTCTTGGCCCCAGCCGCCATTCCTGCGCTCGGCACGGCAGACGGCTTCAGTTTTTTCCTCAGAGATAGCAGTGGTCAAGGGCATGCCGCACTATTGGATGCTCAAGACAAGCTGCTGGAACTGGCTGAAGCAAGCCAGATTCTCACTGGCATGCGCGCCAATGGCTTGAGCGACATGCCTTCGCTCCAAGTGAACGTGGATGCCGCGAAAGTAGCGGCTCTGGGCCTGTCGATCGACGAGGTAAATCGAACTTTGACTACGGCTTGGGGTAGTACCTATGTAGACGACTTCAACGACCGTGGTCGGCTCAAGCGTGTGTACCTTCAAGGTGATGCGTCCTTCAGGGCAAGCCCGGACGACTTTGCACGATGGTCGATACGGAACGCTGCGGGTGACATGGTGCCATTCAGCTCCTTTGCTTCTACTGAATGGAGACATTCCTCGCCGCGTCTGGAGCGTTTCAACGGCATAGCCGCTAGAGAGATCCAGGGTAGGGCAGCCCCCGGTGTTGGGTCGGGACGCGCCATGGCTGAAATCGAACATCTTGTTCAGCAGCTGCCGCAGGGATTTGATATCGAGTGGACCGGGACCGCACTCCAAGAGCACGGCGCAGCATTGCAGGCGCCACTACTGTACATGCTGTCGCTGCTGATCGTGTTTTTGTGTCTGGCCGCGCTCTATGAAAGCTGGAGTGTCCCAACGTCAGTCCTCTTGGTGGCGCCGCTTGGCATTCTCGGCGCGGTGCTGGCCAACACCATGCGTGGCATGGAGCGTGACATCTACTTCCAGGTAGCGATGCTGACCACGGTGGGCTTGACCAGCAAGAACGCAATCCTGATCGTGGAGTTCGCCAAAGGAAACTTGGCGAAGGGCGCTGGTCTGATCGAAGCGACGATGCACGCAGTGCAGGACCGCCTGCGCCCGATCATCATGACTTCGTTGGCCTTCGGCTTGGGCGTGTTGCCGCTGGCTGTCGCTTCAGGCGCCGGTTCCGGCGCTCAGCGGGCCATCGGAACCGGCGTGCTCGGGGGCATGATCGTCGGCACGCTGCTTGGATTATTGTTCATCCCTCTGTTCTTCGTTGTTGTGCACCGGATGTTCAATCGCAGTATCCGGGTTCTATCGGCGGGTGATGACGATAAAGGGGCCTGACCCCTGTTGTGCCAGCCACTCTAAGCCCAATCAGCATTGTCATTCCCGCTGCGCTCGAATTCGATACTCCGCCACATTGTCACCGCGGATACGCCGTTCCTGCGTGCCCGTCACGGTGTCGACCTTGCGGTCCGAGCCGGTAACCGGCTTGGCCTCGATCGCGGTATCGCGCTCGAACGCATGGGATTTGTCGGTATTGCGGTAATACCGGTACAGCGCCCAGTACAGCGCCGTCGCACCGGCCGGGCCGGCCGCAAGCAGCCAGAGTCCACTGTCATCGCTCATGAGGCAGCAACCAGGAAAAAGAGAACGAGGGCTTCGATGATGGTCCCGGTGGTGAGCGCGGCCAGCAGCAGCTTCCACTGCTGCACTGGTACGCTGCCCATGGTTTCACCGGTACGGCCATTCACCGCGATGTAGTGCAGCATGCCGCCATTGCGGCCCGGCTGGTGGTACGAGTACAGCCACACCGGCAGGTACATCGACACCCAGCGAGTGCCATGCACATCCACGCGCTCACGCTCCCAGCGCACGCCACGATCGTAGCGGCGCACCGAACCTTCCACCTGGGCACGGGCAATCGATAACAGCTGATCTTCCAGCCGCGGGCGTAGTTTCTCCACATCGAGATTGCGCTTTTCCGAAGTGAAACCGGCCAAGTAGGAGGCGTTCCACTTCAGCGCATTCTTGGTATCGAACGGCAGGATCGCGTTGATGATGTTGTTGGTGTTGCTCTGCGTGTCCAGATTGCCGCGCTCGGTGGATGACTCCAGGGTCAGGTCGTCCACGGTGAAATCGACCTGGCGGTCCACCTGGTAAACGTCGGCGTCGTAGTAGGTCTGCTTGTTCTTTTCGGTGCCGCGCGTGTACTGCCGCGTCTGAATTTCGCCCTTGCCGGAGACGCTGGCGCTGACGTTGCTGTCCACGATCATGTAAGGCAGATAGACGCCGGTGACGTTCTCCGGGGTGAACTGATCCTTGAACGCCTTCAGCGCGAACAGGCGCCGCTTGTCCACGAACTGGCGGATCCGCGCGACCGCGTCGTCCTTGCTGATATGGAACGGCAGCACCGCATCCGGCACCGCGCCATTGGCGACCTGCTCGTTGACCCCGAACACATGGCGGCACCAGTGGCAGCGGGCGGTCATGCTGCTTTCGGTGTTGATGGTGACTTCGGCCCCGCAGCCGGTGCACTTGAAGCTCATCAGGCTGGCAGTGCCGGCATCGATGTCGCGCGCGCCTGACGCGACCACGGTGCCGCGCAGTTCGCCGATCCCTTCGCCAAACCCGAACGCCTCCTCGACCCGGTCGCCGTGCCATTCGTGACGGCAGAACTGACAGACCAGCACATCGGTGCCGAGCTTGAGCCGGACATCGCTGGAGCCGCAGCTCGGGCAGCGGTTGACGCCGTCCTTGAGCTCGGCCGCGGAGGTATCCAGCGCAACCGGGTCGGGTGCCAGCACCTCATCGCGAATGGGTTGGGGCAGGGTGGCTGGGTCCCCCGGGAAGGTGCCCGGCAGCGGGGGGACGTCCCGCGGCGAACCCGGGCCGGTGATCGGTGCCGCCGGGGAAGGCGGCAACGGCGGCGGGACCGCCGGGATCGGCGGTGGGATCTTGGGGTCGGACATGGTGTCGGTGCGCTCGGTGTCTTACAGCCCCAGCGCTTTGGCCTTGAGCTTGTCGTAATCGTCCCGGGTGATCAGGCCGAGGTCGAGCATTTCCTTGGCCTTCTTCAGCTTGGCGACCGGGTCGTCCGCCGCCGGGGCGACCGGCTGCTGCATGCCACCGCCCCCCAGCATCCCGGAGGCAATGCCGACGCCGACCAGGCCCGCGGCACCACCGTTCTCGCCGGCGGACTGGATGCCCTGGGCCACGCTGGCCTGCAGGTTGGAGTTGCCGCGCGAGCCAGCCAGGGCATCGGCGCGCTGCACGGTCTTGAGCAGCTCACGGGTGTTGGCGTCGTACTCAATCGAGACGATGGCGGTCTTGACGATGGCCAGGCCGCGATCGGACTTCCACTGGTAGCCCTGCTCGACGGCAGCGGACAGGCTCTGCGCAAAACCCAGCGAGTCCTGCTGCAGCTTGGTGATGCGGTTGCCCTTGCCCGGGTCGTTCGTATACAGGCTGAAGGCCGGGGCCAGCGAGCCGACCACTTCATTGAACAGCTGGCTGGCGGCCGCGTTGTCCAGATCGGTGAAATCAAACACCTGGCCCGGCTGCAGGTAGCTGGCCGGCACGAAGTTCTTCACGAACAGGATCGGATCGACGATCTTCAGCGTGTACGAGCCGCGCGTGACCGCGCCGACCTGCGTGCCGAGGAAGCCATCGTCCCAGTAGATTTCGGACTGGGTGCCGAAGCGGTTGTCCGGCAGTTCCTTCAACGAGACGAAGAACGCGGCCTGCTGCGAACCCGGCTGGCCGCCGAACTTGAAGCGCTCCCAGCTCTGCTTGATCAGCGGACTGACGAAACCGTCACCGGCGAAGATCGACTGAGAGTTGGCGTCGTCCGAGCGCCATTCGTAGCCACCCGGTTCGGCGACGAAGCCGGTGATCGCGCCGTCCTGCAACAGCAGCAGGCCGTAGCCCTCGGGAACCACGATCTTCGAGCCGTTGCTGATGATGTTGGAGGAGGCACTGGTATTGGATCCACGCCCGGCATTGGTGCCGCGCGGAACCGCCGCGAACAGCGCTGCCGTGGAGGGCAGCCCGGTCGGCACGGTGTAGAAGTCCTTCCACTGGTCGGCCAGAACGCCGCCCACTGCCCCTGCCGCCGCCTGACGAAGACCCATGACCCACTCCTGTGATTCGTGGCCGGACACCATGCCCGCCATGCTCGGCCGACTATATCAGCGGCCGCCCCGCACGTCTTACCAGTCGGTCGGTGCGTAGTCCTTCAGGAACTGGCCCCAGACGTGCTCGCCGGTGTTGATGCCATGGATGATCGGGTCGACGATGCGCGCGGCGCCATCGACGATATCCAGCGGCGGATGGAAGCGCTCTTCCTTCACTTTCTTGGCCGCGATATCCGCCGGATCCTCGTCGGTCACCCAGCCGGTATCGACGCTGTTCATGTGGATGCCATCGTTCTGGTAATCCGCCGCCGAGGTGCGCGTCATCATGTTCAGCGCGGCCTTGGCCATGTTGGTATGCGGGTGACGGGTGGTCTTGAAGTTGCGGTAGAACTGCCCCTCCATCGCCGACACGTTGACGATGTGCTTGTCCCGCTCCGGCGTGCGCAGCATCAGCGGCTTCAGCCGCGCATTGATGATGAACGGCGCAATGGCGTTGACCAGCTGGGTCTCCAGCAGCTCCACCGACGGCACTTCGGCCATCAGCATGCGCCAGGAATTGCGGCCGCGCAGATCGACCTGCTGCAGGTCCTGGTCCAGGCGACCTTCCGGGAACAGATGCTGCTGGGCGACCAGCTCGTCGTCCAGCAGCGGCACCTGCGACAGCTCGGCGGCACGGGTCAGGCCATTGGCGGCGTTGAAATCGCGCCCCTGGACCACCGGCAACGCGGCCGACGCAGAGCTGCCGAGCAGTTCGGCACTGCGCAGGCCTTCATAGTCGCCGATCAGCTTGCGCAGCGCGTCCGGCACGTCGTGCAGCGGTGCGGTTTCACCGGCCATCATGTGCGCATAGAACTGCGGCGGGCGGCGTACCGTCTGGCAGGCGTTGTTGATGATGAAGTCCAGGCGCGGGCGGGTGGCCAGCAGCTCGCTGCAGAAGGCTTCCACACTCGGCGTGTGGCGCAGGTCCAGGCCGTACACCTGCAGGCGATGGCCCCATTGGGCGAAATCCGGCTCTTCGGCGTAACGTGCGGCCGAGTCGCGCGGGAAGCGCGTGGTCACGATCAGCTCGGCGCCGGCGCGCAGCAGCTTCAGGCCGGCCTGGTAACCGATCTTGACCCGGCCACCGGTCAGCAGCGCGACGCGCCCGGTCAGGTCCGCGGTCTCGGTGCGCTTGAAGAAGTTCAGCTCGGCACAGGCCGGGCACATCTGGTCATAGAAGTGATGCAGCTGGGTGAACTTCTGCTTGCACACATAGCAATGGCGCAGTTCCGGCGAATGCACCGGCTCCGCCGCGGCGGCGGCATGCTCGCCGTTGGAGGCGTCATGCAGGCCGGCGGCGTGCGGCGGGAAGTAGTTCGGGGTGCTGAACACCGGCTTGCGGCGCAGCGCGCGGATACCGGTCTGTTCCAGCAGCGCTTCGGCCTTGGCCACCTTCTCCTGATGGCGGGCCTTGGCCTGCTGCTTCAGCTTCGCCCGGCGGGCCTTGGGCTCCGGGTGGTAGACCTTGGCCACCACCTGGTGCAGGCGGACGCGGTCAGCCTCCGGCAGCGTATCCAGCACGCTGCGGTCGGCTTCGATGGCCTCCAGCAGGTCCAGCGCGGTGCGTAGGCGGTCGGTCAGGGGCAGGTCGTCGTCGGCAAGGGGCAGGGCGGTGGTATTCAATTCGGATCCGGAAAGCAGCAGGAAGACAGGCGTGAGGCGCCGCGCGACGCCCGGTGACGGGGCATCCGTCAGCAGGCGGGGGCAAACGGTAGACGACTATTGTCCCTGATCCTGCGATTTGGTGCTCAGTGGTGCCCGCTGGCTCCACATCCGCTCCACATCGCGCCCGATAGAGTTGCCTTTAAACGCGCGTGCATTCCGGCGCGTGCCGTGGCAGCCGGCGCCGATGCCTGGCAGGAAAATGTTGTGCTCACCCTGCGAGAAGGATACAGGTAACGGCCAGCAACGCCCCTCCGTTCAGCAACGACCAATAGATATCTTCTGTAAAGCGTCGATCCCAAAGGAGGAGTAGGGCAATCGAAGCAATCGAGAGGAGTAGTCCTGCGGTGGCGCCGGCCCGGTCGTGCTGGAGCAGCTGCCAGCCGCCAAGACCGAGGCCCAGCCAAGCGCCTGCTACGCCTGTGTAGAAAACAGCGTCAATACGCATGTACAAGGCTCAGGGGGTTGAATTCGATGGAAATGTCAGCGCCAAGCGCGGTGCTCAGCGACAGTCGCGACCGCTTGTAGTCAGCGCCCAGCATGGGTCGATAGTCCATCACGCGCGGCACGGCGCCTGGCAACTCGAAAGCCTGAGTCCCCGCGCCGTGGAGACGCGCCAGCCGGGTGCTGGCGTTGCTCATTGCCGAGCCCAGTAGGGCAATGTCACTACGCAGCTGCCGATGCGTGCCGAGTTGCGTGTTCACCGTCGAGCCGAGCTCCATCTGTACGCCGCTGCGAGTGCCTGCGCCCACCGAAAGACCAACGTCGTGTGCTCCATATTCACGGAAGCTCTGCTCGCGGCTGTCGTGCGCGCTTGCCCCGATGCGGGACTGCCAGCGCACACTTCCGCCATGAGTGGCCTCGGTGCCGGACACGAAGGCCAGGACACGATGCCCATCCACCGGTGCTGCACGGGCCAGGCTGGGCCTGAGGGCTTCGCCGTCAGCGACGCATCGTCCGTCCTCTTGGGTGCGGGCGTTCCACGGTGACCTGGTGCACAGGGCGACCGCCACCATGAGAGCGAGAGGGCGTTGGGTAATAAAGGGGGGGCGCATTCAGTAAATCTCCGAGCACGAAATGAACCAGTGAGCGGCAAGCGCCCACCCGGCCACAGCGGCCTTGGGAGGAGCGAATCATCGTGCATCGGGGTATGGGTGTATCTACAATTAGTTTACTTATTGTAAAGCTGTGAGCTGCTGCTCTGGTGTTATCGAGCGTTTACGACGTCGTGATATTGCATGACAGCATGCCTGGAGGGCCTGCCAGCCGTGTGTCACGGGAGGTGGTCGCGCCCATTGCGCAGCGGGTCGAGGCCAGCCCGTTGCCCGACTCAGTGGCTGGGTGCCTGTACGCCACCCGATGACGGGTCCTGCGTGGCCAGCACTTCCGCCACTCGTTGCTGCAACAGCCTGATATCGAAGGGCTTGGTCACGAACGGCACTCGCTGATGCTCGCGCGGCACCACTTGGTAGTAGACCGCGGAGGCGAACAGGAAGGGCGTGCCCAGTGCCGCCAATCGGTCCGCAACGGAAAACACCGGTCCATCCCGGAGTTCCACATCGAGAATGGCCGCATCGAACCGCTGGCCGGTGAGGGTGCTCAGCGCATCCGTCACGGAATCGGCGGTGACTACCGCATGTCCTGCATCCTGCAGTACTTCGATGAACAGCCGGGAGAGCTCGGCCTCGTCTTCAACAACCAGCACGGTACGACCAGTAGATACAGCAGTAGAACGGTTCATGGGAATGCAGGGCAAGGGGGTGCGGGCATCGTGTGCCTGCGGGTGTCAACGACAAGGGAAGGGGCTTTGCGATACAGCGGCTGCGCGAGCAGATCCCGACGTTTCGTTGCATCGTGGGGTGCACGGATTGCTGCGGCCCCGTCACCGCGTCAAGCGAAGAGGTGGCGCGCCTGCCGGTCAAGAGCGATGCCGAGCATGCCGCCGCCTTGGCGGACCTGAGCTGCCCCTACCTGGGAAAGCAGGGCTGCGAGGTCTACGAAGAACGGCCCTTGATCTGCCGCCTGTTTGGAACGACGCCCAGCCTTCGCTGTCCCAACGGCCAGCGGCCGGTCTACATGCTGGATGAAAGCGTCGAAGCCGAGATCCACCAGTTTCTGCGCCGCACCCGCCAGGTACTGCTCTGACGGGTGCGGTGGCCGCGCACAGCGCGTCGCCTCAGCTGGACCTCCGGGCGCCCAGACGCCAGATGGCGAGGCTGCCGTACAGCACCAGCAGCGCCACCAGCGTCCACAGTTCGTGGCTGACCTCGCCGAGGCTGGCATCCGTCTGGTTCAGGCGCACCATCAGGTTGATGCCGGGCGTGGTGGGCAGCAGATGGGCCAGTGCGACCAGCACTGCCGGCGATGCCATCGCCACGGACCAGGGCCAGGTAGAGCACGCCGAGTGCACCGTAGACCGAAAACAGCGCGACATAGGGCACGACCTTGCCGACGATGGCCGACCACGGCGCGTCGCCGAGCCAATCGTGCAGCTGGCCGTCGCGCACTTCACGGCCCAGACTGGCGGCGACCGCCAACGCCAACCCCAGCGACAGGACCGCCGGGAACAGCAGCGGCAGCAGGAACAGCTCATAGCTGCGTGCCGGGTTGTGCAGGATGTCCGACTGCACCGCGATCGGCGGCGCGCGCAGCGTGGCCGGACCCACCTGCTTGGCGATGCGCTCGCCCAGCAGTCGTGCATTCCACGCGCCGACGGCTTCGACGATGTCGCGCACGGCGGACTGGCCGGTGGTGAGGTAGGTGGGGTTGTAGTAGGCGAATACCGTGCCTTGTTCGCCGCGCAGCGCGTCACGCGTCGCATCGCGCGGCACCAGCACCACGGCGAACACGTCCAGTCGCCGCAGTTGGGACTGCGCATCGGCCAGACTGATGGGCTGGCTCGCGAGGCTCACCCCGGGGCTGGCATCGAGCATCCGGGTCAGCTGCCGGCTCTCGGCGCTGCGGTCCAGGTCGACCACGGCGATGAGGATATCACGCATCACCGAGGCCGCGAACAACCAGGCCAGCACGCCCAGCATCGCGCCGGCAGCAGGGTGACCAGCAGCAGATCGGCGCGGTCCTGCCGCAAGTGGCGCAGTTCGCGCTGGAGCGAGGCCTTCATGCCCGCCCACACCGGGCGGTTCATCCCTGCGGCCACGCGAACAGCACGCTCATCCCCGGTCAGAAACCTTCGATACGGGCCACCGGGCGCAGCCGGATCTCGAAGCTGCGCACGTCATAGTCGGACGACTGCCGGGTAGCGCGCCAGGTAAGGCGCTGTTCGGCAACGCCACCTGGAAGTTCACCGACCACTTCGATCTGGCCCTGGGCGTGCGCCACGCGCGCAATGACCAGGAGTTCCGCCAGACCCTTGGCGGCCCGCTGGGCGGCGATGGCGTGCAGCGGATCACCGAATCCTCGGAGAGCGTGACCACCTGGAGCGCCAGCCCGCGCCTGTTCCTCGGCGAGGACACCATGGCCTACGTGCGGGTCGCCACCGGCTACCGCGTCGGCAGCCCGAACCCGATCCTGCCGGCGGCGCCGGAGGTGCCGTCGCAGGTCAAGTCGGACACGTTGATCAACTACGAAGCCGGCCTGAAGAGCCACTTCTGGGATCGACGCGCGTTGCTGGAAGTGGCCGCCTTCCGGATCGACTGGGACGACATCCGCCTGAATCTGATCACGGCGCAGGGCATCTCCTATGGTGTCAACGGCGGTCAGGCGCGCAGCCAGGGCGTGGAGTTCACCGGCGCGCAGGAGTACCGCCGCTGGAATGCGGTGATGATGCAGCCGCGTACGGTGGGCGTGTCGTTCGATTACAGCTTCTGATCGAATGGGGCAGAGCAGCGTGGTCATGCAACACACTGCTCAACCGGGCGTCCGGTCGGGACGACTTCGTCAGGAGGGAGGAGGGTGGTCCGGCTCTGCACGTCCATCAGCCGGAGGGATCGACCGAAGCAGCCCTAGAGGTACTTCAGTTCGATGAGGACTGCGCCGTCCAGCGACACGTCATCGTCCATCGTCAACCCGGCGCGTGGCGCCACGACCGCGACGGTACGAAGAACAGCATCAACCGATTGAAGTGCAAGCGGCACGGTGGTTCCTGCTGTGGCGAAGGATGACCACCAATCTGGCCGGAAGGCGTTGAAGATGTCCGGCCCCCCTGTCCAATTGCCGCCTTGGTTGGCCGAATATATCGTGCGTGCCGGGACGCCATCGACGATCAGATTCTCAAGTCGGACATGGGTGTTGCCGATCCTCTCTCCCGATGTGGTCATGCCCAGGCCGAACCTGTAGCCGACTGGTCCCGTGCCACTGGCCGAACCTGCGCGAAGGTCGGTAGTCTGCAGCGCGATCGCTGTTGGTGCTGCGCACTGCAACCGGAAGTCGAGATGCTGATCTGGAAGGGGGGTGTCCACAAACTCGTTCATTGAACTGACAGCCATCGTGCCCAGATCGAAGCGACCATCATCGCCAAGGGTGATCGTACATGCCTCTGGCCTTAGCGTCCCTTGAACCCACAGGTCTGCATCCTGTGCGTGCGCAGCCGCGGAGCAGGTGAGAATCGCCATCGTAAGCGCAACTCTGTTTGTCATCATTACGTACTACTCCTATCAATTAGAGAGTGATCTAGCGGCGTGATGCCGAACACAAACTCTACCGATGCGAGAGTGTGTGTGCCTGCGCGAATTGTGATCATGCAGATTTCCGGGTATCCATAGAGAATGATGCAAAATGCCGGTGAGCACTCCGGCCGGGCCCATCGGCAGGTATCGACAGCATCCCGGCCATTCTTGACCCTCCTCGCGCCACGCCGGAATTTCCAGTCGCGGTGGTTGTTGGCGGCGGATCCCCGTCCGGCCAGCTGCATTTGCGCAAACTATTGAAAATTACTCTATAGCCTGAAGTGTGCACATGGAAGATCTTCGCCATCCGTTTGTAATTGATATATGGACTTGAATTTTGCGAAACAATACTATGGATGTTAGACGGACCACTTTGGGTGTTGCTGTAGTGGCAGCTCTTCTCGTCACCTCCCCGCAGCTTGTGGCGCGCGACTTGGATGGAGGCTCCGCAATCGTGGGGGCCGGTGACCTCAAAGAGAGTTGGGTTCTCAGCAACAATGCAACGCTCAATGTCGTCACTGGTGGTGTTACCGATTCGATCGTCGCTGATGAATCGGTGGTGCTCATCACCGACGGCACCGTAGATGCCGGTGGGGCAGGCGTACGTCTGGAGTCTGGGAGTATGGGTGCGTTTACCCGGGCCACGATAACTGCAGCAGATCGCGCCCTTCATGTGCAGGGTGGGCCAACCAGCACCTCGGCGAATCTGCTCGACAGCGATATCAGGGGTAACAGCACGGCCGACGGCGCAGTTGTGGCAACCGCAAACAATGCATCACTGGTCATCGAAGGCTCTCGAATCACCGATATGGCCACCAGTGGTGCCATGACAAATTCGGCTCTGGGGGTGTTTGGTGGATCGATCGCATTGACTGCAGGCAGTGCTGCGATCGGTGACACATTGGGTGCCTGGATGTACAACGACAGCCCGCTGGCGCCGACGGGCCGTCTCTCCTTGATCGTCAGTGACTCGAGCCTGGCCGGAGCCAACGGTGCTGGCATTCTGGTTGGCGGCCTTGCGCCGCGCGGGGTTACTGTCGCGGATATCCTGATCGAAAGAAATTCCATCGTTACCGGAGGTAATGGGCGTTTGATGGAGGTCAGCCAGAACTCGAACGCGGTCCTCACGGTCGACGACAGCAGATTGACGGGCGGACTGGTTGTTCTGGATACCAGCCGTGCTGACGTTATGCTGCAGAACGCCGCGACGCTGAACGGCTACACCCGCAACGTCGCCTCGATGTCATTGTCGAATGCGCGCTGGCAGCTCACCGACGATTCTGATGTGCGTCAGCTGACCGTCGGCACGGGGGCCATCGTTGCGCTGGGTGACGGGAGCCGATTCAACACCCTGACCGTCACCGGGAACTATTCCGGTGGCGGCACCCTGTTGTTCAATACAGTACTTGACGACGATGCATCGGAAAGCGACCGTCTGCACGTGCTCGGGGATACCATTGGTGCAACCAATGTCGTCATCAGCCGGGTAGGTGGCGCCGGCGCCCAGACAGTCGATGGCATCCAGATCATTCAGGTTGACGGTGCATCCAATGGCGTCTTTACGCTCAGCGGTCGTGCTGTCGGCGGCCGGTACGAATACTTTGTCCACAAAGGGACGCCAGCGGACCCCGGCGAAGGGGGGTGGTACCTGCGTTCGGCGCTGATTCCGCCGGCCGATCCATGCGTGGCGGACCCGGCCCTCCCGCAGTGTGTTTCCGTGGCTCCAGGTGGCTCGATAGGCACCATCGAACCATTGCCGGTTCTGCGCCCGGAACCCTTTGCATACCAGGGCAACCGGGCGAGCGCCGTGCGCATGTTCCAGCAACGTCGCCACGATCGAGGTGAGCCGGCGTTTGAACATGATGCGATCGGCGCATGGGTCCGCGTCTCCCAGGACCAGTGGCGCGCGATGCTGCCGGACGCGGCGGATGTCCGAAGCCGGATCAGCACCTTGCAGGTGGGGAGTGATGTGTTCCGCTGGGGCACGGAGGGGCGCGGCCAGGCGGGTATCATGGTGGGGACGGGCCGGGCCAACACCCAGGTCCGCGCACATCAGACGGGCTATGGCGCTCAAGGTAAGGTCCAGGGTCGCGCGCTGGGCATCTACGGGGGCTGGGTGGAGCAGCCGGCCGACAGTCGCGGCCTGTATGCGGATGGCTGGTTCCAGTACGGCCGGTACGACAGTGAGGTGCAGGGCGAGGGCCTGGCTCGCGAGAAGTACGGCGCTACTACTCGAGCTGCATCGCTTGAAGCAGGCTATGGCATTGCACTGAGCAATCAGGAGCGACGCACGATTTACCTGCAACCACAGGTGCAGCTGACCTATACCCATTATAATGCCGGCACCCTGCAGGAGGCCAACGGCACGGTTGTCGAGGATCGTCGGGGCGGGGGCTTGGAATCACGTGTGGGCGTACGTTTGTTTGGCGCTGACAATGGCACGACCAATCGTGTTCAGCCATTCCTGACATTGAATTGGTTGCACAGCAAGCGTGATGACGCCATGCGCTTCGATGGCGACGCACTGCCAGTCAAGCTCCCTGGCAATCGATACGAGGCGCAGGTAGGTGCACAGCTGCGCCTGGGTGAGCGCTGGTCGGCTTGGGGCGACCTGCGCCTCCAGCGCGGTGATGGCGGTCATGCCGACGCTGGCACACAATTGGGCCTGCGCCGTGCGTGGTAGGCCAGCCTGATCGAAGGCCGGCAGGGGCGCGAGCGCGCCCCTGCCGGCGGCAAGGCATA
>NZ_JBWKWI010000018.1:0-11332 GCF_059422145.1 Stenotrophomonas sp. GW821-FHT01H02A
GACCGGCAGGTTGGTGCCCGGCAGCGCCGCTGCACTGGCCCAACCTGTGAGCGAGGACACGCCAGCATGATCGGTTACCGTCGCGAAGTTATCGTTACTGCGCAGTGCACGCACGGCCACACCATCTGCCTGGACGTCGCTCAGGGTGATGGTGTACGAACCGATGTCCTCATTGGCCGTCGTCTGGCCCAGGCCGAAGCGCAGGCCATCGGCGTTGGCACCAGCGCTGGCGGCGCGCAGATCGACACCGCGCAGCGCCCAGCTGCTGGCGCCGACGCAGGTGACAGTCAGGCCCACAGTCTGAGTGCCGAGCGGGGTCGGGGTGGTGGCGTTCAGAGTGGACGGTGCGATCACGCCGAAATCAACGATGCCGCCGGCCGCCAGCGTCGGGGTGCAGGATGCCGGGCGAATGGTGCCTTCAACGGTGAGGTCGACGGTGTTGACCGCATGTGCGGAGGAAAGCGCCGACAGCGACAGCAGCGCACTAGCGAGCAGGGCAGGGGTCTTGTTCAAGGGAAACTCCAGCGGAAAGTTATAGGTTGGCTTGGTCGAATGCCCGGAAATCGGTGGATTGCCGGAAATATCTCGCCCTTCGCAGGTGGTGGCGATGGGCGATAGAGCCATCGTATGACAAAAGGCTGGGCTCGGGGGTCGAATAAATTGCAAATCTAACTGCTCGCGCGTGGGTGCATGGATAATCAGGCCCGATCCGTAGAGTTAAAGATCTGCCCTGAGTAAGGGGTGGAGCTCCTGCGCTGCGCCGCCAGAGTGGTGCCAAGCATCAGGGGTTCCGAGGGCGTCCGCATCCGCCGGCGCGAATATCAATCAACTTCATATCCGCCCTCAGTGCGCGCGGGTGAAGGGGGGGGGGCTCACCCCCTGGGCTTGGCCAGATGAGCCTAGGCGCCAATGAGTGCAATAAATTCGATAGATAATTGCGATCAATGCCCGCAGCATTCGTTGCATGGTTGCCCTGTGGGGTCATAGGCCGAAGCCGCGCAATAGCCGTGCATAGTGAAGGGGCTTCATATCACTGTGCACGGCATGTTTACAGTTAATTGTTGGTGCCCACCATCAACCTGAGTAGCGCCTGCCATCAATAAACGCGGGTGGGCACATTTTGGGCTTTTCGATGCACATGCAGCGTCAGCGGAGGTATCGAGAGCTGCGGTGTAATTTTATTTTAAATCAACGAGGTGTACTTATGAAGAGGCTTCTTGTTTGTGCTGCCCTTGCCGCAGTCGCCAATATTCCCCTGGACGCCAGGGCGCAGGCGTCGGATCTGACGGTCGCTGGCAGCATTCGACCTGCCTCATGCACCCCGAACTTAGAGGGTGGCGTGATTGATTATGGCGACATCGGATTCTCAGACCTTTTCCGTGATCAACAAACTTCACTGCCAGTCCGGAGTTCGGCACTGGTCATTGCTTGCGATTCGCCTGTTGCATTCCATCTCAGGCTTGTCGATTCCGTCGAAGATACTGCCGTGCTGGGCTTGTCGGACTCGGGATGGGCGATTCTTGATCGCGATGCCCTTGGTATGGGGAGCGTAGAGGGAGTCAACATCGGCGCCTGGGTGGCCGACATTGCTTTTCCCAGAGATCAGGCTGGCGAAGTGCATATGTGGGTAGCATCTGATGATAATGGCGGAAGCTGGCAGATTAAGTATAACGAGGCTCGCCTCAATAGCAGCCAACTCTTTGCGGTCAACGATGTAAATCTCGGCTCGGCCTTTCCTGCCCCACATCAAATGATCCGATCGACGATCCGAGTAAAGCCGCATGTCCGCCCGAGCGCTGAGCTGCCATTGAAAAATAGCTTCTCCATGAATGGGCGAGTCACACTCGAGATTTACTATTAATGCCAAATTATGTGAGCATTGATTGCGGTCGGAAGACTTGTGGATTTCACCTGTCCACGACATCAATCCAATTGTCGGTCAACCGCTTTCGCATCGCCGGTAGTTGAGATTCAATTAATTAAACGAGTCATTCAATGAGTAAGCCTTTCACCCTTGTCGCCGCTCTGGCCGCCATTATTTCCATTCACGTTCCGAAGCTCGCCAGTGCCAATGACCTGGTTGTTGGTGGTACAATTCGGCCCGCCTCGTGCGTGCCGCAATTTTCGGATGCTGGAACAATTGATTATGGCCAAATTTCGACAGACTCACTTAACGCTGACATTCAAACTGATTTGCCAATGCGCACAGTGGAACTCACGATCACATGCTCCGAACCGACTTCCGTGATGCTCAAGTTCAGGGACGAGGAGGCGGGTAGTGCAGTGCAGGGGCTGGTGGATAACGGGAATGTCATTTCCGGCGCCAATGCGTTTGGCCTGGGCATGGCGGGTGGCATCAGCATTGGCTCCTGGGTGGCGGATCTCAGGAACGTATTCGACAATACCAATACTGTCAGGACATGGATCGTCTCCGATGATGCGTCTACGTGGGCCGGCCCTTATTACACGATCCTCGCCAGCAATAATGATCAGACGTTTGCAGTAGCCAGGAGTGGTGGGCAGGCATCCCCCGGCAACTACCGTAGTGTGCGTTCGAGCATCAACATCAGGCCACATATTCGGCCGGCAAACGAGCTGAACTTGGAAGATGATATTATGTTGAGCGGGCACCTATCGCTTGAAATGAGCTATTGAATTCCCGACCTCACTACCAGTGGTTGGAAGTGAGGTCGCGGGAATAACATGAAGACAGCCGAGCGTCGCGCGACGATGTAATGACCCGCCGGTTCCCGCTCAGGTCATGCGGTTAATGTAGCGGCATAGGCCACGTCCGGGGCCATCATCTTCAGCGCCTGATGAGGGCGCTGTTGGTTGTAGAGGGTGATCCAGTCAGCAATCACCCGTGTGGCGTGTGCCTGGCGCTCAAAAGCGATGCCGATGCACACATTGCTCCTTCAACGTTCGGATCACCCGTTCCACCATCCCGTTCTGCTGTGGACAGTGCGGGGTGATGAGCTCCTGCTGCAAGCCATAGCTGCGCACCAGGCGCGTGTAGTCGCAGCTGGTGATACCGGCCCGTTGTCCGAGCGCAGCAGGGAAGGGGCTGGCACCCTCCCCGGCGTGCCGTAGCGGGTAATCAGCGCCTGCTCCAGCGCGGCCGAGGTGGTGCTGGCCTTGCCGGTCCGTGACAGCTGCCAGCCAAGCAGCTCTAGGGTGCCGCAGTCGATGGCTCAGCCAGCCGTCCTTGCCACCCCGGCCCCGACACGGGTCGGTGGCCCAGCGCTGGCCTGGCCCCTGCGCGCGCGACACCTTGGCTTCAATCCGCGGCCGCTGGCCAGGCGGGCGCTTGCGCACCTGCCAGCTCTTGAGTTGGACGATCCGCTGGACCGTGTTCTTGTTCATACCCAGCAGCGCTGCCACCGTGCGATAGCCGAACGAGGGCTCGGCCTCGATCATCTCCTTGATCGGCTCGGCCAGCTCCGGCTTCACCTTGGGCGGTAACCGGGTCGGTTTGCTGCAGGAGAGGGGCAGATATTGAAGGCTTGACGGATGCACTTGCGGCAAGGGGACCCGGCTGATGATAGGGAAAGATGGCAGTGCATTGCTGTTCAGGGATCAGATCATCCTTTAGAGGAATGTGCAAAAGTGTCGTGACACTCTCTTTCTGCAACGGAGTTGCTTCACAGCTATCAAAATTTCTGACACTGTGAATTCACCCTTCATGGACCGAACGCCCATGTTTTCCGACAGTCGTGTGATGCTGCTTGATGATCATCCGGTGCTCCTGCACGGCCTGCGGGTGGCGTTGCAGGCGGCAGGTGGATTGTCGGTGGTCGGCAGTTTTCAGGCCGCTGGCGAGTTCATGGCGGCCGTCGCCGCCGATCCAGCAGGTGTCGACGTCGGAATCGTGGACTACTCCCTCGGTCCGGACGACGGGAATTGCCTCAACCTCCTGATGGCGTTGCGACGCCTCTATCCGGCGCTGCCGGTGCTGGTGTTGTCGGCGCAGCACAACGGGCCGACGGTGGCTGCCGCGCTGAAGGCCGGGGCACGGGGATATCTGCCCAAGTCAGCCTCCCCGAGCGTGATCGTACGGGCTGTGGATGATTTGAGACGTGGCCGGTTGCATGTGGTGGCGGATATGGAGCACATGCTCACCGGCAGCGGCGGCGCGCTGCCTTCTCCGGAGCAGAGCACCCATGCAGTGCTGTCATCCCGTGAGCGCGAGGTGTTGCTGGCCTTGCTGGAAGGGTTGACGGTGGATCAGGTCGCGGTCCGCTTCGGACGGGCCGCCAACACTGTCAGTGCGCAGAAGCGCGCCGGGTACCGCAAATTGGGCGTGCGCACCAATGGCGAGCTATTCAAGCTGCGCCATCTGTTCGCCCTGAAGTGATGCCGGGCCCTGGCTGAAAAATCGGATTGATGCGTTGATCATGTCCTTGATCGGCTCGACCAGCTCCGGCTTCACCTTGGGCGGTAACCGGGTCGGTTTGTAGTACGTCGTGCGACGTGCCACATCGAACCGCTGCACAGCTTGGTCATCGGCACCGCGAAACCGTCCTTCAGACCCTGCTGGACCGAGCGCATCAGCTCTCGTCGGTGCCTCCCTCGAGAAAAGTAACGCCTGAGCAGGTTTTCAGTAGGTCATTACACGCGCGCGCTCGGTTTCGCAGGGGATCGCCACTACCTCCGCGTCATGCGCCGCGACCAGATGGAGCATCCACGGTGTACCTCGTTGTGCGAACGCGGCCGGCGGGTGCAGGGCACAGCCCGCTTGGCGGCGAGGATCTCGCTCTGCGCGAAGAGACTGCCGAAGGCCGGATGCGCGTCGTCGGACGCGGCGGGGTCAGTGCCACTTCGGCATAAGCAGCGGTCTCCACCTTGCGCCGGCGCCTTCCAGAACGCGCTCGTTGGCCTGTAGACGCCCCAGCAGGCGCTCCGGGCTGGGCCGCGTCCGGACGTGATGCTGGCGCGCGAGCGTGCGGCCGTACACCTCCATCTGTTCAGCGCTTACGGCGCGTCACGCAGGGCGACGTCCATTGGTATCTCACACTGCCAGTGAGGCCAGCAGCCGCAGTAATGACAACTTACACAGTTAAACCAGGGCGTCAAGATGATGAGCGAGGTTGATGGCGAAGTGGTATGATTATGTGATGCCATCATTCAAAAATAACGTTCAAGTTGAAGTTATGATGGATGCCGATGGTAACGATAGCGCTTGATCAGAGCGCCAATGGAATTTAAGAGGCGAAGCAGGGCTATCAGGCATCACCCTCTCTGCGCCCCCACTCTTTCGAGGCTCGCAGCCATGATGAATATTGCGACCAGCTCCGAGCGCCGTACATTGCTGTACGGCGAGCATCAGCCGGTCCGCATTGGGCGCGACCGGAGAGTCATGGGGCGCGTTGAATGAGCCGCCGTTGGTCGAGAGTATTGGTCAGTGCATGGCTGCTGATTTTCCTTTGCGGGATCGACTCCGCTGCGAATGCGGGTGACGCGCCACTGACGCCCGAGGAGCGCCGGTGGATCGCCGGGCACCATTCGATACGAGTAGCGGTGGATCCGAGTCAGTGGGAGCAGCTGGATGTCAACCGCATCGATGGCATGGATCGCACGCCGCTTTCCGGGTATGTCGACCTGGTCAGTCAACACGCCGGCCTCCAATTTCAACCAGTCCGGACTGATTCGCTGCAGGCGTCGTTCGAGGCGGTTCGCAGCGGAAAAGCGGAGCTAATGCTGCTGACCGCCTCCCCGGTGACGCTTTCGGGAGGGCTGATCAGCTCGCCCCGCTATTACGCAGGCTCAACTGTCTTTGTGACGCGGCAACAGTTTCCGCTACTTCTTGACCTCGACCAACTTGAAGGCCGGACGTTGGCTTTCCGGAAGGGTTCCGGCTACGAAGATTGGCTTCGCCTGCATCGTCCTGGCATCAAACGACTCCCAGCCAAGGACATGGTTGCTGCGCTGGCTGCCGTGGAGAGCGGGATGGCGGATGCTGCCATCGGCCTGGACGCCGTCATCCGCCCCAACGTGCGCCGGGACTACGCAAGCTCCCTGCGTATCGATGGCGTGGTCAAGCAGCTCCCCGTCAACGTACAGCTGGTCAGTCGATCGGACCAGTCTCTGCTTCTGTCAGTCATCGACAAGGCGGTTGCGTCCATCACCGAGGCCGAGCATGCCCAGCTGCTCAGTGACTGGATGCAGACGACCTACTTTGGCGCACCGACTCCGCGCGCGATTCTTCGTTACTACTGGGCAGAAGCACTGGGTGTTTCAACCGGCATTGTGCTGTTGTTGGTGCTGCTGATCACGGCACGCCGGGCGCGCCAGGCCGCTCGACGCAGTGCGCGCGACAAGGCGCGCTTCCTGGCCATCATGAGCCATGAGGTTCGAAACGCGGCCAACACCATCTCCGGATCGGTGGAGCTGATGCTGCGTGTTGACCTGGCGCCGCGGGAGCGAAGCTTAATGGAGTCGGCTCACGCCGCCGGTGGGCACCTGCGGCGCATGCTCAACCAAGCGCTCGATTACTCGCGCGCGGATGCTGGGCAACAGTTGAATCCCTTGGAGCCCTGCGATATCCGGGCGATGGCACTGGCGTGCATCGCCGAGCTGCATCCCGAGGTTGTTCGCAAGGGCTTGACCGCCGAGGTCGAAACTCCTGGCGGTCCGCCGCCACCGCTCATGCTGGACGCAATCAGCACCCGCCAGGTCCTCGTCAATCTGCTGGCAAATGCTGTGAAATTCACCAATGCTGGGAGCATTCGGGTGGTGATGCAGATCGATGGGCACGGGGCCGGCAAGACCAACCTGCGAATGGTAGTGCATGACACGGGCATCGGCATTTCGGTCGAGCAGCAGAAGGAGGTGTTCACACCGTTCTCCAAAATCAACTTGCGAGTGGCGCAGTCATTGAGAGGGGCTGGGCTGGGCCTATCCATCTGCAAGAGCATCGTGGAAGGCATGGGCGGCACGCTCGGCTTCCTCAGTGAAGAAGGTGTCGGGACCACTTTTACAGCCACAATTCCCTGTAGCGTCGCACCGGATCCTGGGACGACGGATGCGTCGCAGCCTCGCAGCGCGAAGGGTCTTGCAATGGCGTCACGGCACCTGCCCACTATTCTGGTTGTCGAGGATCACCCGGGCAACCTGCAACTGCTGCTCGAGCAGCTCCGCACACTAGGTATCGAGGCCGTCGGTGCCGTCGATGGATTGGGCGCAGTGGACGCGCTTCAAAGGACTCGTTTTGATGTGGTCCTGCTGGATTGTGATCTGCCTGACATCAGTGGCTATGAAGTGGCACGTCGAGCAAGAGAGTTGGAGCGGAACAGTGCGCGCGCACCGGCCAAGCTCGTCGCCATCTCTGCTAGCGTGGAAGGTGCCCATCTGATCCGGTGCCAGCAGAGTGGCGTGGATCATGTACTCCGGAAGCCGCTGCCGTTAAGTGAGCTTCGTGAGCTGCTTGATATCACCCTGGTGGCGGAGTCCGCCCCCCACTCCTCCGCCGTACTGGACGTTACCGGCATCTTCATCCGGGAGGCCCGCCGGGATCTGGAGGCGATCGATATCGCCATCCGCCGCCAAGACCTGGTTGCTGTAACGCGGCACGCACATCGCATCAGCGGCGCAGCGATGGTCGTGAGCGAGGTCCGCCTGGCTGATACGGCGCTGGATCTCTCCTCCATGCAGGCGGAATCGGCGAGTGTATGGGAGGAAGTCGAGCGCCTGCAACGAGCCTTGCGGAGGCGGGTGCAGGAGTTTGCCGTTCGCTGCGGCGTGAAGGATGAAGGCTGAAAAAAGTCGCCTTTTCATTGTAATTCGATGGACGACCCGTGATTGAGAGGGGTACTGTGTGTGGAAATATAGCCGGCCGACAGGCAGAGCCGTTGCCCCCCCCCCCCCCCTCAGCCAGCCCCTTCTTCCCAGCTAGAACCGTGCCACATGACCCCGGATATCAACGTTATTGCTCTTGATGACCACCCAGTCCCACTTTATGGGTTGACGGTTATGTTCCAGCCCGGTGATGGCATTGTGGTGAAGAGCGCCCATACTACAACGCAGTCTTTCATGGCCGCGCTCGGAGCCGATCGCAAGGCCTATCATGCTGCGATTGTGGACTATCAGCTCGCGCCTGAAGACCTTACTTGCGAGGAGCTGTTGGCGAATGCGCGCAGCAGCTTCCCAGACTTGCCGGTGCTGGTCCTATCTGCTCAGTACAGCCATGTTGCCGTACAGTCCATGCTGCGCGTCGGCGCCCTTGGCTTTCTTTTCAAGACGGCCACGCCGATCCAGATCGCTGCCGGCCTGCGCGATATTGTCAATGGGCGGCGGCATTTAACACTTAAGCCGGAACCTCCAGAAGGGCGAATGAAACTTCACAACACGACGCCCCGGAATGATGAGGCCTGCGCCTCGTTGACTGCACGGGAGCGCGAGGTGTTGGCACTTGTTCTGAAGGGCATCACTACCAACGAGATCGCAGAGATGTTGGAGCGCGCCGCGAGTACAGTAAGTACCCTGAAGCGCGCCGCGTACCGGAAGCTGAGGATTCAATCGAACCTCGAGCTGTTCAGAATCAGGCATTTACTCAACCTGGAGGGGTAGTCCACGCACTTTCACCGCAAACGACCAAAATTCCGGCACCCCTAGTTTTGCCGAATTATCAGGAAAGTCAAACAGCTAAGCCCCCAGAGAGGGCCTGCTGGAAAGCAGCGGCAGGCTGTAAAGCTAAAGCATTTTTAGCGCAACGGCTTAGTACTTGGTGATGGCGCCACCGGCGCTGGTATCGCCGCGATAGCGCTTGGCCACCTCGCCTACGACGCATTGAAGCTGGCAATATGGCAACATCAGCGCAAATCGATGCGGCTACGGCTACGGCTACGGCTACGGCTACGGCCACCGCAGCCGTTTGCGGGGCTGCAGCCGGGAGAGAGAGAGGGGGCGAATCGCAAGCCACGGGAATTCCCGCTAGCGACCGCCAGACCAAGTCCAGGCTGTTGGTTGCCATTTCGCATAATGTATACAGAGTCGCTCGAAACATGGCCTGTAGCGGCCTGAGCGTCGACAGGTGGGGCGAGGCCGACCCCTAGCGCTAGGGCCATAGCGGCCGTGGCAAGGCGCCGCGCAAGAGCCGCCCAGACCTTCCCAGCCTTGCCTTCCGCTCGCACGGCTTTGATCGCCACTAGCCACTGCAATGGGTCGTCCTTAGCCATCTCGGCCAATGCGACGATGTTCTCTTCGGACGGATAGCTCTCCCCGTGCCGCCACTGGCTGATTGTCTGCCGGTGCTGTCCCAGCGCGCTTGCAAGTGCGTTGTCCGACGTGAAGCCACGCCCAGTTCTGGCCTTGTCCAGAAGTGTTGCCACGATGCTCATGTCCAGTGCCCGCTTGACATATGTCCAGTAATCAATTTACATGCCTCCCTGTCACGTGACCACGTGACACCCGCCAGCCGGTCCCCCTAGGCCGCTGGCGGGGATCTAGGGGCTAGGGGGAGGGGACAGGGGATGCACGGATACATGTTTGCCATAGCGGCCGCAGCAGCGCTCAGCGTTGTGGTCGGAATCGCTCGTCTCGTTGCGTGGGGTATCGACCGCAGGGAAGAGCAGGGCACCAAGTCGATTCGTGACGCAGCATTCGCCGCCCAGGCATCTGCTGAGTTCCTTCCGACCCCTTCCCACCTGCGTCATCTCGAAATCGAAGCCACCAAACGTGGCGATCTTCTGGCTGCGGCGCGCTTGGCCGAGCGAGCGGAGGTAATCCATGACTGATTTCACCATTACCGCGTCTGCGGCCGATATCAAGACCTTTACCACTGTCATGTTCTGGCTGTGCTTTGCCGGTGCCGCCATCGGTGCAGGCCTCATCGGCCTGCTTCGAGGCTTGCTCGCCGAGTTCTGGTATTGGCATCGCGCCAGCCGTCGCCTTGCACGTATGCAGCGCCGCGAGGTGGCCCGTGGCTGACGGCGCGGGAGCGACGGCAGGACTCCCCTCGTCTAACAGGGGAGTCAGTGAATTCAGGAACGAGGATGGCACCCTGACGGTCGGCATTGACTGGCTTTCTGCTTCGGTAGATTTGTTCGCGGCTCTCCGCGAAACCGGGTTCCTTGATCGCGACGGCCAGGACGAAGTTCGCCAGTGGATCGACGCCAGTGCGGATAACGCCCGCGTCGCGGCATTGCAAGTTTTCTGCTGGTTCTTCGCCGGGCTCGGCCTCGAACTTGACGATACCGCCAGTGGCGGTCGCTTCTACACATGGCGCGTCAAGATCATCAACGCGAGCAAGCAGTTCGTGGGCATGATCGAACTCGGAGGCGAGGAATGCCGCCGTGCTGATGGCACCTACACCGCCCGGATCGAGCTAACCGGTGACGGCTGCAAGACATTGAGCGCAGCGCGCTGCGGCCATGCGAAGCGGTGGCTGGAGCTTCGAGCGAAGCTCGAAAGCTGCGCGGGAAGACTAACCCGTGTGGACGTGTGCGCGGATGACCTGATCGGGAAGTATCCACTGCGCCTTGCACAGCAGTGGTACGCCGAAGGCGAGTTCGACAACCGAGGTCAGCGCCCCAAGGCACAGACGGTGGACGACCACGATAGCGGCGACGGCAAGACGTTCTATGTCGGCGGCAAGAAGTCTGAAAAGCAACTGCGGGTGTACGAGAAGGGCAGGGAGCAGGGCGACAAGGGATCAGAGTGGGTGCGCTATGAAGCGCAGTTCCGCAATTCAAACCGCAAAGAACTGTCCCTTGATCTGCTGCGTGATCCGGCGTCCTACCTGCTCGGTGCATACCCGGTATTGAAGTTCCTCCACTGCGTGGCGACACGTCTTGAAATCACGAAAGCCGCAGTGGAGGCAACGTGGAAGAGCGCACGTCGCCACCTCCGCCGTCAGTACGGCGCAACTCTGACATTCATCGTTAAAAACTGCCCAACGCCTGATGCGTTGCAGGCGGTGATCGAATCCTGCACCTCGCCAAAGCTGCCGAGGTGGGCAACAGGTGACACAGCAGCGCACTGGCCCGAACTCGCGGGCGTAAACCAACCTGAAAGGGGTATTGCATGAACAACGAAATCAAGGTCACCGTCCTGAACGCCACCGTCGACGAGCGCGGCGGCACCTTCAAGGACGACGAAGGCAAGGACCGGGAGTACACCACCCGCAAGCAGAAAGCCAAGCTGGAAGCCGGTGGCTTCGCCTATCCGTTCGATGTTCGCCTGGACAAAGGTCAGACCGCGTACCCGGAGGGTGACTATGTGCTCGACGTCGCCAGCATGGCGCAGGTCAACAAAGGCGTCCTGAACCTGAGCAAGTTCACCGTGCTGATCCCGGTCCAGAAGACGGCGCCGCGCGCCTCGGCAACCTAACTCATGG
>NZ_JBWKWI010000019.1:0-10371 GCF_059422145.1 Stenotrophomonas sp. GW821-FHT01H02A
CACTGGCAGGTCGGTACCCGGCAGCGCCGCTGCACTGGCCCAGCCCGCGATCGAGGACATGCCTGCGTTGTCGATTACCGTTGCGAAACCATCGTTACTGCGCAGTGCACGCGCGGCCGCGCCATCTGCCTGGACGTTGCTCAGGGTGATGGTGTACGAGCCGATGTCCTCATTGGCCGTCGTCTGGCCCAGGCCGAAGCGCAGGCCATCGGCGTTGGCACCAGCGCTGGCGGCACGCAGATCGATGCCGCGCAGCGCCCAGTTGCTGGCGCCGACACAGGTGACAGTCAGGCCCACAGTCTGAGTGCCGAGCGGGGTCGGGGTGGTGGCGTTCAGGGTGGACGGTGCGATCACGCCAAAATCAACGATGCCGCCGGCCGCCAGCGTCGGGATGCAGGCGGTCGGTTGAATGGTGCCTTCAACGGTGAGGTCGATGACATTGACCGCATGCGCGGAGGAAAGTGCCGACAGCGACAGTAGCGCGCTGGCAAGCAGGGTATGGGTCTTGTTCAAGGTATACTCCAGCTGGGTTCATGAGTGATGTGTAGCATCCCGCCCCCCGTCTCGGCGCTGTGGCCGCGTTGCTGACGAGCCAGCGCGATGGCGCCAATTTAGAGGCATTTTCCGCACTTCAGTATAGAAGGAGTTGCAAATTACGCCTGACTGGTGTCGGTGGTCGCCCCCCCCCCCCTCCCAGATTCACCATGCCGCACTCGGATCGAGTGTGGCGGAGCGGAGTTCCATGGTCGCCATTTATCACGCCATGAGGGTCAATGTCAACCACTCTCGCTGCATGCGCGGCCCTGCGCCCATGGCCGGTATATTGCCCCTCACTCAGAACGCCAGGCGCAGTGACAGGTCTGCCTGCAGATCATTGAAACCTTGCCGCCGTTGCGCGGCGACTGAACTGCCCATGCTCATGCCTTTGAGGCGGTAGTCCATGCCGAGCATCAGGCGGTAACCCGCGCCTGACCGCGCGGCAGCAGGCAAGCTGAAGGCCTGTCCATCGGCGCCAAGCAGCCACGCATTCCGGTCATGTGCCCGGTAGGCCACGGCGTTCATGAATGCGGCATCGCCGCGCAGGCGCCAGTCCGGCCCGAGGCTCGCACTGAAGGCAGCGCCGGCCTCCCATTGCAGGCCGCGCTCCTGCGCGGCGTCCACCGCCAGGCCAAACAGGCCGGCACCGGACTCCTGAAAGGCATTCTCATGGCTGCGGTGCGCACTCATCGCCAGGCGCGGCTGCCACTGCCACGTGCCGGCGTTCACGGCCACACTCAGGCTGCTGCTGGCGCGCCCGCGTGAGAGCCTGCGCCGGCTCTGAGCTCGGGCATTGCTGCTCCCCCAATTCAGCATCCTGTGCCCCTCAAGGTGGTGCCACTCGCCGCCGAGCGTGTGCTGCAGCGTGAATGCACCCAGTCGCTGCGTCAGGCCCACACCCGCAAAACGCGACTGGCTGCGATTACTGCCGGATTCGACAGGCAGCTCCGATGTCAGCATGCCACTGCTCAGGTGAAGGTGGTGGTCACCCCCAAGTGGAACGGTCATCTGCGCGCCGCTGCCATCGCCCCGTACGCCATGACGACTCATGCTCCCCGCACCAAACGCCAACCATTGGCTGCCTTCGTGTGGTGCAAGCCGGGACATGCTGGACCAATAAGCATCGGCATTTGCGCCAAGCCTGAGGCTGGACGCAACCAACCCTTGGCCAGACAGCTGCCGCAGTGCATGATTGAACTGTGCCAGGGTCTCCACTTCAAGGCTGTGAAACAGTGCATTGCTGGCATAGCCAGCCTCCAGCGCGGCAGCAACGCCTTGCACCGGGGTCTCGGCCAGTGCCCGGTAGTCATTCCGGGTCATCAGTACATCCACCTTGCCGTCGCTATCACGCTCAGCCTGCGCGTGCCAGGCCACTGTGGTGCTGATGATGTTCTGCTCGCCGCCTTCCACGCCGGAGAACACGCCAGTGAGCCGCACCGCCGAGGCGTCCGTGCCGCGGGTGAAGGTGGTATCCACGCGCACATCGGCAAGATGTCCTCCGTGGTGCAGCATCAGGTGCCCCGCGCTGCCGTCTGCATTGGTGCCCACGGTGTAGCCGCTGACGACCACCGGCTCGGCCTGCCAGGCCAGATCCTCGCCCGGCTCGGGGCGCCATACCGGGCTGTGCGCCCCATAGAAGCTGGATGTCCCGTAGATGTTGACCTGGCCGTTGTTGATCACCCTGCTGCCAGTACCCGGGCCAATGTTGAATGCGTATGAGTTGGACGCATAGATATTGATCACGCCAGTGGCGCGATTGTTCAGGGTGGCGGTGCCGTCGGAATGCATCGCCACCATGCCGCGCCCCGGTGCCAAGGCGGTGCCAAGATTGATGGTGCCATCATTGATCAGGGTGGCGCCGCGCGCCCCCGACATCGCCACGCCATCCGTGCCGGTGACGGTGATGGTGCCGCGGTTATAGACCGTTGCGCCCGCCCCCTCTCCGTGCATGGCCGAAAAGCCACGGCCAGCCCCGAAACTGCTGGCCTCGTTGCGCATTTCTGCATTGTTGACGATCGAAGCCCGTTGCACATCCGAAACCAGGCGGATCGTGTCGGCCTGTGCGACGGTGCGCATGAACCCGTTGTTGGTGACCACCTGAGTCGTGCCCGCATCTCCTGCAATGGCGGAGGGTGTGGCATGAATGACGGCCGCGTCCGGGCTGTTGCCGCCCGCAAGGATGCTGCCGAAATTGTCCAGCCTGGCGTGTCCGGCCAGGCGGATCGTGCTGTCCTGGATGCCCATGCTGGCACTGCGCCCCAGCGTGCCGTTCACGAAGCGGCTGTTGTCCTCCAGCACCATCGATGCGCCATAAAGTTGGAATTGATCGCGGTTGTGCAGGTACGCCCGATCGCGCACTACAATCAGCGCCCCCTCCAGCGCCACCATGTAACTGTGATTGGTGGCACGCGCGTTACCGCGCAGGTCCAGCAGGCCCTGCACGTGGAACAGGTTGTGGTTTTCAAAGCTACCATCCTCGACAATAGAGATGGAGGCTTTCTCGTTGATCGAGAGGTCGCCATCGTTGCCGAGCCTCCCTTCGCCCCGGATCATCAGGTCGCCAGAAAACAGTGCCAGTCGGCCGGTATTACTGGCTGCACCGACAACCGTCGTGCGGACACCTTGATGCCATTGCACATCGCCCCCTGCACCCACGAGCGTATCCCCATCACTGAATGTGCCCCCCTCCTGTCCGCGGCCAGGATCAACAGGATCAATGGGATTAACAGGATCAACAGGGTCAGTTGGATTGATGGGGTCAATGGGGTCGATCGGAGGGGAGCTGCCTCCACTGCCTCCCCCGGCAGCGACCGCCCCAGCGGCGATGGCTGCCAGGCCGCCCCATAGCCAGCCCCTGGCAGTGCCGGTGGGCGGCGCTGCACTGGCACCGGATTGCCCCTGGGGTTCATCGCACGAAGCGCCAATCGGCAGTTCCGGACAAGGGTCTTCGGCAGAATTTCCCCGTACCGGTAGGGGGAGTGTCGTGCTCAGCGCAAGTGATATCAGTATGGCCAGGCGGCTCGTTCGAGGGTGCGGGGCGTTCACGGAAAAATTCCAAGGGGAGTTGATGTGGATCACGCGCCGCACTAGTCTGCAGTTGGTCGCTGATCGCCGGGTCGCGGAGTATCCAGGGGGGGGCTATACAAGTCACTAGAATTCTTACGAATTTTGAGGGGGCGACCTTGGCGGCTCTACCGGCGCAGCGCGGTTCGGGTCAAGAGCTGGTAGGACTTAAAAGTCCTTCTATAGACATCTCATGATTATTAGCTACAAACTATGGGCGCTGTATGCCCATAGGCCGATGCGGCCATTGGCTGGGCGTTGGAATCGGACTGCAGGAAAGGCGATCGATACCGTGGTAATTCCGAGACGCATCATCCTGTTGGATGATCACCCGGTGCCGCTACTTGGCATTCAGGTGATGCTTGAGGCAGACCCTGCCATCGAGGTGGTCGGTGCATATCTCACTGCCCGTGAATTCCTGATGGCGCTGAACAGTCAGCGCGGCCGCATCGACGTTGCCCTTGTCGATTACACGTTGAGCCCGGAAGATGTGGATTGCCGCAATCTCCTGATGGCAATGCGAAAGCGTTTCCCTGACCTGCCAGTGCTTGTTCTGTCTGCGCAACACAACGCGATGGTCGTGCGTGCCGCGATGCGGGCCGGTGCCAAGGGGTATCTACCCAAAACCTCAATGGCCGGAGATATCATTGCTGCCATCGATGCGCTGTGCCGGGGAAACATCCATCTGCAAGGGGCGATGATGCAGCAGTTGCGGGAAGACCGTGCCGCGTACGTTGCCGACGAACACCTGATCCGGATCGAAGCGCTCACCCCCCGCGAACGCGAAGTTCTTCTGGAAGCACTGGAGGGCCATGGCACCACTGAAATCGCCGCGCGCCTTGGCCGCGCCATCAGCACTGTCAGCGCGCAGAAGCGTTCGGCCTTCCGCAAGCTGGGTGTGCGCACGGACAATGATCTGCATCGCATGCGCCACCTGCTTGAGCTCACGTAGCCGCATGCGACAGCTATTCACGTCCGCCAGTCACACCAGAGCGACCTTACGTTGGACGCTGATGGCGTTGATCGTCGTTGCCGCGCCCGCGATGGCGGCATCGGTGGAGTTCACCGCTGCCGAGCGGCAGTGGGTGGCCGATCACCCGGTGGTCACATTCGCGGCGGAGATTCGATTGCCGCCCCTGGAAGACGAGCAGAACGGGCGCTACACGGGGCTGTTCTCCGGCTACGTCGAGCATATCGCCAAGGTCAGCGGCCTGCGCTTCCACTATGTTCCCACGGAAAGCTGGGACGACGCACAGGCACAGTTCGGCAAGCGCGATATCGACCTGCTGATCAACGCGCCGGAGCAGGGCATGCAGCCGGCGACACAGGCACAGATGGCCTGGTCGCGTCCGTACTTCGCCAGTCCCTACATTCTGATCGGACGCGCCGACGCGCCGATGGCCTACACCCGGGAGGCACTGCAGGGGAAGGTGGTGGCGGTTCGTTATCGCGCCCTGTCCGAAGCGGGCATCCAGCGTTTTTTCCCGGGGGCCACCATCCTGCGCGCCGCCACGGCCGACGATGCGCTCAAGGCGGTGGCCGAGGGGCGTGCAGATGTGGCCGCAGGGACCACGGCGATGTACTTTCCCCGTCTGCGTCGCCGTTACATAGGAACGCTGGGTGTAGCTGGCATGCCCGATGCCGCCCCGTACCTGGCGCGGATGGGGGTGCATCAGGACGATCCGCTGTTGTTGTCGATCATCGACAAGTCGATCGCCACGTTGACCGCCACCCAGACGGATGCGCTGGAACAGCAATGGCTGGGGGTGGCCTCTGATTATGGCGCACCGTCGTTCCGGTCGATCCTGCTGCACCGGCGCTGGGAAGTGATTCTGTTCTCCACATTGCTGGTGCTGTTGGCCGGCGCCACCTACGTGGCCAGCTGGGCGCGGATCCGGGCCAGGCGCAGCGAGCAGTCCAAGACACGTTTCCTGGCGATGATGAGCCATGAGATCCGCACGCCGATCAATGCGATGGTCGGATCCATCGAGATGCTGCAGTCCACCGCCCTGGACCCACGCCAGCGTGACCTCGCAGAGAGCGCTCACGTCTCCGCCGAAGGCCTGATGGATCTGCTCGACAACGTGCTGGATCTGTCCAAGGTCGATGCACGCCGCCTGACACTGGAACGACGGCCGACCGATATCCGCGCACTGCTGGAAGACGCAGTGCGGGTGGCGCGGATACGCGCGGACCTGAGGGGGGTGCAGATTGATCTGCAGCTTGATGACGCGGCGGCACCGGTCCTGCATCTGGATGCGACGCGACTGCGGCAGGTCGTGGCGAACCTGCTGGGCAACGCCGTGAAGTTCACCAGCCGCGGCAGCATTCATGTGGATGCGGTGATCGAGCGGAAGAACGGTGCGGATGCCCCGATGTGCCTCAACGTGGCCATCACCGATACCGGCATCGGCATTTCGCCAGCACAGCTGGCGGGGCTGTTCGTGCCCTATACGCAGGCCGACCAGTCCACCACCCGTGAGTTCGGCGGGACCGGACTGGGACTGACCATCTGCCGTGAACTGCTCACCTTGATGGGCGGCAGGATCATGCTGGAGAGCGTGCCGGGGCAGGGGACCACCGCACGTTTCAGCGTTCCCGCCGAGCCCAGCGAGCGGGCCGCACTGGTACCCGAAGCGCCGCCCCCCGGCTCGCCGGCAACGTTCGACAACGCGGATGAGGGCAGGGTGCTGGTGGTGGAAGACCATCCGGCCAACCAGGTGCTGATCTGCGACCAACTGCGATCACTGGGTGTGCAGGTGGCGCTGGTCGACAATGGTTACGCTGCGTTGGACGAGCTTGCTGCGGGCAGGTTCGACCTGGTTCTGATGGACTGCCATATGCCGGGCATGGATGGATACGAAACCACCCGCCGCATCCGCCGCGAAATGGCCACGGTCAAAACGCCGATCATCGCCATTTCCGCCGCCACCGACGCGGCTCACCTGGAGGCCTGCGATACCAGCGGCATGGACGGCGTGCTGCGCAAACCCCTGCGCCGGTCCGACTTGGCCGGAATCCTGGACTTGTGGGGTGTACCACGGCACCCTGGCAGCGACCTGGCGGAAGCTGCAGTGGCGGCGCCGGTGACGAGCGAAGTGCAGGCGCTGCTGGTCCCCCACCTGCTGAGGGACGTGTTGCAACTCAACCTTGCCTTGCAGGCGGGCGACCTCGCAGCCGCACACGCCTGGGCGCACCGGATCAACGGCGCAGGCCAGATGGCCGGCCACACTGGGATGGCCGAAGCCGCTGCCAGCGTGGAGACTTGCCTGCGCGAGGGCGCCGTGCCACCGGCGGCGCTGGTGACTGAACTGCAGCAGGCGGTGGTTGAAGTAATAGGGAATTTCTGACAATACGTCCGAAAATGCAGAACCCATACGAACCCATTGGACGCACCAATGACTTTTCAATCAATGGGGGAGCAATCACGCCACCGATTGCCCGCCAATCGAGTATTTCAGATGGCCGGATCTACCAGCACCCCGACAATCATGGAGCTTGATGGCCTGGCTGAGATCGGCGCAGCGCAGCGAGATGGCGTGATGAATGCGCGGGCAGCGGCATGAGAGCCCGCAGGGTGATGTGCGGCCTCTTTGCAATGGTCCTTGGGCTGGCAGTATTTGCCAGTGCTGAGCAAGAAGGTGTCTGCCTCACGCGTGCTGGCGCGTCCGAGTCTCAAGTGGCGGATCGTCGCGACTTTGTGGAGGACGAAAATAAGCTATCTCATCTTTATGGCTCGCATGATCAGGACGCCTGCTCTCGAACTGGAGATGATGGCTGCGCTTGTCACGGAGTGGGAGACTCCTCCCCCCAGGCGTCGTCCCGAATTAACTTAGAGGCGTTCGATGTGGATGATGTTTTTAGCCATGGCTCGATCTCAAGATTAGGCTGGGAGGCCCATGGTTCAGGGTTTCCAGACGAAACTCGATTGGCACTGAGCAGGTTCTTAGGTTCGGATGTTGGCAGCATCATTGGCAGGCAAGCTATTCTGCGCAGTGAAAAAATTCATCTTGAACAAATTCTTCCAGAATCCGGATACCCGCCAACATTTTCGGCTGGATATGCGGGGACAAACACCATAACCTACAGCCTGCAATGGCGCGAATATCTAAGGTCAAATGAATTTGGAAGGGAATGCCTGGGGGTCGACCTGGACGTTCTCCTGGCCCATGAAATCGGCCACACTCCTCTTGCCGGCACGACATTTTCCTATCGTGTCGCCACCGGCAGTTCGGACGAAGATGAGTTCAGCGCAGTTCGATTCCTGGAGAACCCCTACAGACAGTACTTAGGGTTGCCGCTGAGAACCCATTATTCTGGAATTCCATTACCAGAGCCTTTACTTGGAGGCCGGTAGAATGATTGGCATGGTTGCGGGGTAATCCGGTCATCGTCAGGGCTGACTAGGTAGTTGCCGTGGATGCTCCAGCCCGAGAACGGGCCGCTTAGGTACTGGCACATGCATCAATGCTCGCTTGTCCTTGGAACCACGGAGAGGCAAGAGCGATGCCAGCAAGAGGCAGATCAGGCCGGAGTAGTACCTGCCGAGGTTTAACATAATATACAAACCGGGCCTTTCTCAAATCCGGAAGCCCTTGCGGCAGTAGGTGTGGCGCTCATTCCCACGCTTATGGCCACCAGCATTGCGGTTGCGGCCAGCTTCCGCCAGACAGCCTTCTCTTCACGGCTGATCGCTCGCGCTTCGCCCACCACCCCCAGCACCTGAGCGAGTGGAATCCCTGTGATCCCGGCTATGGTCGCGCACGTCACGGTGTCGGGGAATTTCTTGCCTCCCCGCCAGTTGCTTACAGCCTGACGGGAGACGCCCAGCTTCCGCGAGAGGTCGCTATCTGAGGTCGCCCCGCTGGCCTCGATGGCTCTGGCGAGAATCTGATCGAAGTTCATTTGTCCACCCTGTGTTGACACCCTGTCCACCCCCAGTGTACGTTGCGCCATGTCCACCGGCGGTGGACACCCGCCAGCCGGTCCCCCTAGGCCGCTGGCGGGAATCTAGGGGCTAGGGGGCAGGGGTAGGGGATGCACGGATACATGTTCGCCGTAGCGGTCGTAGCAGCGCTCAGCGTTGTGGTCGGAATCGCTCGTCTCGCTGCGTGGTTTATCGACCGCAGGGAAGAGCAGGGCACCAACGCGATTCGTGACGCTGCCCGCGTTGCCCAGGCACGCGCCGAGTTCCTTCCGACCCCCACCCAGATTCGTCATCAGGCCATGGGCGAGGGGCAGTCAAATGGCTGATTTAACCATCGTCGTATCTCAGGCCGATATCGATTCGTTCGCCACCGGGATCATCTGCATATCTTTCGCGGGTGCCGCTATCGGTGCCGGCCTAGTTGGTCTGCTGCGCGATCTGCTCCGCGAGTTTTGGTACTGGCTGCGCGTCTATCGTCGGCACGTACGGGTGCAGCGTACTGAGGCCCGCCAATGAGCGGCCACTGCAACTTCTGCGGCGAGCCGACCGTCTACTTCTTCGCAGGCGGGCTTTGTGCTGCCTGCACCGGCAAGAACGCCCGAATCAAGCTCGACGGCATGACGCCTGCGCCGCGCGCAGAGCTTGCCGCGTTCGATGAAGCCATCGGCGTGATGCACGCCTCTGCACGCCGTACCGAGATGGCCTCAGAGGCCATGCAGCGCAATAAGCGCGCATCGGGTGCTTCGCTCAAATCGTACCTCGCAGCGGCTCCGATCGCGTTGACCCCGGAGGGCCAGCGCGAAGCGCTGGCCCTTGGGCTTGTCCATTACAAAACAAGTGACAACGCGCCCAAGCACGGCCGTCTGTCAATCGAGATAGACCCGCTTCTGGCGCGGGCGCAACGGCTGCGCAAGTCCGTCATTACGAGTGCACGACTTCATGACCAAGAAGCGAAGAAAGGATCGCGCCGTGGCGCGTGGTACATGCTCACGCTCACCTACCGAGACGGAAGCAATAGCGGCCCTCGTGACGTTAGCGAGCTACTTAAGCGCATGCGGGGGCACTTCAATGGAATTGTCTCTCGGGCCCGACGGTTCGCGGGTGAGGTGTTCCGTTATCTATGGGTCGGCGAGCTCACCCAGCGCGGCCGCCCCCACTACCACCTCCTGATCTGGGTGCCCAAAGGCATCTACTTCGGCAAGGTTGATCGTCGCGGCTGGTGGCCTCACGGCAGCAGCCAGATTGAGAAAGCCCGCAACGCGGTCGGCTATCTCGCCAAGTACGCATCGAAGTTCACCAGTGTCATTGCTGGAGCGTTCCCCAAGGGGTTTCGCACGCATGGCTGCGGTGGCCTCGATACAGAATCCCGCCGCGAACTGCGGTGGTGGAAAGCCCCTGTATCGGCCCGTGAAGCGCTCGGCGGCGAAGCCGACATTCGCAAGTGCCAGGGCGGCTATTTCGACAAGCTCACCGGGGAGTTCTGGTCGTCCCCATGGAGAGTCACTTTTGCATTCGGCCGGACCATCGCTTGGAAGGTAATCCCACTATGAAAGTCCAGATTCTCACTGAGTCCGTCTCCGTCCGCAGCTTCCCTGCACGCGACGGCAAAGCCGCTGTCAACTTCACCGAACAGAAGGCCGCTGTCATTCGTGACGGTGACTTCCCGCTCCCGTTCACTATCGGTCTCGATGAAGGCCAGCAGCCCTACAAAGTCGGCACCTACGAGTTGTGCCCCACGTCGCTCCAGAGCGGCAAGTTCGGTGGTCTTGAATTCGGTCGCCGCATCAAGCTTTTGACCCCGTCGCCCACGCCCGGCGCTGCGCCGGTCAAGGCCTAACCCATGT
>NZ_JBWKWI010000020.1:0-7971 GCF_059422145.1 Stenotrophomonas sp. GW821-FHT01H02A
CGTCCGCATTCAGCCGGCGCAGGAATTGACCCTGACCGATGAGGTGAACATCGATGCCTCTGCCACGCTGGAACTGATTTACCTGTAATAGGTCGCGATCCCGTTCGTGATGTTGACAGGCACTACTTGGCCGCCCTTGGGCGGCCAAGTAGTGCGTATGTGATCTCAATGCAACATAAAGCGCGCCCGCGCGCTTGAAATCCGGCCGAGCCCGCCCCTTACCTTCACTTTTCCTGGAGAAGCGCTTGAGTATCCACAATACCCGCGGGGCCGTCATCAAACGTCGTTTGGCTGTCCTGTTGTCCGGTCTGTGCTTGGTGTTGGCATCCAACACCGCCCTGGCCGACGGGATGATACCGTCCAGTTCGCTGGTGCTGATCAATGAAGCCGATGGCGAAACCTCGATGCAGGTCACCAACAGCGATGCGCACCTGAGTCTGCTGCATGTCGCGCTGGAAGACATTCCCGAAGACACCGAGCCACTTCTGCTGGTCACCCCGCCGTTGTCGCGGGTGGAGGCCGGAAAAGTCCAGACCGTACGCTTCGTGCTGCTGGATCGTGCCGGGCAACCGCCGCTGACCACCCAGCGTATGAAGCGGGCCATCTTCGAAGGTATTCCCGAAAGCCGGCACAACGCAGAAGCCGAAGCACGGGTGAATGTGACCGTGCGCCAGAATGTGCCGGTGATCATCCACCCCAAGGGCCTGGCACCGAACCGTTCGCCCTGGACGTTGCTGGAATGGTCGCTCAAAGGCGATGCCCTGAGCGTTACCAATCCCTCCCCCTATGTGGTACGTCTGGCGCAGAACGTGCAGCTGTTGCCCGCCGGAGCCGGCGCCCAGCTGCCCAAGACCTATGTACTACCGGGTGAAACCGTGAGTGTGCCGGTGCAGGCGGGTACCCAGGCCAGCGCGGTCAAGCTGCAGCCGGCTACCGTCTACGGCTTCGTGACCGAGCCGTACGAAGCACCGCTCCACAGCCGTTGAGCATTCTTACGCCCGCCAGAGCGGCCTTGAGGCCGCCCCTCCTTCTCTTGCGCGTCATAATTTGTCGCCCGATGCACCGGGGTATCTTTTGAGCACCATATCCTTTCATCGTGAACCCATCCCTGCGGCGCCGGCAGCTGCCTTGCGGCGTTCGCCGCTGGGCCTGGCCCTGCTGGTTGCGCTGGCACCGGCGGCGGGTCAGGCCCAGGAGGTGGCAGCAGATAAGCGCTCTTCATTCGATGAGAGCATGCTGCGCGCGCGGGGCATCGACCCGCAGCTCGCCAATCAGCTGCATGACAAGCCGCGCTTTGCCCAGGGCGTGCAGCGTGTCACGCTGGTGGTCAATGGCGAACGGCTGGGGCGGGTTGATGCGCGCTTCGATGACAGTGGCGTGCTGTGCTTCACCCCCGCGTTGCTGCAGGCTGCCAAGCTGCGGCTCCCGCCGTCCAAGGACTCGGGTGAAGCCGTGGACGGCGCCGGCGATTGCCTGGATTTTCTGGCGGCCTACCCACAGACCGAGGTGAACGCGCAGCCGGAATCGCTGACGCTGCAACTGGTGGTACCCACCGATGCGCGCCGCGAGCCCCAGCGCGATCTCTCGCACTTCAGCCGCGGTGGCAGCGCTGCCCTGCTCAACTATGACATTGTGGGCCTGGAGAGCCGCTTTGGCGACCGGCGCTCGCGCTTCTGGTCGGCCAGCACCGAGGTGGGCTTCAATGCTGGCGACTGGATCGTCCGCAGTCGTCAGATCCACAGCAACCAGGATGGTGTGCGCCGCACTGCGCATCTGGAGGCTTTCGCACAGCGCACCTTTGCCGACCAGGCGGCCGTGCTGCAGCTGGGCCAGATCAACGCCTACAACCCCGCATTGTCCGGTGCGCGCATCACCGGCGTACAGATTGCCAGCGAACAGGCCTTGGCTGCGCAGTCGTCCAGTGCGTCCCCGATCACGGGCATCGCGCAAGGCCAGGCGCGGGTGGAAGTCCTGCAGAATGGCGTACTGATCCACTCCACAGTGGTACCGGCCGGACCGTTCACGCTGGCAAACATCCGCCGCCTGAACAGCCGGTCGGACCTGGAGGTCGTGGTCCACGAGGAGGATGGCAGCACGCGTCGTTTTGTGGTTCCGGCCGTGCTGGCGGGACTGGACGCCCCGACTCCCGGCTGGTCCTTTGCCGCCGGACAGCTGCGCGACCCGCCGCAGAGCCTGGCCGAACGCCACCCCGGCTGGATGGTCAGCGCAGGCTGGACGGGCGGGCTCGGCCAGCAAAGTACGCTCAGCACCGGCGCGATGGCGGCCACCAACTACCTGGCCTTGGGATCCGGCATCGGCCGCGCGCTCTGGAGCGGTGCCCAGGCACAGGTTTCAGCGCAGCTTTCGCGATCCAGCACTGCCACGCCGGCGCATGGCGTGCAGGGCACGGCGACGTTTGCCCAACAGGTCTCTGACCGCTGGTCGATCAGCGCCGGCACGTCGCGCCGCAGCGCGGGGTACCGGGAACTGCAGCAGGCTCAGCTGAACGATGAGGGGGCACCGCAATGGCTGGGGTACAAATCCCAATACAGCCTGGGCAGTGCCTGGACCTCGGCTGCGTTGGGCACCTTCAGCGTCGGCGCCACCGAAAGCCGTGCGTTCGACGGTCGCAGCAGTCGTCGCGGCATTGCATCGTGGGGGACGACCATCGGCTCGGCCTCGGTATCGGCAACTGGCGAGTGGTCGCTGGGAGGGGAGCGCAATGCCGGCAATGCGGTATACCTCAACGTCAGCGTGCCGCTGGGTGCGCCGTCGCGCCGCCTGCGCACTTCACTGCGCCTGGCCGATGGCGAGCATCGCACGGGCTTGACCCTGAGCGAACAGATCAACGATCAGGCCAGCTATCGCGTTGGCGTAGAGCAGAACAGCCGTGGCGATCGCACCTCGTTCACCGGCGGACTTTCGTACATGCCGCGCTACGCCCAGATCAATCTTGGCTACAGTCGCAGCAATGCTGGTTTCAGCAACTATCAAGGCGGGTTGAGCGGCGCCGTTGTTGTACACGACCAGGGGGTCACCCTCTCGCCCTACGCCGTTCAGGACACGTTTGCGATGGTTTCCGTCGGCGACCTGTCCGGAATCAAAGTGTCCACCCCCAGCGGTCCGGTCTGGACCGATCGCAAGGGGCGCGCCGTCGTGGCGCAGATGCCCGCCTTCGCACCGGCTTCGGTTGAGGTCTCGGCCAAGTCGCTGCCGCGGGATGTCGAGCTGGGTAATGGACTGTCCGTGGTCAATGCGGGGCGTGGTGCGGTTGAGCAGATCGATTTTGAGGTCAACCGGACGCGTCGCGTGCTGCTGAAAGTGAGCACCAGTACCGGTAGCCGACTTCCGGCTGGCGCCGCAGTGAGCAACGGCAGCCAGCAGTTGCTGACGCTCGTGCAGGCCGATGGTGGCGTGTTCCTGCCCTCCGTGGAAGAGGACCAAAGCTATTGGGTTTCGCTGCCCGATGGCCAGCGTTGTGAACTGCAGTTCGCGCTGCCCCGTACCACCAATGCCAAGGCGTTCTATGAAACGCTGCCGGCCACATGCACGCTGCCTTGAGGCACCATATGAGCATCAATCTGAACTCTTCTTCGCGGCATCATCAGGGTGCCCCGCGCGGGCCACTGTTCCTGGCTCTTGGTCTGGCATTCTTGGCCATTACGCCGATGGCGCAGGCCCAATCGACCGCCGACTGTCAGATGAGCCTCAGCGAGACTCAATTGGACTTCGGTCAGCAGGGACGTGTGGGGGCGGCCCAGACATTGGGGACTCGTGCTGTGACCGTTTCGTTGCTTTGCAACACCTCCGATGACTTGACCCTGTTCTATCGGGCCGCTTCATCGGACGGCCAGCACTATGATTTCACTGACAAAGGTCGCTACAGCGTCACCGTTCGCGATGCGCAGGTAGACGGCCGGAGTGTGGAGCTGGGCCGGATCGTGGCGCGTGGCCAGCCCCCCTTGGACGTGGCTTCCGAACAGCCGTGGCTGCCCGGTCAGGGACTGGTGCCGATGGACAGCGGCATGGCACTCGAGGGGCGCAGTCTCACCGCCCGGCTGGAGGTAGCTGCGTCTGTTCAACAGGGCTTGTTCAGCGTGCGTGACGCAACCACATGGCAGTCGGTTGGTGTTGTGGATGTTCCCACCCGCGCGGTTTCAAGCGATATCGAACTGAGCACGCGGTTCACGCCCGGCTCGTGCACGCCGTCACTGGCCAACGGCGGGGTTGTGGATCTTGGACGGATGGCGCCGGGCCAGCTCAACCGCGACACGGGTACGCGTCTTTCGGCGCGTGATATCGGCCTGACGGTGCAGTGTGACGCCCCCACGTTGTTCGCGCTTACGCTGCGGGACAACCGTGACGGTACCTCCACCGTCAATAGCGACTACTTCTATGGGCTTGGGTTGGATGGTGCGTCCAACCGTATCGGCAACTACCGCGTTCAGGTTGACCCCAGCCGGACTACCGTCGATGCCATGGCCAACGTGTATCGCACCGACTCAACCTCAGGCGGCGTTGCCTGGAGCAACAGCCGCAGTGAACCGGTACCGCTCTCATCCGCCGGTTATGTAGGTTTCACCGACGTGGCCGGCAGCAACGCCGGGCCGGCGCCCGTTCAGTCGCTGAGCAGCGCGCTCTCGGTGGAGGTGATGATTGCTCCCATGCGAGATCTGGATACATCCAATGTCATCGATATCGATGGCATGGCAACCCTCGAGGTCATTTATCTCTAGACGTCACTGATCACCAGAGCTGTCACGCGTCACAGCAAGGCCCTGAGTCTCTCAGGGCCTTGCTGTTTCTGGTGATCGTTTCGGGGCGTGCTTCACCCCGTCGACGATGACAGTGAGGCAGTGGCCATCTCAAACAATCACAACATCCTGGATCTCCTGGATCTCTCCCCGAATGCAGCCCTCAATGGCGACCGATGCGATGCATCGGCGGCCATTGAGTAGCTGACGGCGCGGCTGCAGCAGCTGCTCAGGTATTTACCCGTTGCAGGCCTGCGCCGGGACCGTGCACTTCCATTACAGCTCCCGCTCGGCATCCAGCTCGAAATGCCCCTCCACCGGCGCGGCGATGACGTTCTGCCACACGCAACCCGGGAAGATGTTGGTAGGATCCTTTCGGAAATTGCCCGGGTTGTACAGGTAAGGCACATGCGACCAGCAGCGATAGCCCAGCTCCTTGATTGCGCGCACCTCCTCCTCTGCCCGCTGCAGCCCACTCAGGCGCGTATACAGCAATGGACGATCCCGGCGGATGGTTTCTCCTGCTCCCGCCAACAGGTCCAGCAAGGCGCCCTGTACGTTGTTCTTGATCAACTGCAGTGGCCCGCATTGGCTTTCGTCCAAGGAGACAGTACGGTGGCTCTCCGCCTCCGCTCCAGCCAATGGCAGCTGCGCCGCCGCAGTATCGCCTGCACGACGGCCCAGCCAGTGCGGCTGGGCATACACGTTGCTCAGCTCGTTGATGGCTACATTTGCGCAAAGCAGCTGGAACGCGCGTCGAGCCGGTTCGAAGACGTGCACCTTGCCAAGCGGACCCACGGCCTGTGACAGCCACAGCGTATGCGCTCCGTACTCGGCACCCAGCTCCAGTACCTGTTGCCCCTCCTGGAGGAATGTCCCCAACAGGTCGATTTCTTTCTCGGACCACTCACCATAACGTTGCAGGGAGCGCGCGACCGGGTTGTCGGTCGTGACTGCCTTGACCAGGCCATATCGGGTGGACCAAAAGGCGGCAGCCGCTTCAGTGGCGGAAGTTGTATTCATGGGAGTATCCAAGGTGGTGTCAGTGTGGTGCGGCAAAATGCCGCGCTCTTGCATTGCGCCGCCATGCAGCGCGATCTTCATCGTTGGTGATGTGTTCTGCCCATTGTTCGCTTGCTTCTTCCCAGGCACGCAGCAATGCCGGGGTGGTACGCCCCTGCAGTGCTGCGTTGGCACACAGCAGGCAGCACTGGGCAAAACGACGATGGCGTAGCTGCACCTGGGCCAGATCGACAAGTGTCTCGGCCGATAGGTGTGGAAAGCTGGCCAGCTCCTGGCTCAAGCTCAGCGCAGCGGCGTCGGACGCTGTGTCGGCGCCGGTGCTGCTGTGAACGGACTGAATGGCCATGCGCACCTGCAGCGCTGCTGCGTAAAGGCGTGGGTCTGTCCCAGCGATAAAGGCATGCCACAGCGCATGGTCGAGTGCCTGCGCGGCGTTCAAGCCGGCACCGGCGCGCGCGCGCGCCAGTGCCACCTGCGCCACAGTGAGAGCACGCGCGCCACCCGGTGATCGAGCATTGGCGCTGTCGGCAAGACGTTGCGCGCGATCAAGAACTGCGTCGCGTTGGCCGCCCCGCTCGCGCACGGCCCAGCGCAGCAGAGTCTCGGCCTGCAACCGCAGCCCTTCATCATGCAGGCTGGCCTCCTGTCGCATGCGCTGGCAGAGCCGGTGGGCATCGGCGTAGCGCTGCAGCGCCGCTTCCCCCTGCTGCCGGCTGGCGCAGTAGAACAAGATCTCCAGCCCGGCGCGGTACACCGGCAGCGACTGGCCTTCCAGAGCAGCGCAATGCGCTGCAAGAAGACGCAGCCCCACCAGGCGTGACGCACTTCCCTGCTGGCGTAGTTCCAACAGATCAAGCCGCAGTGCCAATGCCGTCCACTCCGGACCCAGTGTGTCAGGCCCCAGCGACTGACCGGCATTGATCGTCGAGCGGACCTCTGCCAAGCAGGCCGCCGTTGTACTGGCGTGATTGCTTCCAGCCTGCTGCAGTAGCAACTGCGCTTTGAGCAGCAACGTCAGTGGGGGAGGCGTGGTACGCAGCTGCGTCTGCAATCCGGCCAGCAGATCGTTGATCTGTGCGGGATCTGATACCCACAGGTAAGGACTTCCAATCCCCGCCTCGGTCATCACGACACACCGGCCGGGACCCAGCGCACGATCAAGCTCTTCCTGTAGCCCATCCCAGGATAGATCCGGCAGGTTGGCCGGTGCAGACGCCGCTCCAGCGATGTCCGGCCAATGCGGCAGGCTGAGCGCGAACACTACGGAGCGAGGTCGGCGCCACGCGTGCCATAGCCCGGTCTCTTCTTCGCTTGGGCACCACTGCCGCTCATGCCTCACGGCGGGGTAACCGTACAGCCGCCAGTCAACAGACGCTGCTATGGGCGATGATCGGGGAGCGGCTGCGGCTGCGGCTGCCGGTGCCGGTGCTGGTGCTGGTGCTGGTGCCGGCAATGCCATCAGCTTCCGGGGCGCAACCGAAGTCAAGCGGCGGCGGCGCCTGAGCAGCCAGCCCGCGCCAAACGCGACCAGGAGCGTCAAAGCGACGATGGCCATCGGTACAGTGGTATCCATTGAGGCCTTCTGCCCGCCATCCTCTCCTGAGCGAATCACCCGGCCTTCCATCGATGGCACCACCACAAGACCCACTGGCCCATATTCATGCAACAGCCGTATCGGATCATTGTCCGCAGTGGATATGGGCCAGGCCACGGCCAACGGCTCTTTCATTGCCATCGTGGCCGATGGACACTGCGGGATGTTTGCGTAAAAGGGGGCACTGATGGGCGATGAACGCACATCCGACGGGCTGCCTCCAGGGCTACTCGGCCCGCCGATGACCACCTCACCCAGCAGGTCGCCACGATAGGGCGGCGGCTCCGATGTTCGCGTTCCAAGCGTGGGACTGCAGCCCGCGGACAGTACAAAAATGAATGGCCATGGCCTGCATACTCTGTCGCCTGTTCTTGACGGGCGGGCAACGCTCCCTGCACAGACGGCCCCAGTACGGGTGCCTGCTCTTGCTTCTTTACCCCTCGGCACATTGCCACTCCCCTCCCCCATGACGACCCATGCGCCCACGGCCCCTCGAAATCACCCTCCATTCTCACCCCCATTCAAACCCAGGGGGAATAGAAGAAATTTCAAATTGACAAAAAACAGTCGCTGCCCGCCGCCAAGGTCATGGCCACACCA
>NZ_JBWKWI010000021.1:0-5572 GCF_059422145.1 Stenotrophomonas sp. GW821-FHT01H02A
GGGTAAAAACCCTGGCGATGACCTACTCTCGCATGGCTTAGGCCACACTACCATCGGCGCAGCTGCGTTTCACTTCCGAGTTCGGGATGGGATCGGGTGGTTCCACAGCGCTAATTTCACCAGGGAGACAGTTGGAGCGTCGCCATCCTAAGGAACGGATTAAGGCGCCTGCCTCTCGTAAGTCTTGTGACGTAGCGTGCACTTGGATCTATCGACATGTCATGTCGGCCAAGGCAACTTGAGGTTATATGGTCAAGCCACACGGATCATTAGTATCAGTTAGCTCAATACATTGCTGTACTTACACACCTGACCTATCAACCACATAGTCTATATGGTTCCTTCAGGGGGCTTGTGCCCCGGGAGATCTCATCTTGAGGCGCGCTTCCCGCTTAGATGCTTTCAGCGGTTATCGCTTCCGAACATAGCTACCCGGCAATGCCACTGGCGTGACAACCGGAACACCAGAGGTTCGTCCACTCCGGTCCTCTCGTACTAGGAGCAGCCCCTCTCAAATCTCCAACGCCCATGGCAGATAGGGACCGAACTGTCTCACGACGTTCTGAACCCAGCTCGCGTACCACTTTAAATGGCGAACAGCCATACCCTTGGGACCGACTACAGCCCCAGGATGTGATGAGCCGACATCGAGGTGCCAAACACCGCCGTCGATATGAACTCTTGGGCGGTATCAGCCTGTTATCCCCGGAGTACCTTTTATCCGTTGAGCGATGGCCCTTCCATACAGAACCACCGGATCACTAAGTCCTAGTTTCCTACCTGCTTGATCCGTCGATCTTGCAGTCAAGCACGCTTATGCCTTTGCACACAGTGCGCGATGTCCGACCGCGCTGAGCGTACCTTCGAGCTCCTCCGTTACTCTTTAGGAGGAGACCGCCCCAGTCAAACTACCCACCATACACGGTCCCCGATCCAGATTATGGACCTAGGTTAGAACGTCAAGCACGACAGGGTGGTATTTCAAGGATGGCTCCACTGCAGCTAGCGCCACAGTTTCATAGCCTCCCACCTATCCTACACAGACGAACTCAACGTTCAGTGTAAAGCTATAGTAAAGGTTCACGGGGTCTTTCCGTCTTGCCACGGGAACGCTGCATCTTCACAGCGATTTCAATTTCACTGAGTCTCGGGTGGAGACAGCGCCGCTGTCGTTACGCCATTCGTGCAGGTCGGAACTTACCCGACAAGGAATTTCGCTACCTTAGGACCGTTATAGTTACGGCCGCCGTTTACTGGGGCTTCGATCAAGAGCTTCGCCTTGCGGCTGACCCCATCAATTAACCTTCCAGCACCGGGCAGGCGTCACACCCTATACGTCCACTTTCGTGTTTGCAGAGTGCTGTGTTTTTGATAAACAGTCGCAGCGGCCTGGTTACTGCGGCCCTCTTCAGCTATAGCTCGCATGAGCCACCAAAAAGGGCGCACCTTCTCCCGAAGTTACGGTGCCATGTTGCCTAGTTCCTTCACCCGAGTTCTCTCAAGCGCCTGAGAATTCTCATCCTACCCACCTGTGTCGGTTTACGGTACGGTCTGCGTAAGCTGAAGCTTAGGAGCTTTTCCTGGAAGCGTGGTATCAGTGACTTCGTCTTAAAGACTCGTCTCGGTGCTCGGTCTTAAAGGATCCCGGATTTGCCAAAGATCCAAACCTACCGCCTTTCCCCCGGACAACCAACGCCGGGTACACCTAACCTTCTCCGTCCCTCCATCGCACTTACGCGAGGTGCAGGAATATTAACCTGCTTCCCATCGACTACGACTTTCGTCCTCGCCTTAGGGGCCGACTCACCCTGCGCCGATTAACGTTGCGCAAGGAAACCTTGGGCTTTCGGCGTGCGGGTTTTTCACCCGCATTATCGTTACTCATGTCAGCATTCGCACTTCCGATACCTCCAGCAGACTTCTCAATCCACCTTCAACGGCTTACGGAACGCTCCTCTACCGCGTACATATAAATATGCACACCCCAAGCTTCGGTTCACTGCTTAGCCCCGTTAAATCTTCCCCGCAGACCGACTCGACCAGTGAGCTATTACGCTTTCTTTAAAGGGTGGCTGCTTCTAAGCCAACCTCCTGGCTGTCTGTGCCTTTCCACATGGTTTTCCACTTAGCAGTGAATTTGGGACCTTAGCTGTGGGTCTGGGTTGTTTCCCTTTTCACGACGGACGTTAGCACCCGCCGTGTGTCTCCCATACAGTCCGTCTCGGTATTCGGAGTTTGCAATGGTTTGGTAAGTCGCGATGACCCCCTAGCCATAACAGTGCTCTACCCCCGAGAGGATACATATGAGGCGCTACCTAAATAGCTTTCGAGGAGAACCAGCTATCTCCGGGTTCGATTAGCTTTTCACTCCTAATCACAGCTCATCCCCGTCTTTTGCAACAGACGTGGGTTCGGGCCTCCAGTACCTGTTACGGCACCTTCACCCTGGCCATGACTAGATCACCCGGTTTCGGGTCTACTGCCCGCGACTATGCGCCCTTATCAGACTCGGTTTCCCTTCGCCTCCCCTATACGGTTAAGCTTGCCACGAACAGTAAGTCGCTGACCCATTATACAAAAGGTACGCAGTCACTCTTTCGAGCTCCTACTGCTTGTACGCACACGGTTTCAGGATCTATTTCACTCCCCTCTCCGGGGTTCTTTTCGCCTTTCCCTCACGGTACTGGTTCACTATCGGTCGGTCAGTAGTATTTAGCCTTGGAGGATGGTCCCCCCATGTTCAGACAGGGTTTCACGTGCCCCGCCCTACTCGTCTTCACTGGAGTGGCCCTTTTAAATACAGGGCTATCACCTTCTATGGCCAGCCGTTCCAGGCTGTTTTTCTAGAACCATTCCAGCTTAAGGGCTAGTCCCCGTTCGCTCGTCGCTACTCAGGGAATCTCGGTTGATTTCTTTTCCTCTGGTTACTTAGATATTTCAGTTCACCAGGTTCGCTTCCAGCAGCTATGTATTCACTGCAGGATACCCGCAAGCGGGTGGGTTTCCCCATTCGGACATTACCGGATCAAAGCTTGTTGCCAGCTCCCCGATACTTTTCGCAGGCTGCCACGTCCTTCATCGCCTCTGACCGCCAAGGCATCCACCGTGTGCGCTTATTCGCTTGACCATATAACCGCAAGTTGCCTTGGGTTATATATATGACCTGGGGGTACAAAGCCCAGATACGAAATATAACGACTCAATTAATAAGAAGACATTCAAGTCTTCCGCCTTAGCCTCACGACACGTCAAGATAGAATCTCAAACGCTCGCTACGTCACAAGTTTTAAAAGAACACGTACCAGCCACAATGCTGATCCGTAATAAATTCTTTGTATGCGCTAGTCATTCAGAGTGGTGGGTCTGGGTAGACTCGAACTACCGACCTCACCCTTATCAGGGGTGCGCTCTAACCACCTGAGCTACAGACCCAATGTCCGTTCAGCTCATTGCCGTTTGCGTCGATAAACACGCAACGTGTGGTGGAGCCTGTCGGGATCGAACCGACGACCCCCTGCTTGCAAAGCAGGTGCTCTCCCAGCTGAGCTAAGGCCCCATATACGGGACTATCCACACCGGCCAGGCCGGCGTGAAACTCTGAATGCAGGTTACTTGTGAAGACGCCCGACAGGACGATGCTGTCTTTGCTCAAAAGGAGGTGATCCAGCCGCACCTTCCGATACGGCTACCTTGTTACGACTTCACCCCAGTCATCGGCCACACCGTGGCAAGCGCCCTCCCGAAGGTTAAGCTACCTGCTTCTGGTGCAACAAACTCCCATGGTGTGACGGGCGGTGTGTACAAGGCCCGGGAACGTATTCACCGCAGCAATGCTGATCTGCGATTACTAGCGATTCCGACTTCATGGAGTCGAGTTGCAGACTCCAATCCGGACTGAGATAGGGTTTCTGGGATTGGCTTGCCCTCGCGGGTTTGCAGCCCTCTGTCCCTACCATTGTAGTACGTGTGTAGCCCTGGTCGTAAGGGCCATGATGACTTGACGTCATCCCCACCTTCCTCCGGTTTGTCACCGGCGGTCTCCTTAGAGTTCCCACCATTACGTGCTGGCAACTAAGGACAAGGGTTGCGCTCGTTGCGGGACTTAACCCAACATCTCACGACACGAGCTGACGACAGCCATGCAGCACCTGTGTTCGAGTTCCCGAAGGCACCAATCCATCTCTGGAAAGTTCTCGACATGTCAAGACCAGGTAAGGTTCTTCGCGTTGCATCGAATTAAACCACATACTCCACCGCTTGTGCGGGCCCCCGTCAATTCCTTTGAGTTTCAGTCTTGCGACCGTACTCCCCAGGCGGCGAACTTAACGCGTTAGCTTCGATACTGCGTGCCAAATTGCACCCAACATCCAGTTCGCATCGTTTAGGGCGTGGACTACCAGGGTATCTAATCCTGTTTGCTCCCCACGCTTTCGTGCCTCAGTGTCAGTGTTGGTCCAGGTAGCTGCCTTCGCCATGGATGTTCCTCCCGATCTCTACGCATTTCACTGCTACACCGGGAATTCCACTACCCTCTACCACACTCTAGTCGCCCAGTATCCACTGCAATTCCCAGGTTGAGCCCAGGGCTTTCACAACAGACTTAAACAACCACCTACGCACGCTTTACGCCCAGTAATTCCGAGTAACGCTTGCACCCTTCGTATTACCGCGGCTGCTGGCACGAAGTTAGCCGGTGCTTATTCTTTGGGTACCGTCAGAACAACCGGGTATTAGCCGACTGCTTTTCTTTCCCAACAAAAGGGCTTTACAACCCGAAGGCCTTCTTCACCCACGCGGTATGGCTGGATCAGGCTTGCGCCCATTGTCCAATATTCCCCACTGCTGCCTCCCGTAGGAGTCTGGACCGTGTCTCAGTTCCAGTGTGGCTGATCATCCTCTCAGACCAGCTACGGATCGTCGCCTTGGTGGGCCTTTACCCCGCCAACTAGCTAATCCGACATCGGCTCATCTATCCGCGCAAGGCCCGAAGGTCCCCTGCTTTCACCCGAAGGTCGTATGCGGTATTAGCGTAAGTTTCCCTACGTTATCCCCCACGAAAAGGTAGATTCCGATGTATTCCTCACCCGTCCGCCACTCGCCACCCAGAGAGCAAGCTCTCCTGTGCTGCCGTTCGACTTGCATGTGTTAGGCCTACCGCCAGCGTTCACTCTGAGCCAGGATCAAACTCTTCACTTAAAAACGCATAGTCCGAGGACTAAAAATTTAAAGCTGCAGATGCTTGACCGCTGGCAACGTTTCGCTTGCTTTAAAACAATTGATATGTTGCTTGATCAAACGTCTGCAAGATGGACAATCATCCTTCCTGCAGGCGCCTTCACAAGATACCTGCGCATACTGTCAAAGAACTCTGGAGTCGGCCTCAGCGCCTTCCTCCGTGCGCCCCGACGTTTCCGTCGTTGCGAGCCGCCCATTATAGCCGGCTTTTCCGCCTCGTCAACACCTTTTTTCAAGGCCGTTTCACCGAAGCGAAACGTTGTTGCCGATGCTGCTTCGTCGTGCGACCCGGAGGTCTTTTCGTCGAAGCGAGCCGCCTATTATGTCAGGCTTTTCG
>NZ_JBWKWI010000022.1:0-3355 GCF_059422145.1 Stenotrophomonas sp. GW821-FHT01H02A
TCATGAAGCATTCCCGTGGGTGGCCAACGACGTTATCCGCCTTCCTGACGTCGCCCGGGGTTGGTTGGGGCTGGATACATTCGGGGAGGGCTGCTCCGGCGACCCGAGGTGGTGACGTTCGTCGAAGAGGTCTCGGAACCGGCTGCCGCCATGCATGATCATCACCAGGGTTCTACCTTCGGTCCACGCCATGATTTCCAGCATCGCGACGTCCTGAGCGCTGGTATCCAGGTTTGCAAGGGGCTCATCCAGCACATACAGATCCGCTGCTTTGCTGAGCACCATGGCCAATGCGAGCTTCTGCTGCTGCCCGGCTGACAGCTGGTCGGGATAGGCCGTTCGGATTTCCGGACAGTCCAGGCCGAAGGCCTGGAGCAGGCGCTGCTCGACGTCAAGCTTTCCAACCTTCAGCGGTGGAAAGGCAAGCGGCAGCGTAGCTGCACTGATCCGGGAAGGAAGCGAAACGCGCCCCTGCGTCGGGTATAGGCATCTGGCCAGGATGTTGGCAAACGTTGTCTTCCCGGAGCCGTTGTCGCCCGTGATCAGAACGCGACGCCCGGGCCTCCAGGCCACCGATACGTCCCGCAGCACGTCGGCCCCCTCGTAGGAGAAGCCGACATCCATGGCGATCACGGAGTCGCAGACGTCGAAATGGGAGGTCTCGTGACCATGAAGGAACTGGGTGATCCGATGAACGGTTGCGCCATGGCTCTGGAGCTCGGCCCAGTGCTTGAAGATCGCGATCAATGTCGTCGCGGCCCGCCAGAATGAATTCATGAAGGCAATGAATGAGCCGAACGTCATCTTTCTCTGAAGGACGAACAATGCGCCAACAAAGATCGAGCAGACATCCGACAGCACCATGGTCAGGTCACTGGCCCCCTGCAGGGTGCGGACGGCCTTGAATCGCTTGTAGCCGGTATCAAGCAACACGCCCATACCGTTATCGAACTCATTGACCGTCTTGTTCACAAGCCCAAAGCCGCAAACCATCTTGATGCTTCCCACCGCCTTGGTCAGCACACCGAGCACGTCGGCTTCATTTTCCCGCTCGGTCGATGTCAGGTGGCGGATTCTCTTGCCGACAGCCAAGCTCACGACTGTCGCAATGGGAATGATGACCACCAGCACGGCAAATGCCTGCCAGGAGATGAGGAGCAATGCGGAGACCAGGGCCAGCAACATGGAGATCTTCGTCGTAAGGACTCGCACCAACGCAAGCATCGGAACCAACCCATCCTTTACGTCCGCTCGTATGCGCGACACGTAGTACCCGACGCCATTGCGGAGGAAACGTTGATAGTGTTCGGTGTAGAACGCTCCAAGCAGATCCGCACTTATTCGCCTCACAATCCTGTTATCCAGACGTTGCTGCCACAACGAGGTGGCGTAGGCGCCGGCATTCAGGGATACGCCAAGCACCAGATAGCCGAGCACCAGAAGCATCATCCTTTCAACGTCGCCGCTGGACGACGCATGATCAAGGATCGCCTTGATCAGCAAGGGGTGGATCAGACCTTCGGCAGCGCCGATCAGCGCACCTGCAGCAGTCACGCCGATGTACTCACGTCGATCGCCGCCCAACAGACAAGCGAAGTCCCGCACGCTGGTCCTGGCAGTGGAGGCAGCCTGCACTCCTTGTCCTCGGGCTGCGAAGCTCATTCCGCTCTCCTCGCGATCACGCAGACGCTTGGACAGCGTGCGCACCAATGCGCTTCAGCAGTGGCCCGTCCAGGACATCCAAGCAGAAGTCATCGCCATCAGGGGCACTGAGCCTCTGGATGGCGCGTATGATCCCGGCCATTCCAGTCGCGTAATCACACGATATGCGGAACAGGTTCTCTCCAGGCACCGCCGCCATGTCGTCGTCTCCGAAAACATAGAGGTCGGTAAGGCCTTGGTAGGCGCGCTGTGCCATTTCCAGATACCTGGGATTTCCGGAGTACACGTGGGCATCAACCAGCGTGTCGATGAGGCCAGCCAGGCCATACAGGAGGCCTGCGAAGCCAGCGTACTTTCTGTGCAGATCCAGTACGAGCTGATCCACCGTCTCCCAGAGTCCGTACCGGATGGCCACCTTGACGATGCCGGCGGTGCCTTGCTCGATGTAATGCTCATACGTCGTGATCCCTGCTGGAGCCGCGGCAAAGGTTGTCACCCCTGCCTCCAGCTCATGGCCATGAGCAAGGTCGTAGCACAGGGCAGCCTTGCCCAGGGTTCGCCAGCGCTCGTCCCCGGCGGCCTGTGACAGCCGAAGGAAGAAAAGGGCGATACCGGATTGTCCATAGCCAAAGCCGATTCGGACGACACCATCGTCTTCCCAATACAGCCCGTCGTTGCTCTGAAGCGCGGAGGACTCAAGCTGTGCCGCGAGCTCCAGGGCCAGGTCAAGATAGCGATGATGACCAGAGACCACGTATGCGGCCAGATCGGCCAAGCCCAGGCCCGCCATCCCGTAGTACAGGGAAGGATGCGTGGTTTTCTGAACACTCCTGTTGGCTTGCTCCACAAAGCCGAGGCCAATGGCCGCCTCCCCCATTGCCAGGTGCGCCCAACCGATCCCCGCCAGGCCGGTAAGAAATCCCGGTGCCGCATTCTGGCTGTTCAGGCTCGAGACCTCGGCGAGATGCCGATCCCATGCCGCTTGGGGCACCTCAACGCCGGCACGGATGAGCGCATAGATCACCCCTGATGATCCGAAACCAAGGCTGCTGGCGTTGGTTGCCAGCGCGAATGGATCGCACGGAAAGAGCGTGTACTTCGGGTCGAGGCGATAATTGACCTGGATGAAGGCGGCCAGCCTCTTCAGCACGCTGTCAGCGGGAAGGCCTCTGCCAGCCTTGGAGGCATAGGGCTGGCGAATGCTTACCGGCTGCAGCAGCCGTTCCTCCGCCTCTTTCAGGCTGGCCTTGCCTTGTGCGAGGTCACGGATGACACCCATGACGGGCGTGTCCTTCCAGCCGATATCCCACACGATCTCCGGCAGCACTGTGTCGAATAGATCATCTCTGATGTAGGCCATAGCGACGATCGGGAACATGGCGTACATCATGATGGCCGCCACCGCGTAGTGGTCATCTTCATAGCTGCTGATCCTTGCCCGGCTCTTCAGCTTGCTCCGGAATCCAGGTGTGTGGATGTCCTCCGACTCTCCGAGCCCGGGTCGAAACGCGGCCTCAAGATCGATCAGGCGGACTGCCAGACTGTCCTTGGCAACAAGGATATTGGGAGGAGACAAGTCACCGATCACCATGCCCGCGCCATGAGCCAGATCAACTGCACGGACAAGGTTGACGAAGATGTCCCTGTACATCGCGTAGAACGCATCACTATCCGACAGCGTCGGGCGTACTTT
>NZ_JBWKWI010000023.1:0-3116 GCF_059422145.1 Stenotrophomonas sp. GW821-FHT01H02A
CACCATGGGCGCTGGCGCCAGCACCACGCCCACTCGCTGCGCTCGCAGTCGCGGTGCCAGCCCCATCGCCGGACAGGTTGTACAGGCGTGCATCCTTTTCGCGGATAGGCGCGTTATACGGCCAAGCAGTAGCCACCGTCACATGGCTCCCGGCCGACAGCCGAAGCCCATACGACTCGACGGCGACCTCGTAGCCCAGTGCACGAAGCTGGCGTATGTCCAGTTGTTCAATGATTTCGTTGCTCTCCGTGCTGATCCACTGAACCCACCCGCGATCTTCTCCAGCGACCTGGGCAATCAGCGCGAGCCGTATCCGGCCCTTCTCCCCGAGATCCGCCACATACCGCTGCTCAGTGGTCAGATCGGCAAGGGGATCCCGCTCCGGCTCCGGCGCGGCCGGTTCGCCCTGCACTGTCTCCCCTGCCCCATGCGCCATCGGCTGCGACCGCCGAGCGGCGTCCTGAGTGCTTGCGCGGGGCGCTGGCTCGCTCTTGGGCTTTGATTTCAGGAAGAACCCTGCGAAGAAGTACAGGCCAATGCCACCCAGCACGAGGAAGATCACGCCGCGCACTGCCATTGCGGCCCACACCGTCTTACCGCCTTCCTCGTAGACCTCGGTGTTCTCCGCGCCCGGCGCGTAGCCGTCATACAGCGGGAAAATGGCCGGATCGTACTTGAGCGTCTGCCCGCCCACCTTTTCGTACTTGCCCGGCGACGTGGTGTGGAAAAAGGTCACGCGGTACCGGGATTTACTGCCCACTGCGGTGAGCTTCTGGAACGTGTTCTTGCGCTCGATGCGCGCCTTGACCGCCGAGTGAAGCCGGTTGATCCACTGCGTCATGATGACGGCGTCACCGCCGTTCTGGCCCAGCAGCGCCCAGAAATTCTCTACCTCCGGGCTGAGCGGCTTGCGCTCGTTGACATAGAACTCATGTACCTCATCGATCACCACTAGCGCATCTTTGAAGTGATCCGGGATGCACCACTTGCCGGTGTCGTCCTGGCTGCACGAGAAGGCGCTAACAACCTCTTTCGTGTCTACCAGCACCAGCTGCGCCCGCACATCGCTTTCAGCCATGCCCAGGTGCGCGGCGATCTTGTCGTGACGCAGACCATTCAGTCGGGCGTACACGCGACGGCCCTTCTTCAGGGCCGGGAGAATGTGATTCTTTACCGCGTCATAGCTCTTGCCAGCACGCGGAACGCCTTCGTTGAATACAAGCATTACCAGATACCTATCGTGAGAACGCGCCGCAGCAGATAGAACACGATGGCCACCCCGATCATCACCATGGATGGCCCAAGCTGGAACAGCTGGGCGAACCACATCACGGTGCTACCGCCCTTGGCCAGCATGTCGCCGAGGCTGGTGTTCTGCATGAATTCCGGCAACGGCAACTTGGACAGCACGTACAAGATCAGTTCCGCGAGCACCTTGAACGTGCGCACGATCGAGGCAACAACCATGTCCCACAACGTGTCGAACATCTTCAACACGAGGTTCCACAGCCACTGTTTGAAATCGTCAATCCACCCAGCAAACATTGGCTATCCTCAGGTCAGCGAGATGCGGACGGCGGCATAGGCCGCAATCGCAAAGATCACGTATCCGCACAGCTGCAGCAGCGCCAAGAAGTCGCCCGAACAGTGCGCGCTATAGGTCATCGACGCCCACCATTTGGTCGCCGAAACAGTAAAGGTTGGGCACGAGCCGTTGCCCGAGATCTTCATAAACTTCGTGACGCCATCGACCGCTTTGGTCTTCTTGGCCTTGTCATAGAAATCATCGAACACGCTTTGTACCGTGTCCTTGGGGGCCTTCCATATCTCACCCTCGGGAAGCGTTGACCCTTCGCCATCACCGTCGCCTTCCCCATTCCCATCCCCATCGCCGGGGCCATTTCCGTTGCCGTCGCCGTCGCCGTCTCCATTACCGTCACCATCGCCGTCACCGTTGCCACCACCATCGCCGCCACCGCCGTTGCCGGGGCCGGTGCCGGGATCACTGCCGCCATCACCACCGCCATCGCCGGGAATCTCACCACCACCACCGCCATCGCCATCACCGGGCGCCGGTGTCTCTGGCGAGGGAAGATCACTGTTCTTGCAGACCTGGCCGTTCGCGGTGAACAGTCGTCCGGTAGGCGATCCGGCATAGACCGACCCATCATATGCACAGCCATCGTGGCAGACCGAGCCTAGACCATTGTCGCCGCCGCCTTTCCATCCCGTTTGCTCTGAACGACTGGCACAAGATTGCTCCTTGGGGTAGTTGCAAAGATCACCACGACGCGCATCCGTCCACGCGTTGAAACACTTGTACTCCCAACGAGCCTCATAGGACCCTTCGGAAATCTTGATCGAGCGTGGGTTTCGAGACTGGCAGTTCGCAGCACCAGCCGCAGCAGCTTGCGCGTAGCAGGCAGCATATGCCGCCCCTTCATCGGGCCACGTCGAGGCTTTCACGTCTGCGATGTGACCCATGAACGCTGCCACGAGCAGCAGCGCGGTCAACACGCATTGAGGCATGGGCCGCCGCACAGGATGAGAGCGGATCACGCATCCATCCCCTTGACGCCCGCCATCCCGCAGCACGCGCCGATGAACCCACACAGCACCAATACGATCATGTCCTGGACTCCCGTCGATCCCCACATAGAGCAAGGGCGATGCCGAAACATCGCCCCGCCCTGCCCTGCATCAGCCGAAGAAGCCGGCCACCTTCTTTGCTGCCCACTTCGTGAAGCCCAACAGGGCGATGATGGTGGCCGCGCCGATCAGGGCGGGGACGGCATCAGCAGCGCTCAGGCCAGTGAGAATGGAATCCATGGTGTCTCTCCTTGCATTGGTTGGTTGATTGGTTTTTGCCGGTCATTTGTCAAACATCGTTGCGACGCTACCGACGATGCGTCCCACGACAAACCACGCGATCACTACCCCGCAGGTGGTAGTTGCCCATAAGAGGGCTTCCTCCGGTGTGGGCATCGAAAGCGCTTGCTGCACGACCTCGTAAACACCGTGTTCCGAGGCACTGACCAGTACGTAGCCCGCACACTCGGCAACCGGCTGTCCGGTAGGCAGAAGGGTGCCGTCTGCTTGGAGGGCTACGCACAGGG
>NZ_JBWKWI010000024.1:0-1570 GCF_059422145.1 Stenotrophomonas sp. GW821-FHT01H02A
GCAATGGCGGGACGCTGGTTAGCGTAGGCACGCGCCCGGTCGGCACGTTCCCCGAATCGGTGCAGAACCGCTACAGCGGCAGATAAGGCAACTGGCTACGGTGCCGCGAGCAGTAGATCCGGGGTGTAGGGGCTACGCCCCTACGGATAACGCCTCACCCGCGCTTGGGGCGTCGTGGCCCACGTGACATATGGACCACGTTGGAGGGTTCGGCGCCGGTACCGGGATCACCCATGCCCAGCCGTCTCTCTCTGCGATTTCTGACGTACTCACGTAGGTATACGACGCTGGAATCCATTGTGGGGCAGCGCTTTCCAGATGCTGCCGATCGCGTCTGCCGCGGCCGCGCTTCCTCCATCATCAGCCGCCATTCCCGTGCGATGTTGCAGGTCAGCGACCACCAGGTCATGTCGCAGGGTTCAAGGCTGTGGCCCTCGGGGGTGAACATATGGCCGCCCTGAAAGCCGAAACCGGCCCAAGGGCCGGTCATGTCGATACGGTCGTGCGGGTCCAGCGTGGTCATGCTGCGATCTCGTCCTTGTTGGGTTCCCGAGACGGGAGGCAAGACTTGATCCAGAGCCAGACCCACGCCAAACGGCGGATTACGCCATTTCGCATAATGTATATTATGTAAAGCTGCGGGCAGGCTGGCAAGGTACTACGGTGGCCTGCTGAAGCTGCTACTGGCATCGCTCTTGCCTCTCCGTGGTTCCAAGGACAAAGCGAGCATTGATGCATGTGCCAGTACCTGACCGGCCCCTTCGCGGGCTGGAGCGTCAGAGGCAACTACCTAGTCAGCCCTGACGGCGACCGCATGACCCCCGAACGGATTGCCGGGCTGGCGTGGCGCGATCAGATGGAACTCAGGGTCGCCGGGTTCGCCTCCCGGCGCAAGGCCGAGGCCGGACAGCGAAAAGCCGGTCAGCGCCAGATGGTCAAGGTCGTCGTCGTGGACCTGGGCGATTTCCGGGACCGGCACTTCGGACGGTCTGCTGGTTGAAGGCGTATCCGTAGGGGCATCGCCCCTACACCCCGGATCACTGCTCGCGGCACCGCAGCCAGTTGCCTTGGCCGTCCCGTAGCTGCTCCCAGCCATTGCTGAGTCGGCGCATTGCAGTTCCACCAACACACGCCGCGCCAAGTGTTTTGGCATCAGCGCTCCCCAGCCCGGGCAGCTTCACGATGCTCGCGGATGGAACCGGTAGCCCTTGCCGCTTGGCCTCGCTCTGGACGAGGGTCCGCTCAATGTCGTTGCACAGCAACCGCATTCTTGGTTCGACGTGCTGAGGACAGTTCAACGGGGTGGCGCCGAGATTGTTGGGCTGAGCGCGCTTGGGCTCGTACTTGGGCACAGGCTGAGGCCCCGCGGCCGAATGAATCTGCTGTGCTGTGGCGATAGGCGTGACAACTATCGAGATGAAGAACAGTACCTTGCGAACGTCCATGTCAGCCCCCTGTGTGGAAGCCGATTGTAGACCGGCACGTTATCTGCCGCTGTAGCGGTTCTGCACCGATTCGGGGAACGTGCCGACCGGGCGCGTGCCTACGCTAACCAGCGTCCCGCCATTGG
>NZ_JBWKWI010000025.1:0-1255 GCF_059422145.1 Stenotrophomonas sp. GW821-FHT01H02A
ACGGCCAGGATGCCGAACGTGCCCAGTAGCACCACCGGTACCGCGATCGTGGGGATCAGCGTTGCGCGAAAGTTCTGCAGGAATAGATAGATGACGAGAAAGACAAGAACGATCCCTTCAAACAACGTGTACACCACGCTGCGGATGGAGGCGTTGACGAAGGGCACAGAATCATAAGGCACGACGACCGCCAGCCCCGTCGGCATGTCCCTGGAGATGCCCTCCAGCGCCTTGTCGACTGCCTTCCGTGTAACGATAGCGTTGGCACCAGGTGCCAGATAGATTCCGATAGCCGCAGCCGGCAATGCGTTGAGACGATTACTGAAATCGTAGCTTTCCGCACCCAGCTCGACACGGGCAACATCACCAAGCAGCAACTGGCTTCCATCTGGGTTTCCACGAAGGACGATGGCGCGAAACTGATCGGCACTGGAAAGGCGCGACCCAGCATCGACAAATGCTGTCAATGCCTGCGCGTCCACGCTAGGCGCCCCACCCAGTTCGCCTAGCCCGATCTGAGCGTTCTGCGCTCGAATGGCGGCGGCTATGTCCGAGATCGTCAATCGATAGGCGTGGAGACGATCGGGATCCAGCCAGATGCGCATCGCATACTTGCCGCCATACTCCCGGACAAGGCCAACGCCACTTACCCGGCTGATCACATCAACAACGGAGGATCCGACGTAGTCAGCTACCCCGGCCGCATCCATGCTGTTGTCCTCAGAGACGAAACCTATCATCTGTAGCAGGTCGGCGCCTGATTTCGACACATTGACGCCACGGCGCTGCACCTGTTCGGGCAGGGAGGGCATTGCCCGCTGCACCCTATTTTGGACGTTCGGCTGGACCGCCTCCAGGTCCGTACCCGGCTCGAATACGAGGGTAATCGTCGCGTAGCCGCCATATGAGTAGCTCTGGGAGGAAAAGTACATCATCCCATCGAGACTGGTCAGGTTCTGCTCGATGACTTTGGTGACGGTCTCCTCGATGACGCTTGCAGACGCGCCAGGGTAGATTGCCGTTATCGTCAGGCTGGGCGGTGCCACTTCCGGGTACATGGACACCGGCAGCTTGAGCACCGCCAGGCCACCGGCGAGCATGATGATGATCGCAATCACCCACGCGAAGATGGGGCGATCAATGAAAAAACGTGCCATGGAATTCTCCAGTTACTGCTGGGCGGCGGGAGCCGCCGGCGCGGCGGCCGGCTTGGCCGGGGCCGCGCCCATTTCGGTGGCCTGCACGGGCATGCCCA
>NZ_JBWKWI010000026.1:0-1252 GCF_059422145.1 Stenotrophomonas sp. GW821-FHT01H02A
GCGGCCAGGATGCCGAACGTGCCCAGCAGCACCACCGGTACCGCGATCGTGGGGATCAGGGTCGCGCGGAAGTTCTGCAGGAACAGGTACATCACCAGGAACACCAGCACGATGGCTTCGATCAGGGTCTTGATGACGCCCTTGATCGAGACCTGTACGAACGGCGTGGTGTCATACGGCACCACCGCCTTCAGGCCGGCCGGGAAGTTCGGGGCCATTTCATCCAGGGTGGCACGCACGCCGTTGGCCGTGGCCAGCGCGTTGGCGCCGGTGGCCAGGGTGATCGCGATACCCGAGGACGGCTTGCCGTTGTAGCGGGTCACGAAGTCGTACGATTCGGCTCCCAGCTCCACGCGGGCCACGTCGGCCAGGCGCAGTTCGGCACCGTCCTGCGCGCTGCGCACGATGATGTTGCGGAACTGCTCCGGGGTCTGCAGGCGGTCCTGCGCGTTGATGGTGGCGTTGAGCTGCTGGCCCTTGATCGACGGCGCGCCGCCAAGCTGGCCGATGGCGACCTGCGCGTTCTGCGCGGTGATCGCCGCGATCACTTCGGCGGTGGACAGCTTGTAGGTGTGCAGCTTGTTGGGGTCCAGCCAGATGCGCATGGCGTACTTGCCACCGAACACCTGGATGTTGCCCACGCCCGGCACGCGGCTCAGCGGATCGACGATGTTGGAGCCGACGTAATCGGAGATGTCGTTGGCATCCATGCTGCCGTCTTCGGAGACGAAGCCCAGCACCTGCAGGAAGCCGCTGCTCGACTTGGCCACGTTGATGCCCTGGCGCTGCACTTCCTGCGGCAGCAGCGGCATGGCCAGCTGCAGCTTGTTCTGCACCTGTACCTGGGCGATGTCCGGGTCGGTGCCGCTCTGGAAGGTCAGCGTGATCGTGGCCTGGCCATTGGAGGAGCTGTTGGAGGAGAAGTAGATCAGGCCATCCAGGCCCTTCATGTTCTGCTCGATGATCTGCGTCACCGAGTCCTCGACCACCTTGGCCGATGCACCCGGGTAACTGGCGCTGATCTCGACGGCCGGCGGTGCCACTTCCGGGTACATGGACACCGGCAGCTTGAGCACCGCCAGGCCACCGGCGAGCATGATGATGATCGCGATCACCCACGCGAAGATGGGGCGATCAATGAAAAAACGTGCCATGGAATTCTCCGGTTACTGCTGGGCGGCGGGAGCCGCCGGCGCGGCGGCCGGCTTGGCCGGGGCCGCGCCCATTTCGGTGGCCTGCACGGGCATGCCCG
>NZ_JBWKWI010000027.1:0-1224 GCF_059422145.1 Stenotrophomonas sp. GW821-FHT01H02A
GGGTTCTACCCCGTTTTCACGGACACTTACAAGAAGGCCGATTCAGGCCATGAGGAGTGTTCATGACAAAGCGTAGGAAGTTCAGTGCCGAGTTCAAGCGCGGCGCGGTTGAGCAGGCGAGTCAGCCCGGCGTCACCTGCGCCCAGGTGGCCCGGGAGCTGGGAATTCGCGACAGCCTGCTGACCCGTTGGAAGCGCGAGGCACAGAGCGCGGGAGCTATCGCCTTCGGGGGCACCGGGACACCTCGGGATGAGGAGTTGGCACGCCTCAAGCGTGAGCTGGCGCGGGTGAAGAAGGAACGGGATTTTTTGCGAGAAGCGGCGACGTTCTTTGCAAAGGGATCATCCTGAGGTATCAGGTGATCGAACGTTGCCGCGATGAGTTTCCGATCCGGCTGATGTGCCGGTGCCTGAAGGTATCGGCCAGCGGCTACTACGAGTGGAGTAAGCGCCCTGCGAGCGCCCGGCAGGTCGACAATGAGCGCCTGCTCGTACGGATACGCGAACTGCACGAAGACAGCCGCGGTACGTTGGGGGCTGGTCGCATGCGCGAAGACCTGGCTGAGGAGGGCGAACGTGCCAGCTTGAATCGGGTCGCGCGCCTGATGGCGGTCGATGGCCTGCAGGGCTGGCCCCGGCGGAAGCGTCGCGGGCAGCGTGCAGGTCCTGCCGTGACGCCGCCCGGCGTGAGTAACCTGCTTGAGCGCGATTTTCTCGCGCTGGAGCCGGAAACCAAGTGGGTCACGGACATCACCGAGATCAAGACCCAGCAGGGCAAGCTGTATCTGTGCATCGTGCTGGATCTGTACGACCAGCGCATTGTGGGCTGGTCAATGCACGCTCGGCAGGACCGTCAGATGGTGATCCAGGCTGTGCAGATGGCGGTCTGGCAGCGGCAAGGAAGCGATGAGGTGATCCTGCATTCGGATCGTGGCAGTCAGTTCCGCAGCGGTGACTACCAGGGGTATCTCGCGGCTAACGGACTGATCTGCTCAATGAGCGCTGTAGGGCATTGCGGCGACAACGCGGCCTGCGAAGGCTTTTTTGGACTACTCAAGCGTGAGCGTATCTATCGAACGAGCTACCCCACACTGGATGCAGCAAGGGCGGATGTGTTTGACTACATCGAGCGACGCCACAACCCAAGGATGCGACGAAGGGTCGCCAGGCAGGATCAGAAGGTTGCAGCTCTTTTAGAACCGTCCGTGATATCGGGGTAGAACCC
>NZ_JBWKWI010000028.1:0-1195 GCF_059422145.1 Stenotrophomonas sp. GW821-FHT01H02A
GGTAATCCCCCCGCAGGTTAGCCGCAGCCAGAAGTGGAATTTTCTCGTAACCTAATCTGAGGAGATCCCATGAAGAAATCACGATTCACCGACAGCCAGATCATCGCCGTACTCAAGCAGGCCGAGGCCGGCACGCCTGTCCCGGACCTTTGCCGACAGCATGGCATCAGCTCAGCGACGTTCTACAAGTGGCGCAGCAAGTTCGGCGGCATGGATGCGTCCATGGTGTCCCAGCTAAAAGAACTGCAGGACGAGAACCGGCGGCTGAAGAAGATGTACGCCGATGCGCAGCTCAGTGCCGAGCTGCTGAAGGAAGCGCTCTCAAAAAAGTGGTGAGGCCATCTCAGCGTCGCGAGATGGCCAGACGGGCGGTCCAGGCAGGCATCACCAGCATCGTTCATGCGTGCAGGACGTTCGAGGTGAGTCAGACCTGCTACCGCTATCAGGCCAAGGCCTGCCAAGAAAATGCGATCATCGCTGACTGGTTGCTCAGGCTGACCAGCGCCTACCGCGATTGGGGCTTTGGGCTTTGCTTCCTGCACCTGCGCAACGTGAAGGGCTTCGCTTGGAACCACAAGCGCGTGTATCGGATCTATCGCGATTTGGAGCTGAATCTGCGTATCAAGCCGCGCAAGCGCATCGTCCGGGAAGTGCCGGAGCCTTTGACGGTGCCTGAGGCGGTCAACCAGACATGGTCGATGGATTTCATGCACGATCAGCTGGCTGATGGACGCAGCTTCCGGATGCTCAACGTACTGGATGACTTCAACCGTCAGGGACTGGCGATGGAGGTCGACATCTCCTTGCCTGCGGCGCGCGTCATCCGCAGCCTGGAACAGGTCATTCAATGGCGCGGAAAGCCCCGCGCCATACGCTGCGACAACGGGCCCGAGTACATCAGCGAAGCGCTGCAAGCATGGGCCGAGCGGCAAGACATTGCGTTGCTCTACATCCAGCCAGGCAATCCTCAGCAGAACGCCTACATCGAGCGCTACAACCGGACCGTGCGTTACGCTTGGCTTGCCAGCAATCTGTTCAATGACATCGAACAGGTCCAGGACATCGCCACTCGTTGGCTATGGACTTACAATCACGAGCGCCCAAACATGGCGCTCGGCGGCATCACGCCAATGCAGAAGCTTGCACTGGCTGCGTAGTTCCACTTTTGGCGACCGCTAAAAGCGGGGGGATTACC
>NZ_JBWKWI010000029.1:0-739 GCF_059422145.1 Stenotrophomonas sp. GW821-FHT01H02A
GCTGGATCTTCTGCAGGCCTTCGACGATGACCTTGTCACCTGCCTTCAGCCCGTCTTCCACCAGCCACTTGTCGCCGAGCGAACGGCTGACCTTGACCTGCCGCACTTCGACCTTGTCGTCCTTGCCGACCACCATGGCGCTGGTATCGCCCTTCGGATCGCGGGCGATGCCCTGCATCGGCACCAGGATCGCGTTCTCGCGCACGCCGCTGCCGACCTGGGCACGCACGTACATGCCCGGCATCAGCACCTGCTCCGGGTTCTCGACCTTGACCCGCAGCGCGTAGCTGCCGGTGGTCGGATCCACGCTGACTTCGGAGAATTCCAGCGTGCCCTTGTGATCGAACTCGGTGCCATCGTCGAGCAGGATCGTCACCGGCAGGGTCTGGTTGTCCTGCAGGCGGCCACTGGCCAGCTCGCGGCGCAGCTGCAGCAGTTCGCTGGCGGACTGGGTCAGGTCGACATAGATCGGATTCAACTGCTGCACGGTGGCCAGCGCTTCGGCCTGGCCGGCGCTGACCAGTGCACCCTGGGTGACCGAGGACTTGCCGATACGCCCGCTGATCGGCGCGGTGATGCGCGCATAGCCCAGCGTCACGTTGGCGGCGTCCAGCGCGGCACGCGCGGCGCCGACATCGGCCTCGGCCTGCTTCAGCGCGGCGATCGCATTCTCGTTGTCCTGGGTGCTCACCGCTTCGACCTTGGCCAGCTCGCCGATGCGCCTGGCGCTCAGGCGCGC
>NZ_JBWKWI010000030.1:0-624 GCF_059422145.1 Stenotrophomonas sp. GW821-FHT01H02A
GGCGGACAGGTTTTCGGTCGAGGTCTGCAGGTTCGCCACCACCGAGGTGAAGCGGTTCTGGATGGCGCCGAGGTCGGCGCGGGTGTTGTTGATCGAGCTCAGCGCCTTGTCGACGATTTCCAGCGCCTGCTGGGCACCCTTGACGGTGGAGATGTCGATTTCTTCAGCAAACTGCTTGGCACCCATCGTGACCGTACCGGTGTTCGCCAGGTCAGTACTGAAAATGGTGGCATCGCCGTCAGCATTCACGCTGTCCTTGACCGAGGTCAACGTTACAACGCCGGCATCATCTGCCTCTGCGTAAACGCCGGTCTCGCCGATCTTGGCGTTGATATGGGTGGCGAGTGCTTTGCCTGCAGCCACTTCGTTCTGGGCGCCCGTACCGACACTGGCCACTACCAGTTCGTCGAACTTGACTTCGTTGCCCTTGCTATCGGTGATCTGGAAGGCATCGATCTTAACGTCCGTGTCTGCAACGCCGGTCACCTTCGCGACCGTCGCCGTGGCGAACTGGGCGCCGCCGAGGGCATTGGCCTTCGCATCCACCACCTTGTCGATGGCGATGGCCTGACCGGCATTGGCGCCGACCTGGAACAGCTGGCTGGAGAACGAGCCGTCCAGCAG
>NZ_JBWKWI010000031.1:0-615 GCF_059422145.1 Stenotrophomonas sp. GW821-FHT01H02A
CGCGGACAGGTTTTCGGTCGAGGTCTGCAGGTTCGCCACCACCGAGGTGAAGCGGTTCTGGATGGCGCCGAGGTCGGCGCGGGTGTTGTTGATGGCGCTCAGCGCCTTGTCGACGATTTCCAGTGCCTGCTGGGCGCCGGCAACTTCAGAGACGTCAAGCTTGTCGGCGAAGACTGCCTTTCCTTCGGCTGCCTCTGCATTGAAATCGGCAAGCGTGGAGTCGATCGCGACATAGGCACCGTCCTTGTCAACGCTGTCCTTCACCGACGTCAGGGTGATGGCACCGTCATCAGCAGCCTGGGCGTAAACGCCGGTTTCACCGATCTTGGCATTGATGTGCGCGGCGAGTGCCTTGCCTGCCGCGGGAGCGGTCGTGTCTTCGATCTTCAGTGCGTCGAAGGTGACTTCTCCCTGCGCGCTGGTGATGGTGAACGATGCAAAGTCGGCCGTCGTGGCGGGCGTGCCAGTAAGGGTCGGTGCATCGACCGTACCGGTCGAGAAGCGCGCACCGCCGAGTGCATTGGCCTTCGCATCCACCACCTTGTCGATGGCGATGGCCTGGCCGGCGTTGGCGCCGACCTGGAACAGCTGGCTGGAGAACGAGCCGTCCAGCAA
>NZ_JBWKWI010000032.1:0-562 GCF_059422145.1 Stenotrophomonas sp. GW821-FHT01H02A
ACATGCATATGAATCGTTTCACCAACGTACTTCTGGGCGGCATCCTGATCGCCCTCTCGCCGGCCGCCCTGGCGCAGGACAGCGCCGATCTGATCGTCAGCGGCCGCATCTCGCCCGATGCCTGCATCGCCACCATGACTGGCGCCGGCTCCTTCGATCTGGGTTCCATCACCTCTGTTAGCCTGAATGAGGATGCGCAGACCAATTTCAATGGCGCCGTTCAGCAACTTGCCATCACCTGTCCTGCTGCAACCCTCCTTGCGCTGAGGCTGACTGACGCCCGAGCAGACAGTGCCTCACTGAATCTGGGGGCCCATCTGGGGCTTGGGAGGACCAGGGCTGGCGAGGCCATTGGTTTCGCTCAGTACAATCTTGCTAACGCCGTCGTTGATGGCGCTGCCGCTGGCATTACCTTCAGCGCAAATGGGGGCGCAACGTGGGGACGGACTTTCGCCAGCCTGAATCCCTACATCAACGTTAATCGCTTGAATAGCTTTGCTGATCCTGCGGATTACACCACCCCCCTTCCCATTACGACCCTGAATGCACGTGTGTGGCCAAC
>NZ_JBWKWI010000033.1:0-562 GCF_059422145.1 Stenotrophomonas sp. GW821-FHT01H02A
GCATGTATATGAATCGCTTCACCAATCTGTTGATCGGCGGCGCCCTCCTCGCTCTCTCGCCCGCCGTCCTGGCGCAGGCCAGCACCGATCTGGCCATCAGCGGCCGCATTTCGCCCGATGCTTGCATCGCCACCATGACTGGCGCCGGCTCCTTCGATCTCGGTTCCATCACCTCTGTTAGCCTGAATGAGGATGCGCAGACCAATTTCAATGGCACTCCTCAGCAACTTGCCATCACCTGTCCTGCTGCAACCTTCCTGGCGCTGAGGCTGAATGATGCCCGAGCAGACAGCGCCTCAGCGACTCTGGGAGCCCATGTGGGGCTTGGGAGGACCGGGGCTGGCGAGGCCATTGGCTACGGTCAGTACAATATTGCTAACGTCACCGTTGATGGCGCTGCCGCTGGCATTACCTTCAGCTCAGATGCGGGCGCTACGTGGGGACGGACTTTCGCCAGCCTGAATCCATATATCAACGTTAATCGCTTGAATAGCTTTGCTGATCCTGCGGATTACACCGCCATCCTTCCCATTACGACCTTGGCCGCACGTGTGTGGCCAGT
>NZ_JBWKWI010000034.1:0-409 GCF_059422145.1 Stenotrophomonas sp. GW821-FHT01H02A
CTTGGTGCCGTTGAAGTCGGACTGCTTGGCGACGCGGTCGATTTCGCTGACCAGCTGGGTGACTTCGGCCTGCAGGGCCTTGCGGTCGCTGGCGGAGTTGGTGGCGTTGGAGGCCTGCACGGCCAGTTCACGGACGCGCTGCAGGTTGTTGCCGATTTCGCTCAGCGAACCTTCGGCGACCTGGGCCAGCGAGATGCCGTCGTTGGCATTGCGGATGGCCACGTCGGTACCGCGGATCTGGGTGCCGAAGCGCTCGGAGATCGCCAGGCCGGCGGCGTCGTCCTTGGCGCTGTTGATGCGCGAACCCGACGACAGGCGCTGGATCGTGGTGGCCAGGGAGCTGCCGCTGGTGCTCAGGTTACGCTGAGCATTCAACGACATCGTGTTGGTGTTGATGACTTGTGCCATG